>JACKAL010000001.1 GCA_020635085.1 Pseudobdellovibrionaceae bacterium
TATTAAAATACTTCTGTGTTTTGTAGCTTTGATTTGGCAGATATTTTTGTAATACAAATTATTAAAATCATTGAGAATTATTAAAAAACTGATTTAAGTGGTTGAAAAAGGCCGGGGGCCAAAAGACCCCCGATAAGAGTGGTGGAGGCGGGGGGAGTTGAACCCCCGTCCGCAAGCGATCCGCATTAAGGCGCTACATACTTAGTCGCTGTTAAACTGAGGCAGCATCGTACAACGACAAACTTTGCTACCACGTGTTCCGAAAAATTTAAGTCGTTAAGCTCGCAACAACACTTAAAAACCGAGGTGACTAAAGTTACACCTTACGAGTTCCGTCACCGTTAACCCGCTCGATGGCTGCTATAAATTAAGCAGCAAAAGCGAAAGATTCGCCAAATAAAAAGTTTGCACATTTTTTACGAGGTCCTCATGCGCCTCGGTATGCTCCCTAAGTTTCACTACCCACGTCGAAGCCAGTACGCCCCCGGGATACTTCAAGTCTTTTTCAATATAACATAATTTCTAAAAACTCCCTAGAACTGATTTCTACTCTTACCCGAGGACTATTGAAGTGTTTTTTATCTATTTTCAAGGGCTGCAGCTAAGCGCTTTTATGGGGATGCAGCATCCCACGCCACTTCTCTTAAGAAGTATTAAGCGTTTTTCACTAAAAGCTTTGCCACCTTGCGCGCCAGAAAACGCGGGGTGAGGCGCAAGCTCCACACCATGAGCTTGTTCATAAGGCCGTGGATGGCAATGACCTTGTGTTTTTCCATGGCCTTGAGGGTAAAACGTGCAACCTCAAGCGAGGAGGGGATACCGCCTCGTCGAAACAAATGGGCGGTTGTCAGGTGTGCTGCCTTCTGGAAGCCCGAGTGGGTGGCGCCGGGGCAGATCGCCGTTACATAAACGCCGCTTTCACAAAGTTCTTCGCTTAAAGCTTCGCTCAGTAAAAGCACATAGGCTTTTGTCGCAAAGTACACCGCCATGTAGGGGCCGGGCTGAAAGGCCGCGGTCGATGCGATGTTCACGATGTGGCCGGAGCGTTTTTCCTTCATCGCAGGTAAAAACAAGTGGGTGAGAGCCGTCAGTGTGGTCACGTTCACCTGGATCATGTCTGCTTGGCGCTTAAGATCGATATCGGAAAACGCACCCGCCTCGCCGAAACCTGCGTTGTTTACCAAAATATCCACAGTGCGTCCCAGGGAGTTTACTTTTTCAAATAAGGTTTGTGGGGCTGTCGCTAATGAGAGATCCAGTGGAATTATATCGATGGTGATCGGTGTATTCTGTAAAAGTTTTTTCAGCTCTAAGAGTTTGTCCTCAGAGCGGGCCACGAGAATCAGGTGATGACCCTGTTCCCCTAAGAGTTTGGCAATTTCCCAACCAATACCGCTTGAGGCTCCGGTGACAAGTGCAGTTTTCATGAGGCCTTATGCTCATTACTTAAGTAAACCATTTGTCCGCAGTAGGGGCAGATAGTGCGAATCGGAAGTTCTGTGCCCGACACACTTTGTGTGGATTTTTTATCGCAGCTCGGGCAATGGATTTCGATATTTTTGAGATCGTAATTTTTTTTGTAGGCTGAATAGGTTAAATAAATCGTTAAGATTAAACCCACAGGCACTAAAATAAAATGTAAGACGGGAATAAAAATACAAAGGAGCGTGATGCCGCCCACTTTTCCAAAGGTGGTGAGTGTGTTCTTAAGTCTCAGACCAGTGTCGACTTCATTTAAGCGGAGTTCGGGGTAAATAATTTGTTCGCCGGCAGAGTTGGAAATAATCACAGCACGCTCCTCCCATAGTTAGTCGCACCAGTAAGCTGTGCCGCGCACGGCTTGGCCCATAGCGCCCGATTGTTTGATCTGAACATAGTTAGCACCTTTACGAGCAGCATCCAACTTTAAATCCTCCAAAGCTTCTTCAAATGTGCCCTTCACACTTTTTACGCGTCCTTCAACATCACCTAACTCTTTGCAGTCTTTGTCGGCTTCGTCGCGGCTTACTTTTATATTGTCAGCCTCGGGTTTGATGGGGTGGCTGGAGCAGGCCTCAAGGGCAATAAGAGCGCAAACACAGGCAAATAAACTGAGCATTCTTTTCATAAGAAACCTCCAAAACATTAAGATCTAAATTCTAAAATAAGCTCTCAATTTAAACTATCCCCCGAGAGGAGACAAAGCACTTTCACCCACAGGCTGTCCTGTGGCGCCCAATGGAGAGAAAAAACGCCTTGTGTCACGAAGTGTAAATAAGCAAAGGCTCAGATAGATCATGCTGTATGAAGTTGCAGTTTTCCTCGGTATCTCCGCGCGTTGCTTGCACTCCCGAGGAGTGGAACGATTGGCGTTGGCAGTTTCGCATGTCGCTTAAGTCCGAAGAGGATTTTGGGCGCTATTTTTCTTTAGCGCCGGAAGAGGTGCAGGGTTTTCACAGTCAAAAAAATATTTTTCGCGCGCAAACCACACCGTACTATGCCTCTCTAGCGGATCAAAAAAATCCTTTCGATCCCATCCGTCTCATTTTAATGCCGCGAGTGGAAGAAACCCAAAGCCTGCATCAGGAAATGCTCGACCCCTTAGGCGAGCGCAAACCAGAAAACCACCCGCGCGAACGCCTTATCCATCGCTATTCCGATCGCGTGCTTTTTTTATTAACTGATCTGTGCAGTGTGTACTGTCGCTACTGTACACGTAAACACTTTACCGCCAACGATCACGCCTTTGTGCGCAACAACGATTATCTCCAAGCGCTCGATTACATTCGCACGCATAGCGGTATTCGCGAAGTGATTCTCTCAGGTGGAGATCCCCTCACGATTAGCGATTCTCACCTGGAGCGCGTGCTTAGCGATTTACGCACGATCGAACATGTGGAGATTATTCGTATCCACACGCGCATGCCAGTGGTGGCCCCGATGCGTATAAGCGAAGACTTGTGCCGTATTATTAAAAAACACAAACCGGTTTATCTTATCACGCATTTTAATCACCCGCGCGAGGTCACCGTGGAAAGTGCCATGGCGGTGGAAAAACTTGTGGATCACGGTGTGCCGGTTTTAAATCAGATGGTTTTATTAAATGGCGTGAATAATCATGCCGCCATTGTGCAAGCCCTATCGAGACGCCTTTTATATGTGCGAGTCAAACCTTATTACATGTTTCAGTGCGATCCTTCGCTGGGATCGGATCACTTGCGCACGTCTATAGAGGAATCGCTTCGTATTCAGCGCGAGCTCTGGGGACATGTTTCCGGTCTTGCGATGCCGACGTACATTGTTGACATTCCCGAGGGAGGGGGGAAAGCGGCGCTGACCCCGAACTTTTTAACAGGACATCAAGGGTCAGTGCACCGCTTTAAGGGTTGGGACGGTGTTGAGGCCGAATATCATAGTCCGTCTGATACGCGTCCTCCTATGGACCTAGAGAGCTACCAGGATGAATGGAATGAACTTAAAAATTCCAAGGCATCTCTCTAGAAACACGTAAGAGCTTTTTCTCTTTTGCCTTACTGACTACTTGAGTTGTTGCCGATACTTTAAGGGGATATCTTAAAGAGTCGGGCCTTGCGTGCTACGATCCACTTTATATTAAGTAAAAAATCTGTCGAGAGTGGGTAAACTGAGCGGTGCAAACTCTTGCGTGTTTGGTTGGGAAGCAAATTTTCAAGGGAAGAAATGTGTTTTACAGAGATGCGTATTGGCGAAACCAGACGTTAGACGACAAGCTAATTATCGGGCACTTGAGAATTATTTGCGTTCACATAATAAAAAAGATCAAGTGAATGCTTAAAAATAAAAAACCCTCTTTTATATCAAAAGAGGGTTTTTATCGGATTATTTCCTGTTTTATCTGTAACAGATGTTAGAAATGTCCGTGACCACCGCCATGTCCACCGCCGTGTCCACCACCATGACCACCGCCATCACCATAACCACATTGGTAGCTCACTTCTTGTTGTGCTTTTTGTAATGCGTTTATGTTTAATTGAACGGCTTGTGCTATTTGAAAATAGCAAATTTCATTACCATTACCGCAAAATGCAACGGCATTTTGAGACAAGTACATTGCATGATCATAACTAGCTTGTGCGTTATTAAGCTTTACAATGGCATCTTGGCATGAGCCATGTGCAAATGATTCAATGGACATGAAGAAAATAGTAAGGAAAGTTAGATAAACAGTTTTCATAATTTTACCCCTCTGGAACACCACGTGTTTCCATATTTTGATAGTGTTTTCAAATACGCTAGAACCAATTTCTCCGTATTTGCCGACACTGATTATTCTCGGAAACAGGGTATATATAATGTTTCAAACTTTTTGTAGTGCTAAAATGGGACTTGTAAATTTGTAAAACTTTCTCATATAAACAATGTAAATTTGTAATGATCAGAGTGTATGTTCATTGGTTAGGAAGTTGAGAAGCAATATAAACATGTAGAGAAGACAAGGGCCTATGAGGGGGGGTAAGTCGGTTTGCGCAGTCGTAAGGCGTATAAAAGTCACACGGGTAAAAGTTCATGGGTAATCATAGCGGTGTTGGATAAGCACTACAGTGTGCAAAAATTAAGAACGAGTGACCACGCGGTTAATGATCAGAAGGATGAACGAGCCGGCAACGGCACTTATAAATCCATACACATTCCAACCAATTTTTACATTATATCCCATATAGGCGGCAATAAATCCACCCAGGAAGGCACCCAAAATACCAACGAAAATTGTACGCATCCAACCGAGATTTTCTTGTCCTGGTAAAATGATTTTAGCTGTCACACCAGCCACTAAACCAAAGAAAAGCCAATTTAAAATATTTGCCATGTAGGGAATGCTTAAGAGGTAACGAATGATCGTATTGATATCCATGCCTTTGAGTTTACTCTTTGTGCGCAGAGAATGGCAAGGAGGTAGAGAGTTAAATTTTCTAAAATTCTCGTTATGTCGCTATTTATGATGGGCTTCTAAGAATGGGTTGAGAAACAGTTTTAAATATTTACCTTACGTTGGTTCTCAGGGCACTATTAGGTAGCACACGACTTATATAAACGTAAGGTTGGCGTGTTTGACGATAAACTTTTTTAACGATTTATCGCGAAACAAAATCGATACTTTCATACTGTCACCAGTGCCTTCCACCTGAAAAATGGAGCCGGCACCAAATACAGGGTGGCGCACTTGTGCTCCTTTACGGTAGGGAGAGGGATTATCCGAATATGAATCGCTAAGGTTTTCGTAGTCGGGGAAGACATCGTTTTGTGCAGATGAAGCAGAGCGATTGCTAAATCCATTTCTAGAAGGCTTACTGTCGTCAAAGTTATCGGTGCTGCCGTAGTTGCTACTGTTACTGTAGCGGTTCATAAATTGTGGACGTTTTTGGATCAGACTTAACGACTCCAAATATTCAGCGGGGATTTCGTCGATAAAGCGGCTTGGTGGATTAAAATTTTGATCGCCCCAGTGGCGGCGACTACGTGCATAGGACATAAATAAAACTTTTTCTGCGCGGGTCATACCTACGTAGCAAAGGCGACGTTCTTCCTCAAGTTTATTTTCAGTGTCTTCCAAGCTCTGCGCACTGGGAAACAAGCCATCTTCCATGCCAACCATAAACACATAGGGAAACTCTAAGCCTTTCGAGATGTGCAAAGTCATGAGAGTTACCGATGGTAGATCTTGGGTATCTTGGTCTTGATCTGACATAAGCGCGGTATCACTTAAAAATCTTTCTAATGTGGCATCGTCGCGATGGGTTTCGGTAAAACGTAAAATAGCATTACCGAACTCCTGTAAGTTTTCGATACGCGATTGGGACTCGATGGTGTCATCGCTTTCGAGCTCTTTTAAATAGCCGGTTTGTAAAAGCACTTCGTTATACAGAGCGTAGAGATCGTGGGTTTCCACCAGGGAGCGCATAGATACAAGGAGATCTAAAAATTCTGCTACTTTTTTACTGGCACGGGAGTTAAGAACTTTTTCTTTTATGGCGATCATCGCTGCTTCCACAAGGCTGACACCACGTTCGATGCCGATAGTCTCAATGGCTTCCACCGAAGTTTTCCCAAGGCCCCGTGCGGGCACGTTGATCACGCGTTTTAAGCAGACGTCGTCGGTAGGGTTTAAAAGAAGATTTAAATACGAGGCCACATCTTTGATCTCTTTGCGATCATAGAAACGCATACCACCGTACATTTTGTAGTGGATGTCTTTGGTGCGCAGTTGTTCTTCGAGCACACGCGATTGGGCGTTGGTACGATAAAATACCGCTATCTCCGAAGGCGATACCCCGGCGCCTAAAAGAATTGTTATTTTTTCTGCGACGAAACGAGCTTCGTCGTATTCGTTTTCGACCTCGACTATTTTGACTTTTTCTCCGTCAGGATTTTCGGTAAATAATTTTTTATCGCGACGTTGGGTATTATTTTTAATCACTTCGTAGGCAGCGGAGAGAATATTTTTTGTTGAGCGGTAGTTTTGCTCAAGCTTGATCAGCTTTGTGCCGGGAAAATCTTTTTCGAAATTTAAAATATTGGTAATATCCGCTCCACGCCACGCATAGATGGACTGATCTTCGTCGCCGACTACGCAAATATTATTTTTATTACCACATAGTCCTCGCATCAGACGGTACTGACTAACATTGGTATCTTGGTACTCATCTACTAAAATATACTGAAACTGTCTTTGTAGTTCTTCGCGAATTTCTGGGTGATGTTCGATGAGATATACGTTTTTAGCAATCAAATCGCCAAAATCAAAAGCATTGGCGGTTTTCAGCTCCGTTTCGTAGTGGCTGTAGATGTGACTAAACTCTTTATTAAAGAGCGAACGCTGTTGAGCGATTTGATCCATGGTTAAACATTGAGATTTCGCAAGATTAATTCGCGACTGACAAAATTTAGGTGTAATGATTTTTTCATTGATATTGAGTTTTTTTAAAACTTTTTTAAGTACCGAGATTTGATCATTATCATCGTAAATACTGAATCCTGTTTTATAACCAAGAGCCAGAGCATATCGTCTTAAAATTTGCACGCCGAGCGAGTGAAAAGTGCTGATCCAAATCGAGTAGGCCAGGTGTGGGGGAAGAAGTGTGGCTACGCGATCTTTCATTTCGCGAGCCGCTTTATTGGTAAACGTTACGGCTAAAATATTTTGCGGCTGAAACGAACCTGTTTCGACAAGATGTGAAATTTTGTGGGTGAGTACGCGCGTTTTGCCAGAACCCGCACCAGCAATGATAAGTAGAGGAGAACCGAAGTGGGTGGCAGCTTGCTGTTGCGTGGGGTTTAATGTGCTTAAATTTGACATGGTCGAAGACTCATCTAAACGGGCCGGAGAGTCAATATTACACGTGTAAAAAATCGAGGAAAATCTTTGTAAGATGTGGAATCATCAGTGCTATTTATGCGGTTATCAATAAAACAGAAATAAAAAAGGGACTTTTACAAAGTCCCTTTTTCGATCGTCACATGCTTTAAAGCGCAGATGATTATTTAACAAGTTTTTGAACGACGGCATCTTTTACCACACCATCTTTTTTAAGAGTTTGCTGATACTCCATCGCTTCTTTTTTTGTTTTAAAACTACCCACGCTAACGCGGTACCAATCTTGTCCCTTGATACTCACTTTTAAAGGGAATGCCGGGTAACCCTTTTTAACTAAAGATGCAGACATGCTTTCGGCGTCGTTTAAATTGGGGTAGGAGGCCACTTGCACGGTGTAATCTAAAGATACATTGGGCTTTTGCATTTGCGGTTTTTTAACGCTAGTGGGCTGGCGATCTTCTTCAGTGTCGCTGGCCTTTGGAGTCTTATCTTCTGCTTTGCTTGCATTTGTGGCAACAGTGCTTTCTTTTTCAGCAGATGCGTTGGCAGGGGCTGCTGCGGTTTCTGTTGTGGTTGCTTCTGAGCCGTTGTTTTTTTCTGCGGCCTGTAAAGCGGCGTTGGCTAATTGCTGAATTTCTTCCTCGGAAAGTTCACCGTCTCCCTCATCTTTAAAATCATTTTCGTTGAGGGCATGGGAATAGGTCTGATCAATACTTTTCATAGCGTATTTTTTATCACTCAACCCTTTTCCGGAGATTACGCCAACACTAAAAGATAAAAGCGAAATCAATACCACGAGCATAAATACAATGACTTTTTCGAGACGATTTTCTTTTTTACCTTTTCCTACTTGTTCTGGTTTTTTCATAGTCCATCCTTTTATAAAACTCACTCAAAAGAACTCACTCATCATCCTATGCAGGATAAGAGTTTGGGTCAATAGTCTAGCTCGATTTTTAGACTGGCTTTTAGGGCGTATTTTTAAATCGCAAGAAGATTCCAAACAAATGTCTAAGAGTCAAATTTCTATAGCACAGCTGTGTAGAGTCCTGTCAAATCCTCGCCACAACAATAGTGGGGCAGTGCTCTTGCGGGGCTGTAATTTTCATTTGAGCAGTCTTTGCAAGACCTCTTGGTCCTGATCCCTATCTAAAGTCGGTATGGCACTCCTGTTGCTTTACTTGTTGGGGAAACCAATGGGGGACGTGTGGCAGAATCAAATGCAGCAAAGAAAGAAGAACCAGAAAAAGAGTCAAGCGCGCCTGCTGGCCCGGCTAAAGACCGGAAACCGCTTATACTCATGATTCTTATCATCTTTAACTCTCTTGCCTTATTGGGCGTGGGCGCGGGTCTTTATATGTACGCCAAGGCGACCAAGCAAGCAATTAAACAGGAAACTGAAATTGCGGAAGATGGTGCAGCGGAAGATAAAGATAAAAAAACGGAAGAGAGTAAAGACGAGGCCAAAATCGTCGCGCTCGAAAGTTTTATTATCAACCTAAATGGCAGTGAGGGTTATAAGTTCATGAAAATTACTATGAGCTTAGATGTGGATTCAAAAGAAACCGAACAGGAGATTCTGGCACGCCAAGCGCAAGTGCGCGACACCATTGTCGTCTTACTTACTAGTAAAAGTTATAGCGAAGTGGCCGGAGAAAATGGCCAAGAAAAATTAAAAGAAGAACTTGTTGATACAATCAACTCCTTCCTTGTGAAGGGTAAGATTAAAAAGATTTTATTTACGGATTATTTATTCCAGTAGAGGTTGCATGAGTCAGGTTTTATCACAAAGCGAAGTGGATGCACTGCTCTCAGCAGTTGCAGATAACGAGCAAACGTTTGATGCTGGTGGGAAACGCGATGAACGCGTTGTGGTGGTGTATGATCTCACCAGCCAGGATCGTATTATTCGTGGTCGTCTGCCACAGCTCGATGTCATTTACGAAAAATTCATGCGTTCGTTTCGGGTGACACTCTCTTCGGCAATTCGTAAAATTGCATCACTGAATCACTCCAGTACGGATTTTCTAAAGTTCGGAGAGTTTATTAACACTCTGCCAACACCTACATGCATGAGTGTGTTACGTTTGGGAAGTTTACGTGGTTCAGCCCTTTTCGTAATTGAAACCAAGCTTGCCTATGCTTTGATTGATAGTTTTTTTGGTGGCGACGATCGACCATATACAAAAGTTGAAGGCAAAGATTTTACCCCTATTGAACTATCGATTGTCAAAAAAGTCGTAGAGCTAGCCATTAAAGATCTTGAGGACGCTTGGGAGTCAGTAGAAGTGATCGACTGTAGTTTTGTGCGTACCGAGATCAATCCACAATTTGTGGGAATTGTGCCGCCGACGGATGTAGTGATCGCATCCACATTTGATGTGGAGCTCGAAAAAGCCAGCGGCACCATGACGTTAGTTATGCCTTATGCGGCGATTGAGCCAATCAAACAAAAATTATCTTCCGGTTTCCAAGTGGAGGCCGATCAAACAGATAAAAAAATCTGGACAAAAATTATTTCCGAACAGCTTCGCGACATCAATGTGGATTTAAAAGTAAATCTCGGAGAATCGATGATCACTATTAAAGATCTTATGGATCTTAAGGTGGGAGATGTGGTGTCCCTTGGACAAGACGCGAGTAAAGAGATCAATGTGCTAGTGGAAGGTGTGCCTAAGTTTAAAGGTTTTTACGGCGTGAGCCACGGCTCGGTTGCCATGAAAGTTACAGATAAAATTATTAAGAAATAAAAAGCGAGGTAAGTAATGTCAGAGGCGGCAAAAAAGGAAGTGGCTGAAGTGAGCAATGTGCACGAGTTGCACCAAGGTGATGATGGGCCAAATTTAAGCATGATTATGGATATTCCCTTAAAGCTCACGGCAGAGCTGGGAAGAACCAAAATCATTGTGAGCGAGTTATTGAATCTTGGTCAAGGCAGCGTGCTCGAACTCAACAAGCTTGCTGGAGAACCCATGGAAATTTATGTCAACGACAAGCTCATCGCCAAAGGTGAGGCAGTCGTTGTAAACGATAAGTTTGGTGTGCGCTTAACTGATGTGATTTCACCTAAAGAACGTGTGGAGCAATTAAAATGATGCATTTATTTTCTATTTTCATACAATTTGTTTTTGCAGCTGATATTAATCAACTGAACTCTGTTCAATTTGAGGAAATCAATAAGGCACCAGCGATTGTCTTTGAGTTCGAAAAACCTGTACAGACGGCGTCTTTGGAAACTCGCTTTATTCGCCGTACTGTAGAATGGGATTTGGATAAAACCAAATTAAAAAAAGACAAACTTTTTGTAAATATATCTAAAAAAGATATAAATAATGTGTACGTTTCTCATAACGATGAAAATAGCGTTCGCGTACGGATTAATCTAGATAATGGTAAAATTGCCTCTAATTATCATGAGCGGATTAGTTACCTTAGCGAAGGGAAAAAACTTACTATTTTAATGGATGAATCGATTCCGTTAATTAGTGATAATATCAAAGAATTAAGTCGTGTATATGATTTAGCTAAAAGCACTCCAAAAAACGAGCAAGCAAAAAAAGCCGAAGAGCATATTGCAGCCATCAACACTATGAAGGTCGAAGATGCCGCTGAATCGAAAGAGCTTGTTGCAAGTCATAATGCATTGGCCACCATAAATTCTAAAGAATCAGAGATTCCGCTCTCTTTAAAAAAGAAAACGACTTCAGAAACGAACGTTCCATCCCTGCAAAGGGTGGCGGTGGGTTTCTTTGTGCTGGCAATTTTATTGGTGTCTGGCCTTTTGGTTACGCGAAAACTTAAAGCCAAAAAAGCAGGTGCCGCTTTTAATCATGATTCGATCACCGTTATTTCGCAAAAATATCTTGGACCAAAACGCAACCTCACGCTTATTCGGGTAACGGGTGAATATTTGCTTTTAGGCGTTACTGACAACAATATTTCTTTAATTAAGAGTCTTAATGTGGTCGACGATGAAATCCCCGAACTCAGCGGCAACAAATCTTTTAATCAGGTTCTCGATAAAAAAGAAGAAACTCTCGACGAGATGAACGGAAATGAAGATGATGGATTTTCGGTTTCTTCCCTTGATGACGTAAAGAAAATTTTTAAAAAGAAAAGATATATCGATGAAATGGACCTCTAAATTTCTAATTTTTAGTCTTATTCTCGGATTTACGGGAGCAGTGTGGGCGCAGTCGGTGACAGTGCCCACCGTGAGTTTCGGTCTTAAAAATACCAGCAATCCAAAAGAAATCGTTTCGGCGATTCAGATTATTTTACTATTAACGGTATTAACGCTTGCACCAGCGATTCTTATTTTAATGACCAGCTTTACACGCCTCATTGTTGTGTTCTCGTTTTTGCGCCAAGCGCTGGGAACTCAACAAATGCCACCGAACCAACTGTTGGTGGGAATGTCTTTGTTTTTAACTTTTTTTATTATGCAGCCGGTATTTACACAGGTAAACAGCGAAGCCCTGCAACCTTATATGGCCAATCAGATGTCTCAAGAAGTGGCGTTAGACAAGGCTTTAGCGCCGATGCGCAAATTTATGTTCTCACAAACCCGCGATGCAGACTTAGAAATGTTTTTAAAACTCGGTAAAGTAAAAAATCCCAAAACCCGTGCTGATGTGCCTACGATGGTGTTAATTCCCTCGTTTGTGATTTCCGAATTAAAAACGGCGTTTCAAATTGGGTTTATTATTTATTTACCTTTTTTGGTGATTGATATCATTGTAGCCAGCGTTCTTATGGCTCTTGGAATGATGATGCTACCGCCGGTGATTATTTCCCTTCCCTTTAAAATTATGGTTTTTGTGTTAGTGGATGGATGGACTCTCATCGTTGGTTCGATGGTTAAAAGTTTTGGGTAAGCTATGACAGAAGACGTGGTTATTACATTAGGAACAATGTCGCTAAAAACGATCGCTATGGTGTCGGCACCACTCTTGATTGGTGCGTTGGTGATCGGTATTGCAGTGAGTATTTTTCAGGCGATCACTCAAATTAACGAAGCCACACTGACCTTTATCCCAAAGATGGTCATTGTGGCTATTATTATTCTACTTGCGGGTCCATGGATGTTAAATACGCTCAAGGGTTTTACGGTGGAAATGCTGGGAAATGCCGGAGAAATAGTAAGGTCGAAGTAACGTGAACTTTTATCACTTGTTTGAGATTGAAGCTTTTTCTTTTTTGCTCGTGTTATCGCGCATGAGTGCATTTATGGTGGCATGGCCAGTGTTAGGTTCGATCAACGTCTCACAACCCGTGAAAGTTCTCATGTCGATTCTCTTAAGTCTCGTGATCTATCCATTTGTTAAAGCAAGTATGCTGGTGCCGATTATTTCCATACAGCAGATTATGTTTTACGTAATGAAGGAAGTGGTTGTGGGATTAATCCTCGCTTTTGTGGCCTATTTCTTTTTTTATGGCCTGCAAATTGGCGGTGAAATTATTTCGGTGTCTGTCGGTTTATCCTCTGCGCAAATGTTTAATCCCACCATGAGTGCACAGTCCACGCCGATCGATACGTTTTGTTATCTCGTGGGCACAATGGTTTTTTTATTGATTAATGGTCATCACATGTTTTTGACAGGTCTGGCGCAGAGTTATGACATCATTCCCGCCACAGAATGGGGTTTACATGTAAAAACCCTCTCACAAGTCACATTGCTGGGCCAATCGATAGTGGAATTCGGTATTAAAGTCTCGGCTCCAGTATTGGTTTCAATTTTGCTTATAAATATTGCGTTAGCTATCGTTAGTCGGGCGGTGCCACAGATTAACGTACTGGTGACGAGTATGCCGGTGAATGCACTTGTGGGAATTGCGGTGATGATTGTGATGCTCCCACTTCTCGTAAATACATTGGGCATAAATGTAGAACAATATGTAGAGGTGTTTTTTAGCACCATGAAAGCGATGTAAGGACAGCATGGCTGTAGATAGTGATCAGGAAAGATCGGAAGAAGCCACACAGCAAAGGCGGGATGATTTCCGCCGCCGTGGCCAAGTTGCGCAATCGCGCGAGCTGGGCATTGTTATGTCTATTTTGGGTTTTGCTCTTCTGTTCTGGATGATGAAAGGATATTTCGTTCATCAAATCACAGAGTCTTATCGACTGGCGTATAGTTATATTTCCTCTGGTCACTTCGGCAAAGAGCATATTTTAGATATCAGTGCAGCTATGGCAGTAAGTGCGCTTTACTTATTAGCTCCTGTTTTATTATTTTCGGCGGTTGTTTCTCTTGGCTCGAGCATTGTACAAATTGGTTTTTTGGTGAGTGAAGACGCCATTTCACCGAACTTTGATAAAATAAACCCCATTGAGGGATTTAAACGTTTATTTAGTTTGCGTTCTTTAGCAGAGGGAATCAAAGCCATTTTTAAAATGGGTATTATCGGTTTTACTGCTTACTATACGATTAAGTCGTCTTTGCATGTACTTCCGCAAATGTCGACCATGCCCGCCTACGAGATCGTCGTTTTCTTAGTTGGCGGGGTGTTTAAATTACTTTTAGGTGTAGGCGGAGTTATGTTGGTGCTCGCCGCCGCAGATTACTTCTTCCAAAAATATCAGATGGAAGAGCAAATGAAAATGACCAAGCAAGAAGTGCGCGATGAAGTAAAAACCCGAGAGGGTGATCCGCTCATTAAAGCGCGCATTCGTAAAATTCAAAAAGAAGTGGCTCAGCGTCGTATGATGACTGATGTACCAAAGGCCGATGTGATTATTACCAACCCAACTCACTTGGCGATTGCGCTTAAATATTCTCCCGATAAGCACCCGGCGCCGATCATGTTGGCAAAAGGCCAGGACTATGTGGCTTTGCGCATTCGCGAAATTGCCAAAGAACACAATATACCAATTGTCGAAAACAAGCCACTGGCGCGCACAATGTTTAAAACTATGGAAATTGGCCAAGTGATTCCACGGGAACTGTTCGCCGCTGTCGCCGAAGTGCTGGCCTATGTATTTAAACTTAAGCGTAGAAGGATAGTGTAGATTCATGGAACAAATATTGGGTTTTTTAAATCGATTCGAAAAATACACCAAGAACATGGATCTCATGGTGGCGGCGGCTCTTATTGGTGTATTGATCGTGATGATCGTGCCGATGCCATCTATTCTACTAGATTTGGCTCTAACTGTATCGATCACGCTCAGTTTACTTATTCTTTTGGTTGCACTTTATACGGACCAAGTTTTAGATTTTAGTGTTTTCCCATCACTACTTTTAATGTCGACTTTGTTTCGTTTATCGCTCAACGTAGCGTCAACCCGTCTGATCTTAAGCGAAGGGCACACGGGGCAGTCGGCAGCTGGGCAAGTGATCAATGCGTTTGCGAGCATCGTGGTTGGCAACAACTACGCCATTGGTCTTGTGGTGTTTGTGATTTTAACTGTGATTAACTTTGTGGTGATCACTAAGGGTTCTGGTCGTATCGCAGAGGTTGCTGCACGTTTCACATTAGATGCGTTACCCGGTAAACAAATGTCGATAGATGCAGATTTAAATGCCGGCCTTATCAATGAAGAACAGGCCCGTGCACGACGAAAAAAAATCGAAAGCGAAGCGGAGTTTTATGGAGCCATGGATGGTGCCTCCAAGTTCGTGCGTGGTGATGCCATTGCCGGTATTGTCATTATGGCGATTAATATTTTAGGTGGCTTGGCAATCGGTGTATTACAAAAAGGCTTAGATCTCGCAACCGCTGCTAACTATTATATGCAGCTAACCATCGGGGATGGTTTGGTCAGTCAGATTCCAGCCCTTGTGATTTCAACTGCCGCTGGTATTGTGGTGACAAAAAATTCCACTAAACAAAGTATTGGTAACGAAATGGCCAATCAGTTGTTTTTAAATTCCAAAGCAGTTATGGCTGCATCCGGTATAGTGGGTTTTATTGGTTTGGTGCCGGGACTTCCGATGGCACCGTTTATGACTATTGCCGCTGTTCTTGGTGGTATAGGTTGGATTATTCGCGAAAATAAAAAACAAGAATTTGTACGTGAAGAAGAACGTCGTAAAGAAGAATCTCAGCGACCGAAAGCTGAGAATATCGAAAGTCTTCTACCTCTCGATATGGTGGAAGTGGAAGTGGGTTATGGGCTTATCAATATTGTTGAGTCCCATGAGTCGGGCGATTTACTCGAGCGTATCGTGAGCATTCGAAAACAATTTGCCTTGGATTTGGGTGTTATCATTCCGCCGGTGCACATTCGCGATAACTTGCAGTTAAAGCCGGGCGAGTATCGCATTCTGATCAAAGGACAAAAGGTGGCGAGCGGTGAGCTTCGTCCTGATTGTTACTTGGCGATGGATCCAGGCAATGTGGCACGTCCTATAGAAGGTATGCCCACAAAAGAACCCGCGTTTGGCCTTGATGCTCTGTGGATTACCAAATCCATCAAAGAAGAAGCCGAGCTCAGTGGTTACACGGTGGTGGATCTGCCAACGGTTATGGCCACACATATTACCGAAACATTGCGCGTCTATGCTTTCGAACTTTTCGGTCGCCAAGAGGCGAGCCAGCTTATCGAAAATTTCAAAAAAACACATCCGAAAGTGGTGGAAGATCTTATTCCCGAGCAACTGCCATTTGGTACCGTTGTGCGCATTTTGCAAGGTTTGTTAAAAGAGCAAATTTCTATTCGTGATATGCTTACCATTTTCGAAGCGCTTGCTGACGAAGCGCCGCGCACCAAAGATGTGGATCAACTTGTGGAAAATGTGCGTCGTCGTTTGGCACGTGCCATTACTGCAAAATATGTGAGCGACGATGGATCCATGCAAGTGATGACATTAGGTGCCCATGTCGAAGAAGAAATTATTCAGTCTTTAATACAAACAGAACAAGGTGTGCAGCTAGCCATGGATGGTGGACGTATGCAGGCCATTGTCATGCAGATTGCCGAGATGATCGAAAGTCATCCTGAAGTGGCCAGTCAACCGGTGCTTCTCACAAGCCCAACAGTGCGTCGCCATGTGTTCCGCATTACTCATAAATTTATACCGCAATTGATTGTGCTTTCGCATAGTGAGATCTCATCTCAGGCGAAAGTGTCTTCCGTAGGAGTCGTGGAGGTCCCTTATGCAGGTTAGGAAATACGAAGCATCGACGATTAAAGAAGCTGTTGATATGATCAAGAAAGATCTTGGTCCCGACGCGATTATTTTATCGACAAAAGAATCGCAGGGGCATCCCCACAATAAAAAAGTGCTTATCACAGCAGCTGTATCGGAAGAAACCTATCAAAAGAAGCGTATTGTAGAGGAAACTCTATCGAGACAAGAAAAAGAAAAGTTTTTTGAGCGCTCTGCACGTGAACAGCGTTTAATGATCAATCATGCGTACACCAATCTCTCTAATAAGATGGAGGCCAAGCGGCGCACTTTTACCGAAAAAAATTATGCCTCTATTCCCGATGATGTGATCGATGAGAATCACGGACGTACGCGAGTAAAAGCGGCTGCACAAGCTGCTGCTATGGCAAAAAAATTTATTGAACCTGAGCAGGCGCCAAGAGTTAAAGCGAAACCCTCCGCAGAGGTTATGCAAAAGACTACAGCCACATTGGTAAATAATAAAGATTCAGGAAAAATCGAAGAACTAAGAGGAGAAATCAAGCGTTTGCAATCGATGGTACAATCGATCAATGCAGGTATGCAACAACCTACAACAAGCGGGCCATCTTATCCCGGAGCGCGCCATGGAGTGCCTCAGGAGCTGAGCAGTTACTACGAAAAATTAGTAGGTGAGGGGTTTCTCGAAAAAACTGTGGCCGATCTTTTAAAAGACGCGGCGGCACAGCTTAAAGAAAATGTACGCAAAAAAGGCTTAATGGATGCGTGGATCGCCAAATGGATTTACTCCAATACAGATATTGTAAAAGAGAAGCTACGGGAAAAATTTCATGTGTTTGTTGGTCCACGTGGCGTTGGCAAAACGTCATCGCTAGTAAAGATGGCAAGTCATTTGGTGATTAAAGAGCGTAAGCGTATTGCGATTTTATCAACAGATACCAATAAAGTAGGAGCCACCGAGCAGCTACGTATTTATAGCCAAATTTTAAATGTGCCATTTATGGTGTGGAGTAAAGGGCAAAATATCAATGAACTTTTAGCAGCACTCAACGGTGTTGATTTTGTTCTCATTGATACTGAAGGCCAAACCCTCGCTCAGTTAAGCGAGATCGAGTATCTTAAAAAAATTATTCCACAAGGAATTGCCGGTGTACGTGTGCACTTGGTTCTATCAGCACTTATGAAGGATGACGAGTTGTACTCCGTTGGACGTCGCTTCCGAGCGGTTCATTATCACGATATTTTGCTCACCAATCTGGATCAATTGCGTCGTCATGGTGTAGTGGTGAATCTACAAAGCCAGCTGAAGACTCCGTATTTTGCGTTTGCGATAGGGCCTATGATCCCCGAGGATTTCGAGTGGGCATCTAAGGAACGTATTTTAGATTTAATTTTCAAAATTTCTAACTCCAAATGGGAAGGTGTAGCCAATGACTAACAGTGGAATTCGCACAATCAGTATTACTTCAGGAAAAGGCGGCGTCGGTAAAACCACAGTGACTGTGAATTTAGCTCACAATCTGGCAAAGATGGGCAAACGGGTTTTAATTTTAGATGGCGACTTAAGTCTTGCGAATGTGGATTTATTTTTTAAAAAGGTACCTGAATATACATTACAGGATTTCTTTTCGACAGAAGTGGATTTAAAAGACATTTTAGTCAAATACTCTAAAAATATTCATATTCTTCCTGGAGCTAGCGGGGCGTTGGATTTAGCACGTCTCGATGTGTTTCAAAAGAAAATGCTGGTGGATAGCGTAAGCGAATTCGAAGGGCATTACGATTATTTATTAATCGATACGGCAAGTGGCATTTCCGACGAGGTTCTTTACTTAAGCAGTGCTGCTCAAGAGGTGATGGTGGTGGTTTTACCAGATCCGGCGAGTATCACTGATGCCTATGCGCTGATGAAGTTATTAAATCAACGCTATAAAACCAAATCCTTTTCTATTGTAACGAATCAAGTATTGAACGAAAAAGAAGGGCTATCGCTCTTTCATCGTATTAATAGTGTGTCGACAAAGTTTCTCAATGTGAGTCTTAATTATATGGGATACATTCCATTTGATCTCAATCTGAGACATGCCAACCACAAACAGGAGATGATTGCAGACTTCGCTCCTCAGAGCCAAGCGAATCTTTGTTTAAAGCGAATTGCTGAAAAAGTTGAAGGATTTCCGACACGTACGGAGGTTCCTGGTGGGTTACAGTTTTTTTGGAATCAAGTTCTGGATATAGCATGAGTCTGGCACGACCTTTTCAAAGTGGAACTGTTTGGTAGAATAAAGAGGAATAAGGGGTAATATGTCGGGAGCGATCAAAAAGTACAAAGAGGAAGCGCAGAAAATTACGCAAACGGAGAAGGATAAACTCATTGTTGAGTACGCTCCGCTTATTAAATTTGTGGCGCAAAAAATTGCTGCCCGTCTTCCTTCTAATATCGAATTAGATGATTTGATTTCAAGTGGTGTGATCGGTTTGATGGATGCTATCGACAAATATGACCCCACACGCGACAATAAATTTAAAACCTATGCAGAGTTTCGTATTCGTGGTGCTATTTTAGATGAACTGCGTGCCCAAGATTGGGTGCCGCGCTCGGTGCGCGACAAATCCAAAATGCTTGATCGCACGATGGTGGATTTAGAAGTGGAACTTGGCCGCTCTCCCAAAGACGAAGAAGTGGCCGAACGACTACAGATCTCCGTGGGAGAGCTGCATGAACTGATCAACGAAGTGCGACCTGTGAGTGTGGTCTCCATCGACGAAGCCCCCACGTTTAGCAGTGTAGATAAAAAATCGATTTTAAATATTCTCGATGGTTGTAAGTTTAATAATCCGCAAAGCCATCTCGATGTGAAATTTTTAAAAGATGTGATCACATCGGCAATCGAAGATCTTCCCGAAAGACAGCGTTTAGTGCTTTCGCTTTATTATTACGAAGATTTGAACTTAAAAGAGATCGGCCGCGTCCTACGCGTAACCGAAAGCCGTGTGTCGCAGTTACATGCCCAGGCCATTGTGCGCTTGCGTGCAAAGCTCAACCACGCTTTCCAAGCCCGCGATCTGGAAGCTTCTTAGTTCGTGATTTTTGAAGATCGAATTTTTTGCTGAAACATCTACCCAGGGCTACTCGGTTTTAAGCATTTCGTCTTTGATCTTTTTAATCAGGCGGGATTCCATTTGGCGGACGGCTTCGCGTGTCACACCCCATTCACTACCTATATCCTGCAGAGTGACGGGATCATCGGCAAGTATACGTCTATCAAGTAGAATCACTTCTTTTTCGGAAAGCTGAGGACGAAGTTCTTCAATGCGATCTTCGAGCATGGAGAGAGTTTCTTTGTGGGCCAAGTCTTCATCAACGGGAATTTCTTCTGAATTTGTTTCCATTTGAATACGAGGCGTGTCGCCTTCGCCGCTTAAGGGGGCATCAAGACTGATATCACCACCTGACATGCGTTCTTCCATCATGCGCACATCATCCTCGGGTACTCCAAGCTTAGCAGCAAGAAGTTTGACCGAAGGTTCTTGGCCTAGTTGATCAAGCATATTTTTTTGTTTTTGTAAGTGGTAGAAAAGTTTGCGCTGATTTTGTGTGGTGCCAATGCGTACAAGGGAATGTTGGCGCATAAGATATTCTTGAATGTAACCGCGAATCCACCATACGGCGTAGGTGATCAGACGTACGCCTTTGTGCGGATTAAATTCTTTTACAGCATGCATAAGGCCCACGTTACCTTCTTGAATCAAATCCAAAATACGATGGCCAAACTTAGCATATTCGGCGGCGACTTTAACCACAAAGCGTAGGTTTGAGGTCACTAAGATTTCGGCATCCTGGGGATTTTTTTTCTCATAATAGCGTTTAGCGATGATTTCTTCCTGGGCGCGTGTGAGTAAAGGGTATTTATTTACATTTGCGAGATAGGTAGTTAAGCCATCGGCAAGTGGCGCCAGTTCGGACGAACCCTTTAAAGCGAGAGCATTATCAACAATCTCGGCTTGCACACGCACGGGTTCAGCCGTACCTTTTCCCTTAGTCGTGCTGTGTAAAACTTCTGGTTGCAATGAGGAGACAAGACTTGTTGATTTTTGCACGACATTTTTTTTTGCAATTTTCTTTTTGGGTGCAGGGCTAATCGAGGCTTTCGTTTTTTTGGATTTTTTTGTACGAGTAGGAGGAGAAGACGTCTTCGTTTTTGCCTTCTTTACAGGCTTTTTTAAAACTTTTTTACCGGTTTTTTTTGTCGGTATTGACGTCTTTTTTTTAGCCATGATGATAAAACTAACTGAGTAAATGACCGAGTTTTTTCTCAACCGTGCTTTTAATTTGTCCTTTAAAAGCGCCCAATAAAAGAGGCAGGTCAATGATAACGTTCACAGACGAGGCATCTCCAGCATTGTTGACCTGAAGGTCGGCGCTAAACTTGCTACCTTTGGCTTTGCCGCTCATTTGAGCGTCATTAAAGATGCAGTTCATCTCTGAGTCGTATTTTTTAAGTTCCCCAGGATCATTGAAAAATTTTTTCACTTTTTCGAAGGTCTCCTGGGCCGAATATTTGGATGGAACGTTTATATTTACTTTTGGCATGAAGGTGAGGGTAGTACTGCTGGGCTAAAAAGTCATTAGTGTCGAGATAAGATGAGGCGTGTCAACTCTCTCTTCGGCAGAGTCGACTGTTTACTCTTGCAACACAAACGACTACACTCGAGGTCCTGGGCTTGCGAGGGAGAAATATGGCATTCCTAAAAACGAAGAAAAGAACCAACTACTGCGGCGAATTACAAAAAGACCACCAGGGTCAAAAAGTGGTGCTTATGGGCTGGGTGGATTCCCGACGCGACCACGGTGGACTTGTATTTATCGACTTACGTGATCGCGAAGGGATTGTGCAAGTGGTGCTCGATCCGCAAGCGGCAGACATGGCGTGTGCCAAAGATATGCGTGGTGAGTTCGTGGTTGCCGTAGAAGGTGATGTGCGCCTGCGCCCCGAAGGTATGACCAATAACAAACTTAAAACTGGTGCTGTAGAAGTGGCCGCCACATCCTGCGCGATTTTATCTAAAGCACAGCCATTACCTTTTCACCTCAACGACGACACAGTGACGGAAGCGGTTCGTTTAAAATATCGTTATCTCGATCTACGCTCGGAGAATTTACAAAAATTTATTCGCCTGCGCCACGAAGTGGTTAAAAAAGTGCGCGACGTTTTAAGCAGAGACGGATTTTTCGAAGTGGAAACGCCGATTCTTTATAAGAGCACTCCCGAGGGTGCGCGCGACTATCTAGTTCCTTCGCGCGTGCATCAGGGAACCTTCTTTGCTCTGCCACAGAGTCCCCAAACTTTAAAGCAACTTTTAATGGTCTCGGGATTTGATCGTTATTTTCAGATCGCGCGCTGTTTTCGCGATGAGGATCTTCGTGCTGATCGTCAACCGGAGTTTAGTCAAATCGATATTGAGATGAGCTTTATCGAGGAAGAGGATATTCGTACGATCAACGAAAAGCTCTTACGCGAAATTTGGCAAACGTTTCGTGGAAAATCGGTGGGAGAGATTCCTAAAATCCCATACTCAGAAGCTATGGCCAAGTATGGTTCCGATAAACCCGATTTACGTAATCCCATAGTTATTCAAGACCTCGGTGATTTAGTAAAAGATGTACCGTTCAAAGTGTTTAGCGATACACTTCAGCGTGGCGGCGTGGTGCGCGGCTTTGGTGTTCCCACCAAGGAAGAAATTTCGCGTTCGCAGTTTGATAAATGGACGTCGATTGCCAAAGACAATCACGCCAAAGGCGTAGTGTGGATCAAAAAAGATAAAGACGGCTACAATTCCCCAGCCAATAAATTCTTAGATCAAGATACATTAGGAAATATTTATAAACGTTTATGTCCAGATGGAACGGGTGTAGCGCTTATTGTGGCTGATGATTTTAAAAACGCTTGTGATGCTCTAGGCGCCCTTCGTATTGCTGCCGGTAATCAGTTTGCTTTGATTGATAAAACTAAAGATGCATTTTGTTGGGTGGTGGATTTCCCACTTTTTGATTACGATCCACAAGAGAAGCGCTGGGTCGCTTGCCATCATCCGTTTACCGCGCCTAAAGATGAACACCTAAAGCTCCTGCAAGGGAGCGACAGCGAAAGTCTGACGAAGGCACAAGCCAAAGCCTACGACTTGGTTTGTAATGGTTATGAGATCGCTGGCGGTAGTATTCGTATTCACAACTCCGAGGTGCAAGCGTTGATGTTTAAATCCCTCGGGCTTTCCGATGAAGATGCTAAAAATAAATTTGGTTATTTTATCGAAGCCTTGAGCTATGGAACACCTCCTCATGGCGGGATTGCTTGGGGCGTGGATCGTTTGATCATGATCCTATGTAATACCGAGGCCATTCGCGATGTGATCGCTTTTCCGAAAACGGCAAAAGCCCAGTGCTTGATGTCGGAATCGCCAAGCGTGGTGGACAAGCACCAACTGATTGAGCTTGGCATCCGCCTGGCACCAAAAGCCACAGACCTATAGATTAAACTCTTGAGGTTTGGGTAAAAGTAGGTCAGCGGGCCCATTTCTTTTTGGAATATTATTTCTCTGTAGGTGTGTACTCTCTACGTTTATCTTTAATTGTAGAGGCGCAAGATATGCTTAATTGTTTTTTAAAGTCATCAACGTGTTTAAAGCCTACTACTAGCGCATGATTTTTACCTTCCGAAATTATTCGCGAGATCATTTTAGCATTTCTGGCTGGAACCCGCTTCAGTAAGGCAAGAGTGGTGTCTCTATACATAGTAAGCAGTCGTCGGTATTCTGGGTTTGGCTCTTTCCTCAAGAGATCCAAAAACTGTTCCTCAGATATGTTTTGGAAGTAAAAATCACTCATTTTTTTAAACATTTTTTTCACACTCGGATCAAGGGGTAGATTTGAGACGTCAATTTCTTGCATTTCTTTTGGAATCATACGTTCTGAATCTAACAATGTCTGCAAATCTTCGACCCCAATTATGGGATGTGCTGTTATTTCGGCGAATAAAAATTCAGGTCCCGGGTTGACTTTAAAATAATCAGTGAGAATATTTTTTAACTCAGGACAGAGAGAAACTGAATATTGAATAGAGTCTTTAATGTTCTTTCTGTATTTTAAAACATCTTGTGTTTGTTCAAATGCTCTTTCAACCCCAATCTGTTTTATATGATTTTTTTGCGACATCAAAAGATTGCTTACACGTTTTGCTTCTAAATAAGTGTCTTGGAAAACAATTTTATTTTGATTTAAAAAAGTATGCGCCTCAGAACATTTTTTTTGTTCAGCAAGAGCCGAGGTTGCTTTCAATCCACTTTCAACGAGGCCTCTTATGTATTCTCCCGGGTGATTCCAGCCAATTATAGTTATGATTTGTCCGTGATGATTGATTTGAAAAGTGCGTGGATCAAGATCAATCATCTCGCAGTCATTCATTGGAGCAGCAAAACTTTGTGAGGTGATAAATAGCAAAGCGCATGTCCATGATTTTGACATTATATTTTCGAATAAACGTCGGATTTGCTGCATACGTAAAAGAATTGCAGGATCGGGGCCAGTGTATAGATTATCTGAGTCTCACTTTCTCGCCCTAGGTCTAGTTCATTTTGAGACAGAGTCTTCCGATACGAGAGTATAAGGTGGCTGGAGGCTACCTAAGGAGGGGACCATGGATAAGGTCACGTCATACAATTTTTCACCGATGAATTTTTCACCCAGTGCGGCGCCATCGATTCGTGGACACCATTCGTCGATCAATGCGGCTGTAAGTGCCCATCGCCAGATGGTGGAAGAGCGTTCTAGTCGCAATGCCTATCATCAAATGGCAAACACGACACCGATAATGGTGGCTGAAGACGATATGTATTTAGCACCAAGCGTACAAAACACAAATAACAATGTTAGTGCTGAGCCTGAGTACTACGAGCGTGATGTCATTGATGTCACAGGAAGTCCCATGAAGCAATCACTGGTACAAGCATTTCAAACCAATGAGCCTGATCGCCCGTCCCCGGGGGACCCTATTCCGAAAGGAAGTTACCTCGACGTAGAGGCTTAAAATAGGTATGAGAGCAAATTTAAAATTAAACTGGCGAAGTGGGTCTCCACTTCGCTTTTTTTAGACTTTAAGGATACGCCCGAGTACACATCGCAAATAAATCTATCTATAACTCCGAAACAATAAATCCAAAGGACTCAAGGCTGGCAATGCGATACAGCCCATCGAGTTTCCACGAATCGTTGTCTTTACGGGTGATGATAATGGCATGAATCGAGTATTGAATGAGGCGACGAATGGTTAAAAGATCCCACTGTGGAGCTCCCATTAAAACAAGCATCTCTAATCGCAAAAGAGCCTCGTTCGCATTATCCGCATGGAGACTTGCCATAGACCCACGATGACCGGTAGAAAGTGCTAATAGTAAATCCTTGGCTTCCGCGCCGCGGATTTCTCCAACAATCAAACGATCAGGCCGCATGCGTAAACTTTGCTTAACTAAATCAGACTGTTCAATGGGAGGAAGAGCACCACTCGCATCGGCACGGGTGAGGAGGCGCACGCTGAGGTCATGACTTTGTACGAGTTCGGGCGTGTCTTCGATAAACACACAACGATCGGGAAGGGCTTCCTGTACCAGGGAGTTGAGGAGAGTTGTTTTTCCACTACCGGTGGTGCCAACAACTAAAATATTTTGGCGAGTTTGCACAAGTTTTTTAATTTGCTCTAACTGTTGGCTGTTGCACCAGCTTTTAGCATAGAGCTCAGATAGGTGGAGGGCCGATGGGCGCAGGCGACGCAAGGTAAGAGTGTGTTCAGCGGCACTTGGGGGCGAGGCCAAATGCACGCGAAACCCGCGCCATTCGCCATTGGCAAAGGGAAACTTGTAATTGGTTTGCACACCAGCTTGGTCAGCGAGGAGGTGAATAAAATTATTATAAGTGATGCGCGAAAGAAAAAAATCTGAGTGTTTATAGAATTGACCACTTTTTTCGAACCAAATACTTTCTGGAGAGTTGACAATAATCTCCGTGATAAGCTCATCCGTGAGCAATGGTTCAAGAGGGCCGGCCTGAAAAAATTCATGGTGCACCCGTTGTTGTAGTGAACTCGAAAGATCTTGGGTTTGTTCTTTTATGATGGCAGTTTGATCCATCTTTTGTGTGTTCCCCATGTGAGGAGAATGTAAATTATTTTTTTGTGAAATCGCATCGGTGATTTGATCCACGATATGATCGAGCTTCATTGAACAATCCTGGGTGTAACAAAAAAGACAAGTTCACTTTTGTTATTGGTGTAATTTTCGCTTCCAAAAAGGGCTCCCAGAAGAGGAATATTTTGTATACTCGGGAGTCCCGATTTGGACCGACCCCACTCCTCGCGAATCAAACCAGAAAGTGCAATGGTACGGCTTTCTGCTAAATTAAAGCGACTAGTAATTTTATTTACATGAATGGTGGGGGCGCCATCGATCAATTGGGAAAAGTCGACAAGGGATACTTCGCAGTCAACAACCACATCGATTTTTCCAGAAAAATCGGCAAGGGGTTTTATTTTTAGAAGTATACCGTATTTTTTCCACGTAACACTTGAGTTGTATTGATTGGAGCTTCGTATAGGAAATTCACCTCCCGAATGAAAAGTGGCCTCATCTCCCGATTGAGCAACTAAGGTGGGGGAAGCAAGAACTTTACCCCAACCATTAGACTCTAAATGGTCGATTGCTAGTTGCCAGGATGCGGAGTTAAGGAGCGTATCAGAAAAAGGAGCAATCGCCGTTTGCGCGGGCCAGCGCACGCCAAGTTGAGTCATGTGGCTTTTATTAACTTCCGCTGCAACAATATTGATTTCGATCATGGGTGTGCCCGAAAGACTGAAACGTGAAGTAGCCACTGCAATGCCAAGAGGGTTTAATAATTTTTTGTAATTTTCAATTTCAATTTTTTGTACATTACTCAAATACATTTTCCAGCATCCTGAAAAAATAATTTCTGTGTGCGGAAGCTGATGGGATTTTAAAAGGGCACCGATGTGTTGGTTGATTTGTTTTTGTAGCTCACTGGACACGCGTGCTTCAATAGAAAATTGATCTTGTGTGTGCATGCTTCGTAAAAGCTCAAGCCAATCTCTAAAAGTTAAAATTTTTCCGCCAATGGTTATTTCGTCGCCATCGATAGTGAGGGTGGGTCCGAGTTTTTCGTTTTGCCAAGTTAAAAGGTGTTGATACGTTTTAAAAGTATTACGACGTACGACATGCACATCGATTGTCTGGGAGGAAAGAACAATTTTGGTATGGCCCGTTTTAAGACCAATGAGATCGAGGCGACGTCCGTGATCGCGCAAACGAACGATGTCCTTATGTTCCACATTGATGCGCGGAGAATTAGCAATGGACACTGTTTCTTGATGACCTGGATACAGAACAACAGTTTTTACTTGTGCATAAAGAAAAGAAGAGAGCAGCCAAAAAAACATGAATCAACTGTATGCAAAAAATCGGCACGGATTCTTTCTTCGAGATTAAATTTTCGAAAAAAACGTCCGATATATGCCGGATCAGCACAAGAGAGGGATTTCAGACGGGATCTCGTGTTCAGTCGCGCTAGGCTAACGATGCGGGTAAAGACAGAGTGAGTGAGAACATCTCGTTATCTGTATTCAGATCGACAGTTCCCCCCATATTGGTCACGAGAGTGTAAATAATGGAAAGACCAAGTCCTGTACCGCCGGTATGATTCATAACTTTTTCGTTTCGCGAAAAGAGCGAAAAAAATTCTTCCGCTTTTAAATGAACCGGCGAATTCATTTTATTGGAAAAATGCATTTGTAAAACACCATCTTCCCATTTAGCAGAAACGGTTGCTATTGAATTTTCCATGGCGTGTAGATACATGTTTTGAATGAGGCGATCACAAATTTGCGTAAAAAATTCTGATGGCAATAAAACGCGTAACGGTGCTTGTGGTAAGGAGATTTGAATATCGTGTGGGTTTGGATTTTTCTGCGCGAGTTTTGCGAGCAGATTCGTCACATCCAGAGGAGAATCGTTATTTAGAGATGCTTTTGGATTGGCTTTAATTTTAGTAATAAACAAAATATCTTCTATGAGTTTATGTAGGCGATTGGTATTTTTGGCGATATAATCAACGTAGCTTTTACCATCATCATTTTTAATTTCTTCTTTAAGTAAGTCGGTAAAGCTAGATATGGCAGTCAGCGGAGTACGTAATTCGTGGGTGACCAAAATCATAAAGTCGGTTTTTAGTTTATCCAATGACTTGAGCATTTCATTTTGTTTTTTGAGCTCTTGTTTGAGTTGGTAGGTTTCAAAGGCTTTATCAATGGTGATGATTAAATCTTGCGGCTCCCACGGTTTGGTTAGATAGCGATAGATCTGACCTTCATTAATTGCTGAGATGACGGATTCTAAATCAGTATAGCCAGTCAAAAGCAAACGAATCGAGTCTGGAGAAAGGGATAACGATTTTTCGAGAAGTTCGACGCCTGTCATCTGCGGCATGCGTTGATCGCTAATAATAATCGCTGGCTGATATTTTTTTATGAGCTCTAAACCTTCTGCAGGAGAGGTAGATGAGTAAACTGTATATTTTTTGCGCAACAAGCGCTCTAGGGCTTCATTGTTGTGAGCTTCGTCATCGATACAGATAATTGTAGGCAACATAGAGTAGAGTGTAGACCAGAAATTTTTGATCGTCCTCAAATCTGATCGGTTGAGAAGTCAGCCTAGCACAACGTCCAGTTAAATATTCTTAAGATTATGACGAAAAGAGAGTGGTAGACAAACGTGTGGAGTATTCTATGAAAATTCTGCCTTTTATTTTTTTGATTATGTTTTTCTCATCGGCATCCCATGCTTTTTTTGGAATGCTGGGAAGAGATCAATGTAGTTATCCTTCGACGCCATATCCAGTGGTTCCCCAGGATTATCAACATGCTCAACAGGCGCAAGTTCAGGGAATGTACGGGCAACTCCAACAAATGAACGCACGATTTCAGCAATTAACTGCTGACGGAATGCGTTTACAAAGTGCTTTACGCGTGCAGATACAGGATCCGTGGGTAGAGCCTGTACTTGCACATATGGATAACGGACTTGATTGTTGTGCGCCGACACGAGTGTATTCTGTGATAGATATTCATCTAAAAGATCGTCGTCCAGCTGGACAGGATATTGACGAACCGACATACGAAGCACCACAGCAGACAGAAACAACCAATGCCTATCCGATTGGTCCTGTGCCAGAGGGCCCTTCACCAGTGCCATATGAGCCACCAAAAGTTTCTAATAATAATTCGTGTCAAGGATATCCAGCGCAATATTGTTCAACACAGTGGGGACAAACATACTCACCGCCGCAGTCGGGGCAATTGTGTTTACAGACAGGATTTACCGCCACACCAGCTTGGTATCAGGCAGCCTGTCGTCCTGGTGGAAAAATCGATCCGCAAATTTGCTCAAATCCACAAATTGCAAGAAACCCGGCTGATTATCAGGGGTGTATGCACAATCTTCAGATGTATGAACGATTAACTTTAGAAAAACGTACTTTGGGTGCACAAATACATAATTTGAGTTTATCTATTCAGAACTATCAGAGTCCGAACTCTTCTGTTGCAAACGGGGGAGGTTCTTCGGAAACAAAAGTAGGATCTTTTTTATCGGGTGTAGGAAATTTCTTAAGCTCTGTTGTATCTAATGTAGGACCTTTGGTTTTGAATCAATATATGTCTTATCAGGCACAAAAAAATGCTTACAATAATCCCGGCGCTAATATGGCTATTTATGGTCCACCACGACCAGTAATGTCTCTTAATGGACGTATGGGGCCGCCACTTGCAAGTTATCCTATTCCACGGCCACCACCACCATTTTATGGACCAAGTTATGGTTACGGATTTGGTTATGGTGGGAGTTATGGTGCCATTCTTCCTGGTTATCAATCAGGGGGATTTGGTTGCTCACCAGGTGCTGCAGGAGGAGGACAAAATTTATTGTCTCTGCTCTTTGGTGGTGCAGGATTAAATTCACGATTGCAAGCAAGCTTTGGTTCCAATGGTGGCTATGCCCCATATCAAGCCTATTTACAAGGTTATGGAAATCAATATTCAGGGATTCCGTCTTACTCTTTCCAAGGCTACACTCCTCCCTATCAGCCAGGAAGTATTTATGGAACAGTTCCAGTGTATCAATCGCCGCTTTCGCTGATGAATAGCTACAATGCCGTACCAAACTTTTTTGCAAATGGTGGTATCGGTCAAACACTGAGACCTCCGGGGACATTGGTATCTCCTCAACCTTATTCTTATATGCCTAATCAGTTGTCCATAGGCATACCTGGTAACAACTACGGTTATCAGTACAATTCCTATTTCTATGCACAGCAACTGGCAAATCAACAGAGATACATCGCTGCTCAAGCGGAAATGCAACGGCAGCAGTATAATGCGCAGAAAATGCAAATGGAATTACAACGTTTAAATAATAACTATAATTGGTATTATCCAAATACCTATCAATCGTATATGTCGGGCTATCAGAGTCCGCCCTACTATGGTTCTTACTATAGCGCTCCATCGTATGGTGGCAGTATGGGCGGTGGTATTGGTGGGCTATTAGGGTCTTTATTAACCGGTGGTAGCTTGCGTTTAAATGCCACAGGTGGGTTTTAGAGCAATACCTATTTTAATGTCGTTCTATCGTATGACTTGGTGTTGTCACGGTTTGTTCTTTCCGTTGGTTCATTTCGATGGAGAGAACAATAGCACCAACGACAGCGGCTCCCACCCAGAGATAATTGCGTTCAAGCCATGTTTTCTTTTTCGGCGAGGCATCGAACATAAACTGCTGATCAATCGCATTTTGAGGAGCGATGAGCGATGTTTGCGCAAGTAGCTGTCCTTGTGGTTGCATGGTAACACATGTGGAATCGAAAAATATCTCGACGGAATCGTGCCACTTATTAGACTTATTGAGAATAAAGTTCTTACAATCGCCTTGTACAAAGGGAGTAGATGACGGCAGAGTATGCAGTAGCTCTTCGCCTTCCATAATCATAGAAACCGCCTCATGGGAATCTGAGAGAAAAGTAAACCGTGCTTTCCCTGTAGGGACACGATCTATAATAGACTCACCATTGCGCAAAATTTTCACATAAGGCTGCCATGTCGTAGACGGCGGTAAATGAAGCCCATTCAATGCGCGTTGTTTTTCTTTATACAAAGACACCAGGGGCGGGGGAAACACGTTGCTATCGATAGGAAGAGTGGCATCAAAATGGACAGCTGCAAAAACCCACTCTTTTGCCTCGGCGATAGATGTTTGTGCTAGACGCAAGAACGCATGGTGAATTAATGCGCGATCTTCTTTGGACCAATCACATTTCCACTTCAGATCAGTGATCTTCTTAAAATGGGTACGGGCATCTTCCATGGATCCATTGAGGAAAAGATCACTACTTTTTGCAGATAGCGTTTGTAAGATACTACGTTCGCGGCAGGGCGAAACAATTTCTGAGGGACGTTGGACGTTATGGTTTTCGGCGTACACTTGGTACTCATAGGTATCGGCGGTGGGTGCTTGTACAGCAATGGATGCCGCCCAGACGTGAGTTAAGAACAAGACAATAAACATCTAATCTCCTGTGTTAAATTGGATACGCGAGGAAATGCGTTGCTTTTGTAGGGGAGCGTTTTCAAAGTGCGTGCCAGAAGATTTGGAATTTTGAATCACCACAAAAAAGGGGCCGGCATAGCGCATGAGTTTATTAATCTCTGTATGGGGAATAAGAGCAGCAAAATGACTAGGGTTTTTTGGTGCGCGCACCACTTTAACGAATTTGGCCACCAAACGACTGTAATTGGGGGATAGTGGATCTTGAACATAAAGATCTACGACACCAAAAGATCCAAAAATAGAGTCCAACGTCTGATAATTGGCAATTTCTATAGGGACAAGAGAGAACCCATCAGGGATAAACGTAGCGACCTCTAAAGATTCTTGTGGGGTCGTAGGTTGTGGGTGTTTATCGGGAGAGCAATACGTAAAAAGATAGGTCACCAAAACCACGGCAATAAAGAAAGCAAGCTCCTTATGGTTGCGAATGTACTGAAGGATTGTTTCTTTCATTTTTTTTCCCAGCGTGTGCGCGGTTTATGGGATTGTTCATTCACTCGATATTTAATCACACTAAAAAGAGCGACTAAGCAAACCATTAAAATTAAAAACTCCACGATGATTTGTCCTGTCTGATTCTTGCCGACCACTTTGCCTCCTTATAGACGGGTTCCATATTGCAACGTTCTTGCCAAGATAAAGGCTGACTGGTGAGCCACTGAAGCCAGCGTGGAAAAAGAGTCTTACCGGTAATGATGATAGTTACCGGGAGAGTTTGTAGCTGGGTAAAATGAGGAGGAATTAAGTAAAGATAAGCGCCGTGATCAATTCGTCGCTTTTGCAGGTGCAAGCGAATTTTTCCGTAGCGAACATTGGTGTAAAGGCTTGTGCTCCATGCCTGCTCCATATCGTGTACCAAATGTTGGATAGAATTTTTTAAAGACCATAGATAGAGCTGTGCTTTGGATTCGTAAGTCTGAAAAAGAATTTGTTGCTGAGCGGAGATCATCGTAATGCGCGTACGCACAAAAACAAGGCGAGCGATGATCGCCGCTTTTGCCACTGGCGTGGGTGCCACACGCAGTGCCGCCTTAAGGAGTTTTTTCTCGAGCACAAAGGCCTCCATGGGAGGATTAAGTTTGAGGAGAAGATTGGTGGCGGTCATGAGGGCGGCTTGAGCTTTAAGAGTTTGGTTTTCACAAGCCCACTGAATATTCTCTTTTTGCTGGATCCACCACAAACAGCCCATGACGGAGAGGCCGCAAAAAATCAGAAAAGGCATGAGGGTTAGGGCCATGGTGGTGGTAAATCCTTTTTGCGAAGATAGGGAAGAACTTGTGTTTAAGAAAAAAAGAGATCGGCTTATTCTGGCTGTAAAGGCAATTGCAGGTTTGCGCGGATTTTTTTGGAAAAAAGGGTGCCCATATGAATTGAGGTGACGACTTGTGAGTGTGAATTGGTTTTCCATATCTCCTCAATCGTAAAAAAGCGTTGGGGTAAAAGAATGGCTAATTTTTTTTGTAGATGAGATTCGCAATTTCTTACAAATTCATCGCTCGCAACACAAACAGCGGCGCGATAGTTCCAGTGATCTGTCCAGCGAGTGACCATCGATACATAAGCCGCCATCAATGCAAGAAAAACTATAAACACTAGAGTAAGACTAATGAGCAAGGCTTCGATTGAAGCTTGCCCGTTATTTGTTTTGATCATCGGCAGCACGTGTTCCATAAAAAAAGTCGCTCATATCTTTCTTTTTAAAATGTTGCTCTTGAATAGCTTCCACACGAATATCTACTGAGTTGTTATTGCCCTGGAGAACTTGTGTTACTTTAGCAAACTTAGCTTGAACTGTTTGACCCATCACACGCATGATGGCCATTGTGGCTACGGCGATCAGTGCGACAATGATGAGATACTCGATAAGCCCTTGCCCCCTTCTGGATTGAATGAGTTTTCTAGCTCGTTGAATATTGGGTTTTTGAAACAGGCGAATTTTGTTCATGGGACCTCCGTAGACAGAGGTTCTAAGCAAAAAGAAACTCACAGTATGTACAGGTATTACCGAGCACTGTTCGCCAGCTATCCGCAGGGCGGAGGACCGTCGGACCTTAGGGTTATTTTCGTGGAAGGTCGTGGCGAAAGCCGTAGGGATCGAATGCCGAGCGAGTGCGCCCTAGGAATAGTAATAATTTACACACCCACTAGAATTATATTTTCTTCTTATGTGGTATTTGTTACCCGTTTAAAAAAATAAGGAGTTCAGATGAAAATAATCAGCTCAATGGTGTTGATGATAAGTTTATTTACAAACGTTGCTTATGGTGACGCTGTTTCTTTTCGTTGTTCAGTAGATTCAGAAAAAGTTTGTGTTGATTCTATAGTTCAAGAGTTAAACGGAAAACAGTGTGTATTTGATGCGAGTAATATACGTTGCCAACTCATTCCAGACGATACAGGTGTTCTTTATTGTGATGTACATACAGCGAATTGCGGGGATGCGACGTCTAATGGTGGCATGGGCGTTACCTGTGACAGTGGTATGAAGAAAGTCAAAATCCAAAACTCTCAGTTATCGGCAACATGGGCTATCAGCATATTGTGGATATGGGTGCGCAGCATGTGTGTAGTGGAATAAAACGCTGTACTCAAACGAGTCGTTATTTGTGTTATGCTTTAGCTGATTTTTTCGATTTGCCCTTTTCTTTACGGGCAACGAGAAGTTTATCGATGATGTCTAAGGCTTCCACGCGCAATTCATTTTCGTAGATAAAGCGATAGAAACCCTCGATTTCGGGACTTTGGCGGAATTTTTTTAGAGAAGAGGGCACTTCGCCCATGGCAAACTCAATATTTCCATCGGAATTTACTTTTACTTTTTTAGATGCCATGTGTGCTCCTTTGTATGCCGCAGACTCCGTTTAACAAGTAACAACTGGCACTGTGAGTCGTCAACAGAAATGGCATGCCCTTTTTAGAGGCCTGCCGTAAGTGATTTTGGCTGCACAAGGTTATTGTAATATAACACACCACTTCTTAAGTATCTTGACGATACCGCTATTTTTTAGAAATACGAATGTATAAAAGGTTCTTTAAGGAAACTCGCATAGTTCTTCCAGTTTCCTTGGCTTGTGTCTTATTCTCCGTTATAAGTTTTCCATGCAAATTCTCAGTGGGAAAGAGGTGGCAGCTCATGTGCGTGGCCATCTTAAAAAAGATATTGAGCAGATTGTGGCAAAGGGGCGGCGTCCTCCAGGACTGGCAGTCGTACTTGTGGGAGATGATTCTGCGAGTCAGGTTTATGTTGGGAGCAAGATCAAGGCCTGCAAAGAAGCGGGAGTGCAAAGCTTCGAATATCGCTTGCCTAAAAATGCAACATATTTGGATATTCAGAAGGTTCTTAAAGAGTGCATCGATAACGATCAGGTGGATGGTATCTTGGTGCAACTACCGCTGCCGCCAGGGATCAACACGGATGAGGTCATTGCACTGATTCCACCGGAAAAAGACGCCGATTGTTTAACCGCTGGTAATTTAGGACGACTGTTTAAAAATCAGCACGTGATTGCGCCGTGCACTCCTTCGGGAGTGATGGAGATTTTAAAATATTACAAGCATTCCCTAGAGGGGTTAAATGCGGTTGTGGTGGGGCGCTCACAAATTGTCGGGTTACCAATGGCACAACTGATGATTCAAGCCAATGCCACGGTGACGGTCGCCCACTCAAAAACAAAAGATTTAAAATCCCTTTTACAAAAAGCAGATGTGGTTGTGGTGGCTGCTGGGCGCCCCAAATTTCTGGGCCGCGACTTTTTTAAAAAAGACGCCATTGTTATCGATGTGGGTATCCATCGCGACGAAAACAAAAAACTGTGTGGTGATGTTAATACCGAAGGATTAAGTAAAAGCTCTTACTCAGTTCGGTGGTGTGGGGCCGATGACGATTGCGATGTTGTTACATAATACTTGGAAGCTCTATCAAGAGCGTACGAAATAATTTTTAAGAGCTTTTGAAGGAGCTCTCAGAGTGTGTTGAGTGTTGTTACAATGCTTAAGCGTGCACTAAGGACGGTTTATGAATGAAGCTAAAAAACATCTCTTTACGACCAGCATGTCGCCATGGGTGGTAAGATGGTTGAATTGCCGGCTGGCAAATGCCGATTCAACTGAAGGTTTAAAGAACATCTCCATGTACGAAAATCTGTGGGTATCTTCGATGTTTCGCACATGGGAGATCGATATGAAAGGTCCCAAAGCACTGGAGACAGTGCAGTGGCTTCAACCAACAATGCGGCTTACAAGCGGTCAAGCTCAGTACTCTCTATTTGGTAACGATAAGGGGCATTGTCGACGATTTAATTGTGTATTGTATCGAGCCAGGCACGCATTACCTGTTGTTGTGAACGCAGCCAATACGGCAAAGATGTGGCCCATGTTTTAAAAACAATAAAGGGGCTGACATTCAAGATGTATCTAGCCAGTGGGGACAGCTTGCTGTCAAGGGCCAAAAGCCATCGCACTTGCCCGCGTACTGGGAATGGACTGCGGAAAAATCGACAGTTTTGTTTTGCCAAAACCACGTTTGATGGAAAAACCTGCTATGTCGCACGCACAGGTTATACTGGCGAGGACAGGTTGAGGTGTTTGTCCCTGGGAGAGTGCGGAAAAGCTATAGAAAGAGTTTTGCACAAAGCGGCGGAAGCTTAAAGCCATCGGATTGGGTGCGCGGGATACCTTGCGTACCGGAAGAAATACTCCTTATGGTCAAGAGATCACCGATAAGACAAATCCCTATGAGGCCGGCTTGGGTTGGGTGGTCAAGCCACAGGATAAAGACTTTCTCGGTCGAGGCCCAATGGTGTCGGAAAAAGAGGCGGGCTTAAAGCAAAAACTTGTGGGATTAGAAGTACTTGGTCGCGGTATTGCTCGCCAGGGCTACAAGGTGTTTTCCTTTGACAACAAAGAAGTAGGAGAGGTAACTAGTGGGACTCTGTCCCCATCGTTAAATAAGGCTGTGGCAATTGCCTACGTGCAGTCCGAGGCCGCTAAGGTGGGAACAAATATTTTCGTGCAAATACGCGATAAGATGGTGGAAGCAAAAGTGGTCGCAACCCCTTTTGTTTAATTTGAGGAGACGAGCATGGCGACATTTTATATTCCGGAAGAATATTATTACACCAAAGATCACGAGTGGGCTCAGGTTGATGAGAACATAGTGACGGTTGGAATTACGGAGTATGCACAAGATGCTCTGGGCGAAATCGTGTACGTGGATCTTCCCGAAGAGGGTGCGAAAATTAACCAAGGTGAAGAGTTTGGTGTTGTGGAAAGTGTAAAAGCTGTGAGTGATTTGATGGCCCCTGTTTCTGGGACAGTCATCGAAGTAAATACAGCGCACTTGGATAATCCTGGTTTGATCAACGACGACCCCATGAACGAGGGTTGGTTGCTCAGAATCGAAATGGATTCCGAAAAGGAGCTTGCAAATTTAATGCGTGCCCCTGATTATAAAAAACTGATTTCTGATAAAAAATAAAGACTCGTAAAAGAGTTAATAAGATGTATGTGCCCGCGTGGCGGAATTGGCAGACGCACTAGACTTAGGATCTAGCGCCTTTGGCGTGGGGGTTCGACTCCCTCCGCGGGCACCAAATAAAAAAAGGACCTGGAAGGTCCTTTTTTTATTTGTGCATGGGGAGATGGGGAGAGCCTATCTTTGCTTAATACCAAAAACATGCTGTTCTAGTTTTTCGACGCGCGAGTCGTTATCAATAATTTTTTCGTAAACATGGGAATAAGCATCTAGCGTGGTCCGATTGCGATCATTTTGTTCTTCAAGTAAATCAACATTTTTGTTATTTTTGTATCCAGTCCAGATATTTGCGTTTTTATCTCAAGTTTAAGCTCGAGCTTAACATCATCAATCTTAGATTCAAGCCGATCCATTCTGGAATCAAAGCCATCCATTCTAGAGATAAAGCTATCCATCCTAGAATCAAAGCTATCCATTCTGGAATCAAAGCCATCCATTCTAGAGATAAAGCTATCCATCCTCGATTCAAGCCGATCTATTCTGGAATCAACTTTTAAAAAACCAGCTTTTGTCTCAAGGCGAAGGGTTGAAATTTCCCCCATCACTTCTTGTTTCGTAAGGTCTAAGAGACGTTTTGTAACTGGAAGTTCGCGATCGCGCTTTGGTTTTTTAAGTTTGCTTAAGGTTTTTGCCTTTGAGGTTTTCTTTTTCATGAGTCTTTCTTTTTATAATAAATTTGTATCTTGCGCAGTATGAAAATTTACCAACGACATAGAAAGTTCGTTGCTTGTTTAAATCGTTCTCAGATCGCAAGAGTTAGCTCCAACCAAGTCGAAAATTTTTGCATTTGTGGCACAACCTTCTAATCATTCACGACATTATCTAAGCGTATCTGAGTGCCTATTTTCCATTTTGGAAACGACCCTGTGCGATAATAGGCTGAAGTCTTGCCGCATACATGCAATATAGAGGGGCCGTAAAAATGGTGATTTATTTTATCTGCGCGTATCGATATCCGTCCCTTGTATAAAAGCTCCCGTTTTCTTCTGGGGGGGGGGATAGTAGGTCGTCGTGCTGCAAAATTAAAAGTGATCATGGTCTACCGATTGAGAAAGAATGTTATCTGCGAATAAAGAATCTGTGAATAAATGATTTTTGACGATCCCAATGTCAAACTGTTCGACAATACGTACTTACTCAAGAAAAAACAGTACAAATAGTGCAAATAGAACAATTGTTTTAAGATACACAGAGCTCACTCCAAAACTTAATGTCTTTGGTATGTATTTGCGACGCGTTTAATATTATCTTTTAAAGCCATCCATTTAGGTGTTGGTGGTGTAATGTTATTCTTAAGTTCATCTTCCAGAGTTTTAGCAATTTCAGCAATCACTGGAAAACCATAGTTCCCATAAACACCTTTAATTTCGTGAAGAAGGGTAACTAATGCGGCAGTGTCATGGTGTGAGCAAGCATCGTCGATCTTCTGTATATAATGGGAAGCACGATCAGAAAAGGACGCAAATAGAGAACGGTATAGAGGGTCGTTATGGTATATCGAGTACATGGGTTGCTCGGACGTGTGCATGACATCTCCTTGTGTGGTATGTTTTAGTCGTCGTTTGCGGTAGTACAGATTGTGAAATAACGTGCGGCATGAAATATTCGATTGGCCAGCATAGCAATTTCGCAGTTGTAGTCAATGCGGAAAAGTGTTGCTGAATCTATGCAACAAAAACTCATGACGATTAATAAAAAAAGTTAAGAGATGTTTAGAAATCTTCACAAGAGTAGGACTTGAAATAAATAAATTTATTTAGTTTATTTTTGCAATACACTCAAATGATATTTTTCCAAAAAAGGAAGGAAGTCGGTTGCATCACAGGCTAGATTAGTTTTTAGAAAGCATGACAGAGACGAGAACTTTTTGAAAATGAAGTTTTCTCATGGAGCACAGTTCTTCGATTTAAATAAACAAAATCAGTGCCATTGTGCTGTTTAAAACAACTGTTTTATTAATGAGATCCCGATACTATTTTTATGATTCAGAACAACAAAAAAGATGGAAAATACTTTTTTTATAAACTGTGGAGTGGTTTATCTATATCTAAAAAGCTCTTTGCCATTTTTGGTATTATGGCGTCTCTCATAGGGTTTGAGCTTATTGTTCTTTCATTTGCAATGAGTACAATGTCATCTGTACGGGCATTCATAGAGGGTGAGGCTCAGTGGTCAAAGGCCCAGAAGGATGCAGTGCACGCCCTACAGGGATATTTAATAAATGAAAATGAAGAGTATTTCTACCGCTACAGAGCATTGATGGAGATACCACTTGGCGATCGTTCAGCACGCTTAGAGATTGAGTCCGCTACACCACAAAAAGATGTGCTCTATGCAGGTTTTGTCAAAGGCAAAATTCATCCTGATGATATACCCGGTATGGTGCACTTACTCACTCGGTTTCAGAAAGTATTTTATATTCAAACAGCGATGAAGTACTGGCGGCAAGGCGATCTTATTATTGCAGAATTGCAAGCATTGGCAGATGCTATTCAGAAAAGACTTCAAAAAGATGCAAAACCCTTACTTGTAGATGAGTACGAATTTTTTAGTAACAAGCTTGATAGTATTAACATTCGCGCTACAGAAGTAGAAACGAAATTTTCTTCAACTCTAGCGGCGGGAAGTCGATGGATAGAAAGATTGATTTTTCTTATTTTATTATTTTTGGTTTCAACAGTGGAGTTAATAGGATTAGTGTGTACATTTTCTTTTGGCCGATCATTATCAAAAGGATTAAAGGATCTGGCTAATGCAGCGAGTGATATTGGTCGTGGTGCATTTGAACAAAAAGTGTGTGTGCGTTCTCAGGATGAATTAGGGCTTTTAGCGATAGCTATTAATAAAATGGGAGAGCAGTTAAAATTAAATGTGGGACGTCGCCAAGAAGCCGAGAATTTGAATCAGACTAAAAGTACTTTTTTGGCCAATATGAGTCATGAGATTAGAACCCCACTTGGGTTGATTATTGGTTTTGCCGGTTTGCTCGAAAATGAGCATTTAGATCCAGCAAAGAGACAAAAGTACTTAGATATAATTAAAAGATCAGGAGAAAGTCTGATCGATATTATCAATGATATTCTTGATATTTCGAAGGTAGAATCTGGACATTTAACGATTAAAAAGGAGAACGTATCATTAATCGAACTGTTAAATGATTTAAGAAGATTTTTACAGTTTCGAGCGCAAGAGAAAGGTTTAGATCTGCAACTCACCTATTCCAATGATTTACCAAAACACATCTATACCGATTCCATTAGACTAAGACAGATACTTCTTAATGTACTTGGGAATGCCATAAAGTTTACCCATCAAGGATATGTTGCATTAAAGGTTGGTTTTAAGAATGATTATCTCATTTTTGATATTTTTGACTCAGGATATGGAGTGCCAGCTAAAGATACAGAGCTTATTTTTGAGGCGTTTCGCCAAAGTGACAGTAGTTATACTCGCAAGCAAGGCGGCACTGGTCTCGGTCTACCATTGTCAAAACATCTAGCTCATATGCTTGGGGGAGATCTTGTGCTGAAAGAGTCAACTGTTGGGGTAGGGTCTCACTTTCAGATAACAATAAAATATGAACAACCAGAAGGCATGGGTAGCGCACAGAAATCCCCTGTGCGTACAACAGAGCTGAATCTTACAGGTTTTAAAATTTTGGTTGTTGATGATAATAAAGAAAATCGTCTTCTCATCGAAGCAATATTAAAAAAATGGGGATGCGTAGTGGATCTTGCGGAAAATGGGCATGAAAGCTTAATTAAGGTGGAGATGAATCCGTACGATTTAGTGTTAATGGATCTTCAGATGCCAGTTATGAGTGGTTTGGATGCAACTCGCGAATTACGGAATCAAGGTTATCAGAAGCCTATTGTTGCACTTACTGCTCATGCCATGAAAGAGGTTTTAGAGCAATGTAAGGATGTGGGCTTTTCTGATTTTGTTTCAAAACCAATACGCATGGATATACTTGTACAGACTATTGCGCGCCTACTTAGCTCGGAAAAATAACGAGAGATGAGAGATAACTTCTAAAGTATTTTTAGATAATACTCAACTCAACATATGCTCTGAGTGCCTGTTTTCCATTCTGGAAACGACCCTGTGCAATAATAGGCTGAAGTCTTGCCGCATACATGCAATATAGAGGGGCCGTAAAAATGGTGATTTATTTTATCTGCGCGTATCGATATCCGTCCCTTGTATAAAAGCTCCCGTTTTCTTCTGGGGGGGGGATAGTAGGTCGTCGTGCTGCAAAATTAAAAGTGATCATGGTCTACCGATCGAGAAAGAATGTTATATGCGAATCAAGAATCAGTGAATAAATGATTTTTGACGATCCCAATGTCAAACTGTTCGACAGTAAGATCTCGCTTTGTTCCCTATATTCTAATGGGAACGGCACGAGCTGTGCAGCTGAATAGCTATGAACACGCATCTTGTAGTTTGTCCTAAATCGAAAGGAAAATTAGAATGTTTAATCTAAGAAAGCAATTAGGTTCGAATATAGCTCTTCCACTCATTTTAGCATATGTAATTTTCCCCTCAGATGGTGTTGCCGATTTAAACTCGGCTCCGTTGTTGGAATCGCAAGGGAAAGATCAGATTGTTCGTACAAATCTAAATCAGCTCATCTCAGTAAGTCCGGAAAACTTTCGTTAGTTCTCAAAAAACAAAAAATCCCTAATCACTATAACATGTATTTTGTTCGAGTATTAGGTGCCAAATGCCCAATGCCCAATGCTTGATTTGCATAGAGAGCAGTGGCCGACAAACACGTTTGAATTATCAATTGTGCCAGGATCAGCCGAAGATATGGCACTCTCTAAGAAGACTGCTCCGACCATAGAGAGAGACGAGGATGGCGGTGTGGTTATCAAAAGATAGCGCCATACTCCGCGGATCATAAAATAATTAAACTTACATTATTTTGGTAATAATGTAAAAAGTAAAAATTTTATTGCAACCTACGCAATGAGTACACCTGAATTGATAATGCACGTTAAGGGAAGGGTAGATTTTATTTCAAGAATAAAATTTAGTGAAGATTTAAAATTAAGGTAAAAAAATCAAAAAACCCAAAGTAAGGCCATAATTAGCAAGAGATAGTTGCGCAGAATTTCCAAAAGCAGAAAATACATCAGCATTTAAACTCCAAGATCTTCCCATGGAGTAATAAGCACCGGCGTGTAGGGTCGCGCCATAGAGCGCAGCGAGCACAACATCCGAATTTACGCTAGAATCGGAACGATTCAAACTAACTTGACTACGAAACACAGAAAGTTCTGCGCCCACATAAGGGCTCCATTTATAGATGCGATTGATGGTCGCTGACTCTGAAACATGCTCTATCTGAGGAATATAGCGGCCAAAATGATAGGCTCCGCCAATACCTACACCCATGAGTTGTCCCTGTGAGTCTGACTGAACATTTAAAAAGAGGCGCCAATTATTGGGAAAACCATACGAGAGGTCCATATTTAAACTAGGTGCTGTTACTTCTTTGGATTTATAGACACTACCACTTAAAGTATACTTAGCTGCACCAGCTCGAAAGGAAAAAGAAGTCATTCCTTTTTCTTCTGCGGCCCAAAGATTTAATGAGGTCAAGATTGCAAGGACAAATAAGAGCTTCATTAGCCTGCCAATCGAAGAGACGGGGCTGCCGTATCATTTCTTTGAATCTCTTTACGGGCTATAAGTCCTTGATCAATCAAAAACTCCAGACGACTTATCAGTTCAGATTGATGTTTATAAATCTCTTCGATAGGAGGGGTGTAGCCACGCTTTAATTCATAGATAAATATTTCTGCTTGCGATTTATTGAGGGAGTTAATAACTCTATCGTTTAGGGAACGATCGCTATTACTAAAAACAATAGCTAGTGATTCCGCTTTAGTGGCAATCATTAGAATTTTAAGCGCTTTATCACTTAAGTGCATGATATCATCAAATAACAAAACATGATATTTTATTTGGTTATAAGTTTCGATATCTCCTAATTTAATTTCATTTAAAATAAATTTTTTTCTATCAGGATTTTGGATTTGTCTTAAAATGGAAGTAATAGTGCGTGATTTTTCATTTTGTGTAAGCGACATTTCACTAATTTTATGAAATTTAGTACGTAATTTTGATTCGATCTCTTGGCGATTAGTTTGTGGCATACTGTTAATATGACAAAGGGTTTGAAAATATTCAGATTGTTTTTCATTTGGCATTAAGTTGATTAAGTCTATAAAGCGATGAACTGGTACAATGGTGCTTATCAGAGCAAAAACTTGAGGTGGTTCCCCACGAAGAATTTCGGCGAGCACGTCATCTTCACTCTTGGAAAGGAAATCGAGATTTAACTTGTATTCTTTCTTTTGGTTAGAGCGAGCAGCAATTTTGAACAAATCCTGCTTGGCACGAATTAGGATAATAAGATTTTCCTCTCTCTTGGGATCGAACTCAAGATTGATATGAGGAGCAATTTTGTCTAAATCTGAAGGAACCATTTCTTTCATGATTTGATTGACAGTGTCTATGTCAAAAATAGCCAGCAGCAGTCCACAATGTCTTTGATCGTTTGCGCCGCCTTGTACCCACAGGGTGAGGAGTTGGGCCAGGGCCGCGGGGTGGGTTTTAGCTTCAATCCGCAGTTCTTCAATGAGAGCAATAATTGCACCTTCACCATGCGTGCTTCTACCAATAGGCAAATGTTTTGTTGAGTCGGATTCATTTGCCAAGTTTATTGTATTGGGTTGTCGAATACTCGGTGTTGCAGAGGGTGCTTGGTTGAGATTTAGCAATTGGGATGTCGGATCACTTTTTGTTTTTCTTCCAACGAAGGCACCCATGATTGACAAAAATCCACTTAAGAGAATCAAGGCAGCAACCGCGGAAAATAGTCCGAAGCCTAAAGAGATGAGCTCATTACGGTATTTCATGATATCGTCTACAAAAGATGGAAGAGGTGGATCTTCGCGTTTTGCTTTTACAAGCGGGCCAACTTTAAAGTTAAAGCGATCTCCAAAAGATTGATCAACGCGGGCAATCTGGGGAAGAACTTTCCTTAAAAAGCCAATTTTTCTTTTTTCAATATTTTTCTCGACGACTACACTAATTTCAAAAGGTGTACGGATATGTGCGGATTGTTCTTCATTGCGAATATCAAATGAATAGACATTGCGAGTTTTTTCATCTAAGCCTGGAACACCTGGTAATACGAGATCATTTTGAGTTTCTGGAGTTTGAGGTAGGGCATCACGAGATTTTATTTCATTTACATAAACCATATATTCGTCATTATGCAGGTATGAATCTAAGAACGTACGTAAACGAATTTCTATGGAATCCGTAGTTTCGGCTAAAATAACGGTCGGCATTGATAAGAGTAAAAAAATAAATAAATTGAACGATATAAAGATCGCAGACTTTTTCATTCTGATCTCCCACGACCAATTTTAATAACAACGCGACGATTTTCCTCTAAATTGTTAGATACGGGTTGTGTGTCACCATAGCCAATAGCGCGAAGTCGGTGCTGATCAATATTTTGTGAGGCGAGATAACGAACAACGCTGCCAGCTCGGGCGGCAGATAGCTCCCAATTTGATGGAAAGTAATCAGACTCAAGTATTTTGCGCGAATCTGCATGACCACAAACATCAATACGAAAATCTTTGGGAATTTTTTTCAATAGGGGAACTAGGTTGCTAAGAAGATCGCGTGCCAATGGTCTAATTTCAGAAGACATGGTTTCAAAAAGAAAATTTCCTTGAAATGTTAAACTAATGCCTTCTTCGTTGGCCTGAATCGCTACTTGATTTACTAATCGTTTTTCTTTTATATAAGATGAAACTGTATTTGTAAAATCAGGTGTGTTTGGTGCTACAATAACGCCTTCACTTAACTGCGAAAGAGATGTTTTAATTTTTGAAACTGCTGCCGGACTTCCATTGACAAGTACAAATAACAAAATAAAAAATGCTAATAGATTAGTAATAAGGTCAGCGTATGAGTATAACCAAACCTCATTTTCTTTTTTTAAAAGCAATGATACTTTATTTTGTCGAACTTTACGCAACTTTATTGTCCTCTGAGTTTATTGTATGGTTTTCAATAACAGATAATTTTTCTTCTAGCACATTTTGTTCTTTTTTATTTAAATACGATTTTAATGTTTCACGAATTTGAATCGGGTGTCGCCCTTCACTGATCATGTAAAGACCTTCACTAATTATCTGCCCGCGGAGTATGGAAGAATGAGCAATGTGGTTCAAGTATTCTGCCCATGGAATAAAAAGCATGTTTGATGTGGCAACCCCATACAATGTGGCACATAGCGCAATGGCCATTGCAGGACCCACCGAACTGATATCACCTTGAAGATTACCGATATCCTTCAAAAGTATAATCATACCTAAAAGAGTTCCAACAAGTCCAAAAGCAGGACCCAACTTAGAAAGACTAATAAGAAAACCGGCTTCTTGAGTGAGTTGTGATTCAAAATTTTCCACACGTAGATCGATACACTTTTTTATATCTTCTGAGTTGAGGCCGATTGTCATCATGTCAACACCATCACTCAAAATTTCATCATCACTTTTGTTTGGATTAAGATTATTTTGGTGTCGGTATGCGAGATCAAGTACTTCTAGTACCGTGGTCGTTGCTTCGTATTTATATCCATAAATACTTGTGCTCAATCTCTTGATAAGCTCTATCGTTTGCGAAAAAGGCTGCATAATTAATAAAGATGTAAAAATTCCGCCAAAGACAATAGTTACTCCGATAATGTTAAGAAAAATCCAAGGTGTATTGGTGGAAAGTAGAATAGTTAGGCTAAGCACACCTAAAACTCCTAGAAAGCCACTAATCATTGAAAAATTAATCTGTTTTTTTCTTTGCATAATATATTTTTTTATTAATTCATTTTTATATTTTTTTCTTGCATAAATTTTAAAAGTTCTTCATTTTGCGGATCCAATTCTAATGCTTTTTTCCATGAAACAATAGCCGAGGGTAGTTCATTCATTAAATAAAATGCTGTTCCTTTCATGATATGAGCCTGTGTAACCCAAGATTTTTCTTCGAGTAATTTGTCGATTTCTAAAACTGCAGCGCGATAACGTTTTTGGTAAATAAGTTTTTGTGTTTTAAAAAGTCGATTAATGACATCATTAACCGCAACACTGGACGCTTCTAACCCAGCAGGATTTCTTTTCATGTTAATATTGACGGTTGTTTGCACTTCGTTCGTTGGAGCAAGTGGAATAGATTCAGGGAAAAACCCCTCTTTTTCGAAAATAATAAGAAAAGCTTGATCGTCTTTAAGGGCAGATTTCGAGTACTCAAGCGGAGTGGTTCCCAATAAGAGTTTTTTATTAGTGTTCGGGTCTTTATAATAAACGGTTGCTCCATCAGGATTAGTAGAGAAAACATATGAAGAGGATGCACATCCGGCAAGAAAAAATAATAATAAAGAAATGGATAAGACCTTCATGCATTATTCTTCGGATTTTTAAATAGTACTATTTATATTTAATTTTGATTTATTGATTTTTAAGGTCTTTCGACCATTTTTATTAAGAATGGATTATCAAGACTTCCGAACAGATTTTAGTGTGAATTATTAAGAGTAACACCCAAGCCTGGACCATTACCATCTCCGTTACCCCATACTATGTCGGGAAGTCCGTCGTTATTGGCATCATATATATCAATCAAATTTTGCCAATAAGCTCCAGGAGATGGTGGGGCGAACGGAACACCTGTAGATGTTAAAGTACCTGTACCATTACCGAGGAGAACTTGCACACCAATATAAGGTTTATGCATAAGAACATCTAAATAACCATCCTTATTAACATCCGCAACAGCTGTATCGTAGACGGCAGTACTGGAGTAGAGTGCCATTCCTGAAGAAGTTGTTACTGAGGAAATTGTTCCATTCGAACCGCCAGCCATAAAAGCGACCATTCCTGTATTTGTTGCCGACACAATGAAATCATAAATATTATCACCATTAAATTCGCCATACTGAATGCTGCCAATTGTTCCGCCGGTGGAAGTAGAGGTTATATTGGGTGCAGCAAAAGTACCATTTCCGAGTCCTTTAAAAATATATAATTGAGCACTGCTGTTCGCCGAAACTAAATCTAAATAACCGTCTTGGTTTACATCCAACGAAATAACGGCATAAGTGTATACTCCACCAGAGGAAAGAGTTGCCGTTGGTGTGGTGTTAAAAGTGCCGTCTCCGTATCCAGCAAAAACATAGATTTGTCCATTGCCAACACTGCAGCCTGTGGATACAGCCATGTCGATGTTGCCATCGCCGTTGTAGTCACCTGTTGCGACTGAATACGAACCTGCAGTTCCGATGCAACCACTTGTATTTACCGTAAATGAGGCAAGACCACCAAAAGTTCCATCTCCATTACCTAGGGTTACAGACACGTTGCCTGTTCCTGCCGAATTGTAATTGGCGCTGACATAATCTAAGTTGCCATCGCCGTTGAAATCTTCTAGGGCATGTTGGTCTTTAATTATCCAGTATGCTCCGGAGTCTCCTGTTGGTATTGTCGTAGAATTGAGATTGTAGGTCCCAGCCCCTGTACCAAAGAAAATACTTGAAGAACCACCAATCTTAGAAATTAAATCAACGAAGCCATCGTTATTTAAGTCACCGTGTAAAACTTTTCCATAAATATTAATTGCATCATAAGGTGGATTTGGATAGTAGGCGTCACCAGAAATATAAATATTGCTATCATTTGTATTAGGCAAAACTTCTAGGCGCGAGTAGCCAACCCACCAGCCTACACCTACTGCTAGTGAGGGGCGCGTAGCACCAGTGATTAAATTGCCGAGAGCAATACCCATTCCATAGTAACCAAGAGATAATTGTTTGCTTGATGAAAAATTCCCATTGCCAGCATTGAGAAAAATACCGACGTTATTCATGTGACCACTATCAAACGAGATGGCTAAATCTTTATCTCCATCTCCATCGACATCCGCAACATCAATAAAGCGAGGATATCCTTCCCATCCTCCGCTTGTCATGGAGTAACTCGTGACGGTCGAGAAGCTGCCTGTACCGTCACCAGTCATAATGACAAAAGTACGCTGATCACGATTAGCAACGACTGCATCTGGAATATTGTCTCCGGTAAAATCAGCAACCTTTAAATGATATCCACGCCCACCATTTGAAGTACTGGATTGCAGTGTAAATACACCCTGTCCATTTCCAAGAAATACTTCGGTTAAAGAATTATCCGATCGCGTTGCAATGAGATCAGCCTTTCCATTGGCGTTCATGTCAGTAGTCGCAAGTGACCAACCATTGACAAGGGCTGGGCCGGCATAGGAATGAAAATTGATAATGGGTTGGCCAGTAGAACTACAGGCCTGAGTAGGATTACCATTATAAGAAACAGTAGCGCTTACTTGGCAATTGAGTAGAATTCGAATTGTGCTCGCGCCGCGATGAACGACGGCGATATCTGGCACGGAATCGCCATTGAAATCGGCTGTTACTACATCTCTTACGGCTGAGCCGAGATTAATGACTTGGGTGGTGTTTGTACCCGTCCAGGAGTTATCACCTTTAAAAATTGTTAGAGTGCCATTATCATAATTAGAACTGATAATATCGTTTTTACCATCGCCATCAAAATCTGCTATGCGAATGTCATAGGCATAATAACCGCCTGTATTTTGTGCGTAAGTGGTGAAGTGTCCACTGCCATTGCCAATCATCACTAAAACAGCCAAAGCTCTTTCTGCTGCATAAACCACATCATTAATGCCATCGTTATTCATATCGGCAATTTTAATATGATTAGGGTAGGACCAGTTTGCATTGTACTGTCCCAGATAAGTGCTGCGTGGTGCTTTAAAATCTGTAGTGGACAGACCAGAGCTCACAATGGTTACGGTTTTATTTAAATTAGTACTAAATCCTTGTGCATCATTGATGGTGAAGCTAACGGAGTAGGTTCCCGCAGTGCCTCCGGAGGGAGTACCACTGATATAACCAGAGCTTGCATTAATAGAAAGTCCAGAGGGAAGGCCCACAGCTCCATATACAAGTGGTTTGACGCCACCACGAACCTTAATATGCTCAAGAAATGGCTTGCTCTCAGCTGCAACTCGCAACTTATGATCCATGTCGCTAACGATAGTTGGCGGGGTTTTTACAGAGAGTGTTAATGATTTGGTTGCCGTCTGTCCAATGCTATCAGTCACTTTGAAGACTAAACTGTGGGGGGAATTCTTTATATCTGAGGCATTTGTTGTTGTTCCACTTATGGTTCCATCTGAAGCAAGGCTGAGTCCTGTAGGAAGAGTTCCGCTTTGTAAACTAAAAGTATAAGGTGAAACGCCTCCGGTCGCAATGAGCGTATCTACGTGGCTACGATGTAAGCCAGCAGTGATGAGGCTTGTTGTCGAGATCGCGGGGCTTGTATTAACGTAAAAGGTATAAGTTTCCGAAGCCGTTAAGCCCGCAGAGTCTGTAACGGTAATATCTACAGAAGAACTACTTGAAGAGGAAGATATCCCAGTTATCGCACCTGTGGTAGAGTTTATAGAATAACCGCTGGGAAGACCTGATGCGCTGTAAGAATATGGAGGTGTTCCTCCGGTAGCAGATATATTTTCTAAATAACTAACGTTTACTTGTGCGGCAGTAAGCGATGTGTTTACAATACTGACTGCTGTACTTACAGTAACAGTATAGCTTTTTTCAACTGTTGTATCTTCCGTATCAGTCACAGAAATAGAGAAGGAGAATTGACCCGAAGCTGTGGAGGCAATTACACCAGAGAGAATACCCGTGCTGCTATCCAAGCTGAGGCTGGGAGGGAAGCTGCCTGTCGTTTTGGTGAAACTATAGGGCTCTGTGCCACCGCTGGCGACAATTTGTGCTGAATAGGAGAGACCCTTAATGCCTGGGGAAAGACTATTCGTGTGTATCGTTAAATCTTCTTGGGCACGTGTTTCAGCTAACTGATCTACTTTCGAGCACGACATCAGTGTGTATGCTGATAATATTAAAAATGTCCAATAGATGAATTTTTTTGTCATATACCCTTAAGTACTTTGTGCCTGTCATTATTTCGGTGACTTTTTTTATGGGGTTTAGGTATTATTTAAAATAAATTATTTTTCTCACTATGAAGCGATGAATATATCTAAAGTTTTTTCATTTTTTTGCGAAATTAGTAAAAACACCATAAAAAGGTCTAGTGGAAGTCTTTTTATAGTTTCACTGAAAGTATTCCTTTTAATAATAGTGATCCTCAATGTTCAACCGTTGCACGCCAAAGAAAATCAGTATTTTCAAGTAGATTTAAAAAGTACAGAGTTAGATCAAGCCGCTGGTTTCGTCGGCTATATTTTAGAAAGTGATCTTTATTTATTAACGGACGAAGGAAAATGGCAAAAATTTTCTTTGAAAGAAAGTGGTATCGAAGAAAAATCTCAAGATCAAGATACGCAGATAGATGCGCCACCTAAGAAATCAAAACAATCACAAGGTGGACTTGAGATACAATATACCATGACAGACGCCGAAACACATCAATGTGAAAAACTCTCAGAATTTAAATCATTTTTACAGCAAGCAACACTTTTAAAGTCACACATTCCAAAATTAGAAGTGCTTGCATCTGGCAGTGAATATGAAAAATGCTCAAATAAGTTAGTTCAACTTCTTCGTAAAAGTGGTATCAAGACAAGTTCTTTTATCGGCAACCTTCCAAAGGGAGGAATTGTTATTCGCTCGTCAATTTATACTGTAGTTAGTAAAGCGAATGGGCAGTTAGCGGATAGAGACAGAGAGAGAAAGAAATCCTTAAGCTCGCAAGGGGCAATAGATTTGGAAGTGCGTATTAATGGTAGTCAATGGCTTCCATTAAATGTATCTCTTGAGGGTTATTTTGCCTATAGTCATGCGCAGATTCAAAAAGGTCAGTTTGAATTTCGAATGCATAAAAATTCGAAATCCTATTCATCTCAATTTTATTTTAGTACGCACTTTATTTCTTTAGGAGAGCAAGAGTTAGAAGATGGAAAGTTTTTATTTTATAAAATTGGATCTTGGGATTTAGTAACGCGCATTAATACGCCACCGTCTTTTATTAAAAAAATCGTTGCAGATGCGGAGGCTAAAAGAAGAAGAGATGTATTGGTGTATGTAAGCGCTGGAAAGTTCATCAATCAACAGACTTCCAATACAATAAAACCTTTTAATATTAAGGGGTTTTATGATGTGAGTCTGCGATATTTTCTAGATGGAGATGTGGTTGTGCCGGTAGAAATGACTAAAGAAACCGCTAATTTTTCTTTAGTTCAAGGTAAGTTGAATTATCGCCTTATAAATAATCAAGAGTTGGGAGACACTTGGGAATTAAGTGCGTCCGCGGGAGGTATTTTTTATCACGCGAAAAGAACAAATCAGTTTACTAGCGGTACTTTTTTAAGTGATTATCTTGGCGTTTTATTAGGAAGCAATTTGAAGATTCGTTTGAGTGAAAAATGGAAGGGGCAATTGTCTTTTGCGGTCTCACCAACATTGTCTGTCGGACCGTCTAAGGCATCACTTTCAACATTTATAAATAGCCAAGTTTCCTATGACATAAGTGCTGATCATTATCTTGCGTTCATTTTTGATCGGTCGAATTATTCACAAAAATTTACAAGTTTTCAAGACCTCTCCACCCAAATTTCTCGCTTTAGTCTAGGCTACGGTTGGGTGTTTTAGGACTATAGAAGAGGCAATCTAATAAATTTTAGCATAGATATTATTTCACCGAATACATATGGGAATGAGTTCATAAGATAATTTGACGGTGAGGGTGCTCATGCGCAAACAGATTAAAGTATTGGTGTCACTTTTTATATTTTTAGCAAGTACATATGTAAGCCATCAATGGTTATCTGAAGTAGATGGCAAGCGTATAGTACCAAATGAACAAGATCTTTTGAAAGAACATCATTCGGTACAGGCTGAATGGTTTGATGACACTCGACAAACAGAAACAGAGACAATGTCAACTGCTAGTGTTCTGTCCCCAGCACTACAGAAAACTAATCAACAGGAATTACAAAGCGAATTTTTATCCATTGCTATACCCAAGAAATTGGAATATATGCGAACAACACTGGAAGAGTTTAATGAATTGTTGCGGACAGAAAAAATAACGATTGTACAGAACGTTGATAAAACTATTCTGCGTGTTCCTTTGGGTGATTTTTTTAATGAAAATGACAGTGAAGAAGAAGATGAAATTTTATTAAAAACGCAACTCACTGAGCATTTTTATCATTTAATGAATGAAATTGCAGTAACCCAAGCAATTCATGAAATTGTTTTAATAGATCATATCAACAACAGACAAAAGAAAATTGATCAAGAAAAAGCTCTGGCCGCACATCGGTATGTCTATAATGAATACCGCAAGTCTGCAGAGCGAGTGACGTTTCAAACAGTAATCGAAAATGATATTAATAAAAATGGCTCTAATTTAACGTTAGAGATTTTGTTTAGCGCTAAATTTCAAGAAAATCAGAGCGCTCTAATAAGAGATAATATCTTAGGCAAAGAAATATAAACTCTAAGTCATCAATTTCTAGTACGTTGTTGTATAACCTGTGTGTCGTGGTGCGAGTATGCTTGTCGCTCTTTTATAATTAGTGGATAGCACGGTCAGAGGGATGCAAAAAGAGAATAATATAATGAATACTCGTCTGCAAAAAATTAATCCACCTCATCTAATCCTGGAATACGCTGAAAAGCAATACGAGTTGGTGCGGTGTTTTTATCATCTAGCAAACTTCCCGAAAAAACAGTGTTGCGTCCATAGCGTTGGTTGATCGCATCCACAGCCTTGTAGATGCGATTTCGATTATCGTTTTCGAAAAAAGAAAGTTGTTGTTCGGTCTCTTTAACAAAATCAAAGAGTGTTACTGAAATTTTACGTGGTTTTTTTCCTCGGGTCGCTTGATACATCTCTTTGAGTTTTTGTAAGAGAAATCCTGAGTCTTGGGTGGGGTGAAAAGAAATTTCTTTAAAGAAGCGTTCTCCATCGGTCAAACGGATAGACAGGTACATTTTACGTGCCATCATATTTTTTGCACGCAGGCGAACAGCTGCCTTCCATAAAAGTTTTTGAGAAACGAGTAGTCCACCGGTAAAGTTTCTTTTTTGAGGGGGAAGAACATGCTGGTGTCCGATAGATTTAACAGGAGAATCTTCCGAAAAATCCAACCAATCACCTTTGAGGAGACGATGCATGCGCGCACCCCAAACGTTTTCCCATAGTCCTCGCGTGTGTTGCTCACTACACTGCAGAAGTTGCTCCATATTGGTAATATTTTTAATATTGAGACGCGCTTCCATGCGGGGACCGATGCCAGGAATGTCTTGTAGCTTGAGACGAATCAATCTGTCATGTAGATTGTTGTGATCTAAAATAGTAAGACCATTTGGTTTTTGCATGTCTGCAGCAATTTTTGCGAGGAGAAAATTGGGAGCAATACCGATAGAGGCTTTAATGAACGCTCCCACATTGTGGTGCAAAACTTCTTTAATTTTGAGGGCTAACTGCCGAGCTTTCTCCTCCTGTTGCTGACTGCCTGTGAGCTCGCAGGCAAATTCATCGATGGAGCGCACGGCGCGAATAGGAATGACGGTTTCAATCGCAGTCTTTACTTTGTGATGATATTTCACGTAATCACTATGTCCTGCACAGACCAATTGCAAACCAGGGCACATTTTTTTTGCATCACCAACGCGAGTTCCTGTTTTTACGCCATAGGCCTTTGCTTCGTAGCTTGCAGCAATGACGAATGTGGTGTCTGCTATGAGCGGCACGACGGCCACAGGGCGATTTCGTAACAGTGGTTGGTTCTGTTGTTCACAGGACGCAAAAAAAGAATTGAGATCTACATACAAAGCTCTTAGCACGAGAAGAGTGTAAATCTTTTTCACAAAAATTCGCAGGTCTAATGCATTGCTGCCCATCGTTTGAGCTATAATTTTTTACTAATCTGAGCAATAACACGCCACTTCTTAAGTAGCCTCTTCGTGTCATTTGTTTCAATAAATTGTATTCTATCCAGACCCTAGGCATTCTCGATTCTAAAAAGGAGAAAACATGAGAAAAAATATCATGGCGTTGATGGTGCTGGTTCTTACCGGCTGTGTTTCTAAATCAACATATAGAGAGACGGTTGCAGAGAAAGATCAACAGATTAAATTGTTGGAAGATCAAATGTTGACTAATGCCAAAGATCGCGGACAACTCAAGAACTCTTTGGAAGAAATGAAAAAAGCTCTTGAGGAAATGCGCGCGCGTGAAGAAGAACAAAAAAAACGTCTCCACGAGTTCGAAGATTTAACACAAAGATTTAAAAAATTGATTGATTCAGGAACATTATCTGTTCGCATTATCGATGGAAAAATGGTGGTTAGTCTTGGCTCAGATGTTCTTTTTCCTTCAGGTTCAGCAAAATTATCTAAACAAGGTGTGCAAACAATTAAAGATGTAACTACGCAATTAGCATCTATTTCGAATAAGAGTTACCAGGTCGAGGGGCATACGGATGATGTACCAATTGCCACGGCGCTTTTCCCATCCAACTGGGAGTTGGCATCTGCACGGGCATTATCTGTGGTTAAAACCATGGTTGATACGGGTATGCCAACAGAGAGAGTTAGTGCTGCAAGTTATGGAAAATTCCATCCTGTAGCTGATAATAAAACTAAAGAAGGTAAGGCGGCTAATCGTCGTATTGAGATTGTTATTGTTCCAGACCTATCGTCTTTGCCTGGATACGAAGAATTACAAAAACTTTCAGATGAGCAGACAAAGAAAAATTAAAAGTTATCAAGAAGTAACAAGGTGGCCGCACTGGCAAGTGCGGCTCCTAAAATCACAAAGAGAATGCTCTTGTTGCCAATTTTTTGTAGTGCATGATATTGATGTCCATTTTCCACAAACAATGGATGAGACAAATCGTGTGTCAACATACCATACACAGTCACGTCTATTTTTTCTGAAGATTCTCTATAGAGCTTTAAAGAATTTTGAGCGGCTTGTGTAAAAGCACTCACGGTTTCTTCGGCGCTGACTTCTCCATCTTTATCGAGATCGAGTCGTTGCATTTCGTGAATAGGTTTGCGAATTGTCTGTTGTAAAAATAGACAGAATTCTCCCATGCCTTCACGAAAAACTTTTTGAGGGTATTCGGAGGGTGTGGAAAAAGAACCTTGACATAAAATGGGTGATCCTAAAGGAATAGAGGTCTCTTGAATGCGAAAACTTCTCGAGAACCATCCACTTCCGGGTGGAAATCCTGAGATGGAAGAGCTAACAGATTGTACGATTTTGTTTTGGTAATCAGGATTAATGGAGTGCCAGCGTTCGGTGAGCTGTTGACCATTGATATCGCCATTGGTAGCGAGAATCAGAGCCACGCCTGTTTTATCGACAACATAAAATGTATTTCCAGTAAATGAGGTCCAGCGGGTTTCCCATGAGGAGTAGTTCTTTCTTTCTACTTTTTCTTGTAATTCAATTTTACGGTAACAGCAGTCCTGTCCATTTATGTTTTTAATCAAAGGTTCACTATTCCAAGCAAAACCTTCAAATTCGGCTAGTCCTTGAGCTGCAGTAGCAATACGATTACTTGGCGTATCTAAAATTCGACGCTTCTTGCGAAAAGTTTTTATCCCATACATCACCGAAGCAATGCTTCCTGCATAAAGAGATAAAATCAATTTGCTTTGAGAAGAATCAGACATGTTGAATGGTTAAAGAGGCAAATTCATCTTTAAGTTTGGTTTTTGTTTTTCTTGTTCAGAAACCTGGTACAGCGGTTTTTCTCTATAACCTAAAAAATTTGCGAAAAAGACGTCGGGAAGTTGTAAAATCCGCGTATTATAATTTGTGATACTTTCGTTATAAACTTCACGACGGTCGGCTAAAGATTCTTCCAGACTCGAAATGCGTCCTTGTAGTTGGTGAAAATGTTCACTGGATTTAAGCTCTGGGTAGTTTTCGCCAATGGCCATAATGCCGCGAAGGGCGAGTGAGATTTCTTGAGATGCCTGAATTTTTTCGTTTACCGAGCTCGCCTGTCCATAATGCTGCCGCGCTTGAGACAGTTGATCGATAATTTTTTTCTCATATCCGGCAAACTGTTCGACCACTTGAATAAGACTCGAAATTTCGTCGTTTCTTTGTTTTAAGATGACATCAATGTTTGACCATGCTCGATCCGTCTGTTTACTTAAGCCAATAAGGTTATTGTAAACAGTGACACCCATAATAAATAAAACTCCAGCAATAACGACAAAAAAAATTAAAAATGCCATTGTTATTTCCTTTACATGCTACATTACGATTTATGCCTAAACCCTATTTTGTGAAAAGATGCATTGGACGTCAACAAAGGTCCTATTAATTTTTTATATTGACATATTTCGCATGGAGTTGAGTTGAAGGATTACTGAGTTCAACAATTGTTTTCGAGTCAAAATGAGATGGATAGAAGTTTCCGAAGTTGATTTGATAATTGACGAAACTATGCTTTTGACACTTTTTCGTTCTTTTCCATAATTTTATCGATATTTGGAGTGGCATTAAGATTGAACTTGTATTTCCTCTGGAATGATTCCGCATGTTTCAAGGAGGAAATATATGAGACACGTTATTATTAGTATTATTATAGGACTATTTGTTTTGCTTGAGGCACCGTTGAGTTTAGCTGTTACGCCTGCTCAAAATCAGCCAACAACAATAAAAAAAATGCTAACAGAAGACTATACGGCTAAATCCCGTAAAGCGCAGGTAGTTAAAAAGAAACAAGTTTTAAAAAACAAATCAGTAAGTGCTTATCAGACAAAGGCACATCAGAAGAATAAAAATGCGACACAAGCACATAAAAGGGTCAAAACGAAGACAGCCCATGTAAAAGAAAAGAAAAATTTAAAAAAGAATCCCATAGCATCTGGTAAAAATAGTAAGAAAAAAATAAATACGGCCGTGGCTCGAAAAATGGCTCCAAACAAAGGATCCGTCCAAAAACAATATTGGTCTGTGCAGTGTTATAATGGTTTTATTAAGAATAGTTATGTTTATTGTGCTCGAATCAACAAAAATAAAGGGATTGCTAAAAGTAATAAATCGACAAACCATAAAATGATGCGAAAAACAGCGCGAGCTGTAAACAAGGAGAATATTAAAAAATAATTTATAAATTGTGTCCGTCCAAGTCGTCGAGAGGGTGTTATTTAGAAATAACATACTCTAGAGTAGCCCTCTCCAGAGGGCTACTCTTTTTATTGGACCATAATTTAGAGATTATTATCTAATGAGATTTTTTACGATAAAAAACCCCGAAGAAAAACTTCGAGGTTTAAATAAAATATCAGCAGTACATGCTAAATAAAATGCACTTGCTGCTTAGAATTTTAATGAATTGCGAGTGACATGGGTTACTTGATCCCAATTTACTGCTCCAGAAGATACATTCTGCGTGCTTCCGAGAAAAAGAACATCGATGGCATATTGCTCTTTCTGAATCATGGCAAGAGCATCAGCCGGTAGAGAAAACTCCCCTTTCCAGCCAGTCACAGTTGTTGACCATAGTGGGCGTTTAAAATCGAGTGGTAATTGTTCTGTGCCAGCAGGGGTTACTTGAGAAAGTGTAATCACTGTTCCGTAAGGGGCTATCCCTGAGGTAGCGGTTGGGAGATCCATTGTCACTTTACCTGTGGAATGATCAAATTGCGGTGCAGATACTTCCGGTAAAAACTGCGCTTTGGACATGCTTGCCGTTGTGGGTTGAAGATGGTAGCTGACTTGCGAAAAATCGTAGCTTGCGCGAGCGTTTTGTGTTTGACCAAAGAGGGCTTTTGTTAGGTCTCCGTTAGACGCCTGTAAGCGAGAAAGAAAACTTTGTTGATTGCTATTAACGAGAACAGAAAGGACATAGCCGTCAAAACCTTTTCGATTTGAAAGTTTTTGGTTTTTTCCAGAGAGAACGCGTTTCATGTCGACTGGATAAAATTCGTTACCAGATTGATACATAGAAAAGGCAAGCATCTCTTTACCTTTTGCATAGGCAGGCGCGGTGATACTTACTTGTGTATCAAGACTCCACTCGTTGACAGCAATCTTTACATCTTGCATGGGGCCTTTCACATCAAGTTCTTGTTTGCCACCACCCTGAAAGGTAAAAAAGTTGATCATTTCAAAAAGAGATTGGCCGTTTTGATATCCATTAATAACGTCTTTCATGGGAAACTGGCCGTGGAGAGCAAAAAGATTGTAGTGCCCATTATCACGGATGAAAGCACGGAACTCTGGTTTATCCAGAGTAAAGGACAAAAAGTACGATTCGACTTGTTTTGGCAGACTCAAGTTACTGGGAAGTTGTAAGTTGTAAGAAGCGATGTGCAGTTCATCGTTTTCTGGGCTAATCACGCGACCGAGATCAAAATTCATAAGCTCTTCACTGGTCATGGCTGGGATCACCAAACTAAAATCAACGATTCCGTCTTTATCCTTAATTTTGTAGTTTTCGGTGGTACCTTTTATTTCATTAAAACCGGCAACGGTGCGAAACGTGTTGTTGGTTTCAAATGGCAGTAAGTTCCATGTATCGGCGCTAGCGATACCTGTTAATAATAGCAAACTCGCATGTAATAGTGTTTTCATGCATTTTCTCCCTTCATGGTTTATGACCCAATAGCTTAGGAGAGAGTTATTTTGACTGCACCTTATTAAACACTGCAGGACAAATACATGACAGATCTTACATGAGGTAGCTTACGACTCATGGCAGAAAGTGTGTGTTCAAGTCTACGTGTGCATTTTGTAGATTTCGTCTGTATTTGAAGACTTGAGCGTCTACCAAGCTCCAGGAGGAATCATTATAATGCCCGATAAATATTTTTCTCGCGTATATCCTTGCCAATCTGCGAAAAGAGATTCTTTTATAAGCATTCGACTGATAGGCATTTCAGAGCTATGAGATTCGCTCACACGTCCAAGATAACCCACAAAAGTTTGCCGCCCATAATTAGCCAGTCCTACCCAGAAAGGAATATGTTCCAGTCGCTTTAAAGAAGAAAGAGATTTTTTGGTTTTTGAATTCGAACTTGGTCGGTAGTTTACAAGCGTATGTTGAAGGAAAATACTTCTGTTATTATAAAGTCCGTTTTGTGCTTCTTGTACACTTCTCTGATGCATTTGACGGAGTTTTCCATTTGTTTCATTTGGTTGAGCCACATCGGGATTCCAATAAATGGCTTCCCAACCATCTTTTTGAAGTTCTTTCATCAAAACATTAGGTCCGTTATCATTTTTTAAAACTTCACGAACTATTTGACGTGCACGTTTTTCTTTTCCGACCGAGGCGTAGGCAGCACGCAGATGGCGTAATGTCCAAAGAAGAGAGCCTGTGATTTGGATATCCCCTGAGCGAGGTGTACTCTCTTGCATACCAACGAGACTTCGTGCATAGCTATCAACCGCATCCGCCGAACCCAGTTGTGTTACAAAATCTTTTTTAAGAACGGTTTTAATGTAACTAAAACGTTCTAAGTCTGACCACGTATCATCCTCCGTAGAGTGTTTTATGGGGGAGTAGTCGGAGCGAACGCCATAAAACAAACCGATACCGGTTTTTTGTAAATGTTGATAGTGGGCTCGTGTCGAATTTATGATGGATTGGCGACCAGCATTCATAGCGATTTGAGTCTCTTCTTCAGAGAAGATGGCGGCATTTCCATTCGCCGCTAAAAGCAATACAAAAAGTAAGAAAGCGATCCTCATAATGTTTCAAACGGTGTAGTGCAACTGTCATACATAACGGCCTATTTGTATTTAAGTTTTGGCGAAAACACTGACAAAATTGGCGTCTCAAAATGAGAACAGCTGTCAAAAATTTATACAGGTCCTTTTTGTCCTGGATGGACTTTCCCACAAATTCCCACAAATAAAAGAAAGAACCCAGCGTTACTCCTATTGGGGTAACTTTTGGATAAGCTCAAAATATTCCTGCATAGTGTTTTGGATGACATCTTCGATGGATTCTATACTTTTGATACCACTGACCCCATGACCAGCAGAGAACACATTTTTATAGGAAGCCTTTTGATTGTGGTTTCCAAGGAGTGCGCGGCCCGCACGAAATAGCGATATCCATCTTTTGACTTTAGCATTTTGACTTAAAACTGTATCGACAATATTCGCTGCAAGCAGTGGTTCTAAAGAGGGCGTTCGAATAAAGTTTCCAGGAAACCCATCAACTCGATCCGTATTAACTATGTCCTCTGATTCAGCGTGTACGATGGCATTTTTGTAATCGTTGCTAACAGGGGATTCTTTTGTGGCGATCATACGCGTTCCCATATAGACGGCGTCTGCTCCGAGTGCGAGTGCGGCAAGCAGGCCCTTGCCATCGGCGATGGAGCCCGCGGCAATAAGCGGTAGATCAATGTGGTGTTTGATGTGGGGGATCAAGGCAAATAAAGAAATATCACCGGCGTGGCCACCAGCACCGCTACCCACAGCAATGAGTCCATGGGCGCCAAGATCGGCCACCTTCTTGGCGTGCTCAAGACCTACAACGTCACAAAAAACTTTTGTTTTGGTTCCTTTTACTTTTTCTAGAATCCCACGCGGACTGCCCAGAGAGGTGATGATAAGGGGCACTTCTTCTTCCAGGGCGATGTCAATATGTTGGTCTTGGTACTTGTTGGATTTTTGAACGATAATGTTGATACCAAAAGGACCCGTTGTTTCTTTTTTAATATCTTGAATAGCTTTGCGATAATTTTCCATTGGACGAAAATTAAGCGCAGGGAAGGTTCCGATTCCGCCAGCGTTGCTAGTGGCGACGACCATATTTTCGTTGCTTACTAAAAACATGGGGGCACCGATGATAGGATAAGGAATATCAAACAGTTTAGTAATGGCGGTGGATAGAGGTCTAGATTTATGGGCCATGAACAATTCCTTGTCTAAGACTGCGTTGTAGCTACACTTCTTATTTTAACCACTGTATTCTGGTCCCTATGTTGAAGACAACAAAATCTTTTCTTTCAGATGTCGTGGATGTGATTCCCAAACCTCTTATGGGCACCATTACGATGCGTGCATTTGGTCTGGTGAAAATTCCTTTGTTATTTGCCTGTTCTCCACGCGTCTTAGAATTATCTAATGATGTGTGTCGGGTGGAAATTCCCTTTCGTAAAGTGGTAAAAAATCACTTAGGCAGTATGTATTTTGGAACGTTGGCTATCGGTGCGGATACTTGCGTGGGTATGCTGGCTATGGAGCATATTCGTTGGAGTCAGAGAGAGATCAGTCTTATTTTTAAAGATTTTAAAGCCGAATTTTTAAAAAGAGCACAAGGACCGACAATATTTATTTGTGAACAGGGACCAGAGATTGAGGAGTTGATCCAATCTGTTATTGCTTCCGGAGAGAGACAACATCGTACCATCATGGCAAGGGCAGAAGTTCATGGTGAGACGGTTGCCACATTTGAACTTACCCTATCGCTAAAAATGATAAAATAACGCCATGTAGGGCTATGATAAGAACGAAACGAGTTGGCACCTTAGATACGTCAGTTTACAAGGACATGCATTTTATTGCACGAAGTCGTAAATGCTTACAAAGGCCTATAAATATGTCCATTTTGGCCCTTTCGTAGATTTTACATTTGCCATTTACAAGTCATCGAGTCTTTTTTATAGTCCCGAGAATTGAAATCTTAAGGGGCGATATGCATTTATTTTTAACCGCTATGATCACAGTAAGTTCGGCTTTTTTCTTTGATTATTCTGTTCCTCAAAATCGCTCGCTGTTGCAGGAGTGGGGAGCGGGTAATAAAAGTCTTTTGAGCATGAGACATACCTACAATTTGATGACATGGAATTTGTATAAAGGCGGTATGGATGGCGTTTACAATGACCTAGAACAGTTTACGAGAAGCTACGACTTTATTGTTATGCAAGAATTTCTCTTAAGTACGGAGCAACAAGACTTAATCGATACTACACACCAATATTGGGCCTTGGCTAAAAGTTTTCAGGATAGCGGTGTATGGACTGGGGTAGCCTTAACATCTCCATGGAATCCGAAGAGCACGGTCTCATTAAAAAGTCCCGGTACAGAACCATTTACGAATACGCCAAAAATGGCTCTTGTTTCTACTTTTGATATTGAAGATGGTCGTCAATTCATGATTGTGACTGTTCATGCGTTAAATTTTAATTTGACACACAAAGATTTCAAACAACATATCGACGATGTGATCGCACATATAAAATTTCATAAAGGGCCGATGATTTTAGCCGGAGATTTTAATACGTGGGCTCAAGAGCGCCGCGAATATTTGATTCAAAAAACACAAAGTATTGGACTTCAGCGTGCCGACCTTGAGAACCCCATGGGGATTTTGCACCAAACTTTGGATCATATTTTTTATCGCGAATTAAAAAACGTAAACGCTTTGGTATTAAATGGGGTTCAAACATCGGATCACCTGCCGATGACCCTTCAATTCCAACTTTAAAAATGCGGACCTGTTGAAAAAGTACCATCTTCGTTGTTGCCTTCGCTTAAATCTCACTGCGAGGTAGGTAAACTACGTCTCATTCGATTTAAGCTCGGACGCCTAGAATCAGGCACTTTTTTAACAGGTCCGAGCGTGTTTGTGGGCGAATGTTGATTCCCGCTTTTTTCCAAATCCCGCGCGCTTTTCGACAGAAAAACCGTGCTTGCGAAGTGCACGGGTAAGATTTCCTTTGCATGCATATGTAGAAAGAAAACAGGGTGTTTCTTTAGTAAATGTTAAAAAAGAATCGAGAAAGTCTTCGGTCCATAGCTCTGGGGAAGATTTACTGCTAAAGGCATCAAAGAGAATTCCATGACTAGTTTGGAATCGACTTGTTGCTGTAATGGCTGAATGGAGAACGAGTTGTTTCTCGTTTAACCAATGTTGTAAAATCTTTTTAATCTGTTGCGGATCTATTTGGTAGTGATTGGCAAAGCGTTGAGCGATGTCATCGTAAATATCTGTAAGTAATGATGGTGAATCATAGATCCAGCTTGTAAATTGTGTTTGCAATTGTTCAACCGACTCGTATGAATCCAGGAAGAGATGGAGTCTGTCGGCTTTAAGAGCTTCACAGACGGTGAGTATTTCGTTGTAGCCTAAACCCAAACCTATGGACAAAATACGTGGACATTTTACAATCTCAAGAGCTTGAGCAATGGTGGGCTGGTAGATGTAAAGGGTTTCTGTAAAAGCCCCTTCTAAGGCGTGCATCGGCTCCCAGGTGGGTGGCAAGCGTAAAGTGGGGCTACCGTCCCCTGTAATTTCTCTTCTAAATTCAAATGTTTGCATCTAGTAAATCCTTTTTTGAACCTATTTTCCGTTGCACTAGAGCCATAATGTGGTTAAACCAAACTATGCAATTGGCCCCACTGCCTTATAATCCTATTTCAGATTATTACAAAAAGATATTTGGTCATAAAGTGTTTAAGGTGCCAGTATCTATAGCGGATGATTGTCCCAATCGTGCCGGCTTTAAGGGAATGGAAACGTGCGTTTTTTGCGATGAATATGGTTCTTTTGCGTATCCAGAAAATCAAAGAGAAAATCTAAAAAATCAAATTCAGATGCATCAAGCGAAGGTAGCGAAACGATTCAATTCCAAAAAATTTTTAGTTTATTTTCAGGCTTATACAACGACCTTTAATCAATATAAAAAAATTGAACAAGCTTTCGAAGTGGCTCTAGCTAATCCTGATACAGTAGGTATTATTATTGGCACGCGCCCAGATTGTCTTTCTGATAGTCTTCTTGATTTGTGGCACCATGTTTCTCAACAAGTGTTTGTAGGTGTGGAGTTGGGAGTGCAAAGTTTTGATAACAAACAGCTAGAGTGGATGCGGCGTGGACACTCAGCTGAGCAGTCGATGCATGCGATCCAAAAAATTTCGACTCGTTGTCCGCAAGTTGATCTTGGGATTCATTTAATGTTTGGTTGGCCAGATGAATCCCTATACGATGTTGTGCGTGCGGCTCGTATATGTAACTCGCTGCCTATTGATAATGTAAAATTACATAATCTTCATGTCTTAAGAAATACACCTCTTGAAAAGATCTACGAGGAAGGAAAGTTCACACCCATAGAATTTGAACCATACGCCGATATGGTGGGAGCATTTTTAATGCATTTATCTCCAGAGACCTATATTCACCGTTTGATTGCTATTGCATCCAATTGGGAGGAGCTTGTGGCACCGAAATGGGCCCGCTACAAAATGGGAAATTATCAGAGAATGATTGATCACATGCACATGCATGGTTGGGTGCAAGGGCAAAAGTATTCATCATCCGAAGGAGTCGTGAGTGCACGACATTAGAACTGAGATCATTGATTTTTGTGAATTGTTACATCAAAAAAATATGCTCGCGAGTGCTGATGGCAATGTCAGTTATCGCCTGAACGATGAGGAGATTCTCATCACGCCAACAGGAGTACCGAAAGCTTTTATCGAAAGTAAAGATATTGCCGTGATCACGTTAGATAATAAAATTATCAGCGGTCGTCCTTCGGGCGAACGGCTCATGCACTTAGAAGTTTACAAAAAATGCCCACAGGCTAAAGCTGTTGTGCATGCTCATCCACCATCTGCCGTGGCGTGGACCGTGGCCTTTCCCAATCTCGCAGAGCTTCCGCATGAGGCTCTTTCTGAGGTGATTTTAGCTTGTGGACGGATTCCCATGGTGCCCTATGCGCGACCGGGAACTCTGGAAATGGGAACTCATTTACATGCTTTTTTACCAGAACATCGTGCGTTGATTTTACGCCGTCACGGCGCCCTCACCTGGGGGGAATCGTTACAAGAAGCTTATTGTGGTATGGAGCGGATTGAGCATTCGGCAGATATTCTGTTGCGTGCAAAAATGCTTGGCGGCTTAACCTCTCTTCCCATGGAAGAAGTTGAGGCTTTATTTCTGCTGCGCAAGCAGCTCGGAGATAAATTGCTATGAAGATGAACTCACTGGCTTTGCAGTATGATAGCGGAAAATTATTAGTTCTCGATCAACAACTCTTACCGCAGAAAGAACAGTGGATTGCCGTGAATGGACCTGAACAGATGGCTGATATCATTCGCGCGCTGAAAGTGCGTGGGGCACCATTGATTGGCGTGGCGGCGGCTGCGAGTTTAGCCGATTGGGGCTTAAAAACGAAACCCAGCCCATCCGATTTCCTTTCCACGGCTCTTATGCTACGCGAGTCGCGCCCGACGGCCGTGAATCTAATGAATGCCATTGATCGTCTTTTAAAAGTTTTCGATAAAACTAATTTCGAGCGCGTTGGTGAAGAGGCACAAGCCATTTTCGATGAAGATGTGGCTCTTTGCGAACAAATGGCAGAGCGAGCCAATGATTTTATACAATCAGGCGATGGTATTCTTACCCACTGTAATACTGGAGGCCTTGCCACAGCAGGACGTGGTACGGCATTCGGTGCTTTTAGTTATGCTTGCGAAAAAGGAAAAAAAATTCATGTCTATGCTGATGAGACTCGCCCACTACTGCAAGGCGGTCGTTTGACGGCATGGGAGCTTGGTAAAAATAACATTCCACATACATTAATTTGCGACAACATGGCAGCGTCTCTGATGGCACAAGGTAAGGTGCAATCTGTGTTTGTGGGAACTGACCGCATTGCCTTAAATGGAGATGTGGCGAATAAAATTGGAACCTATGGTTTAGCAGTTTTGTGCCATTATCACAAAATACCTTTTTACGTGGTCGGACCTAAAACAACTGTAGATAAAGAATGTTTTACCGGTAAAAATATTCCTATCGAACAGCGCAGTGATGAAGAAGTGTTAGGAGTTTCTGGCGCCTTTGGAAAAGTACGATGGGCTCCTGATACAACGAGTGTACACAATCCAGCGTTTGATGTAACGCCAGTAGATTTAATTACCGGAATTATTTTAGATGGAAAGTATTTTTCGCAAAAAGAGCTAAAGGAAAATGCTCTGAGCAAATAATTTTTTATAAAAAGGGGAGAGACAATGTGGGCAGTAATTGGTGGATCCGGTTTTGAAAAGTTTGGCGAATTCGAAGCAATTGCCGATTTAGATCGGAAAACTCCCTTTGGTTTATGTTCGGAAGGATTAAAACGAGGAAAAATTGCAGGCGTAGAAGTGATTTTTTTACCCCGTCATGGGTACCATCATAATCTTCTTCCTTCAGAAATTAATTACGCGGCCAATATTTTTGCTCTTAAAAAACATGGGGCAAAACAGGTTGTTGCTTTTTCTGCAGTTGGCAGTTTACAAGAAGAATTAAAACCAGGAGATATGGTTGTCCCCTCTCAGTACATTGATCGCAGCAAAGGACTACGTCGAAGCACTTTTAGTGGTTTTGGTATGGTTGCCCATGTTTCTTTAGCGGAACCTGTTTCTAAGCCCTTAGTTGCGGCACTCAAGAGTGTGGTGCATGATCTTCCCATGCATAGCCATTTTTATAAAGTAGCTCTTGTAGTTGAAGGACCGTACTTTTCTTCGAAGGCAGAGTCCCATTCTTATCGTACATTAGGTGCTGATATTATCGGGATGACAGCATTTCCAGAATATGCGCTGGCGCGTGAAGCAGGGATGGCTTTTTTGCCATGTAGTTTTGTGACTGATTATGACTGTTGGAAAGAGGATATCCCGCATGTCACTGTGAACGAAGTGATGGAAACAATGAAACGCAATAACGCCAAAGCCTTTGAAGTGGCGAAGCGTGTCGTACATTTTCCCACTAATGTTGTTGCCGGAGCCAATGCAATAGAATTAGGCCTTAAAAATGCTCTGATGACTCCTATTGAGCAAATGAATCCCGAAATGCAGGAGTGGTTAGCTGTTTTAACCAGACCATAAACAAGAGGTATAACTCGTTGTTCAAATGAGACTGTGGATACTTCAGGGGGGATTCTGTCTTAAAGACGGAATCTATTTCTCGTAGGTGGTTTTTAATTTACTTTTTATTTCTTTGTGTTCAATGGCGAGACGGATCAATTCATCCAGTAACTGAGAATAGGGGAGGCCTGAGGCTTCCCAAAGTTTAGGATACATACTAATTTTGGTAAAACCAGGAATGGTGTTGACCTCGTTGAGATAAATTTCGTTCGTTACTTTATCCACCAAGTAATCCACACGCGCCATACCCTTAAGTTCCAGACACTGGAATGCTGCTAGAGAATATTTTTGTAGTTTCTGGGTCAGCTCGGGAGTTATATTTTTTGCGGGAATAAGCAGATCGGCACCATTCTCGTCGATGTATTTGGCTTCATAGGTATAAAACTCGTGGCGCGGGACAATTTCACCGATGATACTGGCGCGCGGCTCTTCGTTACCGAGAACGGCGCATTCAAGTTCTCGCGCCGAAATCGCTTTTTCCGCCAATATTTTGCTATCGAATAAAAAAGCATCAGCGATTTTGCTTTCCGCCTCGTCCATAGATTTGATTTTATGTACACCAACGGATGAACCCGCATTGGCCGGTTTGATAAAAAATGGAAGTCCGAGTTTATCGATAATGTTGTGAATATGTATTTTTGGATTTGTTTTATATTCGTGTTGTCTAATGGTTATAGTATCCACGACAGGAATACCAGCGCCGCGCAGGAGGCGGCGGGAAATATCTTTATCCATACCGACGGCAGAGCCTAGTACACCGGAGCCCACATAGGGAATCTGCATCAGTTCTAGTAGGCCCTGTACTGTTCCATCCTCGCCATGGGTGCCGTGAAGCACTGGGAAAAATACATCCAAAGTAAAGCCGTGAGGCGAATCAGAAATTTTAGTAAGAGGTGCGCTGTGTTTGTACGGAGCTACCGCAAGTGCTGTGTTTTCTTTATTGAGTTGCAGGAGGCGAGGGTCCTGCGTATTAGCAAGGAGCTGAGAATCTGCCGGTAAAAGCCAACGCCCGTCTTTGTCGATGCCGATCAAATAGACGTCATACTTCTCTTTATCAAGAGCTTTATATATCGAGGTAGCAGAGACAATGCTCACCTCATGTTCGCCCGACTTTCCACCAAAAAGAATACCGACCTTTAGTTTGCTCATACCTTAAAGAGTAACGTAGGAAAAAATACAAGTCCACAGACAATAGAAAATTTAGATTTATTGGCGTATTCAACGATAGAAGTGTTCTAGAAACAGTTTCTACTTTGCTGACATCTATTGATGGCTTTTGTTTATTTTAAATTTCTATACGTTTATAGACGCAGAGATAATTTGGCAAGTTTTGCAGCTACAATCTGACGTATCAACGAGCTATTAAGCCAACTCAGGGGCTCACATTAAGAAAGTTTTCTTGATCTAAGATCTGACAAGGCACTGTGAAATCGAACTGCTGGGGGGAACCCGAGAGTGGCCAGCCTCCGCCAGCTTGCACTAAGCGGGCTGTTCCCAACTTCAGATCGAATACGAGTTGAGTCTTGACCATAAGACTAAGGTAATAAAACGGCCATGGGGTAAGACTATTGTTCGCTTCACGACTTTCTGAAAACGAGAGCATATTCTTCGACGAATGAAATTCAATATCGTAGGACGGGACGTTCTTATGGAACTGAATTTCTTGAGCGTCTCGGTAATGATTGGACTCCGTACCTCCGTAGGCATAAATGGAGAGAGTATTATTCGAGGTTTTTTTAACACAGATTTTCGCGTACGTTTCGAGATAACCGTGCTCTGCTGTGGGGGCGAAGCTATCTTTGAACCCTCCGCAAGCAGCGATTACGGTGCCAGGCAGCTCCTTGGCCTCATATTGTGCAGTACAGGGCCCTTCTTCTGGTGGAATCTCAATGACAGAGCCCGCAATACCTAGAGCTGGAAAAAAGAAAAGAAAGCATGTGCCAATAGAAAATAATATTTTAATCTTCATTTTGTCGTCTCCGAGTCGTGGTCGATAGAGCTGGGGGCTCAGTACCGCTCCACTGGGATAGCATTCCAAATTCGTAGGAACCAATTTTCTTTTCCCTAATATGTAATACTAATTATTTTATTAAGGAGTACTTCTGTAATGCTTATAGCTGCTATTTAGAGCGACTTCCATTTTTAAACAGTACTATGTAAAATCGTAAAGCTTGTAAAAATGTTATATAGACAAAACCCTCTTAAGGTGGAGCAAGGCAGAGCACCCACAAGCGGTGCTCATTGAGAGTATCTACTAAGATTCACTATATTCGGTTAATGGTGGACAGGAGCACATGATGTTTTTATCACCATAGGCATTGTCAACGCGGTTCACGCTCACCCAAAATTTGCGTTCTTTTACCCAAGCGCGCGGGTAAAAGGCGGTGGCGCGAGAGTAGGGTCGGTCCCAATCACCTACAAGATCCTCAGCCGTATGTGGCGCATTTTTGAGGGGGTTATTGTCTTTATCGATTTTTCCAGAAGCGATCTCATCGATTTCTTTTTTTATAGTAATCAAAGCATCACAAAAACGATCAAGCTCGGCTAAAGACTCACTCTCGGTGGGTTCAATCATGAGTGTACCCACAACAGGCCACGACATTGTCGGTGCGTGGAAACCAAAATCCATTAAACGTTTTGCGATATCATCTACAGTGATACCCGTTTTATCTTTGATTGGACGTGTGTCAATAATACATTCATGGGCGACAAAGCCCTGCTTGCCTTTGTAGAGAATCGGGTAGTGATCTTTAAGGCGACTGGCGATGTAGTTGGCGTTTAAAATAGCCATTTCAGTTGCGTGTTTTAGGCCGTCTGCCCCCATCATTTTAATATAACTCCACGAGATGGGTAGTATGAGAGCGCTTCCCCATGGGGCCGATGTGGTTGATGAGATTCCTGTTTTGGGCCCCGCCAAAGGTTGCATGGAGTGTGTCGGCAAATAAGGAACAAGATGTTGTGCCACGCCAATCGGGCCTACGCCCGGGCCGCCGCCGCCATGTGGGATACAGAATGTTTTATGAAGATTAAGATGACTGACGTCCACGCCAATTTTTCCCGGTTGGGAAATGCCAACAAGGGCATTCATATTAGCGCCATCCATGTAGACTTGGCCACCGTGTTCATGAATCATTTGGCAGATGGTTTTCATGGTACCTTCAAACACACCATGGGTTGAGGGGTAAGTGATCATGAGACAAGAGAGATCTTTTGCATGGGCTTCACATTTTTGCTTGAGGTCGTTCATGTCGACGTTACCGTCGTTATCACATTTTACCACAACAACATTCAAGCCGGCCATTACCGCACTTGCGGGGTTGGTGCCGTGAGCGGAACTGGGGATCAAGCAAATATTGCGGTGACTTTCGCCCCGTTCTTTTTGGTATTTGCGAATCACCATAAGACCGGCGTATTCACCTTGAGAGCCTGCATTGGGCTGAAGAGACATGCCCGCAAAGCCGGTGATTTCTTTTAGCTGTCCTTCCAGTTCCTTAATAATTTGTAAAGTACCTTCAGCTTGTTCGGCAGGAGTGAAGGGGTGCAGGTTGGCAAATTCAGGCCATGTCACAGGGATCATTTCGGTGGTGGCATTGAGCTTCATGGTGCATGAGCCAAGGGGAATCATCGAGTCAGCAAGAGTGAGATCTTTCTTCTGCAAGCGCCAAATATAGCGAAGCATTTCTGTTTCCGAGTGGTACATGTTGAACACCGGATGCGTTAGATAGTGGGATGTACGTTTAAGACCACTTGATGGTTCGATCTCGGTTACTTTTAAAGTCGCTTTTGTGTTCTCTGTAAAAAGAGCTAGGAGCAGTTCGGCATCTTCTTGCGAAGTTGTTTCATCAAAGGAAAACTGCACAGTTTTATTATCTTTAAAAAATAAATTTACCTTGTTTTGTTTGGCCTTTGTTTGCACTTTTGCAAGTTGCTCAGGACTTAACTCCACGCGAAGCGTGTCAAAAGTCTGTTCGCCAATTACTTTCACGCCCACATCCGCGAGTGCTTTTTTAGTTGCTTGTGTGAGATTCCAAATATTTTTGGCGATTTGACGAATTCCCTTTGGACCATGGTAAACAGCATACATGCTTGCCATAACCGCCAAAAGAACTTGCGCTGTACAAATATTACTTGTCGCTTTTTCACGGCGAATATGTTGTTCGCGTGTTTGTAGTGTGAGGCGGTAGCACATATTACCGCGGGCATCTTTGGAAACACCGACAATACGACCAGGTATAGAGCGAGCTAAAGACGATTTTGTGGCTAAAAAGGCAGCGTGAGGTCCGCCGAAGCCCATAGGCACACCAAAACGTTGGCTACTTCCAACCACAATATCAGCACCCATTTCCCCTGGGGATTTAAAAAGTGTGAGAGCTAATAAGTCAGCACCAGCAATAATATAGGCATTATTTTTATGAGCCTCTTCGCTAAGAGCTGTGAAGTCGGTCATCGTGCCATCAAAGGCAGGATATTGGATATAAACAGCAAATGTATTTTGCCAATCGATTTTGTGATAGTCGCCAATCGAGAGTTTAATTCCCAAGGGTTCAGCACGGGTCTGCAGAACTTCGATTGTTTGTGGGTATGTATTTTGATCAACAAAAAAAGTTGATTTTTTATTTCGCCCCAAGGAATGAGCCATGGCCATCGCTTCTGCAGCGGCGGTGCCCTCATCCAACAAAGACGCGTTGGACATTTCCATTCCTGTAAGATCGGCAACCATCGTTTGGAAGTTAAGCAAAGCTTCCATGCGTCCTTGAGAGATTTCAGGTTGGTAAGGCGTGTAGGCGGTGTACCAGCCGGGATTTTCGAGAACGTTACGTAAAATCACATTCGGAGTGACTGTTCCATAGTAGCCCAAGCCAATAAAGTTTTTGTTGAGCTGATTTTTTTTGGCGAGTGTCCAGGCGTATTCCAGCACTTCTTTTTCGGAAAGAGCTTTGGGTAAATCCAAAGCTCCTGAAACGCGAATATCACTTGGCGCAGTTTTCTCGATCAGATCTGTGAGGGAGGAGACTCCCACGGACTGAAGCATAGTCGTGGTTGACGGCGCATCGGGACCAATGTGACGTTGAGAAAATGGAACAGTGTTCATCGTGAACCCACCTTAAAATATTTATTTATCTTTTTTCTTTTTTTTTGAGAGTCTTTTTGGCTGTTGATACGGCGGTAACCCGTACTTTTTTAATGGTTTTACGTAGACTTTTTTCTTCTTTGTCTATGGATGCCGTGGCTTTTTTCTTAAAATAATTAAAATTATCTTTCAAAGTTTTTTCGAGATCATTTTTCTGTTTAAGTGCCATGTCGCGTGTTTCACTAATAAGCTTCATTGCATCGCTACGTGTTTTTGTAACTTTACCTTTAGCCGAACCTAATTCTTTTTCTAGGCGCGTTTGCAAATCGGAGAGAGTTTTCATCAACTCATTGTATTTACCTTCGATGTATTTAACCTTCTCAGCGGGAATGGATTTTTTAAGGTCGAACTTTTCGATTTCAGTGATGAGTTTTTTTATCTCTTTTTTAAGAGAGTCAAAATCTTTTATCTTCATTAATTCCTTACGGATTTCAGAAAGTTTTATTTGGCTCATGAGGACCTCGCTTTTGTCCTCGTTTGTACTGGTAAATGGGAAAAATCTCAAGGAATTTCGCGATGTTCTTACCGGTGAGAATACATTTCCAAGCGTTTTTGCAAATACGAAGGCCGTGTGCTCGCTTGAAAGCACGTGAGTGATTACAAGCGCAGTACATGGCCTTGATGAGCGGGCGACGACAATAGACTGTATTAGGTCTAAGCGTGATATTTTTCGCTGGCCACAGCCTGTATTTTTAAGCTAGACAGGAGGGCGTGACCAGAGATCAGTTTTTAGAATACACATGGCAGAAATACCCGGCTTTTACCGATTTAGGTACCGAATGGCTCGTTGGACGCGTGTTACAAGTAGAGGGTTCCAAAGTGAGCCTGGCAGAGGAAACCATCGCTGTATTAGACGGTGAGGACGTACATGTGCCAGATTTGGGGGCAAACTGTCCTGTGTCTATTTTACGCACTGGTGATTGGGTTGCCTATTCTCGCATTTTGCGCAAGGTCTTCCTACTCAGCCCCTGTGTGTCAGGAGCAGCTCCGCTCGACCGAAAAGAGTGGCAGCAATTTTTACGAAAAACACAGACATATTTTGAAAGCTTAGGCTTTAAACAATGGTTAACGCCGACATTGGTTCCATCAGCTGGCGTGGATGCAAATATTGATTATTTCGAAGCGAGAGGCGTACGAACAGGTAGGGTCTTTAGGCTTCCCACAAGTCCTGAGTTTGAACTCAAAAAAGCATTAGCTAGTGGCGAAACAAAAATTTTTGAAATGAAAATGTGTATGCGCGACGATGATGACACTGCCATTCACCATTATCAATTTATGATGTTGGAATGGTATCGCGCATTTTGCTCCCTTGCAGATCTGCAAGAGGATATTTTAGGTTTAATGCGATGTCATGATCCCCAACTTGTGGTTCATCCGTGTTTTGTCAGTATACCAGAGGCGTTTCGTAAAATTGTTGGATTTGATTTGCAACCGAACACATCGCAACTTGAGTTGCAAGAATTGTTGATTAAGGAGCAGATAGACTTTGCTACAAGTGATGATTGGAACGATCTTTTTTTTAGAGTTTACATTGCTCGCCTAGAGCCTTGGCTTACAACACTGGGTTTTGTTTTTGTTAAGGATTTTCCTCCTCAGCAGAGATCATTGGCACGTTTAACTGATGCAGGTTGGGCCGATCGTTTTGAGCTACTGTGGGATGGAGTGGAAATTGCGAACGCTTATCACGAAGAAACTAATCCCGATACGATTCAACAGATTGTTGAGAACGAAAAAGCAAAGCGTATCGATTCCGGAAAATCTGCACTTACTCAAGATGAGACCTTTTTAGCGACCATGCGCAGGGGGCTGCCTCCTTGTGTGGGGGTGGCTTTGGGGCTAGACCGTATCTACATGAAATTAACAAATCTAAACAATATCTTTAAATAATTATTATTTAGGTACAGTTGTACTATAAGAAAGACTAGAAACGCGAAGATTTTTTCAAATATGTCTACAATAAGTACATAAATAATACTAATTGTGTAACTAACAATTAGTTAATATTTGTGAGGGTATATGGCGAATCATTTGCGTCTGGTAATTGTAGATTATCCCAAGTTGACCATTCACGACAAAAATACAAAACAAGCATTAATTGATATGATTCAAGCTAAGCAAATCAATTTCGAAAGATCGGATGAGAATTATGTGCCGATGAGTGGCTTGGATATGGTGAGTACTCATTTTTTAATATATGATGTGCGAAATTTATTTGAGCTTAAGTTGGTTTTTGCAATAAGAGTTTGTTATTCAGATCGAGCGGAAAAACATTATTTACAAATACCATCACAGAATTATATTTTAAACATGCCTATAGATGTCCAAGCTGTGTATCAAAAATATTGCGAAGCACGTGGTGCTATTGTAGATTGTAACGCTTGGTTTGTAGATACGGAATACAGTTTTGCAAATAGTGGTCTCGTGCTTTCTGAGATGGGGTACTTTGCGGTGATTAAATACTTAATTGCAAATGGATATGATCATATGTTAGGTGCAACCAATGAGAAGTACAAAGCATCAAGGTGGTTAAAAAATATTTTGAATATTGAGTATGAGTTTAATTTTATGCATCCTACGGTGAAATCTGAACATAAGTTAATCTTGGCAAGTAGTTTTAACCAGCAGTGGATAAAAGATTGTGAGATCAAGTACAAAGAAATGTATGAGGGGCGTTATGAAGTAGGAAGTGCGTCTCAATCAAAAATACTTAAATTTAAAGAACCAGCTTAAGCTCACAAACATTGATTTATTTATTTGAGTGCATAATTTTGTATTCACTGACTTTATCCCCAGAAAAATAGCAGCGAGAGCGAATAGCTATTTCCAATGGATTAAGTCGACAAAGGCTTGGGATTGCTGCAAAGAGAATTCCCCTGTAATCATGAAGTATTTTTGAGTCTCCACAGTAAGTATCAATAATGGACACCGTGTGATCTAATGGGGTAGCAAGAATACAAGTAAAATCAGTTCCGTGTGTAATTTTATATTCAAAATTGCGATCAAACAGCTGAGAGTTTTCTGCTATTAATTCGTAGGCCTCACCGTACGTCTCTGTCGTGGGAAAAACAGTTTCGGCGCTTGTGCCTTCAATGCCAAGAAATACAGAGCGAGCTAATTGATGAAAGTCCTTGTTGGTAAATCCGTACGTTTTGCAGAGATTTAAGATATCAATAACAAAACGAAGATTGATTTTACGCTCAACCTGATCAAAATAGCATGGGTGTATATTCATTTGTACTAACACAGTATCAACAAATTTTTGGCCATGTAGCAGATGCAAATATTCTAGAATGTATGAGGAAGACCGAACATAGCTTTCAGCATTTTCTTCATAGATCTCGGGCAATGCTATACGGCTATCAAAAATGCGTCGTCGGATAAGTTGACGATTATGGTCGGCATTGAGAATACTTTCCTCTGGTACCCCTAGATAATTTGCAAGCTTAGCAATGTGTTTAAATCGCATGATTTGGCTTTTCCCGGACCACCATTTTAAAGTTTCAATGGATTGAAGTTCACACGCATTAGAAAGAGTAAGTAATGGAATCCCAGTTTCTGTTACGAAACTGCGAATTATCTTTGAGGGAGTCTGGGAGCTTTTAGGCAAGTCCATAACGTTTCGCTTTAGCACCTTTGTTGCCAACTGCGAAAAGAGACTTTACTTGTAATTCTCCAGCGATACGATAAATCTTATTGAGGTGCTCTTCCTGCAGGTTTAAAATCTGAACGGCTTTTATGAGGGCATGATTTGGGATCATCACTTCTCCGCGTTCAATACGGCCCAAAAACTGACCCGACATTTTTAAATTTTTAGCTAAATCACATTGAAGAATGTTTTTTTCTATACGTGATTCTAGGACATATGTCCCAAGCATTTTTGCAAGATGAGAATGAATATTTGTTTTGGCCATAATTTCGTAATTATTTACTTATAAAAGTCATAGAAAGCAAATTGAATGTTTGGTCTTGTAAATATTTTTTATTTGTTCTAGAAGGACGGTCACATGAATTCTATAAACGAAAAAACACTTTTTCTGCATATGGGTCCGGGCGGTAATGCGGACGTAGAGAGGTCTTTTTTTGCAGATAGATATTCATTTGTTGATTTTTGGAACCAACCACATGTTAAAGAAAAAGACAGAGGTTTTAAGTATTTAACTGAAAGCGTTATAAATAAAATCGAGTCTTATTATAAGATCCAGGGTGAACCCATACATGTGGTTGCCCATAGTTTTAGTGGCTTGCTGCTAAATGAAGTCCTCCGTTTTCTTGATGAATCACTTATTTCGCGCATAACCATGATTGCAACTGGATTTTATTTTGAGGACTCTTTTATTTGTTTACTAAGAAAAGTGGTTACCCAAAAAGATTGTCATGTGGATCTTCAGGGGCAAATAACGCAGTTTTTATCTACTCAGAGTAGATATTCGCGTTCAGAGCGCTTCTGGCAGAGCGTGGGCTTAATTATGCAGTATCCTAATTTTATGCCGCTTTATTTTTCTTCTACTGCAGAGTGGGAAAAAGTAGCAAATTTTTTTATGCAGGCGGGTCCAATGGAGTTAAATACATTTACAAACGTGGCAAATGATCTTTTGCAAACAAAAAAAGAACCTTCTATAAGCCCTTATAAGGGGCCAGTTGAAATCTATTTTGGCGAAACAGATCCATTGCTGGATCTAAACAAAAACGTCGAAGCTTGGCGCCAGATATATCCTCAAGCTCAAGTGCATAGCCTTTCATCCTGTGGTCATTTCTGTCATCTCGAAAAAGAGTCTTTGTTTTTTAATGCAGATGCCGTTAAATAATTTTTATTTGTAAAAAGATTTTAACTGTTTCATCATAATATTTGAGGTGAACTTATGACATTTCTTAATACTCAAAGGGCGTCACATCATTTTGCTCCCGAACTCAACGAGGAAATTTATTTCCAAAGAACAAAACGAAATCATTTTTGGCTCAATGGTTTAGCTGGTCAACAAAAGCTTAAAGATCTTCGAGTGGGAATAGCTGGCTTAGGTGGGATGGGCAGTAATATCGCAGAAATTATGGTTCGACTTGGAGTAGGACATATTAAAATAGCAGACCCGGATACAATAGAAATTTCTAACATCAATAGACAAGTTATAGCGAATAAAGAGACGGTGGGTTGCAAGAAAGCGCATGCTTCATTTAAAGAGCTGCGTACAATTGCAACGGATTTTGAGTTAGTGGTCTACGATCAAGGAATCACCGAGGACAATGCCGAAGAGTTTGTAGAAGATCTAGATGTTCTCATTAATGAAGTAGATGTGGGACCGCTTTATGTTCATCAATGGCTTCATCAAGCCGCTAGAAAGAACAATATCCCAATTTATTCTGGTTTTATTATAGGGATTGGAACACATATCTATAAGTTTCAGGGAAGTGCGTATACCTTTGAGGAGTTTATGCAATTTAATCAAGAACAAATTAAAAAACCAACGGCTGATTTTTTAGCAGATGTTTTTTTAAAACCTGAACCAGATTATTTATGTGATCGCGAAGTGCGTGAGAAATTTCAGAAAACGATAGAATCAAATAATATACCTATTTTTGGTGCTTCGACGTTTGCCAGCCAATCCGTTATTGCTGTACGTGTAATTGCTGATTATTTGCAGCTACACAAAAATCTCGGTGGAGTCGAGACGCCAGTTATGCCATATTTTATAAAATTAGATCCGTTAGATTTATGTCTTAAAGTCTGCGACGCGAGAGAACCATCACAGTGGCTTAAAACTCCATCAATTAAAGTTATCTAGATATTTGATATTAAAGCTTAATTCTATAACGAAAACGCCTTCTCAAGTGAGGATGAGAGTGCACACTCTATTTGTTGAGATCGTCTTTGAGTTCTTTACCGACTTTAAAGAAGGGTAATTTTTTTTCAGGGACATCAATGACTTCACCGGTGCGGGGATTGCGCCCTTGGTAAGAGTCGTAGGCTTTATTGGTAAATGAGCCAAAGCCACGGATTTCAATACGATCGTCGCGGAGGAGAGCTTCCACCATGGTATCGAAAATGGTGTTCACAACCGTTTCTGCTTTCACACGTGTGATTCCTTTTTTTTCCGCGATCATGTCTATCAAATCCGCTTTCGTCATATTTCTCCCTGTGGAATCTGGTAACTATCTGTAATTATAGTAATAATTTCCACACTCTCAAGTTGAATTGTAGTACTTGGTCTAAAGTCCCATTTCTGGTCTTTTTACGGGTTGCGCAGCATGATTATCGTAGCGACGCGTTAAGCGCAGAACTTGAATATAGGCACTGAGAGTCTGGCTAACCAGCTTGTCCAGATCAAAGAGTGAAAGAACTTTGCTGCGCGCGTTTTCACCAATGTGCTCGTAGTGCTCACTGTGGGAGAAAATATCAATAATGAGCTCAGATAACCCATAGCTGTCAGCGGGACGTATAAGAAAGCCATCTTTTGTGTTTTCGATGATATTAGAAAGAGCGCTGACCTCGGAGCCAATGACAATTTTTTTCTGCGCCATAGCTTCAAAGGTCGAGGTGTCGGCGTTGATGGACCGATTGCTTAAACTAATAAAAACATCGGCGAGATCGATGTAATCTGAGATTTCATAAGGAGGGACATTTCCTAGAAAAACAACTTTACTTGCAAGGGCGAGGTTGAGCATTTCAAATTCAATGGCTTTATATTGTGGGCCAGTGCCGAGAATCAACAGTTTGGAGTTAGGTTTCTTTATGGTTACTTTTTGAAAAGCGCGCAAGATATGGATCATTTCACTTTTTTCGGTCATTTCAGATATGGTGACAGCCACTTTGCAATTTTGTGGAATGCTCAATTGCTTTTTTAAAAGTTCCGATTTTTCTCTCTGGGAAAGATCATGGATATCCATTCCGTAGGGCACAGTAAAAATACGAGTTTGTGGGTAAAGGTAATAGCGCTCTAAGACGAGTTGCTGCTGAGGACTGGTTACAAAAAAGCCATCGGCAAGCGCTAGGAGATTACGATCTTTATTAAAATAATTTTTAAGAAATGTATAAGATATGCGAAGTCCATTGCGAATACGACTGGAAACGGTATCTGTCGACATGCCTATAAAAGTAAAAACATCTTCTATGTGAGTCGCTTGAATATCAAAAATAGTGGCTACTTTAAAACGTTTTCTTCGGCGCGCGATAAGAATGGCGTCATCGGTGAGCGAATGTACAATATGAAATGGATTTTGGGTGTGCTCTCGCGAAAAGGCCTCAAACACTAGGCGCGGGAAGTCTTTCATGTTGTTCGACTTGGCGGCATCGCCAATAAAATGAATACGCACATTTTCCACGGTAATTTGCGCTTCCCCTAAAGCACTTTTCCACGAGAACACTGTAATGTCGTGGCCCTGTTTGGACAAGGTTTTTAAAATAGGCCAAATAAGACCATAAACGTTTGTGTGGCTTGTGATTGGAAATTTAGGGGCGATAATCGCAATCCGCAAAAACTGAGGTAAGCTCATACGAATATTGTAACCAAAGAATCATGGAGGTACCAAGTCTGATTCTCATTTCTGGTGCAATACAGCGGTTGGTCGCAGGGCTTGCGAGTTTACTCTCTGGGCGATGCTGATACCGCTTATTTCTTCATTGTGTTCTTAAAGGAGAGTTTGGCACGATACTACGGTTCGATGAATTTTCGAATCATGGGTAATAGTTTACGATTCGCTTCGGGAATATCCAGTTTTTCCAGTTCTTTAAATGTCACCCATTTGAGCTCGGTGTGGTGTACGGGCTTTGGCTCCCCTTTCCAAAAAAGAACTTCAAAAAATTGTAGCAGAATACCAACATCTGGATATGAGTGCGTCCATGTGAGAATCAGGTTGCCAATGTCGGCCTCGATCCCGAGTTCTTCTAAAAGTTCGCGGCGCAAGGCTTGCTGTGGTTGTTCACCCAGTTCAATTTTTCCACCTGGAAATTCCCATTGGCCAGCAAGAGTATGGCCTTCGGGGCGTTTACCCACTAATACGAGTGGGCCTTTTTTTAGTACTCCAGTGACAACAGGGATCCAGGTAGGGCGTTTCGAGGTCATACCGTTCAGGATACATAATCACATATTGGATGTAATGACTCAGAAGGTTACTGCTTATTTTTTAAACGCTTAATGCTGTTTTGTATAAAGAAAGGACCCTGAAATACAAATGCAGAGTACATTTGCACCAAATCGGCTCCCAGATCGAGTCGTGTTTGGATTTCCTGGGCGTTCATAATGCCGCCAACAGAGACAAGGAGCTTATCTTGTTTTTGTGGGCCCAAATATTTTTGCGCCATCATTAGCCATTTTCTCGATTGTTCAGTAAGAGGGCTCCCGGAAACACCGCCTTCATTGGGAAACGGACTGTCGGGGGTACGTGCTTGCGTAGTATTAGTTAAAATCCAACCATCTATGTTGAGGTCTACGGTGGTTTTTAGACACGAGAGAAAATCCGTGTCTTCCATATCGGGGCTCAGTTTTATGAGCAAAGGGGGCCGAGATTTTAAATGTTCGCGAGCGGCAATAAGGGGCTCCAAAAAATTTTTAAGCGACTGAGGTTTTAATAAGTCGCGCAGTCCTTTGGTGTTTGGACTACTGACATTGATAACAAACACATCGGCAATATCACTAAAAGTGTGTAAGCCAGAAATATAATCTTCGCTGGCTTTTTCATTTGTCGTGTCGCGGTTTTTCCCAATATTAACAAATAATGGAATTTTTAATTCGGGTTTAAGTTGTAAGAGCGTCTCTTTTACCGCTTGTGCGCCGGGACCAGGGAAGCCCATTTTATTCCATAGTGCTTCGTGCGTGTTGTCACGGTCCATGATTTTTCCGGGATTTGGTCCTTGCGGCCGAGGGGTCACGGTACCAATCTCGGTAAATCCAGCGCCCAGTTTTTGCCAGTGAACAGGAGAATCTCCTGTTTTATCCATTCCGCCGGCGATACCAATGGGATTAGGAAAGTAAAGACCGCGCCATGATTTTTCTCGGTAGAGTAACGGCTTCTTTATCGAAAACAAAGAAGCCGTTAGCGGCAAAGTTTTTTGAGCCAGATCATGCGCTAGTTGTGATGGGAGCCACAACCAGGGTTTCATTGCAAACATTAGCGTGGATACAGTCCACGAAGAAGCATAGCACGTTCCAAATGTTTAATGGCAACGCCCATGGCGGCACTACGCATGCCAACATTTTTTTCTTTTGCCAATGCCCATGTGCGGTTGAATGCATCGACAATGATTTTGCGCATATTCGTATTGATTTCTTCTTCATCCCAAAAATAATTTGAAATATCCTGCACCCATTCAAAGTAACTGACGATCACACCGCCACCATTTGCGAGAATATCTGGAACAACTAAAGTTCCTTTTCTCGAGAGAATCGCGTCGGCATCAGCATCCACGGGACCATTAGCCCCTTCGACAATGACCTTTGCTTTGACTTTGTCGGCATTTTTACCTGTGATGACGTTATCAAGAGCACATGGGGCAAGAACATCCACATCAAGAACGAGAAGTTCTTCGTTAGTGATTTCTTGTGCGTTGGGGTATCCCTTAAGAACTTTATTTTTGGCAATGTATTCGAGGACGTCTTTTACGTTGAGGCCATCGCCATTAAAAATGCCGCCGCTGACGTCACTCACTGCCGTTATACGCATTCCAAGTTCAGAGGCCAGAATCGCTGCGTGTTGACCCACATTTCCGAAGCCCTGGATCGCAATCGTGCTGCCCTTTAAACTTTTATTCAGAGTGTGAAGAGCCTTTTCAGCAATATATATAACACCATAACCGGTGGAGCTTACGCGCCCGAGAGAGCCGCCGATTTCGATAGGTTTACCTGTCACAACTGCAGGAACCGCGAATCCTTTTTGTTGGGAGTAGGTATCCATGAGCCAAGCCATGGTTTGGCCATTCGTGCCCACATCAGGGGCTGGAATATCTTCTTGCGGGCCAATAAAAGGAGCGATTTCCGTCGTAAAACGGCGGGTTAAGGCTTGGTTCTCGGCGCGTGAAAGAGTATTGGGATCGACCTTAACACCACCCTTGGCACCACCCAAAGGAAGTTTTAGCAAGGAACATTTAAAGGTCATCAATGCAGCAAGGCCAGTCACTTCGCTAATATCCACGTCTTGATGGTAGCGAATACCTCCTTTATAAGGCCCAAGAGTTCCTGAGTATTGAACGCGGTGGCCAGTGAAAACCTTAACGTTTCCATCGTCCATACGGACCGGGACACTCACAGTGATAGAGCGGCGAGGTTGGCGAAGGCGCGTGAGAACGTTTTTGTCACAGTTCACGACAGCGGCGGCAGACTCGATGTTTTTGATGACGTTTTTAAATAACTTACCTTCGGTAATATGTTCCATATATTTTTTGCTCCAAAATAGAGTTAAATTGTAATCCAGATCATCAGATAAACCGCAGGCGCTTTTCAGCCACTTACACTGAAGTCTTTCTTTTGATCCAGGTATAGAAGTTTAATCTTAATGAAAGAGTCTTAATGACTCAAATGATGTTCGGTCCTAGTGCACCACGCCACTTCTAACGTCTTTTAGCCATTTTTACCGTAGTTGATCCACCAATCAGGTTAGATGACACAACACTTCTTAGGCGGGATCTAAACCCTTAACCGCTCTTTGCTGCAGCCTATCGTCAAATTTTGGTGCTAAAAGATGCACTCCAAGCTCGGGCTTGTCCAAGGACCAGCCATGGGTTAGTTTTGAATCATGATTATAGAAAATGCAAAATGGGTTTTAGAGCATATCAGTGAACTGGCCGGTAAAAAGGTTCTTGTTGTTGGTGATATTGGCATCGATATGTATTTAATGGGCGAGGTGAAGCGGTTAAGTCCGGAAGCACCCGTACCTGTTTTAGATGTGGCGAGTGAATCTCAGCGGTTAGGGCTTGCGGCTAATGTGGCGCAAAATATCCACTCGCTGGGGGGAATGTGTCATTTGGTTTCGGTGGTCGGGGCGGATACTGCTGCTGGTGATATGAAGGCTCTCTTAAAAAATCACCATGTGGGTTCCTATGATTTGGTGGTTGATGGGGAGCGACCAACCACCCGAAAAATGCGTTTACTTTCTGGGCAACATCATATTGCCAGGGTCGATTTTGAAAAATCCCAACCCGTAGGCGAAAAGGTTAAAGCTGAGTTGATCCATAAAGCCGTTCAAGCCATTCCTAATTACGACATTATGATCTTACAGGATTACTCCAAAGGGGTTATGGATGTTGAATTAGCTCAACAGTTAATTCAAAAATGTCGTGAACATAATAAAAAAGTATTGGTGGATCCTTATAAAACCACACCGCTTAATTATTATAAAGGAGCCTTTCTGATGACTCCCAACCGCGATGAGGCTTTTTCTTTGGCTCGCCAGCTGGAAGTGACTCTGACTGACAACAACGAAAATGTCGATAAAGTGGGTAAACTTTTAAAAAGCGCTATCAATAGCGAAAACATGGTTGTGACCTTGGGGTCACAGGGCATGAAGCTTTTTGAAGGAAATACAACCAAACATCTGCCTACGTTTGCGCAAAATGTATTTGATGTCACGGGGGCAGGGGATACGGTCATCTCGGCTATGGGACTTGCCCTTGCCGCTGGCTGGTCTTTAGAAAAAGCCTGTTATCTTGCGAACTTCGCTGCGGGTGTGGTGGTAGGAAAAATTGGTTGTGTCCCTTGTGACCTCGCGGAGCTTAGGGCTTTTATTTCCAAACACCTCGAATAAAGATCCTTTCAGCCTAGGGAAGGAAGCCTTTTCTGTTTCGGGCGTTTCCTTTCATTCCATGCTGTGTTATATCCTCCGGGATGGAAAAACATCTTTTTTTCAATTACACCCACGATCAATTAGCTGATCTTATCAAAAGTCATGGCAAGGAGAAATTCCGCGCCCATCAGCTTTTTAAATGGGTCTATGAGAAAAAGGAATTAAATCCCGAGAACATGACCAATTTGGCAAAAAATTTCCGCCAAGAAGTTCCCTCTATCTTTGATTTTTCTTTACCGCGCGTGGTGAGCCATCTAGTGAGCCAAGACGGAACGCAAAAGTTTCTCTTCGAAGTCGACAAGGGACTTACTTTTGAGGCGGTACTAATTCCTGCAAGCGACCGCAATACTCTGTGTGTGTCGTCCGAGGTGGGTTGTAACATGGCCTGTTCATTTTGTTTTACCGGTAAACAAAAACTCAAGCGTCGACTTTCTGTCGCGGAAATTGTCGGGCAGTATATGCAGGTGGTTGGGCGTATTTCTAGCGATATTCGTATTAGTAATATTGTGTTTATGGGCATGGGTGAGCCCCTAGATAATTGGCAATCTGTGGGGCCAGCGATTGAGCTTCTGCATGACTCACGTGGTATCAATTTGTCGCGCAAAAAAATCACGGTATCCACCTCGGGACTTGTGCCCGAAATTCCCTTAATCACTGAGGCGGGTGTGCGTTTAGCGGTGAGCTTAAATGCGTCTAACGATGAAGTTCGCAATCAAATCATGCCGATTAATAAAAAATATCCATTACATATGTTGATGCAAGCGTGTCGTGAACATGCGCGTGCCACCCGAGATCGCGTGACATTCGAATATGTTATGCTTAAGGATGTCAATGATGAGCCAAAAAATGCTCTAGAAGTGTGCGAATTGGTCAAAGATGTTCCATGCAAAATCAACTTGATCCCTTTCAATGAGCACCCCGACTCCGGGTTTCATCGTCCTGAGAGTAAAAAGGTCTACCGCTTCCAAGAAATTTTATTAAATCGCGGGTTTCATACAACCATCCGTCGCACCATGGGTCGAGATATTTATGCTGCCTGTGGGCAATTAACGTCTAAATACGATGGACGTCCCCATGCTCAAGAAGTAGCAACCGGTGTTTTAGGATAGTTCATTCTGTTTTTTCGGAAAAAAATTAATTTTTAACATTGATAGCCATGCGTTTATGATGGGTTTTTGCTATCTTTTGTTCGTTTTAAAAATTTAAATTATGTGTACCTGATGTGAATGATAGGAGTTGTGTATGTCAGAAATTTTAGTGGTGGGTAGTCTTGCTTATGATTCAATTAAGAGTCCAGAGGGAGAAGTGGAAAAAAGTTTGGGTGGTTCGGCCAATTTTTTCTCTATAGCGGCGAGCCATTATGCTCCTGTCCGTGTTGTGGGAGTGGTTGGCAATGATTACACCGATGCCGATGAGAATGTTCTTAAAGAACGCAAAAATATTGATGTGTCAGGTATTCAAAAAATTAAGGATGGCAAAACTTTTCACTGGAAGGGAAAGTACGAGGGTGATTTAAGCGAAGCGATCACCTTACAAACAGAGCTCAATGTTTTTGAACATTTTGATCCGAAACTCCCAGAAAATTTTAAAAGCAGTAGCCATGTGTTTTTAGCTAATATCGATCCTGTATTGCAGATGCATGTCTTAAATCAAATCCAAAAACCACAATTAACTGCCATGGACACTATGAACTTTTGGATCATGTCTAAAGTTACAGATGTGAAGGCTCTTCTTAAAAAAATCGATATTCTTTTTATTAATGAGGGAGAGGCAAAGCTTCTCACTGAAAAAGCAAACGCCATTTCGGCGTCAGAAGAGATTTTAAAAATGGGACCCAAAGCGGTTTTGATTAAGCGTGGAGAGTACGGTGTGTTTGTGCGTACGCAAGACGGCATGGCGGTTTTACCAGCCTATCCGATTTCGATTGTTACAGATCCAACGGGAGCTGGAGACACTTTCGCAGGGGCTTGTTTTGGTTATTTGTGTAAGGCTGGCAAATTTGATTTACATACACTTAAGAAAGCCTGCGTCCACGGTACGGCGATGGCGAGTATGACCGTTGAAAAATTCGGTATGGCACGACTACGCGAAGCCACATCTGGTGAGCTCACGCAAAGACGAGCAAAGCTTCTTGAGATTTCTACTTTCAGCGCGGAATAAGTACCAGGCTAGGGCGTGCCGGCCTTTGATCCAGAGAAAAGCCTTCCAGAATCTGGGAGGCTTTCTTTTTACGCGTTTATGACTGCTTATCCATTTGAATGGCCCTATTTTGTGCAACGCTTTAAAAAGCTCAAACAGTCCTCGCTTCGCTGCGGAACTCGTTTTTAAAGCGTTGCACAAAATAGGGCCATTCAAATGGATAAGCTTACGACTAGAAGCTCGATGAAGCGCTAGGTATGGGATTTAGTAGCTCTATCAAAGACTAGTCTTCGTGTCTTAGTCGTCAAATTCTTCAACTTAAATGAAGTCAATTCCGATATTTAGAGCTGATGAAGAGCAAGAAAAGCAAAGCGGCAAGTAAATTGAAATCTTTGAAAGAAAAAGAGATTTCTCTTCCGGAAGAGGTGAATCTTCTGGATGAAGATATTTCTTTTGAAGAACAAAAGACAGCTCTGAAAACAGATTTTGAATCTGAGAACGAATCCAATCAAGACGATGATGCTGCCAATGATCACTCCACTCGTGTTATGTCTTCGGGGCAGCAAAGTTACGTCGAAAAAATATCTTCGCCGGCTTATGAAGACGAGGGTACGGCGGTTTTATCTGACGAGAATAACAACGAAGACGATGCCACAACGGCACATGTAACGGCATCGACAAATGAGACCACCTATCGAGAAATTACCGCCGGTCGTAACCGTCAGCAAGAGACAGAAAAAGTGAGTTATGGTGATGTCTATGAAGCAGACGGTAATGGCCTTGAACAGTTTAACTCTGTGGATGGCTTATTAAAGCAATCAGAACACTTACGTGTGGCGCAAGAGAAGATCAATGATCTAGAAAATGAACTAGAAGTGTTGCGCAAAGAGAATGACGAGCTTCTCTCTGCCGCAGACACTTTTAAAGTGCTCAGTGAAGATTACTATGCGCAGCTAGAACGTGTTAAAGTAGAGTTTGTTGAGGTGCGCGAAACGTTAAATCAAGAGATGAAGATCTTGAAAGACTCGCTTCACGAAAAAGAACGACAAAATAATGAGCTCAAGCAAGCGAATTCGGATTTAAAAGCAAAAGTAGAGAGTAACTTTAAAGCGATTCGTAAGCGCGAACGCGATCTTGAATACCGCTTGGAACTTGCAAAAGTAGAAGAAGCAGCACTCCTCAAATCGAAAGATCGCATGATCTTGGAATTGCGTCGTCGCACAGATAAACTCGAGCAAGAGATGGAAGCCTATCGCGACAAAAATAAAGAACATTATCAGAAGCTACAAGAACAACAACAAACAGTTCGTGCTGTAGTCAGAGCCTTACGGATTGCCTTAACTCGTCTGGAAGGGGACTTCGGTGTTGACTTCGAGGTGTTGAAAAAAGCAGAATAGCCGACGCGATTATGAAAAAAATCAAACTTGTCATCAGTGATTTACATCTAGGCAAAGGCAGAAAGCTGGCTAATGGGATGACAAACCCGTTAGAAGAATTCTATTTCGAAGATAAACTTGTTGAATTTATTGATTTTTACTCTTCTGGGAAATATCGCGATTATGAAGTCGAACTCATTATAAATGGCGATTTCCTTAATTTTCTGCAAATTGATTATCGCGGCCATTTTTTAACTGTTGTTACCGAGGGTGTGGCTTTAGAAAAACTTAAAATGATCATTGCTGGTCAGGAAAAAGTTTTTCGCGCTCTTAAGGAGTTCGCGGCAGCGCCCCATCGCTCGATCACTTATATTGTAGGTAATCACGATCAGGCGATGCTGTGGCCACAGTTACGGGCCTATTTTAATCATACTGTGGGCACAACCGTAAAATTTAAAAACATTGCCTATAATTTTGATGGAATTCATATAGAACATGGACACATGCACGAAGCTGCTAATCGTTTTGATCCAAAAAAATTCTTTTTAAAAAAAGATCTTCCCGAACCGATTTTAAATTTGCCTTTCGGTTCCCATTTCTTTATCGAATTTGTGATGAAAATTAAACAAAAGCACCCCCATATAGATAAAGTGCGACCGTTTAATCGCTTGCTGCGTTGGGCACTGGTCAACGAAACTTGGTTTACCTTTGTCACTTTTTTTAAACTCATGTTTTATTTTTTACGTTCCATGTTCGTCTCCCACCCTACCAAATATTTTCCTATTAAACGGATTGTGCAGACTCTCTTGGAGAGTGCTATTTTTCCGGACTTAAGCGAATTTGCCCATCGCATTTTGCGCCATGAATCGGTAAATACCGTGATCTTTGGTCACACCCATGTTTATGAGTACCGCCAGTGGGAGGGCGGCAAAGAATACTTTAATACCGGTACGTGGACAGACATCACGTCTCTTGATTTAAAATCTCTAGGTAAAATTACCAAACTGACATTCGTGTATATTGACTATGAGACAGAGCGGCCACTGTGCTACCTTAAGGAGTGGAAGGGGTACCATAAGGTCGAAGAAGACGTGATTGTTGCTTAAATGATAGCGGTTTTCTTGCCGAGACTCTCTGGCAGAGACAGCTCCTGCTTCGCTGCCATCATGGTTTCTTGTTATAAAAAACTTGCTAAGCGTGTGGCCATTATGTACGTTCATAAACATGTGGAAATTTTTAAGCCATAGTCAGGGATTTACAGAAAAGAAAACAGTGCTGGATGCAATTGCTGCAAAATCGTTTGCGGCCCTTTTGGCAAAAGAAGATATCGGTTTTTTTAACATATCTGCACGCCGAGAAGAGCTCAAGCGTATCGTGTCTCTTGCTCATAAAAAGCGAGAAAAATTTCAACGTATAGCGATTTTGGGTATCGGTGGTAGTTCCCTTGGTACGATCAGCCTCTTCGAGTCTTTACGTCCAGATTGGATTGAAGATCATAAAATCCTTTTTTTTGATAATGTGGATAGCAAAACTTTTTACCGCAAGCTTAATAAAGTAAATGATCTCGAAAGCGTGTTGTGGGTGCTTATTTCTAAAAGTGGCGGCACCATCGAAACTTTGACTCAAGCGGAGTGCGTGCGCGAATTTTTGCAAGAAAAAGGGATCAATCATTTCAGTGATAACTGTGTGGTGATTACCGAGGAAAAAAGTAATGACCTCTACAATTGGGCAAAAGGACAAAATGTAGAAATTTTGCCTGTTCCACTAGATGTCGGTGGACGTTTTTCTGTTTTAACCGCAGTGGGACTTTTTCCAGCGGCGTTTGCCGGTTTGGATGTGGAGATGCTGCTCAAAGGAGCGGAAGTCTGTATTCAAGATAGAGACTTTACCCAAAATCTCATGAGCGAATATTGGCTGGCCCTTGAGAACAGGGCGCATGCGGCGTATTTTTTTTCCTATTGTGATGATCTTAAAACCTTTGGTATGTGGATCGAACAGCTGTGGGCGGAGTCTTTAGGTAAGAAAAAGACATTGGATGGATCTGCGGCCACCAGTGTGGCGATGCCGATCGCTTGTCGAGGCGCTACCGACCAACATTCTGTTCTCCAACAGGTAGCCCATGGACCTCAGGAAAAAGTGGTGACTTTTTTTCGCGTCATGGAATCAGAGAGCGAAAAGCAACCATTGGCAAAAACTTTTTTTAAAGCAACAGAACCTCTTTTGAACAAGTCTATTGGCCAGTTACTTCAGGCAGAAGCCATTGCTACAGAGCAGGCGCTCAAAGAAGAAAATGTTCCGGCTTTTACGTTATCGACCGCGACTTTAAGCGAAGCTTCGTTAGGATATCTTTTTATGACTTTTGAATTAACCGTCGCGGCCCTCGGGATGGCTTTAAATATTAATCCATTTGATCAGCCGGGAGTTGAGCGCGGTAAAGTTTTGGCCCGTTCTATTTTGACACAAAAATAATTCATAATTCTTAAGTTTTGCAAAAAACTCTCCGAGAAATATTATTAGATATCAAAGCTTTAGGAGAGTACATGTCATCAGCAAAGAAAGTGGATTTTGACGATTCCTTTACCGGCAGCGATGAAAAAACAAGTGTCGTGCAAACCCTCACTTTTGATCGCCGTTTGCAGCAAGTGTCTAAGATGCCACCGTCGATTGTTCTTCTTATGGGACCTGCAGGTTACGTGGGACGACACTGGAGTTTAGATAATTCAGATATTATTATTGGTCGTTCGATGAGTTCTAATATTTTTATTGATGATCGCAGTGTGAGTAAATCCCATGCGCGTTTAACCATGTCATTTGGTGAAGTATCGATTATCGATTTGGATTCAACCAATAAAACCATTGTCAATGGTAGTGCTATTCCACCCTTTGTTCCCAAAAAATTAGAGAACAATGATCAAGTCAAAGTAGGTAGTGTTCTTTTTAAGTTTTTAGCGCAAGGAAGTTTAGAGGCGGTTGCCGCACAAAACATGCAAGAGAAGAGCGAAAAAGATGCATTGACGGGTATATGGAATAAAGGTGCACTCACCGCAAAAGGTGTGGAGCTGGTAAAACGTTCGAAACTTTTAAATCAGCCGTTATCGCTAATTGTTTTTGATTTGGATCATTTTAAAAAAATCAATGATACTTTTACCCATCAAGGTGGAGACTTTGTCTTAAAAGAACTATCGCAAGTCATTCAGTCTCGCCTTATTCGTACAGATGATTACTTTGCCCGTTTTGGTGGTGAAGAATTTGTGATTGCCTTAATGGGCACGAACATTAAATTTGCTGAAGAAATTGCCGAGCGCATTCGTCAGACCATCGAGAAACATGAGTTTATGTTTGAAACGAAAAAAATTCCTGTAACCGTATCGATCGGAGTATCGGAGCTCGAAGCAGAGATGTCCACCTTCGATGAATTGTTCGCAAAAGCTGACACAGCACTTTATGCTTCGAAGAACTCTGGTCGAAACCGGGTGACTTGCCTTTAACTTACGAGTGCCATATCAAAAATAGGTTTTAAAGAACATATCGTATTGTAAAAAATAATAAAGCTACTTTAAAAAAGTAGCTTTTGTTTTTTTAGCATCAAGAAGGCTTCTATTCTAACTCGCAGTAGGCATGTAGTAATAAGATGGCTACTTATAGCTTCTATAAAAACAATCGATTGGTGTTTATAGCCCATTATTACTATATTGATCCCACTGGTGCCATTTTGGGGAGGCATCAGGGGTAGAAGGGGAAAATAAACCCGCCAAACCATCACAAAGAAGAGGAGAATGTATGAGGATATTTATTTATACGAAATCCATCATCAAGTACTGGAAAAATTCATCTCTTTTGAACCCGAGACCATAATATCTAGGTCGTTCGATTTTATAATTCTTTAAAAATGAAAGAATGTACAATGGATGTACAAAAGGAGTTGCGGTGAATTCACGTGTAATGTGGATTCTAAACAAGATATAGGGATGTGGACTTCATTGGTAAATAAAATTGAGCGAACTCAATCACGACAATAGTATCAAAAAAATAAAGCAGCGGTCAGGAAGACCAAAATGGGGAAGGGAATCCGCCAATAGATTATAGGAGCGAACATTAGGATTCGCTCCTAAAGGTACTGCTTTAACTGGTGTCTAGAAATAAATTCAAAATGAGATATTTGGGGGTAGAAAATGATGGGCTGTAGAGATGAGGGAGAGATTATTCGTAGAATATTAAATGGTGATACGCGTTTTTTTACAGTGCTTGTAAAAAAATATGAAAGATCTTTAATGCGTGTATTGAGTCGGTATTTTCGTGATCCAGAAATGGCTCGTGATGTTCTGCAAGAGGCTTATTTAAAAGCCTATTTGTATTTACCAAACTTTGAGGGGCGGTCATCGTTTAAAAACTGGCTTTTTCGTATTGCGGTAAATACGGCAAAAAATAAATTAAGATCGTTTCGTTTGTTTGACTCTATTGAAGATACCGTTATTGGGGTGCCATCTTTCATTGAGCGGGGCATTTTTCATAATCAATTGCTCGATTATCTAAAGACGGCTGTCGAAAATTTACCGTTAAAACAAAAACAAACGGTTGAACTGCGGGTTTTCGAGGAATTAAGCTTTAAGGAAGTAGCTGAAATTATGGAGTGCCCTTACGATACAGCTAAAGCTAATTATCGTCATGCGGTGATGAAGATCAGAGATTTCTTTTCTAAGAATGAAATTTATGAAGTCGAATTAGAGGTCGTCTAGATAAGAAAAACGTTAAAGATCCAAGCTGGCAAAGCATTAGAGCTTTGTCAGCGTTGAGAATGAACATAGTCCTTCAAAGCTTTTTCTGGGTCGTCCTCTTTTTCGAGGGATTTGCAATAAGCTAAGATTTTAGAAAAATCACCGCCTAGTTTTTCATTGAGTTTTTCAAAATCACTGAGGTCATTCATGTACAGCTTAAATCCCAAAAGCTTGGCATTATTTAATTTGGCCTGAGCGAAGCTATGGTATTTTTTTGTTTTTAATTGGGGTAAAATATTCTGTGCAAAATCTTGCGTAATCTGTACCAAATTTTCTTGGCGTTCTTTTTCTAAATTGGGATTTTTCTGATTGGTTTTATACCAATCCTCTAAATCTTTAATTTTCTTAGAAATAAATTCGCTAAATATTTTTTGATCGTGATCTTCTTCTTGAGCGGTTTTTAAAAGTTCTTTAGCATCCGTTACTTTTTCTGTAAAAAAAAGACGAGCCCCGAGATCTCCCAGGTAGGTCGCCAGGCGCTCGTTGAAATTAGCATTGCTTTTAATGTAAACCGTCGTGTGTACCGTCTCATGGATAATTGTATTGACGAGATCGTAATCGGAATAGCCCATCATCGAGGACAGGATAGGATCTTTGAACCAACCGAGTGTGCTATAGGCCGTTACGCCGCGTACGTAAGTATCGTAATCTTTTTCATCTAGATCGTGGGCCTCTTCCAGTGCGCCATTCTCATTGAAGTAGCCTTTATAGGGAACACTGCCAACAATTGGAAAATACCACGTGTAATATTTGAGTTCATTTTTGGGTGAGGCACTCACTATATATGTCACATAAGGGCGATGCAGTTCTACGTAAGTGGTGTAGTTTTTTGTTTTCTTAAGAAGTAGGCGATCTTCAGCAAAAGCTTTTGCTTGTTGAACTAAATGAAGTTTTTGTTTATAGGTCTCATTAAAATCGGGTTTTTGTAACACATCCGCAATGAGCTCTGCACTTTTCAGCAGTCGCGCTTGTTCGTAGGCATTTCTAGCTATGTAACCAATATGACAGCGTGTGCAGCCAAAAATAATGAATAGTGATAGAGATAAAACCTTCTTCATAGAAACCAGGATATCCCAATACGTCCTGCCCAATCAAAGTCTTTCACTTTTTTATTGATGGCACCACTGGTCCACACATCGATGCCAAATTTAAACGATAATTGATTGGAGATGCGAAATTGCATTCCAAATCCGCCGCTAGGAACTACAGCGGCTCGTAACTCTACAGGTTCTGTGGGTAAAGGTAATCCGGTGGAGTTGTCGATATATTGATATTCAATTGATTTACGATCAAAATAAGAAACGCCGGCTTTGATGTAAGGTATCCAGCGATCTTGTCGTGTGCCGAATGTAAAAATCAAATCGGCGCCGTAGAGAGTATACTTATGAGTTGTGGTTGAGGTGATAGTTGATGAAGGAATGTAGCGTCTATTCGAACCTTGACTGTAGCTAAACTCAAGTGCGGTCATTTCACGAAAATAGTAGGCAAAAGAGGCAACATAGGCGGAGCTTTGATCATAAGCGCGCTCATCTGTGGTTGTATCTGTCAAAAATGTTTTGCGGTAATTTCCCGATAAGCCCAACTCAAAATAGCTATTGAAATCTGCAAGAGCAGATAAAGGAAAACCACACGCCACAAAGGCGAAAAATAAGACACTGCGAAACATCGTTTTATTCTAGCAATTCCTCATAAAGTGGACAGGTCCAGGAGTCTCTCCAGCGGGCCTTTTTTCTAGTATAGTTTTCGTGGTTCTGATCCTGCCCCAATCTATCCGCGAATCGGGATATTATGGTCCTGTGGGTCGAGGTGTGTAGTAGACTACAAATTTATAACGAATATGAATATAGCCATCCTCATCGACCATTTCAATGGGCGGGTTGGGAAAAGTCTTCGCATTTTTAAAAGCACTTATCGGCGCGCTATCGATGTCTGAATCACCGGCTAGTTGCAGAGGCTGTGTGGATAAAACATTTCCTTTGTTGTCGAGAATGACTTCCACAATGGTGACCCACGCTTTAGGCGAAGAGCCAATTTGACCAGATAAGCGCATTTTCTCAAATCCTGCGTTTACACTTTGTGCCCATGGCCAGACAATTTTTTCGGCCATTCTGCGATAGAAAGAGTAAAATTCATTTTGGTCAGTATTCAGAGCGACCACATCTCCCAACTCCAATTCATGGGGTAAGAAAGATTGCAAGCGTTGGCGGGTGCTTTCAGAGGGGCGTGCTGCTTGGTGAATAAAAACATCATCTTCTGTGGGGGTATAGCGCGGCGAAAAATTTTTAATACTGGTGTTATTGCCGAACGTGGGATGGCGTAACTCTTGGAAAGCCTTTGATGTACTCTCTTCCGGTTTTAAAGAATTCATGGCGGCGGGGCTTGTCACACGTGTGCGCGTTTCTTTTTTCACGCGTACCGTTTTTTCGCCCATCAACGGCTGATGTTTTTCTTGTTGTTCAAAGACCAACCATTTTTTCATCTCTTTTTTCTCTAATTGCATATCATAGCTATAGATCTTCATGAGCAGTAAGAGCACAATATGGAGAAGCAAGCTGATTGTAAATGCCTGAAAAGACTGCATTTTTTATTCTACCTCAAGCTTTAAAATGCCTAAAGCTGAGACATTAAAGCTCCGATAAGAATACCACATGGAGGGGGAATGAGCTCAAGTGGTAATGTTATTGACTTGCAGAAGCATCGGACCAAACGAGGTCAGAAGAAGTTTATAAAATCGCCAGTGGTGCAACAGGGGGTCGTTGATCCGCTGCAACCCATTGTCAATTTGACAGAACGTCGTCAAGAGATGATCGAAGAAGAACGGCGGGGCGTAAAACGCACCCTCCTACAGGAGTTTGTCGGACTTCATTTGATTATTCCTTCGCAGGGCCTTGCTAGATGTAGTATTTACGATATCTCTGAAAATGGGCTTGCTTTCGATATGTATATGGATGCGGGGCAGTTTCGTGTTGGCGAAATGGTCGCTCTTCGTGTGTACATGAACCATCAAACCTATTTTCCTTTTGTGGTGAAGATTAACCACATTCAGTTTGTTGAAGAAGAAGGCACATATCGTTACGGCTCTTCTTTTCAAAAGGATACGATTAATGATGTGGCTCTGTTCCACTTTGCAAAATTTATTGAGCACGTCAGCGCCTATTTAAAAACAGATCATGGCGATGTTCTCGTCTCAAACTTAGGCGACCGCAAATAATTAAGCATGTCCTCTCAGTAAAAGTGACTGCGAAATACCTTTTATAGGTATTCCGCAGCTTCCTTTTTTTTGACACTTTATTTCCCGCCCCACTGCTGCAATGTGCCTCAATCTTTCGTTTACAATGTCGCCTCTATACAGTCCAATAAAGTGTATGCGGCAATAACGGTCGCATGAACATCCTGTTCTCGAGGAGGGTTGAGCTTGTCTGTTAATCGTATAATCGTTCTTGATACCAATGTGATTCTGTTTGATGCCTTAGCAATTAGCAAATTTAAAGATGCGACCGTGCATATACCTATTTCGGTTATCGAAGAGGTAGATCGCTTTAAAAGAGATTTAGGCGAAAACGGCAGAAATGCGCGTCACTTCAGCCGTTTTATTGACGTCTTAAGATCCAAAGGATCCTTAGCCAAAGGTGTTCCGTTAGAGGATGGTCATACGATAATTGTTGTCGAGCCCGACCGCACTTCCGATGAGTTTCCCGCTGAACTATCAGAAATGAAAGCTGATAATCGTATTTTGATGACAGCCTTTGCTCTACAAAAATTAAATAAACAAGCGAAGGTGGAGTTAGTTACCAAAGACATCAATCTGAGAATTAAGGCGGATGTTTTTGGTATCAATGCGAAAGACTATGAGCCTGAGCGTGTTTCAGTAGATGAATTATATACCGGTCACGTGGAGTTGGAAGTAGACGCCGATGCCATCAATCATTTCTACGAAAATAAAATATTACCACTTGATGAATCGTATCACCTGGTGCCGAATCAATACATCGTTGCCAAAGACGCCTCAAACCCAAATCACAGTGCTATCGGTCGTTATGATAAGCGCAAAGGGGGCATGATTCCTCTTCTTACTGTCAATGAAGGGATTTGGGGGATTCATCCACGCAATGTGGAGCAATCTTTTGCCATCGATGCATTACTTAACGATGAGGTCTTGTTTGTTTCTTTGGTAGGAAAAGCCGGCACTGGAAAAACCTTACTCGCACTTGCCGTCGGTCTTTATAAATCGTTAGATGAGGGTCGTTTTCAGCGCCTTCTTGTGAGTCGTCCTATTTTCCCGATGGGTAAAGATATTGGTTATCTTCCTGGAGACATCGAGCAAAAACTCAATCCATGGATGCAACCCATTTTTGATAATGTGGAATTCTTAATGGGTGCCGATAAAAAAGCGGCCGGTCGTGCCCAGGAGCTTATCAATCAAGGCATGCTCAACATAGAACCACTAACCTACATTCGCGGTCGCTCTATTCCCAATCAGTATTTCATTGTCGATGAGGCACAAAACTTAACACCTCATGAAATCAAAACAATTGTCACGCGGGCGGGACAGGGAACGAAGGTGGTTTTGACGGGTGATACTTATCAGATCGATAATCCTTACGTCGACAGTGCGACCAGCGGTCTCACATATTCCGTTGAACGTTTTAAGGGTTATGAGATTTCTGCTCACTGTAGCTTAACCAAAGGAGAGCGCTCAGAGCTTGCGGAGCTCGCCGCCAATGTTCTCTAACCAAGTAGAGTTGTACCAAAAACGGGTCCGCCCTTATCTTGGGTGGACTCTGATTATTGCCATTATTTTTTTAGTATACAGTAACGTCTATCATTATGCTTTTGTTTATGACGACGAATTCTTTATCGTCAAAAATAAATTTTTGCAGTCATGGTCTAATATTTTAGATATTTTTACATCCAATTCAACAGCTGGATCTGGATTTAAAGATTCTTTTTACCGACCGATACAATTTTTTATTTATCTCATCGTATATCAATTATTTGGCGCTGATGTTGTGGCGTTTCATTTTTTAAATGTATTGATCCATACCATAAACGCTCTTTTAATTTATCGCTTCAGTCAGAAATTAGGTTTTACACTCGTTGTTTCGTGTTTTGTGGCTTTGTTGTGGGCAGTGCATCCAGTACATGTCGAAGTGGTCACCTACATGAGCGGTACTGGGGATTTGCTCTATTCTTTTTTTCTTTTACTGGGTCTAAATATCATGTTGCCCACGATGACTGCTAAAAGAATGATTGTGGGGTGGTTTTGCTTCTTGTTTGCGCTGTTGAGTAAAGAAACCGGAGTGCTGGGTGTAACATTATTAACTGCGGGTATTTTTTATTTTTCTGAAAAACGTTTTGTATGGCGTTCCTATTTAAAGACCCTACCATTTTGGCTAATGTCTTTAGCATATGCGGTTTTAAGAAAAACCATTTTAAATTTTGATGGCGATTTCGCCTTTTTTAAACAACAGAACATATACTCAGAAAACATACTTTATCGGATATATACGTTTTTAGCGACGCTGCCCAGTTATCTCAAAGTGCTTTTATGGCCCGAGCATTTGTCGATCGATCGACCATTTCCAGTGTACACCGATTTTTGGTATACTCCCGTTACGATGGGGACAGCAATGCTGCTTTCAGCGCTTGCCATACCTATTGTTCTTTGGCGCTATCGTCAGAGTTGGGGGGTGTGGTCGAGCTTTGTGGTATTATGGTTTGCGGGTGCCCACTTTTTGCATTCAGGTATCGTCATGCCGTTGAATAGTTTTTTTTTGGAGCATTGGCTGTATCTTTCGAGTGTTTCTTTTTTTCTTATGGGAGGGAGTTTGATTTCTCAACTCCTAAGCCACAACAAAATCTTAAAATATACCGGCTTTACCAGCATCACAGGGCTCATTTTCTTTAGTGGTTGGAGGAGTTATCAGCAAAGTGAAGTTTGGCAAAGTCCGATCACCTTATTTACTCATATCCTTGAGCAAAATCCATCGGTTGCTAGGGCGCGCCACGGACTGGCGATGGCGTACAGTGATCATGGAGAGTTGAACAAGGCCATTGAGCAATATGAAATCGCCTTGAGAGATCAAAAATATCCCCAAACATATCACAATATGGGGATTATTTTTCTACAACAAAATCAAGTAGGTAAAGCCGAGGAAAGCTTTTTACAGGCGATACAGTTATCCCCTGATTTTTATCCTTCTTATAGTTATTTAGCTCATATTTCTGAAATAAAAAATGAGCCAGAAAAGGTGAATACCTACAAGGAGCTATATCAAAAGTATGCTCCCCATTAAGATGTTATTTGAGGTCTCGTTAAAGTGTTTACTTTTTTACAACCCAATTACGAAACTCTAGACGTTTTATTGGATGGGCGTATGATGGCGACACTTTTGTCTTCAAGGAGTTTTTGTGATGCTGTTGATTCGTTTTTCTCAGATTATTTTTTCGGTAATTATTTGTTGTGCGCTGAGCATGAGTTATGCGAATACGCAGACAGCAGAGGAGTTTCGTACTTCTCTTAAGAGTTTAGTAGCAAAAGATCTTTTGCAAGCGCACCGCAATGACGTTTTTGGAAAAACGCCAGCAGATATTGCAGCAACGAACATCCAAGTTTTACAGTCTTTGGACGCTTATCAACCAAAACAACCGACTCAAAAACGTGTTTATGCTGTGGATCGAGATTTTGCGGTCGCCACATTGCGATCAATTAATCGCAACCCCATTGTAAGTGATTATGCACTTTACGACTACAAGAACGGTTTAGAAATAGGTTTTTGTTTTGGGCGAGCCACCTATGTTCACTTGGCGCTTTTGCGAGCCGGAGTAAACAAAGATTCGATCAAAAAAGTGTGGGTTGTGGGGCCAATGGAATCGGGTGGTTTAAAGTGGCAATTTCATGTGGCAACCGCCGTGCTTTCTACCGAGGGGCAGTGGTTAGTGATGGATACTTTTTCTGGTAGTGTCATGACTGTCGCGGAATGGTTGAGCTTCATGAATGAGAATTCTCAGGACAATAAGCTGCGTTTGTATGTAACCAATCCAGAAAAATTTAGTGTTGCTCTTGGAAAATATGATCGAGTTCAAATGGGCTTAGATCTTTCTGCTGAGCAAGATTGGTACAGTCATTATTTCGTGAAACTCATGAAGTGGATGGGCACACACCCGCTGTCTGATGTAGGATTGTACGATCTTCGTCAATAGGGAAGCGTGCTGTCGCTTCTGAGAAGGATGCCCGCGAGAGAGTCACCTTATTTATGCGTTTATCAATAATTAAGGAATATCCGACCAATCTCCAATAGGGTTACCACTGTTATCTACGGGTCTCGATTCGCCCGGTCGATGTTGGTAACTCATACGCGCTGATGCTAGAGTATCACAGTAATGTAATTCTTGAGAATACATGTTTTCCACGCACGTGCTATCTAGCTGGGTATTTAGATACGAGTGAGACTGGCACTGTGTGCATGTGTAGGCAAACTCACCATAACTATCTTTACAAATTAACATACCAGCAAAACCTTTAGAGTTACCAAAAGCATCAATACCACGAAAACCGCCTTTTGCGTCAGGCTTGGCGGGGTCTGGCGAGGTTGTGGGGTTGGGGTACGTCGGGCAATTAAAATTTTTGGTAGTAACATAACTAAGAGAGGCGTCAATACTCTTAAAATAGCAACTGGCTAAAACCGCGAGAACACGATCATGCTTCTCACGGGCATTGTCGCGGCATCTGATATCTTCCAAAGGATCTGCATTTAAAAAAAAGAGATGGAATATAAGTATCCAGTGCATACTGTCTTATCGGCTATTGGTCTATCGACTTTACAAAGTCGAGGAAACCCTTAGTCTAGATTTTTGTCTCAAAAGTAAACAGCCTTAAGTGTTTCTCAAAATGAGCCGAAATGTTTCTTAGCTGATCATGGATGATCAAGGGGGAAACAATGTTTTTGCAAGGCGATTTACAGCGTGTGTTTGATGCTCTTTATCACATGGGAGTGATTGATCCCGTACTTAAAATGGATTGGTCGAATGAGTTTGAAAAACTCGACACCCAACCATGGATGTTAGATCCAGTGATCGAAGCTGTAAACAAATGTGACGGGGATTATAATCACTTGATGATGGAGCTACAGACATTTGATGCAGGCATTCTTAATTATCTGGCAATGCTAGTAGCGAAGGAATTGATGTATTTCCATTCGAATACGGTGATTCACTAGGGAGTAACTATGAAGCTTTTCATTTTACTAAGCATGATGTTGACAACATATTCGGCATTTGCAGATTGGAAAATTGATTTGTCTCGCCGACAAAAAGATTTGCAAAGATTAGAGCAAGACTCTTTATTTGCCAAAGAAAAAAATCTTAACCCTCTAGAGCAAATTTTCGAAAAAGAAGAACCCAAAGAGGAAGTGGTGATTGCCAATACCAATCACGGATTTGTACCCCAAACATTGCGTTTAAGAAAAGACCATGTTTACCAAGTTACTGTGGTCAATGTAAATAAAGATAAAAAAAATGTAAGCTTTATGCTTGATGCTTTCTCGGAACATCATGGTACATTTTTTGGTGATGAGGTGACATTTACTGTGCGGCCACAAAAAGAAGGAACGTACTCCTATTATTGTCCAGAGGCCGAGTTTACCGGTAAAGTTTTAGTTTATAATCCCGATGAGAACTTACAGCCTGTACCACCAGTGCAGATGCGTCAGCCGGCACAGACCAATAGCGAGCTTCCGGTAAGTATCAGAGGAATGGATGAGTAGTGCTTCAGAAAAAGAGTTATTTAAAGAGTCGCTAAGAAACTACTTAGCACCCGTCTACGAGTATCTCGAAGATCCAACTATTACAGAAATTTTAATCAATGGTATTAATGATATTTTTATTGAGCGTGGCGGTAAGCTCCATCGCACACCTGCAACCTTTGCCTCCGAAGATGATTTGCTCGCTGGGATCAACAACATTGCACAATATGTAAAAAGACGTATTACAGTCGAAGAACCGCGTTTGGATGCACGTTTGCCGGATGGTTCACGTATTCATGCGGTGATTCGACCATGTGCGATGAGTGGACCTACTGTGAGTATTCGTAAATTTAGTAAGACAAAAGTGGATTTTAAAAAATATATTGAGTGGGGTGCGATTACTCCCGATGCGGCTCAGTTTTTAGAAATTTGTATGTTTTTAGGAAAAAATATTCTTGTGAGTGGCGGTACGGGTTCTGGTAAAACCACATTGCTAGGCCTTTTATGTAGTCGTATTCCGCGCGGCCAACGTATTATTGTCATTGAAGATGCCAGTGAGTTAACGATTGAGTATGAACATGTCGTGCGTTTTGAAACCAAAATGGCGGATGAGCTCGGTAAGGGCGAAGTGAGTATGTACGATCTGTTAAAGAGTAGTTTACGTTTGCGTCCAGACCGTATCATTGTCGGTGAGGTGCGCGGCTCAGAAGGTATGGAACTTATTCAAGCTATGAACACGGGTCACAAAGGATGTATGGGAACTATTCATGCGAACTCATCCTCAGATGCACTTTTGCGTTTAGAGGCGCTCGCTATGGGTGGCGATAATAAGGTGAGCGAAAAGGCACTTCGTTATTCGATCGCCTCTGCGATTGAAATAGTGATTCAGATTTCGCGTGTCTCAGATGGTTCTCGTAAAGTGATGTCCATTTCCGAAGTGGTGGGTTTAGGGGAAGATGGAACATACAAGACAGAAGATATTTATCGTATTAATACACTCACACGCCAAGCAGATGGCAAACTCAAAGGACACATCGAACCGCAAGGTCTTTTGCCAAGTTTTATGAAAGAAATCGAAGACAACCGTATTCCTTTTCCGCGCTCGAAATTTTTTGCCAACAAAAAAGCATCATAAACGTCTCGAGCAACAGGAAATCTTACGTCTTTCCAAACTCTAGATAGCGCACATAAAGGATGTGTCGCAGCATTAGGCAGATATTTTCTGTAAATATTGACTTGAAAATGACCATATGCCCTAAAATAGAGCAATAAAATGAGCGATACCTCCATTACGAGGTGACGCAATGGCTGTTACCCTCTGATCAACCTTGTTTTGCATGCTTTTTCGATGCAGAACTACATCGTGCTTGTCAGTGGTAAAATATCCAATTCAGTACTCCAGTACTTGGAACGCCAAGGCTGTGATGTGCAATCGATTTTACAGGTCTGTGAATGTCCTGTGGAATTACTGCGCGATACGTCCTACTGGCTGCAAGCGACCAAGATGGAAGATATCTTACGCCAGGTGGATACAATCTATTTGGATCTTCCCGAGAAATACACATACGAAGTGGGGCGCACATGTGAATCCCTACGCTCTTGGGGTGTGTTGGATAGTGTTTTAAAAATGGTGGAATCGCCGCTCGATATTTACGGGCACCCTTCGCGCTTTCTGTCGTATTTTTTATCTCCTGAACCCCCCATAGATGGCTGGAAGAATGACGGCGAGAAAATTTCTTTTAATATTCCTATTTCATCACAAGAGTTTCCCTATATTACATCATACCTTGCTGGTGCCCTAGAGGGACTTCCGAGCTACATGGGGCACAGTCTTGCCACTGTGGATTGGCAGGATAATCAAATCTCTATTCAGTGGTCTTTGACTCAAGAAGCTCTTCTACCAGTTGAAGATTTACAGCTTCGACAATTCAACCCTCAATGGGTTCGTACAGTCATCGATAGTTTGGAAGCACATCAGAAAAATTTAGATTCCCGATCACGCACAGAGGGTGTGGGGTCAGTGTCGCAAGAAAAAATGGATGAGTTGGCTGGCGACACATTAACACACGTAAAAACTTTATCCGAGGATATTCATGTGTTGCGAGAAGATTTTTTACGCTTACATGATTACTTTTCACGAGCACAGCAATTGATTACATTTTTAGTTCATTCTGGGCGGAAAACAAAGCAAGTGGACGAGGCTATGCGCCGTATGGATTGGTCACAGATACAACAATCCTATGAAGAGCTGGTAACCCGTTCCTGCGATCGTATTTTGCGCAGTCGTGACCGTTCCAAAGAATTTTCTAAACAATTGCAGGCTAAAATTTCTCATTTAAATACAAATATAGAAGAGACCCCAACCAGTAACCAATTACCTTTTCAGTAGAGGAGTAAGATATGGCCGAGATCGTGTCCATCCATGGAAGACAAATTTTAGATAGTCGCGGTTTTCCAACGGTGGAGGTCGACGTGCTAACGAGTACGGGTATCGTCGGTCGTGCGGCTGTGCCATCGGGTGCCTCTACCGGCGCACACGAAGCTCACGAATTACGAGATGGAGACAAAAAACAGTATTTTGGCAAGGGTGTGAATCGCGCTATTGAAAACGTGAACTCAGAAATCAATGACGCGCTAGAAGGCTTTGATGTTTTTGATCAGGTTGGCATCGACACGCACATGATCGAGCTGGATGGAACAGATAATAAATCTCGATTGGGAGCTAACGCCATTCTGGGAGTATCTTTAGCGTGTGCAAAGGCAGCGGCGCAGGAGTCGCGGTTACCTTTGTATAAGTATGTGGGCGGCGTACATAGCCACCAACTGCCTATTCCGCTTATGAATGTTCTCAATGGAGGAGCTCACGCCGATAATGGATTGGATATTCAAGAGTTTATGATTGTTCCCCGCTTGCTCACGTACAGTGAGTCTTTGCGTGCTGGCTCTGAAATTTTCCATACATTAAAAAAGATTTTATCGAGCAAAAACTTATCTGTCGCGGTTGGAGACGAGGGGGGATTTGCTCCCAAATTGGAATCTAATGAACACGCGCTGGAGCTATTAAGTGAAGCCATTGATCAGGCCGGTTATAAAGCCGGAGAAAATGTATTTTTGGCTCTCGATGTGGCATCTACTGAGCTTTACGAAAAAGGCCACTATCGCTGGGAAGGTAAAAGCAAATCTCACGCCGAAATCACCGATATTTATCAAAGTTGGTGTAAAAAGTATCCCATTGTTAGCATCGAAGATGGGCTTGCTGAAGATGATTGGGTGGGTTGGCAGCATCTTACCAAAACTCTTGGTGCGGATGTACAGCTGGTCGGTGACGATCTTTTTGTAACGAATATTGAGCGAGTCAAAGAAGGTGTTAAAAAGGGCTGTGCGAATGCGCTTCTCGTAAAGGTCAATCAAATCGGCACACTTACCGAAACGATTCGCGCGGTTCAATATGCACAAAATGCGGGTTATAACACGATCATGTCCCACCGTAGTGGTGAAACAGAAGATGTCACTATTGCGGATTTGGCTGTGGCATTAAGTTGTCATCAAATTAAAACGGGAAGTCTTTGTCGCGGCGAGAGAACGGCAAAGTACAATCAATTGTTGCGTATCGAAGAACAATTGATCAAGAGCGCGACCTTTGCCCAGCTCTAGTGAACTGCCGAGAGTAAAGGTTTTCGCTACAACGGTATTGTCCTATAATTTAAGAATGAACTTTTTAGAACGCATGCAGCAGTGGATGTATCAGCCGTTACGAGTTCTGCTTATTTCGATAATTATCGGGACTGCTTTTTTATTATATGATGGAAGTTTTTGGAAGTGGTGGAGTCTTCATCGCAATCAAAAGGAAATGCTCAAGCGTATTGGGCAAATTGAAGATGAAACGCGCAATTTACGATTTCAAGTTCAGGAAGCCACGAAAATGTCTTTTATTGAAAGGCAAGCCACTGAACACCTAGGACTTGTACGCGAAGATGATTTGGTCTTCGTGTTTTCTTCAGATGAAGCGCCTTAGACGGGTTCTTGGGCAGGCATCTCAGACGTACACTTAATTTTTTAAGAAAATTTCTTGGGTATGATGCTGACGAGGGTTGGCTTGGCAGTTTTGATAAAATACCGTCATCCACATAATTCCAAGGCCCCAAAAGATAATTTTCGACATCGATAACCTCACAAAATTCCTATCGCCAAAAGTCGCGGAGACCTTTAGCTGGTAGGGGAAAAAAGCCTTCGCCCTGCAAAAAACAGGTGAATAAAAACCTATTTTTTAGAAAATATTAAGAAGTGATGATTCTCTAGACAGCAGCATGTTGGTCATGGGGTAGACAATGTGCAATATTATCAATCTGAGACGACATCATTTCCGCACTATGCTAGCTTTGCTGACATGAAAAAATTGTATCTTGTTGATGTTAGCTCTATGTTTTTCAGAGCTTATTACGCTGTTCGCCCGTTGAGTACATCTCAAGGGCTTCCGACGAATGCTATTTATGGTTTTTTATCGATGGTGGTCAAACTGCTTAAAGAAATTAAGCCTGATTATGTCGCATTTTGTTTTGATCGACCTGAGCCATCTTTTCGCAAAGACATTTACGAAGAATACAAAGCGAATCGCTCGGAAATGCCAGAAGATCTCGTTCCACAAGTGCCGTATATTAAAAAACTAACGGAGGCCCTAGGCATTCCCATGTTTGAGCAGGCGGGATTTGAGGCCGACGATATTATTGGTACGCTCGCTCAGCTACATAAAAACCACAAATTAGATGTTGTTATTGTGAGTGGAGATAAAGATTTTTCCCAGCTTATTAATAAACACGTCACGATGTTAGACACTATGAAGGATAAACTTTTTGACGAAAAAGAGGTTAAAGAAAAATGGGGAGTAACACCTCAACAGTTTATCGATTACTTAGCCATTACCGGTGATACTTCTGATAATATTCCCGGTGTTCGTGGCGTAGGTCCCAAGGGTGCTGAAAAATTATTAGCCGAGTATAAAGACTTAGAAGATATTTACGCACACATAGAGGACATCAAAAATCCAAATATTCAGAAAAAACTTTTAGAGTCTAAAGAAATGGCGTTTACGTCTAAAATTTTAGTAACTATTAAAACGGACATGAAGCTTACCGAAGATTTGCAAGATCTAAAACTGCGCGGCGCTGACGAAAAAAAATTAGCTCCTCTTTTACAAGAATTAGAATTCGAATCTTTTAAAAAGAATCTGATCGCACAACCAACAGAAGGTATATCTATAAAGGATGAGCCCTCGCATGAGAAGACTGCACCAACAAGAAATGAAAAAATCAGCTCTTTAGAGCATGTCAAAGAGTGGTTAAAAAAGGTTGCACAACCCATAGTTCTTTCCCATAACGAACAGCTTCTATTTGCTGATGAGAAAGACGTCCACATTTTAAATATAACAGACACTCAGGTTGGTGAAGATTTTGTTGTTAGCCATAAATCATGGATTGGTTTTGATTTAAAGCACGTTTGGAGAACTCTTAATATTAGTTCTGCACAAAGCGTGGAATGGGATGGCATGCTTGATTCCTATGTTTTGCGCGCCGGTCAGGTAGGCTCTTTTTTTGATGTACAAAAAATGTTTGATGGCGGTTATCCATTAACAGAATCGGCTTCTGCAAGTGAGGCGATCGATGCTTTATTGCATTTACGAGGTGTACTACAAAATAAGTTAAAAGAGCTTCATATGGATCAGATAACCAAAACTATAGAGTACCCTCTGGTGGATATTCTTACGGCCATGGAAGAAAAAGGTGTTCTCATAGATGTTGATTTTTTAAAAAAGGAAAGTCTTCAGCTGGAAAAAGAAATTCATGAAATCGAACAAAAGATCCATAAACTTTCTGGCGAAGAGTTTAATATTGCAAGTCCAAAACAGTTGGGACAGATTCTCTTTGAAAAATTAAAATTGCCAACTGGAAAAAAAACAAAAACGGGTTATTCGACCAATAGTGATGTGCTTGAAGCCTTGGCTCATGAATACCCCATTGCACAAGAAATTATTAATTATCGTGAACTAGCAAAGCTTAAATCCACTTATGTTGATGCTCTGCCCGGGTTGGTCAATGCCAAAACGGGGCGCGTCCACACCCAGCTAAACCAAGCGGTAACTGCAACCGGGCGTTTATCCAGCACAAATCCCAATTTACAAAATATTCCTATTCGCACTGAGCGTGGGATGCGCATTCGTAAAGCCTTTGTGGCTCCGAAATCTTATATGCTTCTTTCTGCCGATTATAGCCAAATTGAGTTGCGTGTTTTGGCGCATATTTCTCAGGATAAAAATTTACGAAAAGCCTTTCAGGAAGATCAAGATATTCACGCCGCCACAGCGAGTGAAATTTTCGAGGTCCCATTGGATCGAGTGACCAGTGATTTGCGTCGCAAAGCTAAAGCCGTCAACTTTGGGATAGCCTACGGGCAAGGGGCTTTTGGATTGGCACAGTCTCTCGGAATTCCACGGGCGGAATCCCGAGAGATCATAGATCGTTATTTTAAACGTTTTCCCGGCGTGCGTAAATACATGGACGAAGCTATTGAGCAAGTTAAAGACAAAGGTTATGTAGAAACAATTTTGGGTCGTCGTCGTTATATTCCCGAAATTCACTCCAAAAATCATGCGCTTAAAGCTTTTGCAGAGCGTGCCGCGATCAATGCCCCGATTCAAGGTATGTCGAGTGATTTAGTAAAATTAGCAATGATCGAAGTTGCACATAAATATCGCAACGATCTTTTGTTGCAAGTACATGATGAGCTGATTTTTGAGTTAAAGGACGATAGTTACCTAGAAGATAAGGCCAATGATATAAAAGCTCTCATGGAAGGGTGCATGACTTTGGATGTGCCATTAAAGGTAAACATCAGCTTGGGAAAATCATGGGCAGATCTTTAGATATTTTTAAGACAGATTCGTAGGGTGCATATGCACCCTAGTCCGCCTACAGAAGTATTGTGTTATGAAGAGGGAGCAAAACCTCTCGCTTTTTGTTAATCGTTTGCTGAGCGCTGAACTCGTTTTAAGAATAACAACTTGTCGTCATTCCCACAGTTTATTATAATTTATAGCATGACTAAGGACAGTTCACACGATTCTGAAGCGATTATTGATGAGATTCTAGCGGAAACAGATCCTGATTTTGTCAAAGGACTTGAGTCTATTCAGCCAAGCAATTTAAATGGACAAGAAATTGCGCAAGTAAGCGACGAGCAGGCAGCAAAACTAAACAAGTGGTACATAGGTTTTTGGCGGAGTTGGGAGACCCGAGTCAAGGTGGCTTTTGTCATGGCATCCTTTGCGGGACTTTCCGTTGTTGTTCTTGCCTTGTCCTATATGGGGTGGCTTGTTCCAACTTATCGTGACGAAAACATTTTTTCTTGGCAAGAGTATGCAGATGAAACACTACAACTGAGTAAGGACGATAAGTTTTCCAACCTTTATGTTTTATTTCCAGTTGTTGTTTATACTATGGAAATTCCAGAAAGAATTTATCCATTCAAGGCTGGAAGTGCAGTAAAGCATGGACGGTTTGCTTTTTATATTGAATTTTTCTCCAAACAAGATCAAGACCAATACGAACAGCGTAAAGATCAACTGTCCGAAGCTTTGGTTAATGCTATTCGCAAAACTGGGGTAGAAGATTGGCGCGAGGTAGATGGTAAAGAGAAGATTCGCGAAAATATTCTCTCAACCATTAACAATTCCATGAAAATACGCGCCAAAACTGTACGTTTCAAAAGCATATTTATATAGAGTTCTTTTTTAAACTCCTTGAGCTTTGATTTTCCATCAAAGCTTTCCTGGAGCATTAAACACGACTGCGCTTTTTATATTCTTGAGGATCGATGTTGTAATAGCGCAGTTTATCGTTAAGCGTACTTTTGGGCATTTTGAGATCCTCAGCAGCTTTACGTTGGTTACCAAAATGGCGCTCCAATTGTTTAACAATAAGGTCTCTCTCGAGCTCTTTTAATGGTGGAAGATTATCAAGTGGTAAAGTGTCCGTGTTCATGGGTTTGTCGATGAGATCGGCTAAGGCGCCTTCTTCAATCGATTGACTGGGATAATATGCCGAGGCGCGCGCAATCACATTTTTGAGCTCGCGAATGTTACCTGGCCATGTGTGGTCCTTCATTTTTTCGATCGCTGCGAAAGAAAAACGAACTCGCATTTCGCGTGCAATATTGTAAAAAATTGTATCGAAATCTTCTATGCGATCGATAAGAGATGGAGGAGAAATACGACAAACATTTAAGCGATGAAATAAATCTTCGCGAAATTCCTTTTTGATTACTTTCTCGTAAAGATTTTTGTGAGTAGCGGCCACAATGCGTACATCGGTTTTAATCGTACGATCAGAACCCACAGGACGAATTTCTTGGTTTTCTAAAGCGCGTAAAAGTTTTGGCTGAAGATTCATGGGGAGATCCCCAATTTCATCGAGAAAAAGTGTTCCCCCGCGTGCTGTTTCAAAAGCGCCACGGCGGTCTTGGTCGGCACCGGTAAAAGCTCCCTTCACATGGCCGAACAGTTCGCTTTCGATGAGTTGTTCGCTTAAAGCAGAGCAATTGATCGCCACAAAAGGCGCATGCTTACGCGAAGAGAGATTGTGAACATAGTGTGCGAGCAATTCTTTCCCTGAACCTGAAGGGCCGTTAATTAAAACGGTATAGTTTGTAGAGGCGAAGACAGGTAAACGATCTAACTGTTTTTGCCACTCTTGATTTTTACTACTTAGTTCTTGCGGGCGTGCAGCACTACGTGTGGTGAATACATAGACTGTTTCACCAAATCGGATACGATCATTTTGAGTGAGTTTCGCTTCGAGAACAGGGGTTTCATTCACCAAGGTGCCATTTGTGCTACGGAGATCTTTAATAATATAATCATTTCCACGTTTCTCAATGCGAGCATGACGCTGAGACACAAAGGCATCATCGATGATCAGGGTGTTATGAGAAGCGCGTCCGATAGTGAGGAAATCACCCATTTCGATGATTTCATTTTTATTACTAATAGAAACCAAATGGGCTTTCTCGGTAGAGGGAGAATCAAAAAGAACACGGGTGGTCTGCATAGGACTCCTTGGTTAGTGGCTCTCTTTGGCACGACACCTTACTTTTAATTAAACTGACTTGTTCGGCTATTTTTCGTCAGTTTGATGGCATCGCATTGAAAGCGATTTTTTTCTCACTATCCAAAATTCGTACCAGGAGAGAAAAGGGATTAAACGCGCCCTCACGATAAAATGCTAAGGATTTCTATTTGCAGTCTCGGATTTTGGACGAAGGCTTTTCCGTGTCCTATTTAAAAAAAATTTATTGAGTGTGTACGTATAGGCGATATCGTGTATACTCTGCAGCCATTATGGCTCATTTTACTTTCGAAAAAAGTGTGGAGAAGATCAGCTCCTTCCCGCGCGATCACATTCCAGAAATTGCTCTCGTCGGGCGCTCCAATGCAGGGAAATCGTCTCTCATCAATGCTTTGGGAAATGAACGGATCGCTAAGGTGTCGCAAACTCCGGGGAAAACCCGACTGCTCAATCTTTTTTTGAACAAAAAAGACCACTACCGCATGGTGGATATGCCGGGGTATGGCTACGCTGCTCGCTCCGGAGATGAGGTCCGATCGTGGCAGTCCTTGGCTGAGGATTTTTTATTAGCCCGAGTGAATTTGCGGGGACTTTTGTTGATCATGGATATTCGCCGAGATTGGTCCGATGACGAAGAAATGCTACGAAAGCTTGCAGATACACGCTCACTTCATTTTGGTATTGTTCTGACCAAGGCGGATAAGCTCACGCGTGGGCCTGTGATATCTAAAATAAATCAATTAAAACAAGAGGTTAACGTAGAGACCGTACTGGCGGTTTCCAACCTTAAAAAAAGCGGTTTACCGGAGATCGAAAAATTAATGTGGCAATGGGTTCAGCCATGACAGCCAATGTTAAAAATGCTATATCATACCCCTTTTGAGGTGCAACATGAGTCGAATTCTTGGTGTTATACCGGTCAGGTATGGGGCTACTCGTTTTCCGGGTAAGCCGTTAGCGAAAATCTTAGGTAAACCGATGATCGAGTGGGTCCTTAACGGAGCTGCGGAATGTAAAAAAATCGATAAAATTTTGGTAGCGACCGATCACGACGGTATCGCAGAAGTGGTGACTCAACTCGGTTTTCCCGTTGCAATGACCCCTTCGGATTTACCGTCTGGTTCCGATCGGGTGTGGCATGCGGTTCAGGATATGGATTGCGATATCGTTTTAAATATTCAAGGCGATGAGCCCCTTATTAAAGGCGAAACGCTGGAAGCACTGGTGGATTCGGCCCTTAATGATCGCGATAAAAAATACAATATGTGGACATTGGCGCATGATCTCGACAAAAATACTCTGTTCTCGCAACAGGTGGCTAAGGTGGTTTTGGATCAGGATGATTGCGCTCTGTTTTTTAGCCGTTTACCTATTCCCTATTCCCGTAAACAATTTGGTGAGGTGAGCCCAGCACCGTGCTTGAAGCACATCGGAATTTACGGATTCCGTAAAGAGTTTTTAGGAAAATTTTGTAAGCAACCGATGGTGCCGGCGGAAGAAGCCGAAGGCTTAGAGCAATTGCGCGCTCTTTATTTGGGAGCAAAAATTAAAATTGTGAAAGTGGAAGATGATTGCTGGGGTGTCGATATCCCAAGTGACGTACAAAAAATTGAGGAATTACTCCAGAAACGAGGCCTATGAAGAAACAGCCCAAGCCATCTAAAACATTTCAACAAAAATTTATTTTTGTAACTGGAGGCGTGGTCTCTTCGATTGGAAAAGGTCTTTCGGCCGCAAGCCTTGCGGCTTTGCTTGAGGCCCGTGGGGTCAAAGTCACTCTCATGAAGTGCGATCCCTATATCAATGTAGATCCAGGCACCATGTCGCCGTTTCAACATGGAGAAGTATTTGTTACTCAAGATGGCGCCGAAACAGATTTGGATCTGGGTCACTATGAGCGCTTTACGTCGATTTCTCTAAATCGCCACAACAGCATCACAGCAGGGCAAGTTTACGACAGTGTGATTCGCAAAGAACGTCGCGGAGATTATTTAGGTGGTACGGTGCAGGTGATTCCCCATATCACCGATGAGATCAAATCGCGCATCTACGAGGCCGCGCAAGGCTCGGAGGTGATCATTATAGAAATTGGCGGAACCATTGGCGATATCGAAGGACTTCCTTTTGTCGAAGCGATTCGTCAAATGCGCGTAGATGTGGGTCTAGAAAATACGTTGTTTATTCATGTTACCTACATTCCCTACATAGCGGCGGCGGGAGAGTTAAAATCAAAGCCGACGCAACACTCGGTTAAAGAATTGCGTGCGATTGGTATCCAGCCCGATATTTTAATTTGTCGCAGTGAAAAGCCTATCGATCCCGAGATGAAATCGAAAATTGGTTTGTTTTGTAGTGTGCGCCCTGAACATGTGATCGCCGCTTACGATGCCCAGACAATTTATGAAGTGCCAGCTATGCTCCACACTGAGGGGCTAGACAATAAAGTGGTCAACGCTTTAAAACTTAAAGTGCCTTCGCCGCGTTTAGGGGCATGGGAAAAAATTGTTAAAGTGATTAAAAATCCAAAACACGAAATCACCATCGGTCTTGTGGGTAAGTATGTGGATCTTAAAGAAAGCTATAAGTCACTATCGGAAGCGATCCAGCACGGTGCAATTGCCCACGATTGTCGCGTGAACATTAAGTATGTAAATGCTGAAGAACTCACGCGTCGGAATGTGGCATCTCACCTTAAAAAACTTAGTGGTATTTTGGTACCCGGTGGATTTGGCGAGCGTGGGGTGGAAGGAAAAATTTTAGCTATTGAATATGCACGTGAACAAAAAATTCCATTTTTTGGGATTTGTCTTGGTATGCAACTGGCATCTATTGAGTTTGCCCGCCATGTTTGTGGAATTAAAAATGCTACAAGCCGTGAGTTTGATACGAAAAATTCTAATGGGCAAAAAAATCATATCATTCACTTGATGGAAGACCAAGTGGGCTTACAGAACAAAGGGGCGACCATGCGCCTTGGCGCTTACCCGTGCACGTTACAAAAAGGAAGTCTGGCCCGCAAGATTTATAAAAAAGAACATATTTCTGAACGCCATCGCCATCGTTACGAATTTAATAATCGTTTTCGTGGATTGTTCGAGAAAAACGGAATGAGGCTATCGGGTATCTGCGAAGAACGGGACTTGGTAGAAATTATTGAACTGAGTAAGCATCCATTTTTTATCGGAGTACAGTTCCATCCTGAATTTCAATCAAAACCGCTAAGCCCTCATCCTATTTTCCGCGATTTTATTGGCGCGAGTTTAAAAAATAAGTAAGGAATAAGAATGAGCGAAATTTTAGATGAAGCACGACGTGTATTAGAGATAGAAGCTCGATCTATTTTAGAAGTAAAAGAGCGACTCAATGGCTCTTTTGAGGCAGCACTAGATATTTTGTTTGAATGCCAAGGAAAAGTGATTTTTGCTGGTATTGGAAAATCGGGCCATATTGCGAGAAAGCTTGCGAGCACGATGAGTTCCACGGGAACCCCGGCTCTTTATCTTCATCCTGCGGAAAGTTCCCATGGAGATTTGGGTGTTATTGGTCAACAAGACTGTATCATAATAATTAGCAATGGTGGGGAATCTCCAGAACTTAAAGATCTGATCGGTTATGTCATGCGAAAAGATATTCCCATGATCGCCATGACAGGAAATTTACAGAGCCATTTAGCCAAAAGTGCGAAAGCAGTCTTGGATATTAAAGTCAGCGAGGAGGCCTGTCCCATGGGACTTGCTCCCACATCGAGTACCACAGTCACACTGGCTTTAGGCGATGCCCTGGCAGTCGCGCTTTTAAAGAAAAAAGGTTTTCGCAAAGAAGACTTTGCCGAATTCCATCCGGGCGGCAGCTTGGGACGACGTCTGCTCACGCGGGTGAGCGATGTCATGCACGGCACAGAGTCTCTGCCCCTTGTGGCACCTAACGCGACAATCAAAGCTGTGGTTCCGGTGATGACGGCGAAAGAAGTACGCGGTGTGGTTGGTGTTATTAATGAGGCCAAAGAACTTATTGGTATTGTGACGGATGGGGATATTCGTCGCTTGCTAGATACATCGAAAGATCCTCTAAACTGCAAAGTGGAAGACATCATGTCGCGAAATCCAAAAACTATTTTTGCTGATGAGATGGCGGAGAAAGCACTCTTTGTTATGGAGCAGTTTACCATTCAAATGCTCTTCGTGCTCGATAAAGAGCAAGGCAAGAAGCCCGTTGGTATTTTGCATTTACAGGATTTGTTGAAAGCAAAAATCCGCTAACCGCTCAGGCTAAGGAGATGGGAATATTTGTGGGGCCTTCCCGCAAGAGCTCAGCTCCTGCTTGGACGGTCTCACCCTGCGGGTGAACGCCTCCGGCTGACCGCAGCATCTTGCGGGAAGGCCCCACAAATATTCCCATCTCCTTAGCCTTCGCTCGTAAAGAGTGTTTTGCGTAAATCATAATATGAACCTGAACCATCAGGTTAACTTTTAATGCTGGAAATCGTATTAGGCTTGCAAAAACTCTCAATGATCTTGGCGCCTTTTCATTAACTTGTCGTAAGTCGGATGGAGAAGGGCTTATTATAATTAAGCTTACCGATAAATCCCCTGAGCCATCTACGAAAATAAGACAATAGCTACTAACTTTCGTTTTATAAGTGCGGAAAAAATCGGATTTCAATAACTTACTTCAAAGTGAGTACGCACTCTAGTAAGGTAGTCTTTAGGGCTTTTGACTAGAATTTTGAATCGAATAATCGAATAATCGAATAATTTAATTTACTATTTTGGTGGAGGTTCTGAATGAAAATATTTTTCTTTTTTATATTCTCTATTGTATTTATGTCTTGTGCCCACAAGTCTTATCGTGAGCCAGCGTCACAAAATAGTGCATCTGAGTGTAGTCAGTTCACTGAACTAACTACTAGTGAGACTACAGGAAATAATAGGGTCATTGAAACTGACATAAATCGAGTAGTTGATTATACAGGAGTGGGGTATGGCCAAGGAAGTATCCGTTTTAATCGTATAGTGGTATCTCCTTCAATTGTCGTAACTTGTAAGTATTTAAACGTAAAAAAAGGTACTGGGAATAATGGGAGCCAGGCGCAGTGGAAATGGGAAAAAGAGTATGACAATGTTCTCTCTCGGTTTTTTCAATTGGCATCTCTGGCGGCGGCTACAGGTTCGAACTTAAGCTTTAGCATTGCTCAAGAAGGTGGTAAACACTATATAGGATCTATAACTATGTATAATGGTTTTAAAATCTCACCTCGAAACCAATCAGGTGAAGAATAAAAATTCTAAAAAACTAAGGCTTTTTTTTGTTTCGGGGTCTCATTATGCATGTTGACTCATTAGAAAATGAATAACTGAAATCGTTAACAGGCAGCCAGTTGGTATTTTGCATTTACAGGATTTGTTGCGGGCGAAAATCCACTAACCGCTCAGGTTTTATACTTTGAAGGTTACAGTGGTGCGCTCTGCGATGCGGATGAAACTCAATATAATATAACTGTTTCTGGAAATGTTAACGAAGCTCCTTTTAATGCCACTTTCCAGTTTGTTGCACTTCCCAACAGTACCGGCGATTGCACATATCATCAGTTTGGTGTGTTGGTGCAGCAATAATAGGCTGGACTGTCCTTTTTAGACATAGGTTTAGAGGAGATGAGAATATTTGTGGGAGACTTTCCGTAAGAGCCTGCCGCCGATCTCCTAAGCCTTCTCTTGTTAAGAGAAATTTTTTGCTGTTTCTTCTTAAATTCTATATCTTTGGTTGATACAAAAAATGAAAAAAAGAAACAGTTAGTCCTTCTGAGGCTATTTTCTTGACTGTGACAAACTGTGACCATTAGATGGTTGGATGTCTTCGATTTGGAAAAATACAGAATATATAAAATGGGCGCTAACAGCAAATATTCCACCAGGACTTTTTAAAGTGCGTGAAACAAATGTTGATGGATACGCCACGTGGCGTGATGGTGCATTGGGCTATTCTTTTGAAATTTTCGAAAACAAGAAAAAAGTTGCTGATTATTCTTGGGATAATCAAGGTTCTGGTCACACATTGCTTCTTCTTGATGGCAGAAGCTTTGCTAGGCCTCTTGATGTTGGTTATGATCAATTTTATAATGGGGAAAAGCTAAGTCTCAATGCGGAGAAGTTTCTTTGGTATATCCTTCACGAAGCACCAGTTGTGACAAACCAGAAAAATTAACCTAGAGCAAAGATAGATTGCGGAAAAATTGACTGAAAGACGCAAAGGGTAGGATACCTCGATTTTTTATTAATCGTCGTAGAGCCTAAAAAAGAGCGAATAGAAAGTCTTTGTTTTGATAACAAAAAATTGCACATATATTATAGTAATAAGTCATTTGAAGTAGAGAAGTTGTAAATTTTTTGTAGAGTACTATTGTCTTTAATCAGAAATAATTTTTTTGCCAAAGGCGAAGAATTCGTCAACAATGAGGGGATGAATCTTTCTTCTGATATAATCAAGCGACTTAGTAAAATCAAAATGCTCGTAATGGATGTAGACGGGGTGATGACAGATGGTCGCATTATTCTTGGTTTTAATGGCGAGTGGTGTCGGTTTTACTCGGTTCGCGATGGGGCGGGGATCGTTTTCTTGATTAAGGCGGGTTATCAAACCGGAATTATTACCGGGGCTAACTCTCCGGATGTGGATAGACGAGCACAACACTTAAAAATTCATCATGTTTTTAAAAATCACGCAGACAAAAGTCCAGCCTATGATGAAATTAAAAAAACCACTGGTTATACTAATGAAGAAATCTGCTACATTGGTGATGATATCTTTGATGTGCCATTGCTCAAACAAGTGGGTTTTGCTGTTACTGTCCCGGGTGGTATGGCTGAGGCCAAGGCTGCGAGTCACTATGTTACGACTCATGTGGAGGGGGCAGGCGCAATTAGAGAATTGTGTGACATGATCGTTGCGCATGGGTTTTATTCTCGCCAAGGAGTTTAAGGTGAAAATAGTATCGTTGATGGTGTTGGCTCTTTGTTGTTCTTATCAAGCGCAAGCTATAACCATTGAGTTTCCAGAGGAAGAATTAGCAAAAGAATCGGTCTTGCCAGTTTTTGAGGGTGAGACAAAAGCGGTGATGTCCCGTCGAGTGATTACCAAAGAACGATTTGAAGTGGGACCAATGGTGGGTTTTATCTTTAATGAGCCATTTTTTAGTCCTCTGACTTATGGGATTCATGCGGGCTATCATTTTAATGAGTTCCACAGTGTGGCAGTAAATGCATTTTTACGGAATGCCTCTATATCAAGCGATGCCAAACAGGTAGATAAAGACATAGCGACAGAGGGTTCCCAACAAATCATTAATTTTAGTGTTGTACCGGTTCCCGATTATCTGGTTACTGTAGATTATCAGCTCACCCCTTATTATGGTAAAATCAGTTTAACTAAAGATTTTGTTATGAATTTAGGTCTATATGTGTATGGCGGAGTGGGTGCCATGGGTCTTGGCGGAGCAACAGCTCCTTTGTTGGATTTGGGAGTGGGGCAGAATTTATTTTTTACCAGCCGTTTTGGCTTACGCTTGGATATGAAATTCTTAATGTATCAAGGACTCAACGTCACCAGTAAGACAGCCGTTACCAGTGCGGCCACATCAAAAGTGGACCCGGGAATCTTTGATAAGCAGTTTAACGTCAGCCCAAGTGTTATGTTGGGCGTGGTCTTTTTACTGTAAACTTTTATCAGTTGAGTAAATACGTTTCTACCGACTGACCCCTGGTCTTTTGGCTAGTGGCATAATGTTGGTCGGTGTGATGTTAGTCCTCGCCAAAGGTAGAGTTGAAGTATCTATATGCCGCAATACTAGTGTGTTGGGGACAGCGTCTGCTCTCTTATTGAAGTTCGGTGAACTGAAGAGGCGATTAAATGGAGTGCAGGGTCCAGTTTCATTCTTAAGTCTACAGTTTCTTTAAATTTCTTTTTATCCTGGTAATTGTAATACTTAGATTAGGGATGCATCTATGATTAAACAAATTCTTTTCGTTCTGAGCATAATCCTCATCGCACCGTCATTATTTGCAGATGATATAGATAGTATTGAAAACCTTTTCGATGCGGACGAATCACGTGAAGAGAAGAAGGCGGAAGCAGAAGCAAATGAAGCCGTACACGAACGTGAAAAACCACCTGAGGTTCAGGTCAATAAATTAGAAAATTTAAATCAATTAAAATCGTTTGAAGATGTGGCAGTTATTCAAAAGCGCTATCTTCCTAAAACCCATCGTTTTGAGGGCAATATTAATGCGGCCGCCAATATCAACGACTCGTTTTTTTCGTCGTATGGTTTGGGTGGAGGATTAACCTATAACTTTAACGAGCGTTGGAGTGTAGAGGGAATTTTGCGCTGGTTTAGCGTCAGTAATAGTAAGGCAGCGAATCAGCTGCTAGAGCGTGGTGTGGTGACCAATGGGATGGTGTCGACCAAGCTTTTTTATGGCTTAGATTTACGCTGGACACCCATTTATGGCAAGTTTTCCTATTTTGATAAAAAAATTATTCCCTTTGATCATTATTTTTCGATTGGTATTGGTCAAACTCAGCTTGAAACAGGATCCAGTTCAAATAATTCCAATATCAAAATTGAAAACCTTAACAATCCAATTACCTTACGAATTAGCACGGGTGAAGTGTTCGCACTGACCAAGTGGATGGCCTTTCGCTGGGATGTGAGTTGGCATTTTATGAAACCAGATGTGCGTACAACAAAAAATAGTGTGGCAACGGTCACCAGTGATATTCAAAATAATTTGTTTATTAATTTTGGTTTAAGCTTCTTCTTCCCGGAGGCAAAGTACAGATGATGAAATTGATTTTTTTAATAACCAGTATTACTTTAGCTGTGCCCGCCTTTGCTCAAGAAAGCGACTCAGGTGCAATTTTGCTTGCCCAACATAATAAGGTGCGAAAAAAAGCAGCGCGCAGTCGTCGTACAAAATCGACGACCAGCAAGACCAGTGGTTCTAGGTCGAGCAGATCGCAGTCTAAATCTACCTCTACAGGTGGAAATATTGTAAGCCAAATAAAAAGCTTGGCATCGAATGGGCAGTTTCAAGAGGCTTCGAAGCTTTTATTTTCGATAAGTCGCAATCCAAAAAATGCAGCTGAAGCAGCTCAATTAAAGTACATGTTGGGTTTAATGCTTATGGAGTTGAAACTCTACCAAGTCGCCTCCTTTGTGTTTTATGACGTCATTGATGAGGAAATTAAGCGCCCGTCTTCAGATGGTAAATATTTGCGTCAGGCTTTAGGAAAACTGTCCTACCTAAGCAATGTTCTCGAATCCGATGTTCTCTTAAAATATGCAGTTTCGAGAATTCGCATTGGTGAGTTTCCGCAAGAAAGTAAAGACTTATTTTTCTATCGTTATGGCGAATTAAAACTAAAAGAAGCCAATTATGTTGAGGCAGCAAAAGCGTTTTCGCGAGTAAATCCAGAGAGCCAAGTGTTCCCGCAATCATTGTATAAACAAGGTTTGGCCTATGCCGAGGATGGAAAATTAGCAAAATCTGTAGCGGCTTATGAAGAACTATTGCGTCTTTATCAGGATCGTCCGGTTACAGATTCTAATCGTGTGAATGCAGAACTGGCTCTGGCGCGAGTTTATTATCAGGCAAAAAAATGGGACGCAGCTGTTCAATACTATCGCCTGATTCCGCGAGATACCATTCAATGGCATGATGCACTTTTCGAAATGAGCTGGGCGATGATGCGAACAGGACAATTCCGCTCGGCCTCCAGTAACTTCCATACGCTACACTCGCCATATTACGAAGATGTATATATGCCAGAAGGACTTTTATTGAGAGGGATAGTGTATCTCTATATTTGTCGCTATGATGAAATGGAAAAAGTTCTCGATCTTTTTGATAAAATATATAAACCTGCGCAGAACAATATTGTCAAAATGCTGCAACGTTCGGATGACAGTCGCATTTATTGGGATGAATTAAAGAAAACGCTAGATATAGATCCCAAAGCTCGTGATAAAAGAAAATTTAAGCGTCTCAATGATATGGTTCTTAATGCTCTTTTAAAATCACCGCAAATTAAAAGCAATATGCATTACTACTCTATGTTGCAAGAAGAAGATGAGCGTATTGCTAAGATGGGCGCAGATTGGCGATCTTCAGCTATCGGTAAGTTTAGTAATCGTATTATTGATCGTCGCAAAGCGAGTACGCAAGATCTTGTCGGTAAGCTTGCTAAAAATAATTTGTTGCGTATGCGCTCAGAACTGCGTGATTTCTTTGAGCAAGGGGATTTTCTCAAGTTTGAAATGCTAAACGGTAAGAAAGAAGTTTTAGCTAAAGAGATCGCTGGTAAAAAAATTCCGCATAAACAAATTACCGATGGTGCATCACGAGATTTCTTTACCTTGAACGGCTATGAGTTTTGGCCCTTTAAAGGGGAGTATTGGTTAGATGAATTGGGGAATTATCATTATGTTGGCGTACAAGCTTGTGAGTAGTTTATGTTAAAGTACTTTTTAGGTATTTTTATAGTAATGGGTTTAACTGGAAATACTTTTGCGCAAATGCCACATCGGGCAGAACGTAAAAAGATGGCGGAATTAACTCTTAAGAAATTATCATCACAAATTCCGCAGTCAAAACTGCCACCGCCTACAAAAGTACTTCCGCGAGATGTTACAATTATTAAACCACCGAGTTCCAGTAAGTTTTTCTACAGCGATAATGAGTTAAAAGCAGAGTACAATAAGCTGATAGATTTAGAGATTCAAAAACTCTACAAACTTTCACAAAAGTATAAAACGAGTAAAAGTCGCGGTGAGATTTGGTTACGTCTGGCTGAGCGTTATGTTGAAAAAGGTAAAATTATCGATTTTGCCGCACAAGATAATTACGATAAAAAAATCAAATTGTGGGAAGAAAAGAAAATTAAGCAAAAACCATCTTTGCCAAAAAATCCAGGGCGTAAATATTATTTACGTGCGATCCAAGCGTATGAATGGTTTGTTCGCGATTTCCCCAAAGACCCTAAAGTTCCCCAGGCCCTTTATTTTTTAGGTTATAGTAATTTCGAAATCAGTAACGAAAAACGTGGAGAGTCTTATTATAAAGAGCTGACTCAGCGCTATGCAAGTAGCGTGTATGTAGATGAGTCACACTTTGCGTTGGGTGAATATTATTTCGAAAAAGACCGTTGGCAAGATGCGCTGGAACAATACGGGCGACTTATTGCTAAAAAATCGAAACGTTTATTTGCATTTTCACTTTATAAAATAGCATGGTGTCAGTATCGCATGGGCAAGTATGATCATGCGGTCAATAATCTGGAGAAAGTGATTCGATTAGGTGATACCAATCAAGAGGCAGCAGAAGGTATTAAAGAGATAAACACCTTACGCCTTAGAGAAGAAGCGATTAAAGACTACGTTGCCTTTTATGCGCAAACCGGAAAATATGAGCAAGCACAATCCGATTTTTATAAAGCCACTAATAGTGAAAAAATCACTGTTGATCTTTTAGAAGCTCTGGCTTATCGCTATAGCTATTCTGGAAATGTGCAGGCATCGACCTATTTATTTAAAAAATTGATTGCGCACAATCCAGAGGCTGAAAAAGCGGCTAAGTATCAATATCAAATTGTTCAGGATCTGCAGAATATTAATAATGTAAAAGCCTTTAAGAGTGAACTTACGGTTTGGATCGAGAAGTATGGTCCAGATAGTCAGTGGGCACATGATAATGCCAATAAAAAAGAAGTTGTTAGTGAGATGGCGGCTTTGCAAGAAACAACTGTAAGAAACCATACGTTGCGTTTACATCAAACGGCGGTTAGCGTTAAGACAGATTATACCCGTCAGCTTGCTGCTGATTCTTATAAAATGTATTTACACTTCTTTCATAATTCGCCCAAGCATACTGAAATGCGTTTTTTCTATGCAGAGTTATTATTTGACATGAAAGAATACGAAAAAGCAGCAGCTCAATATCAATGGGTTGCACAAAATGATAAGGCAAGTCCGTACTATGAAAAAGCGGTTATTAATAACGTTCTTTCTTTAGAAAAGCTTATGCCGAGCGATCAAAAAATGGAAGCCAATCGCGCAAAACAACAAGACAAGCTTGCTAAAATTCCTTACGAACCAGAAGTTAAAAAATTTGAACAAGCCTGTTTGTTGTATTTGACGGCCTTTCCTAAAGGTGAAAAAGCAGATGAGATTAAAAAACGCTTAGGATCTATCTATTTTGTGCATAATGATTTTGATCCAGCTCTAAAAATATATCGTGGAATTATTAAGGATGCTCCAAAATCGAAAGATGCGCCAATTGCAGCAGAATATATTTTGGATATCCATAACTCACGCCACGATCTGGATGCTTATTCTAAAGAAGCGGCTGAGCTTTTAAAGAATCCCACAATTGCGCGTTCAGACGTTGGTAAAGATATTCGTAACAACTTAAATAAGGTAAGTTTTCTGCGCGCAGATACGCTTTCCAAAAATGGTAAATATGAAGAGGCGGCAAAAGCTTTTGAGTCGTTTGCCAGTGTCCATAAAACATCTGACCAGGCTCTATCGGCGATATTTAATGCCGGAGCTAACTATGAAAAGGCTCACGATGTTCCAAAGGCAATGAAAATGTATGAGCATGTCCTCGCCTTTCCGGGAAAGAAGGACGAAGCCTTAAAGCAAGATGTGAGAAACAGTCTTGCGGAGTTGTATAAAAAAATGGGTAATCTCGAAAAATCAGCTGTTTATTATGAGCAGTATGGGCGCGGAGAAAAGGGCGCAAAAGCAAAAAATGCGATCAACAATGCCTCTATTTTATACTATGCCCTTGGCAGGGAAGCGGATACGCTACGTACGTTTAAAGAGCTAGATAAAATGTCTACAGAGAGGGAAAAATCAGAGCGTAATTACTTGCGTGCAGAATTTTATTACCAGAAGAAAAATTTAGGAAAAGCTATTTATTATTATGATCAATTTTTAAAATTGGGTGGTAAAGATCCGGCGCAGATTATCAAAGCCATGTACAATATTGGGGAAGTTTATGCGAAAAAAGGTCAGCAAAGTCAAACCAAGCAGTGGTTTAGTCGTGTTATCGCATATTATAAAGAAAAGCGCGGAAAAGTAGGGGCGAAATACGCGGCACAAGCGATGTTCTGGCAGGCCGAAAAATACCTTGATGAGATGAAAGCGGTTCGTCTTGGCACTGCAGAAAAAACTATTGTTAGCGGTTTTCAGCGTCTTAAGACTGTACAGAAAACATTACTCACACATCTTGCTGATGTAATTAAGGTGGATTATGGACCATCCATCGTTGCCGCACTTGCTGCGGAGGCAGAGTCCTATGAGGTGATCAGTAAAGCCTTTAAGACAAGCCCTGTCCCTCGTGAATACAGTAATCCTGAGCAAGCGAAACAATTTCGTCAACTCGCGGATCAAGAGGCAGATGGTTTTCTGCAAAAAGCCAAAGGTGCCTACAAAGCTGCTTTTGATAAAGGTATTGCTTTAGAGGCTTACGGAGAACCAATTTTAGAATCCGCACGTGCTTACCATCGCTTAGCTCCAGATGATACTAAAAATGGTGGAGAAATTACAACTGTGGGTAATCTTTTGGATAGGGTTAATTTATGAGAAAATTAATTGTTCTCGCAATATGTGCATTTTATTTTTGGGGCTGTTCTTCAAGTGAGGAAAAGAGTGATAGTTCAACATCGACACAAGAAGAAAAAAGCAAGGAAGTAGCTCCTTCGAAAGAGGAAGAGCCGCCAAAGCCAACATCTCAAAAAAGTACGTCTGAATTAGGAAAAGCATTTGATAACAAAGACTATAAAAAGATGTTTGAGCTGGGTGGCCAAATTCTTTCTCAGAATCCAAACGATGCAAATGCGCTGAATACCATTGCGCTTTATCATATGCAAAAAGGTGAATGGGGCGCTGCACGTCTTCTGATAGAGAGAGCTCTAGAAAAAAATCCCAATCTTGCTGGACTTTATAATAATCTTGGGGTGATTGCTTTGCGCGAAGACAACTTAGAAGTTGCGTATAAAGATTTTAAAATAGCCTATGATAAAGAGAGAAGTAATCCAAATGTGCTAAACAATTTGGGAAGTATTTATGTCAAATACCTAGACTATGATAGAGGTGAGCGACTTATCGAAGATGCTTACAGCTACTTATCGGACAGTAATAGTGTCACCAATAATTTAGCAATTATACGTCGAGCACAGGGTAAATATGATGAAGCGGCTGCGCTCTACAAGAAATTAATGGATAAAGATCCTCGTAATGTCTCGACCTTGTTAAATTATGCTATTCTCCAGATCGAATATATGAAAAAATATGACGAGGGTGAAAAATTACTTAATAAATTGGAATTTTTAGAAAGTAACGAACCATACGTTCGTAAGAAAATTACAGAATTAAACAGCAAGGTGCAGGCAACACGAAAATGATGAGATACGCGATGATAAAAACATTTTTATTCACCTTAATCGGAATAGTTTATTCATTTGCATGTTTTGCACAGCAGAGTGCTCCGGCAAAGTCAAAACGAACAACGGTTAACTTCGAGGATCAGCTTATCGAAGGGCAAGCAACTAAACCTGATTTGCTTTATTTATTACAGAAGAAAAAATTTAATTATAAAAAGCTGATTCGTCTTCGTGAAAACTTTTTACCAGAGTTAAGACAAACTGGTAATGAAATTACTCCCACACGAAAATCTAAGGAGAAATAGTCGTGAGTAAACCGATTGTCATAAAAATCTTTAGAAATGGCGGAGTTGTTGATATTAAACAGTTCGTTCATGAACCGCAGATTATTATTGGCTCCTCTGATGCTGACACGCATATTAAGCTAGAGGGACAAGTTTCTCCTTTTCATGCGTCTATAGAAAAGCGCGGCGAAAAATTCGTCCTTTCTGATTTAGGTACCCCGCAAGGCACATATCTGAAAGGCAATAAAGTTTTAGAATCGAATCTTGAGCATGGCGATAAAATTGCTATTGGTGAGTATATTTTAGAGTTTTATGTTGGCGCACCAGTAATAAGCGCATCATCAATAAAAGAAGATGTTGCATCAAGCAAATCCGAAGCTTCAACCACGAGTGTGTCTTTGCAAGAGGAAAAAAAGACACCAATGATAGAAGAGACGAAATCATCTCCAGCAAATAAATCTGCAGAAAGCACCCATGCTTCCGAGGTTTCTGTAACGCCACTCACATCCGTGGTTACTGTTAGCAGTGCTGGGGGTTTGGGCGCACCAACGTATACGAGTGCAGCAACTCCCATGTCTGGAGTTAAAAAGGGTGAAAAGACCTTTGCACCTGCTAGTCATTATAAAGATCTGAACGAATTTATTCGACCAACAAAAGGTAGCACTGTAGAGGTGTTGGTTTCCTGGAGAGAACGAGTTATTAGCTCGTACCATTTTCATAATAAAGGGACATTTTATTATGGAAGTCATCCCGGATGTGACATTGTAGTTCCATCTTTAACTTCGAAAGTAAGTCGTGCACCATTGTTACAAATTGACGGTCAGGCGAGCGTGTTTGTTCCGCCTGGGTTATTAGGTAGCCTTGTTGTTGATAATCAGTCTTTTCCATTAACCCAATTGTATAGCCAAGGACGTTTACAATCTGCAGGGGGAGGCGGTTCGAAACTGACTTTATCCCAAGGAGAAATGGTTCGCTTACATCTTGGGTCGGATGTCGAGTTGGTTATCCGTTATTGCTCGGAAACTCCTAAGCCTGTGTTTATTCCCATGATTGATTTTACGAGTAATGGTTTTCTGGCTTTACTCCTGGCGATCATTCTTGCGGTTGTGGTCTCACTTTATGTGGCTCTTAATAAGATCGATAAACCAGATACTGATGAAGAGGAATATCGAACAGCATTGATCATCGAAAATCCTCCACCTCCACCACCGCCTGTTCCGCAAACAAAAGTGGAACCGCCAAAAGTAGAAGAGAAAAAAGTGGAGGAACCACCGAAGAAGGTTAAACAAATTGATAAAAAACCTGCCGAGAAACCAAAAATCACAGAGCAGAAGAAACCTGTCGAGAAGAAAACACCAGTTAAGCAACAGCCAGCACAAAAAGCGGGTGGTGGAAACGGTGCACCTGCGCAATCGATGAAGCCGAATCCCAACAAACCAAAAAGTAACCAAGTCGGTTCGGTTAAACAGGGTGGATCGGTAAAGACTGCGCCAAAAGACGGAGCTCAGGCTGAGAGTCAAACAAAAGATCCAAGTAAATCAGGAATTTTTGGTGTGTTTGGCAGCGGTGGAAAACAAAAAACTTTAGACAATACTTATTCTGGAAGTGGTCAGTTGGCAGGGCTTGCTGACCAAGCCACGGGACAATCTGGTTTTGGAGAAGATCGCGCGGGTGAAGGGTTAGGTTCCAAATTCAAAGAAACTGGCGGTGGCAATGGAAAATCTAACGTCGGTGTGTCTGGTATCTCTAGCGGCAAAGGCTTGGGTATGGGAACTGGTGGATTCGGTGGCGTAGGTCTTGGCGGCAAAGGATCGGTTACCATTCTTCCGGGTGGTGATGGGGAATCTTATGGTGGAAATATCGACCGAAATGGTATCCGTCAAGTTTTCATTAATAACCAGAGAGCCATTCAAAACTGCTACGAAAAAGCATTAAGCGGCGATAAAGGGCTAAGTGGTAAGTTGGTATTAGATTTTGATATTGGTGAGCAGGGAAGAGTGTTGCGTGCAGATTACAGTCGTAGCAAATCAACGCTATCGAATAATGAGCTTGCAACATGTGTATTGAATCGTATGAAGGGTTGGAGGTTCCCAGAACCTCCAGGCAATCAGACAGTTCAGGTGTTTTACCCTCTGGCGTTTTCGAGTAAATAATTTAAGTTAAAAAAATAAAAACCTTATTGGAGGAGGTATAAAGTGGAAGAGAACATGGTAGCAGCGGCGGCAGCCCCGGAGCATCAGAATTTTATTCTGCATGCATTCCATGGCGGCGGAACAATGATGTACGTGATTTTGGCCTTATTGGTCCTCACCGTCATTGTGGTAATTAAACAATTAATGATTCTAAAAGATGCGGGAGTTGATAAGTCAGATTTCAACGAGCATGTTTTTGGTATGATTTTAAGAGGAGATATTCAGCAAGCGATTTCCTATTGTGACAGTCGCCAATCTCCGCTGACAAACACTCTAAAAGCAGGACTTGTGCAGGTTTTAAATCGTCGTCCCGATGAAGAAGTTCAAGTGGCGATGGATGCGTCTGTACTGCGCGAAACCCCGAAAGTGGAAGGTTGGGTCAGCTTCCTTGCGGTGTTTGGTAACCTGGCGACTCTTTTAGGTCTAACAGGTACGATCATTGGTATGATCACCTCGTTTACTGCGGTGAACCAAGCAGATGATGCGAGTAAAGCAAAACTACTTTCTCAGGGTATTGCAGAAGCTCTTAACTGTACGGCGTTTGGTCTTGTGGTGGCAATTCTGGCGATCCTTACTTACGGGTATTTTCAATATAGAATTGGTCATATCATTAATGACATGACTGAAAGTAGCATGAGTATGCTGAACTTAGTTGCGTCCAATCGCGACAAAATGAAGAATTAATATAGAATAGGAATTTTCTATGGCAAGTGTAGATGATGGTGGATCGCGCGGTAAGAGAGCCTCGAACTTTGAAGTGAACTTAGTTCCCTTCATCGATTTGATGAGTGTTTTGATTACATTCTTGTTAATTACTGCCGTGTGGACACAAGTCTCTATGATTAAATTGGGTAGTTCGTTGTACAGTAAACAGAACACCGACGACGTCGATAAACCTCCTCCAAAGGCTGAAGTGCCGTTGCGTGTGGATGTAAAAGACGCTGGACATCGAATCATCATTGGAACAAAAACCATAGAAGTTCCTAAAAAGAATGCCAATGAGTATGATCGCGAACAGCTAGTTGCGCGACTTATGGAAATTAAGCAAGTGTATCCTGAAAAAGTGGATGCAGTGATTACAGTCGAAGAGCATCTTAAGTATGATTTTCTCATTCAGGGAATGGATGCTCTTTTAGAGGCAGGTTTTCCTGCTATTTCTGTAGCCACTGGAGGAGCGAAGTAATATGGCTATTCATGTTCCTGGAAAAAGAGATCGTCGTAATCGTCGTGCCGGTGCCAAACGCACGGTAATGGTTGTTCTATCGCTTACTGCGATGGTCGATATGTTTACGGTTTTAACTATTTTCCTTTTACAAAATTTTAAAGTGGATGCAATTAAGTTAAAACAGAACGTGCCGTTACCCGAAGCTTCAGCAATTAAAAAATTGCAACCCGCCCATGTGGTAGTGGTTACCCAGGATAAAATCTTTTTAGATGAGCAGCCTGTGGCTGATTTCATTGTAGTAAAGGAGCAGCAGGATTGGGTCATCAATGCGCTTAAGGAAGGGTTAGAGCTCAAGATCAAAGAGGCTAAGGAAAAACATGAGTCAAGTCTTCAGGAGCAACTTAAGAGCAGCCTGCGCACGCAAAATAAAAATATGACTCCAGAGGAAATCGAAGAAGAAGAAAAAGAGCGTAAAAAGGATTGGGGTCGGGTGACCGTGCAAGCTGATAAAGAAGTAGACTTTCTCACGATTAAAAAAGTTCTTTATACAGCTACCGAGGCCGGTGCGACATTAATTAATTTTGCCGTAACTCAAAAAGCAAAAACACCGATCAAGCAGTAAGAGCTTTTTTAGTATATTTGTAGATCTAGCGCTGTAGTTAGTTATGCGGCTTCGCGTTCGGAGCTAGTCGTTTTACGCGTGTTGATGAACTGGTTTACATATTCGATGAGAGCGGCTTCCGATTCTGAATTGATCAGACCAAATTCAATTCCTGATAAACCATCTTTTGTCATATAAAGAATACGTCCTTCGGCAACCACGGGCACCGAAATATTCGGGCTTTCGAGGCGAACCTCTACGGTTGTTCCTGCGGGAAAATTTCTACCAAGACCAGATACGCCCATGCCGCCTTGACCGATAATATTTACTTTTACGAGATAGCTAAATTTCGAATCTTTTTTAGAGACCTTTGCTGTCGCAACAATAGGAACACGCGGATGTTTACGGCGAGTCATTTCCAGAGCATTTAAAAAGATCGTATTAGAAAAAATACTTTCCCATTGCTCAACCCCGTCTTTGTCCTCTTTGCAAATAAAAATTGTATTTCTTAATTCAAGAAGTTTAAGGTGCTGGATAGAGTCTTCAAAAGACATAAATGGTGTTTCGCCGTGCTCATCGCGAATTTTCCAACGGACTTTAAAGTGGGCCTCTAATTTTTTAATAATTGCGGGGTAGTCTTTCAACCAAACATCAATAGCCACCCAGTCCTTTTCGCCCTTCCACCAAATAAATGCATCTTGTGCAATTTTCTGACTAGAAATTTGCGCTTTTACGTCCTCAGTAGAAAACGGACCTAAAATGCTGTTTTTATGAAAAACGAACCACTCAATTTGCATACCAAGTATATCGGCCTAGCGTTTTCAAAACTTTATAAATGGGATATGCGTTTCCAGGTGCCAAGGTGTTGTTTTTGGCACAGATTGAGATATTTGGCCTTAAGACTGGAGAGATGCGCTGGGCTTGGGTTTGGAGCGTAGACTGTGCTGTGCGGTCAGGATCCGGGGGAATAAGCTCTTATGCACATGGACGAATCGGCAACAGTTAGGATGCACCTGAATATAATGCTCCCCGCAAAACATAGAGTGGGGTAGGATGGACTTTGTGAATAAAGGTGTGCTTTTTATGGCGGCAATTATTGTTGTCGCCTTTCAATGGTATTATTTTGCACCATCGTCTCGAACTGAGACGAGTGAGAGCGTTTCTACAAATCAAACGACTTCAGAAAAAAAAGCAACTGAAGAACAGAAAATAAGTAATTTCTATTTGGTTGATTCTAAGGGACAAAAAAAGGAATTTGAGCTTTGGGCAAACGAGGCTCATAAGCCCATGGGTGATACAGAGTGGACTATGCAAGAGGTAAAAGTGCAGTTCTACTCGGAAAAGGCAACCTACGTTGTTTTGGGTGCGCGAGGAACTGTGGATGAGGAAAATAAGGGAATGGTTATTGAGGGTGACGTGCGTATGAACTCTAGTAATGGCTACCATTTTTATACGGATAAATTGTTTTATGATGCCGGAAAAAAAGAAATCTCCACCGCATCTAAAGTCAGTCTCGAGGGACCCAAAGAAAAAGAGGGGCGTCTTTACCTAGAGGGTAAGGGACTGTTCGTAGAAATTGATAAGAGTGAAATGGTAATGCAAAATGATGTATCGGGATTTAAGCCCATGAGTGGAGGGCGTGTGATGAAGATCTCCAGTCAACGCGGGGAATTCAGTGGGCGCAACAAGTCGGTTACTTTTAAAAATAATGTTGTGATTCTTGTGGATAAAATGGACGTGCGTGGTAATTTGGCTAAATTCCAATACAAGGACAATCGTTTAGACACTTTATATATGGATGGGGGGATTCACATGCAGGATCCTACGAAAACAGGGACCGCTGGAGAAGCGATTGTTTATTTTAATGAGGATAAATATATTTTTCGCAAAAAACCCTTTCTTACGCAGTCAGAAAATTCTCTTATTGGTGATGAAGTGATTGTGTTTGATGGTGGAAAACGGGTACAAGTAAAAAATGCGAAAGTTGAATATTACGAAACGGAGAAAAAACAATGAGTACGCTTGTAGTGCAGGATATTGCCAAGACTTTTAAAGGCCGTAAAGTCGTACAAGGTGTTTCTTTTACAGTAGAGTCAGGTCATGTAGTGGGTCTTTTAGGTCCCAATGGTGCGGGGAAGACTACAAGTTTTTATATGGTGGTGGGACTCATCTCAACGGAGGCAGGAGATATTTTACTCGATGGGGAAAGCATTGGTCGCTTGTCGATGTATTTACGCGCGCAAAAAGGGATTAGTTATTTGCCTCAGGAGCCCAGTATTTTTCGTAAGCTAACAGTGCGGGAAAATATTATGGCGGCACTCGAGATACAGATTCCTTCGCGCGGTCGGCGCAATGAGCGTTTAGAGCAACTGGTTGCTGACTTTGGTTTAGAACATATTGTTAACAGCTATGGCTATTCTCTCTCGGGTGGTGAGCGACGACGCGTAGAGATTGCTCGATCATTGGCGGGATTTCCGAAGTTTTTGTTGCTGGACGAGCCTTTTGCCGGGATTGATCCAATTGCGGTTAATGAGATTCAGAAAATTATCCGAAAACTTAAGGAGAAAGGTATAGGAATTCTCATCACGGATCACAATGTGCGAGAAACATTAGAAATTTGTGATATCGGGTATATAATGAAAGAAGGGCAAGTAAAAGTCCAGGGAACCCCGAAAGAGATTACCGAATCACCTATAGCTAGGAAATACTATTTAGGTGAGAACTTTCGTTTAGGGAACGCAGACACATAAGGCCGTTAGACAGGTGCTCAGATGTCAACGGTTGAGATTTCAGACGTTGATAAAAGGAGTACCATGGCTATTCAGATGAAGCAGAGTCTAGCGCTAAAACAGACGCTTAAGATGACTCCCCAACTACAACAGGCGATTAAACTTTTGCAACTATCGCGCATGGAGCTCGAAGCAGAAATTCGTAAAGAAATGAATGAAAACCCTATCCTCGAAGAAAGCGCCGAGGATGTTGCCCGTGAAACTCAAAGTGAGCACGAAATACAGAATCAAGAGGATTCTCGCGAAGAAAGCCGAGACACGGATACACAAAAACAAGATGATTTTGAATGGGATTCTTTTTTTGAAAATCAAAATCGTACGCGAGAACGGATGGTATCTCGAAATGAAGAGATTAGTAGCTACGAAAACATTATTGCTACTGCTCAAACATTGCACGATCACTTGCGTTGGCAGGCCAGTCTTTACGGCTTTAATGAGGAAGAGTTAGCTATTTGCAATATCGTGATCGACTATATTAATGACGACGGCTATATTGAAAAACCCTTGAGTGAAATTGCCGCCGAAGAAGAAGTCTTGGAAAAAGATTTAGAAGAAATTTTACCATTTATTCATGAGTTTGATCCATTTGGTGTCGGCGCTCGCGATCTTCAAGAGTGCTTATTGATTCAAGCCAGACATCTCCAGGAAGATACACATGATTTTGTCACTCTTATTAAAAATCATATTCGTGATCTCGAGCGCAAAAATTATCACCATATTGCTAAAGAAATGAATTTAAGTCTCGATGAAATCATCGATATGTGTAAGATCATTAATACGATGGATCCTAAACCGGGAAGACAATTTGCCGTCAATGATACATACTATGTCACACCCGATGTTTATATTTACAAAGTCGGTGAGGAGTATGTGGTCTCTCTGAACGAGGATGGACTTCCCAAGCTGCGCATTTCTAATTTTTATAAAAACATGTCAAAGAGTCAAGCCAACGCTAATCCAAATGATCCAGCTCATAGTTATATTCAAGATAAATTGCGTTCGGCACTATGGCTCATCCGCTCTATTCACCAGCGCCAGCGCACAATTTATAAAGTGACAGAGTCGATCGTGCGTCACCAAACCGAGTTTTTTGAAAAAGGAGCGGAGTTCATTAAACCGATGATTTTGCGAGACATCGCCAATGACATTGGCATGCATGAATCCACGGTGAGCCGAGTGACAACCAATAAATATGTCCATACGCCGCAAGGTATTTACGAGCTGAAGTATTTCTTTAACTCGGGTATTTCCACCGATGATGGCGATTCCCTTGCCAGTGAGTCGGTGAAGATGAAGATTAAAGATATGGTATCTAATGAAGATCCCAAGAAACCTCTTTCGGACCAAAAGATCGTAGATCTTTTAAAGAAAGATGGAATTATCATCGCTCGTCGTACTGTTGCTAAGTACCGCGATGTTTTGCGCATCTTACCTTCTGGTAAACGTAAGAAGATGTTCTAACTCAACTCGTCGACCTGAATTCTTGCTAAAATTTATTGCCCGTATTAGGCGGAAATTTTGTTTGAAGCCAGATCTGAGTATGAGCCAGTTTATGCGTCCTGACATGGTTACCTTCTGGCTGTCGTGGCCAGGAGGTTTTTTTATTTAAAAGATGTTTCAATTTTAAAAGAGGGCTGGCGCCCACGATGGGCGGCAGCAATCAATACAGGATGTACACACATTCTCCTACTTAGATCTGACTGATTACCACCTCAAATTGACACTGTAAGTATACCTAATAAGTGTTCAGTAAAATTAGCTAGTTATCCACATTTCATATAAAGAATAAAGGGGGTCTCCGATATAGTTTTTTATGTCAGCCTTGTCTTATTTACACAGGGTCTTGAGGTATTGAGGATGGGTGCTTATATTCAGTCGCACATCAAAAGGATAACAAAACATTTAAGGAGAATTTATGAAATTGGTAATGGTATTGTGTTTATTTGTTAGTTCGAATATTGCGTTTGCAATGTCTGTAGAATCGGTTGGCGAGTGTGTAATGAATAATTCAAATAATTTACAAACAGTTGTAGGGTTGTGGCAGAGCGCTGCTATGGGTGTTTATGGAGAAGATACACAGAGTTTGCAGAAGGCTGGCAGTGACCTTGTGAATAAATTAGCCGCAGACTCTGTTAAGACATGCGCTGATGCGGAACTTGTATACGCTGAAGAGTATGTTGCTCTATTAAAACAAAACAAAGCAAAATAATAGTCGTAGGATTTATTAATTCAACGAACTTTTCAGCTCTGAAAAGCGAGATCGCGAATAACTTCTAATGCTCATCGGTTATTCGCGAAACCTTATCTATAAAGCATCAAAATAAATTCGGCCTTGTCGGGAAGTGTCTCGACAGGGAGTTTGTGTAAAGAAACATCCAGGATCTTTTCATTTTCTGCCGTTAAGTTTATTCCCAAAAGAATGCGGTAGTCCTTACCTAAAGCTTGCAAATCTTTAAGAAGGGCATGCAATCGATAAGGTGTGTCCATAAGAATCACAGGGCAGGTATAGCGCTTTAAATCTTGAATGGCATCGCGGCGTAGTTCGGTTTTAGCAGGTAAAAATCCACGAAAATAAAATTCCTTTAGTGGGTGAGCGGAAAGACTTAACAGCACCATCAGTGATGAAGCGCCAGGCGCGGAATTGACCGAAATATTGTGTTGTCGACATAGGTGAATCAAGCGAGAACCTGGATCACAAAAGACAGGAGTGCCGCAATCAGAAACGAGGACTGCGCGTTTCTTTTTACAAATGTCTACTAACGGTAACAAATCCTCGTCTGTGGAGTGTTCATTTAAATATTCAATATGCTCTGGTCGCGGAATTTCCAATTGCTTTAAGAGTTGAAATAAAGGCTTTCGCTCTTCGCCAATAATCACTTCAGCTGTTTTAAGGGCGTTAATGGCGCGCAAAGTGATGTCTTCGGGGTGCCCAATGGGTGTTGATACAATTTGTAAACTCATAATGGCCTCAATTTCCAACTAAAAAATGCGCCGCCTACTTTGGCAGCACGGGCGTATCAAAACCAAAGAAAGAAATATTTTTTAGGTTCACAATACAAGAGTTCTGTTTATATACGAAGAATGATTTAAAAAAAATGGTTTTGTATTTTGGTTATTTTGACACACCCTTGCCAGCAAAGTGGGTGGTGTCGCTTTTGGTTATCAAATGGGGGAAATGAAAATACAATTCTAAAAAGCGCGACTGAGATACGCTATAGAGCGGAGGATGGTAATGAAGTGGAAGACGCTCTCGCGAGAGCAGGTTTTTAAGATGGCTTTCGTGACATTGGATAAAGAAGTGTGTGAGCTCCCCGATGGGCGTATTATGCCTGCTTATTATGTTCTTCATTTTCCCAATTGGGTCAATGTGGTGGCGCTTGATACCGAGGGTAATTTTCTGCTTATTAAGCAATACCGACATGGTTCTAAAGAGATTCACTGGGAAGTTCCCGGTGGCGGTGCCTACAAAAACGAAGACCCAAAACTTTCCGCTCTTCGCGAGCTGCGCGAGGAGACGGGCTACAATTCTCAAAATGTGCATTTTGTTTCGGAACATTTTCCCAATCCGGCTTTACAGGACAATAAGGTGTATACATACTTGGCTTTAGATTGCGAGTATGAGGGGCCGCCCGAGCTTGATCCCTATGAAGAGTTGGAGCTGGTGAAGGTGCCACGTGCGGATGTCGAAAAAATGCTTGATCAAAATGTGTTCGATCACACAGTGTGTCTCGCCTCTCTTTATCAGGGCCTCCGTTATTTGGATCAGCTCAATAGATAAGTCAAAAACCAAAAAATGGATACGGGAGCGTAGACTCTTAAAGAGCGAAACTTTTAAGTAAGAGCGTGCTTTAAGAAATCACAGAGCGTAAAAGAGAATTGAATTCAGAGAAATTTTTTATTTTTACAGCCGACGCGGGAGCTGTAACATTGGGGGAGTGGCAGGTGTCAACGAACACCAAGTTCACCTGGGGATGAAGCTGGGTCACTAAATTTAAAACCCGTGGTTCATTATCGATAAAGATGACATTGTCATAGCCGGCAATCAATTGATTTAAAATATCTGCTTTAAAAGATTCATCCACATAAGTTTCCGATGGTTTCATGTGAAGGATCTCATCACTGACCGGAAAACCAAAATCTTGCAGAGTTTGTAAAGTTCCCGGTCGCATCAAATTACTCGGGCGACCGGTGAGATAAACAAATGGGAAATTTTTTTGCTTTAAAAGATTCACAAACTCAATGGCGCCTTCATGTGGAAGATCACAGTGAAGAAACTGATTGGAAAAAAAATGGGTTTTCCAGTATTGACGAATATCCTCTGTGGTGGATTCATCCAATCCGGGAGCGTAACGTTCCAGGGCGGCAAAATAGCCATACTCAAAAGGGTGGCACTTCGCTTGTGCCAAGAGAAGAGATAAATCGGGCCGTGTAGCTTTGATGGACTGCGCAAAAAGACGAAGGATCGTTTCGTTGCGTGGGTGGGTTAAAACCAGGCTGGAGTCGATATCGAGGATGAAAAGAGTTTTTTCTGAAAGGTGACTTACTAGCTCCGTTAGGTTTTTGTACATATTGCTTTGTTCTAGTTGATGTCAGGGCCCATTGCAAATATAACCAGACCTTTCATTCATAGTAGGGTGGGACACACCCTAGAAATTGGTCAAAGGGGAAGGTCATGCTATCAGGAAAAACGCTGGAGCTCTTAAGTGTTATTTTAGTTTTACTCTTCGTTATTGCGCTTTATTTTCGAAATAATCCTTTACAGCATTCACAAAAGTTCATGATGCGCCGTTTTCTTAACTGGTTTCCGCTCGGCATGACCTATGCTTTTTTGTACATGGCCCGCTACAATCTCAATATCGCCAAAAACGAATTTGGCGACATCATGTCCAAAGCTGACTTCGGGATTATTTTTGGTGTGGGCACTACGGTTTATGCCTGCTCTTTTTTGTTGAACGGACCTCTGGTGGATAAAATTGGTGGGAAAAAAGGAATTATTATCGCGTCTCTCGGGGCGGCAATCACCAATGTTTTTATGGGAATTGCGACCTATGCCATGCTCGAAGGCAACATGAAGTTCAACGTAGTGGCAGTTTTTTCTACTCTCTACGCCTTTAATATGTACTTTCAGAGTTACGGCGCCGTCTCCATTATTAAAGTAAAAGCTTTTTGGTTTCATGTGCGCGAGCGTGGTGGCTTTGGTGCGATCTTTGGAACCCTACTTTCCTTTGGCGCTTATTTTGCCTATGGGTGGGGAGATATCGTGGTGAATCTTACACGTGCCAATATGGCGGAGCCGAATGCCGTGGAGAGATTTATTCGCTCTGTTTTTGCTCTCGATAGCCTCAATCGTGATGGAACATGGTATATCTTTTTTGTTCCGGCATTTATCATGATCGTGTGGGCACTTATCGATATGTTTATGCTCAAGGACACACCGGCGCAAGCCAACTTCGAAGACTTTGACACCCACGATGCGTCGTCAGAGGAGATGCATATTGATTTTTCAATGAAGGATTTATTAAAAAAAGTCTTTACAAATCCCATTATTCTTACATTTGCGCTTATTGAGTTCTGCAGTGGCGTTTTACGTAATGCCATGCTGCAGTGGTATTTTATTTTTGCTCACGAAGTCCCACAGATCGGAGGAGAATTTTTTAATGATCACTGGGGCTATTTATTAGCCATTACCGGTGTGGTTGGTGGCTTTGTTGCCGGATACTCTTCTGATTATCTATTTCACTCGCGCCGTTCACCCCCGGCACTTATCTTAAATGTGTTTATGTTTATGCTCATTTTGGTTATGAGCTTTGTTCTGTTCTCTAATCCATTTATTGTTGGATTGTGTGTTGTCGGCGTGTGGATGTTTGTAATTGGTGTGCATTCATTGATGTCGGGTACTGCCGCCGCTGATTTTGGTGGACGAAAAGCCACTGCCACCGCTTCGGGTATCCTTGATGGATTTGTGTATTTGGGGAGTGGCCTACAGTCTTTTTGCTTAGGGTTTTTAGTAACCGAGGATTGGAGTTACTGGCCGTACTTTATGCTTCCATTTGCAGCACTGGCTGTGGTTTTAGCATGGCGCACATGGCACGCCCTTCCTGAGGCAACCAAGAAATATCTGGTGAGTGTGGAAAACGTGGAAGTAATTGTGAAAAAACGCCGACGTTTCTTCGTGATTGGTCAACAGTCCGAGTGATGATGTTGCAAATTTATAATTAACCTGTAAGTAGCCCATATTTTATGCAAAAAAATGATGGGCTCTTAGACAGGCTCTTTGCAAAACTTTTTACGAAATTCTTGTGCACGAATAATTAGCAGATATTCATATGCACACAAAAGTGAGAAGGTTGATGAAATTTATGCTCAGTATAAGAGCGATATTGGGCATTGGGCTCACTTCGAAAATATCTTAAAATCAGTTGATAAGAAATTGAAAATCTCTTGAAATATTTGAGAATTAGCGCTTAATTGAAAGCTCTTCGGCAGCGTTCAAAGTGAAGCTTTTCGACACAAGCAAAGGGTCGAGTAGCATGCAGGAGATTATACTACGCGATCCACACGATGAGAGAGGAGTGCAATGACATTGCCTGCCCAAACGAATAATGATCTTAGCGATGTTTCAAAAAATTTCGCTTTCACCACACGACTAGATGATCTGGTGTCGTGGGGGAGAAAGAACTCCATGTGGCCGTTACCGTACGGTACCGCCTGTTGTGGAATTGAACTGATGTCAGTAATGGGACCAAAATATGACTTGGCACGTTTTGGTGCCGAGGTTGTACGATTTTCTCCACGTCAAGCAGATTTACTTTTAGTGGCGGGAACAATCACCGAAAAAATGGGCCCTATTCTGGTTCACATCTACGAGCAAATGCTTGAGCCCAAGTATGTTCTTTCGATGGGTGCGTGTGCAAGTTCGGGTGGTTTTTATCGCGCCTATCATGTCATGCAGGGAATCGACAAAGTCATTCCTGTGGATGTGTATGTGCCGGGCTGTCCACCAACACCTGAAGCAGTTCTTGATGGCGTGATGACTTTACAAAAAATGATCGCAGACCACCATCCGCGACCTTGGAAAGACAATTGGGTGAATCCATATGAAAAAACTAAATCTTGATATGTATCGCGGCGCTATTGCCGCGCGTTTCCCTGAGGCCAATCGTTTTCAGTTTTCCGAAAGCTACGGTGCTGTTGTTTTAGAGGTACCGCGCGAAACGGTGCGCGATGTTTTACGCTTCTTCAAAGAAAAAAATTATTTTAATTTCCTCATGAACATAACGGGCGTGGATTATCCCGACCGCCAAGAGCGCTTTGAGGTGGTCTATGAACTTTTCAATACACGTGATTATTCGCGCTTGCGGGTAAAAGTGCGCACCAGTGAGGATAAGCCTGTGCCTTCGGTGATTTCCGTATGGAAAGGGGCCGATTGGTTTGAGCGTGAAGTGTACGATATGTTCGGCGTTAAGTTTGAGGGACATCCGAACTTGCGTCGCATTCTTACGCATCATGAGTTTGTCGGCCATCCTCTTCGTAAAGACTACGCTGCTGATCTTCAGCAACCCTGTTCATCGGCATTGCCGATTCATTTTGATGTGGGAACAGAGCCTAAAGAAAAGGCTGATAATCTTATTCCTCTCAACATTGGCCCTTCCCATCCGGCAACCCATGGAACATTACGAGTGATGGTGGAGCTGAACGGTGAAAAAGTTCACCGCGCTAATGTGGAAATCGGTTATCTGCATCGCTGTTTCGAAAAAATGGCAGAGACTCACCCGTACAACCAAGTCATTCCATACACCGATCGTTTAAATTATTGTTCAGCACCGATGAACAACATCGGTTATTGTAAAGCCGTGGAACGATTGCTGGGGGTGGAAATTCCTGCACGTGCACAAGCGATGCGTGTGGTTTTAGCGGAGCTTTCACGATTTATCGATCACGTTGTGTGTATTGGTGCCAACGCAGTGGATTTGGGAGCACTAACGGGATTTTTTCATCTCTTCACGTTGCGTGAAAAAGTTTATTCGATCTTCGAAAAACTCTGCGGTGCTCGCTTAACTGTATCTATGACTCGCGTTGGTGGTATGGCACAAGACGCACCTCCCGGTTGGTTCGATGAAGTTCTGCAGCTGTGCAAAGAGCTGCGCCAAGGGGTTTCCGAGATCGAGACACTCTTGACCAACAACAAAATTTGGATTCAGCGCACGCAAAATGTCGGTGCGATCAGTGCCGAAGAAGCTTTACAGTGGGGTTATACAGGTCCGTGCTTGCGTGCGGCGGGTGTTGGCTTAGATCTTCGTAAAGCAGAACCTTATTATATGTATGATGAGTTGGATTTTGATATTCCGGTCGGTTCCACTGGGGATGTCTTTGAGCGCTATCTTGTGCGCGTGGAAGAAATGAAGCAATCAGTTCGTATCGTTGAGCAGGTTTGTAAAAATATGCCCAGCGGTGATTACACCATTCGCGATAAAGGTATTGTTCTTCCCGAGAAAAAAGATGTGTATGGAAATATTGAGGGCCTTATGAATCACTTCATGCTGGTCATCAATGGTTTACGTCCCCCAGTCGGCGAAGTTTACGATTCTACGGAAGCTGCTAATGGCGAGTTGGGTTTCCACCTTGTCAGCGATGGCTCGGGAGTACCCTATCGTTTAAAAGTGCGTCCTCCGTGTTTTGCTATTTACCAATCGTTTTCGGAGTCCATCACGGGTGGACTCGTGGCCGATGTGATTTCAGTTTTAGGAAGTATGAACCTCATTGCAGGTGAGTTGGATAGGTAGGAAAGATGTTTAAATTATCTTCAGATGGTGAAGCCTTCGTTCAATCAGAATTAAAGCGCTACGAAACCAAAGAGTCAGCGATCATTCCCAGTTTGTACCGTGTACAAAAGGAAAACGGGGGATGGGTGTCGCCCGATTGTATTCAGTATTTAAGTACATTGATGGATATTCCAGCCTCACGCATTAATGAAGTATTTCAGTTCTACACAATGTTTAATAAAGAACCGGTGGGAAAATTCCATGTGCAAGTGTGTTGTAATGTGGCCTGTTGCATGGCGGGTTCTCGTGAGATGATCGATAAACTTTGTGAAGATTATGGTGTGGAAGAGGGCGAAGTGACTTCTGATAAACGTTTTACTTTTACACGTGTGGAGTGTCTTGGCGCTTGTGATAAAGCACCGATGATGCAAGTTAATGAGACCTATCATGAAGGTTTAACCATGGACAGTGCCAAGAAAATTTTGAGGGAGTTAAAATAATGGCTGAAGTAAAAATTTTAACCGAGCACTATCACGATGACAACTACCGAACCGTGGACGGCTATTTGGCTAAAAACGGTTATGAGATGCTCAAAAAAGCTTTAAAAATGCAACCGACAGAGATAATCACTTTGGTGAAGGATGCAGGTCTGCGCGGCCGCGGTGGCGCGGGTTTCCCCACCGGTATGAAGTGGAGTTTTTTACCGAACAACGGTGAAGAACGCTATCTTCTTTGTAATGCCGATGAGGGCGAGCCATGTACCTTTAAAGATCGTATGATGATGGAGCGTGCGCCCCATCAACTGATCGAGGGTATGATTATTTCTGCCTTCGCTGTGCAGTCGAAAAAATCGTATATTTATATTCGCGGAGAGTATTTTTACGCCGCCGATGTTTTACGTAAAGCGATTAAAGAAGCCTACGACAAAGGATTTTTGGGTAAAAATATTCTTGGCAGTGGATTTAGTCACGATCTCGATGTTTACTGTGGCGCGGGTGCATACATTTGCGGGGAAGAAACGGGGATGATTTCTTCTCTCGAAGGCCTTAAGGGTCAACCCAAATTAAAACCACCATTTCCAGCGGTAAAAGGTTATTTAGCTAAACCCACCGTCGTAAACAATGTGGAAACATTGGCATCGGTTATTTATATTTTGCGCGATGGTGTGCAAGAGTACCGCAAGAACGGCACGGAAAAATCACCGGGCACAAAGTTATTCTCTGTCAGTGGCGATGTGATGAAGCCCGGAAACTACGAAGTGCCACTCGGTTATCCATTAAAAGATCTCATCGAAAAAGAATGTGGTGGGTTAAAACCAGGGCGCAAGCTCAAGGCGGTGATTCCAGGTGGAACTTCCGCTCCAGTGCTCACTGCCGAAGAAGCCTATAAAGCCACCATGGATTATGAGTGCTTAGCTAACATGAAAAGCATGTTGGGCTCAGGTGCTATTACGATCATCGATGATACGCGCTGTATGGTGGATCTTTTAGGGGTGATCACTCACTTTTATCATCATGAGTCCTGTGGGCAGTGTACACCTTGTCGTGAGGGTACCGGTTGGTTGAATAAAATCGTGCGCTCGATTCACGCTGGCAACGCCACGGTGAACGACATCGATACTCTTTGTAAAGTGGCGGACAACATGAAGGGGCGTACCATCTGCGCTCTTTCCGATGCCGCGGCTTTACCAGTGCTCAGTTTCGTCCCTAAATTTAGAAGTGAATTTGAATATTATATTCGTGAAGGTAAATCGCAAGTTCGAGGAATAAGCTATGCTCAAATGCACCATTAATGGCAAACACGTTGAAGTAAAAGAAGGTACGACGGTGATCCAAGCATTTAAAATGCTCGGTGAGGAAATCGCCCACTACTGCTGGCACCCAGCTTTAAGTGTGGCTGGCGTTTGCCGTTTGTGTATGGTGGAGATCGAAGGCAATCCGCGCTTGCAGATCGCCTGTAATACCGCCGTTACCGAGGGTATGGTTGTCACCAATAAAAGCGAAAAGGTAAAAGATGCGGTTAAGTGGGGTTTAGATTTTCATTTGATCAACCATCCTCTCGATTGTCCTATTTGCGATCAAGCCGGTGAGTGTGGTTTGCAAGATCAATACATGAAGTTTGGCAAATATGATCCCGAAATGGCCGAGAAGAAGGTCAATAAACATAAGGCAGTGGATCTTGGTGAGCGGGTGGTCTTAGATTCTGAACGTTGTATTTTATGCTCACGCTGTGTGCGTTTTACCGAAGAAATTTCCAAAACCAATGAGTTGGGTATTTTTAATCGTGGTGATCGCAGCGAGATTGGCACTTTCGAAGATAAACCGATGACGGACAAGTACTCAGTCAACACGGTGGATATTTGCCCGGTGGGAGCGCTAACCTCAAAAGATTTCCGCTTTAAACAACGGGTGTGGTTCTTAAAAGATCGTCCTTCGGTGTGTCCAGGCTGTTCCACAGGGTGTAATGTGGATGTGTACTACAACCGCGAAGGTTTCTGGCGGGTAAAACCACGTTACAATCCCAATGTAAACGATTACTGGATGTGTGATGAAGGGCGTGACACCTATAAGTATCAAAATAAATTTGATACGGTCGTGGTCGGCCATCGCGGCGAAAAAGAAGTCATGAAAAACGTCAATCGTGTGATCAATCCCATGCACATTACTGGGGGACACGCCGAAATGATGGATGTGCAGTTTCTTTTACAAAAAATTTCCGAAAAATTGGGTGCGAGCAAACCAGCAGATGTGGCTTTAGTGGTGACTGGTCAATCCACCAACGAAGAGCTTTCGGCCATCGTGTCATTCTTTGCGAGCAAATTTGATAAAAAGAATATTTACCACTGGCAAAATGAGCCAGAAAAATGGAATGAGTTTGATGGCCTACTTATGCGTGGAGATAAAAACCCTAACACTAAGGGTCTTTTAAAAGTTCTCGAGCAAAATGGCGTGCAAGCGCAATTGTGGAAACCATCGTTGACTGCAGGCAAACTGACTATTGTTGTCGCGCCAGAAAATCACAGTGCTTACAAAGATTTCTCGGCTATGGTGAAGTGGGCCGGTTCCGGTCAGTCCACGATTTGGTTGGGCCCAGGTCTTCATGAGGATATGGGAATGCAAGGTGAGTGGTGGGTGATTCCTGGAAAAACCACCTTCGAAAAGAAAGGTTCTTTTGAAAACTTCAATGGCCACGTGCAAAGCTTTGAACCAGTCACAACCGTGATAGATGCGGCGGTGTCGGCAGATGAGTTTGTCACCCTTCTTAAGGGGGCTAACTTTTTAGAAATTCACAAAATTTATCGCAATCCTGTGGAGCGGGTGGAGAACCAATTTATTTTTGAGCGAGGTGAAATGTGAGCGGTTCAGTTTATAAGGTAAATATTCCACAGCAAAAAACGACGTGGTATCTTCCGGCTATTTTTGTTGGGATGGGTTTTACGTTTAAAAAAATGCTTAAAAACCTTTTTGATAAAAAACAAATGCCAACCCTAAATTATCCCGAGGAGAAGTACCAATACTCATCGCGATTTAAAGGGAATCACGTGCTCACAGTTAAAAAAGACGGTTCCATTCGCTGTACGGCATGTATGCTATGTGCAACCGCCTGTCCGGCGCAGTGTATTTCTATTATCGCTTCTGAGGATGAAGATCACACTGTGGAAAAATACCCCATCGCATACGAGATCGACATGCTTCGCTGTGTGTACTGTGGTTTTTGCGAAGAGGCTTGCCCTGTGGATGCTATTCGTATGGGGCCTGAGTGGCAAACTCCAGGACTTAACGGCGAGAATTTTGTCTACGATATCAAGCAACTTGCATACCGTGAGAATTTAAATAACGGTAAGGGTGTTATCTCAGTCGTCGATGAGAAAGAGCGACATCAACTGATTTAGCTCTTATTTTCTTGAGATGAGCTCTAATAATTTTATGAACTTGGGGGTCTCTTATTATTGATTTCTGCAATCCCTATATCTGGGATGATCTGAATGATCAAATCAAAGAGTCCTTGGGACTGACCAACCAAGTTCGCGCTTATCAAAGTGTGTCCCATGCCCTTTTAGAAATCGGCATGGCCTTACAAATGATGTATTCCCATAAAAAACAATACTACACAGGGCTAAAAAGTCTGGGGAATCACTACGAGGACTTGTCGGTTTTTCTTTCTCGCCAAGGCATTAAGGCCATTCCTCTTGACGGTCACACGCAAGAAGTGGATGAAAAGAAAACTCTTTTTTCTATTGTCGATGTGGATGATGCCATCACCGGCGAAAAATATATAGCCCCTACATCACAATCATCTGATAGTAAAATTTTGCAAATTTCCATTTACCACCACCTGCATCTTGTTACCTTTCCAGAAAAAAATATAGGAGAAACCGACATCTATGTTTTGTCTCACCCCGCTGGTGGTGCGGTGGTTCTTTTTGGCAAGCGCGCACAGAATATTTCTTCGTTTATTTGTTCGACATTGCAGTGGCAGAATTTTTCCCACCTCAAATCTTTTCCTGTGCGAGTGGAAAATAAAAATTGGGTCGAACAAGTCGAAAAACAGAGCTGGCAAGGAAGTCAGCCATTATTGGTTAATATAACTGAGCGTATCTATGATCGAGCAATTATTTCTTGGATAGATAAAGATGCTGGTGCAATTCGCGATATTCTTATCAATGATCATAAAGTAGTGCCTGAGTATTTAGAATCTCTCAGTCTTTATCGCTGGATGGATATGCGTTTACTTACACAATTTGAAAAACGTGGATGGAGTGCCGAGCAAATGCGGGGCACATTAATTCTCTCTACGGAGTTAGTCTCCGACAAAGAGTTTTTCGATAAACTGCATAAGTCCATCGATACAGTGATCGCTTTATCGGAAGCGAAATAGAAATATGTACATATGCAATATAAGTACGCGTTCTCGCCAGCTTAACAGCTGCTCTTTGTAAGCAAGACTAAGGTCCTGGCCTCTGTTTATTAGAAATACCTTTTAGGATAGGATGTACCAGAAAGATTATTTTGAAGGAGATTTATGATTTCTCAATTTTGTAATTTTTTAGTATTTGTACTATTGCAACTAAGTGTATCACATGCTGACAATTCGATTTTGTCGACTATTTTAGAAAATAACTTGGGTCTTCATGATGGGTCTTTAGTCACTGGCTATGGAATAGGATCTAACTACTGTTTTTTAGAAATCATTAAATTGCCTATTAAAAGTAATGCGACTAAATCAAGCGCGCAATATCTAGTTCGTTGGACCCGTGAACAAAGCCTTGATCGTCCGGAAGTATATCTTGAAGACCCAATAAATGCTGTTCCAGAAAACTCACCTCCAGGTACGTGCTTTGATAAACAATATAAATCGTTACTGTATGGTACTGGTTGTTGGGATACACAGCCAATTTATATGAAAGACATACTAGATTTACGACTAAATAATAGAACGATCAGTGTGGCCAACGTTGTTTTAGATTCAAGTACAATTCGATATACAGATTTTGACTACGATCAATTTTTTCACATTACTCAATACATAAATCGAGATCAAACAGGCGCGGCCACGGGAAAATATCCATGGGGAGAAACATGTGTGTTAAAATTTACGCCGTAGAGTAGGGTGTATTAGAAAGTGTAATATTTCGGATTTAATTTTTTAGATTAGTATTAAGTTGTGTTTGCTTGCTGCTTTTTGATTTAAGTATATTAAATACAGATCGGTATTTTGAACCAAGTAAGGCGCCAGTGGAATTGCAAATCACTTCTGCGACGTAGGCGGGCGAAGCACAATTCCATTTTTCTTTAGAGGTTTGTAGTAACTTTTGCAATGCGATGAAATCCATTTTCGGATTGGAGTTTTCTTTTTCTTGTAATCGTTTTAAAAATTCGTTCTCATTTACACTTAATTCTCGTTTGCTTTTTGGATAAAGTGTTTCCGCTTGATCGATGATGATAGTGTCTCCCGATTGAGCATAGTCATCGTACTCTTTCTGCAGAGATATTTTTTGTGAAATCTTCGCGACTTCGAGATCAATGCGTTGATTAACAAGTCGATTTAAGTCACCACAACTTTTATAATTTAAATAAATTTCATACGTCTCTTTAGAAATTAAAGATTGTATGACGTGTACAATTTCTTTTTTTCGTTCACGGTTCAATGCGCAGGCTTCATCTTTGTCAGAAGAGTATTTAATACCGTAGAAAAATAATAATGGTTCAGCACCAATACCCAATGCTTCGCCAACGGCAGTCACAGCAAGTCCAACAGCAAATCCTTTTAAGCACTTGGGTGTAATCGGAACATAAGTATCTTTATTTTTACAATCAATGTACTTCCAACGGAAATAAGGTTTGTCAGCATTAATTTTATCATGACATTTATTTTCTATAAATTTTCGTTCACACTGCTCTCTAACGGAATGACGTGTCGGTTGTATTTGATCCCTTAGGGCAGCTTCGTCGTTGGATTTGATTTCGCCCGATTGCGAAAATGCAGGAGGGGGGGTAAAAATGAACAAAAATAAGATTAATAACAGCATCGGGTTCACCTTACTGTTTTATCGGTAAACCCTTATTTAAAGATAAGAGCTCTCCGTAAGTCGAGGCCCAAAATCTAGTTATCTTTTTATTACGGACTTGATAATGGCCCTTCATTTTACTGATTAAAATACTCCAAAGTGTGCTTCAGTCCCTCTTCTAGACCCACTTTAGGTTCCCAACCCAAAGTGGTTTTCGCACGGTCAATGCTGGGGCAGCGTTGTTTAGGGTCATCCGGCGGCAATGGTAAGAATTTATGAGGTGCTGTATTGCCAGTGATTTTATTGATGGTATCCGCCAATTCTAAAATTGTCATTTCACGTGGATTTCCTAAATTCGTCGGCTCATGAGATGTACTTTGCATAAGAGCGTAAAGGCCTGCGACAAGATCGCTCACAAAACACAAACTGCGTGTTTGCTTGCCATCACCATAAATACTGAGAGATTGCTTGCTTACCGCCTGGCTAAAAAAATTGGGAATCACGCGACCATCTTCGGGTCGCATGCGCGAGCCATAGGTATTAAAAATACGGGCTATGCATGTGTTGACTTTATGCAAACGATGGTAAGCCATAGTGATGGCTTCACCGAAGCGTTTAGCCTCGTCGTAGCAACCACGAATACCGATGGGGTTTACATTGCCCCAGTAGGATTCCACTTGTGGATGCTGGAGAGGGTCACCGTAAACTTCGCTCGTGCTAGCAAATAAAATTCGCGCGTTCGTATTTTTTGCAAGCTCGAGCATATGGGTTTGACCCTGTGCCGCAGTTTGCAGAATAAATACGGGACGTTTAGTAAAATCTACGGGCGATGCGGGAGAGGCGAGATTATAGATCTCATCGATTTTTTCGGAAATATTTGGTGCATTTGTAATATCCCATTCAATGAGTCGAAAATTTTTATTTTCGGCTAAATGAGAGAGATTTTCTTTTCGACCGGTGACAAAATTATCAAGACCAATTACGTGATAATTTTTTTGTAATAAAAAATCTACCAAGTGGCTTCCGATAAAGCCCGCGGCTCCGCATACGAGAGCAGTTTTCATAAAGAGTCCTGCTCGAAAGCAATTTGGCGACCGATACAGTGGTATTCAAAACCATTCTTTTTAACGTCGGCGATGTTTAAACAATTGCGTCCATCAAAAATAATAGGACTTTTCATTCTTTTTTTAACCGCTGTGTAATCGGGATTTCTAAACTCGTTCCACTCTGTTACGAGAAGTAAAGCATCTGCATTTTGTGCGGCTTCAACTGGTGAAGAAGCAATATTAAAATCGACGTTGAAATATTGCTTGGCAGTTTGACTTGCTACTGGATCGTAGGCAGTGATCGTAGCTCCCGCCTGAGTGAGGGCGCGCAAGAGGTATAATGCAGGAGCCTCACGCACATCATCTGTACGCGGCTTAAAGCTTAAGCCCCACATGGCTATGTGTTTACCGTTAAGGTCACCGAATCGTTGTTTGATTTTTTCAAAGAGAACTAGTTTTTGTCGATCGTTTACGCTGTCTGCCGCAGAAACAATGTCCATGGTGCGGCCATGTTTTTTTGCTGTATGTATTAAAGCCTGAACATCTTTGGGAAAGCAGCTGCCACCGTAGCCGACGCCTGGGTAGAAAAACGCGGGGTTGATGCGCGAGTCGGAGGCAAAGCCTTTGCGTACATCATTGATGTCCGCACCGACAGTATCGGCAAGAGAAGCGAGTTCATTGATGAAACTAATTTTAACCGAAAGAAAAGAATTAGCAGCATACTTTGTCATTTCGGCAGAGATGTTTGACATAAAATAAATGGGATGACCATTTTTTACGAACGGTGAATACAGTTCATTCATAATCTCTTGTGCATTTTTTGTTTTGCAACCGATGATCACGCGGTCGGGACGTAAGAAGTCCTCAACTGCGGCCCCTTCTTTTAAAAATTCCGGATTGTTGATAATCTCGTGTTCGATTTCAGATTGCTTACGAATGTAATCGGTTAATTCTCGTGCGGTGCCAATAGGTACAGTACTTTTAAGTACGATGTATTTCATTTCAGTGGCGTGCTTACAGATATCATCAATCACTTGCATCGTTGGGCCAAGATCTGCATTGCCGTCGGCTTTTTCTGGAGTCCCCACCGCAATAAAAATCACCGAGCAGGATGAAACAGCTTTTGCAATGTCCGTGGTAAACTCGATACGTTGACGGCAATTTTTTAAAATATCACCAAGGCCCGGCTCATAAATAGGAATCTGACCATCTTGCAACTTTTTGATTTTGCTTTCGTTGTTGTCGACGCAGATCACTTCGTGACCAACATCTGCAAAGCACACTCCTGCAACAAGTCCTACGTATCCCGTTCCCACTATGCTAATTTTCATGCGTATCCTTTTGACAATGGCAATTCCTCTATCCATGAACCTGGTCATGATCAATAAGGACAAGCCTGTTAAAACATTGGCATAATCTAGCATAGAAGGGTACACTCGCCAACGAGACATTGCGTAGAGAGGTTTTTGTGATTGAGGACCAAACCAAAAAATTAGCTGCAACAGTAAGCAAATTATATCGCCGCTCGGCAGAACGAAATATCAAGAAAATTATTGCGAAGTCCCACAGCGCTGACCTGGCCGCAATGTTAGAATTTCTCGACGCAGATGAGCGGGTTTCTATCTTCCAAATGGTGCCCCATGCAGAGACAAAAGCCGAAATTTTAAGCCATTTGAGTCCCTCTCTGCAGGAGGAAATTTCTGTGGTGCTCAATCCCAATGAGGTTCAAGAGATTCTGGGGGAGATGAGCTCCGATGACGCTGCGGACCTATTGGGAAATCTGCCTGAGGATCTTTCAAAGCAAATCATGAAGGGCATGCCCACCGAGGATGTGCAAGAGGTGGAAGAGCTCATGGGCTATCCAGAAGACTCGGCGGGTGCGATTATGACCTCCGAAGTCCTTGCACTGAGCGAGGGGATTTCAGTGGGGGAGGCCATTCGCATTCTGCAAGAGTCTCCGGAAGACCTCATTACTTTTTATATTTACGTGGTCAATGATAGCCACCAACTGGTGGGGGTTTTGAGTTTAAAACAACTTATTCTTCATCGTCCCAATATACTTTTAAAAGACATTATGGAGTCGGATGTCATTGCTGTCGAAGTAACCACAGAGCAGGAGCAGGTGGCCAAAATCGTGGAAAAATATGATTTTCTGGCGCTACCGGTCATTGATAATGCTAAGCAACTTCAGGGTGTGATCACCGTGGACGATGTGATCGACGTGATTCGTGAAGAAGCTTCCGATGAGCTCATGTCGCGGGGGATGGCGGGAAGTTCTGATGCGGAAAACTTTTGGGAGCATTTATCAGCTCGTGCCCCGTGGTTTATCGTTTGTATGCTTGGCGGCATACTGTGTTTTTATGTTCTTTATGGAGGGCTTTCACGACAAGAGGTACGGGTTCCTTGGGAGGTCGTGTGTCTCATGCCAATGGCGATGTTTTTGGTGACTATTCTCAGCAACCAAACAGCTACTTTAGCTCTGGATTATTTCCGCTCTGGACAAACAAAGAATCAGGGTATTTTAGCCATTTTAAAACAAGAGCTTTCTTTAGCTTTTGTGCTCGGCGCTTTGTTGTCGCTTCTCTCTACTGGAATGCTTTATTTGCTTTCAGAAGTAAATGTGATGCTCTACTGGTTTCCTCTTTTATTTTTATTGATCGTTCTGATGGCGGTGGTGGTGTCTTTCTTGGTGCCGATGATGAGTCAAAGAATATCCGGGGAAGCCCTTGTGGCGTCAGTTCCTGTATCGGTGATTTTAGCCAATGTTCTTTCGATCTTAACCTTATCGATTATTTCTTATATGTAGGGTGGGCATGAAGACGGGTCGATTTATTATTCTTAAAACGACAGTGTTTAAAGAAAACGATCTGATCGTTTATGCTCTTAATAGCGATGGCGATAAAAAACATTTTCTTGCGCGCGGTGCTTTAAAAAGTAAAAAGCGATTTGGTGGCGGTGTGCTCGAGGCGATGAACCACGTCGAATTGCAATTCGATGACCGTCGCGACAAAACCGAGTTTATTCCACTAAGTGATGCCCGTTTGCTCGACGGTTTTGAAGGCATTCGCAAAGATTACGATCGTCTTACCACAGGATTGGTTCTCGTCCGCGATGTTTTCCAAGTGGCCGTTGAGGGAAGCGAAGACAACTACGCTATTTACAATTTATTGGGAAACACACTTAAAAAACTAGAAACAGTTACCGATCGTTTTATTTTGCTGTTGCATTTTCGCATCAAGCTTTTATTTTACGCGGGATATCTTCCAAACGAAGATGGGTTATTTAATCCTTTTTTGGCCGAGCAAATACAATCTTGCGAAAAACTCAAAACATGGGCCAGTCCGCGCGTGCGCTCCACTAGCGAAAATGCCCTACGCGAACTCGGTGTGTATATTTAGATGGGTTGAGATAATATGCTATGAGCCGCCTCGCTTAAGTGGTCAACTTGCAGTGTAGGAGTCACTGTTTCTGGAAGCGCATGAGTGGAATTACGAATATAAACGGTACGCATGTTGGCATTGATGCCGGCTTCGATATCACTTAAGCGATCACCGACCATCCAGCAATTTTTGGAATCAAGGGAAAAATCTTCGAGTCCTTTTAAAAGCATGCCGGGGTTGGGTTTACGCTCAGGATGATTGCTGTCATTGGCGGCAGGACAGAAATAATAGGCAGCAATGAATACGCTATGTTTTTTGAGTAATTCATCCATGCGTTGGTGAATGAGATGAATATTCTTCTCGTCCACAAGACCTTTTGCGACACCTGCTTGGTTGGACACCACAATGAGCAAATAACCGTTCTCATAAAACGTTTTTAAACCTTCGATAGCCTTAGGAAGAAACTCCACCCCATCAGGGGAGTTTAAATAATTTTTATCGACAATTATCGTTCCATCGCGATCAAGAAAAATGGCTTTTCGCATATTTTTAAAAACTAACAATTTTTTTTAGAAATGTCACCTCAGTGAGAGTCTCACTGTGCCTTCTTCGCCAGCGGATGAAAGCTCTCCATCGTACGTGCTAATTGGTCCATAGACACATGGGTGTATTTCTCTGTGGCCGCCAGAGAGGCGTGGCCTAAAAGTTCTTGAATAATGCGTAAGTCGGCACCATCGTTCATAAGATGGGTGGCATAGCTGTGGCGCAAGGCATGGGGGTGGATTGATTTATCCAGTTCCGCGCAACGCCCAAGCCAACTAATATAGTTGTAAGCGGTGCGTGTATTCAGGGGTTTATCTCCCCAAACGTATTCTTTCGTTTGGTTTTGGCGAAGCGCTGCCAGATTACATTGTACAAGAGTGGGCATTGCGATCACTCGTATTTTATTTCCTTTTCCCAAAATACGCAGTTCGCGTTTACTGATGTTTATAGAATTCCAACACAAATGGCAGGCTTCGCTCACGCGCAAGCCTGTACCATATAGCAGTAAGAAGAGGGTTTGGCTTTTGAGTTCTTTTTCAGATAATTTTTGTTTGCGGAACAAATGCAAAATAGCTAAAGCTTCGTCGACAGAAATAAAATGGGGAATTTTTTGTGTTACTTTGGGTGTGGTGAGAAGGCTGGGAATTTTTTCCACCGCACCTTGATGTTTGAGATAATTAAAAAACTTTCTAAACGTAGCCACTTTGCGGGCCCGTGTAGAACTTTCCAAATGACTGATGCTCAAAAGATACTCTCGGGTCAGATGAACCAATTGTTTTTCATCGATAGTTGAAATGGGTTTGGACTCAACTTTAATCGTAAACGCATAATTTTCGCAGTCATCAATAGCAGGTCCCACTAAGGGGCCGGGGAGTAAGCTATGGTAAGCCTGCTGCAGATCGGTGGCATAGGCTACGATTGTATGGGGTGAGGACTTTTCCTTAAAATCCAGTTTTTCTATAAAATGAAGGATCAAATCTGTAATTTTTTTCATATATAACTATTTGAAATCACTATATTTTAATCATTTTATGACGCGCATATGAAAATTCTTCTTGAAAATTATTCACCGCATCATTATAGTAACCCCACTAAAGGCCTGCATCAAAATGAGGCGCTTTTAGAAATATTACGAGAGGCGGTACGTATGTCACAGAATAAAGAGACGGAGTTAAGTAAATCTGTACTTTCTTCCGACTTTAATAGACACAAAACGTCTAGCATCATTTACAAGTCTGAAGTGATGTCACAGGTATTAAAAATGGTGGACCGTGTGGCTCCATCTAATGCTCCTGTCTTAATCCTTGGCGAAAGCGGAACTGGTAAGGAGCTTATTGCTCGTGCCGTTCACGAGCGTAGCCAGCGTGCGGACAAGACATTCATCGCGATTAACTGTGGAGCTCTCCGCGAAACACTTCTAGAATCAGAGCTTTTTGGACATGAGAAAGGCGCATTTACTGGTGCTTACAATCGCAAGATTGGACTCGCTGAAGCTGCATCAGGTGGTACACTCTTTTTGGATGAAATTGGAGAGTTGAGTCCTGGAATTCAGGCGAAACTTTTACGTTTTATTCAAGAGGGCGAAATCTATCGTGTCGGTGGTAAAGAGCCGATCAAGGTGGACATTCGTTTGATCAGTGCAACCAATCGTGAATTGGATGCGGAAGTTCTCAACGGAAATTTCCGTGAAGACTTGTACTATCGTATTAATACCATCACCATGCATTCTCCACCATTGCGTCGCCGTAAGGAAGATATTCCACTGCTTGTAGAATACTTCTTAGCGCGCGGAACATCGAAGATCTTAAATCGCGGTCGCGAAATGAGTGCGGACGCTATGCAGGCTTTAATGAAATACGAATGGCCAGGAAACATTCGCGAACTTCAGAACTTATGTGAACGTCTGCAGATTTTAGCAGATGGTAACGTGATTCAGGTTTCTGATCTTCCTGATAATATTATTAAGCCGGAGAATAAGTTGTCGATCGGTCAGTATGACCCAACGATCACTTTGCATGAGCTGGAAAAGCGTTACATTGTTGAGGCATTACGCCACTTCGATGGTAATAAAACGCAAGCGGCGAATGCCCTCGGTATTACGATCAAGACTCTCTATAATAAGCTTCATGAATATGGTGAGTTTGAAAACTTCGCTATTCACATGAAAGTCCCTCAAAAAGGGTAGTAATAAAAAAGGCCGCAGATAAGCGGCCTTTTTCTTTCAATCTCCAAATTAAGCGGAGTGAATTTCTAGGGCTTAGAAATAATTTCCATCGTCATCTGGATCGTTGTAGTCTTCGTCCTCATCATCTTCAAATTCATTGTAAGATGTTAAATCTGGATCATCAAAAATATCTTCCTCTTCCGATTCATTAGCTGCTAGACCCGCATCATTATCCATCAACATGTCATCTTCTTCGTACTCGACTTCATCTGATTTGAAAATGTCATTCAGGTTTGTGATTGGCGCCTGTTTTTCTTTTTCAGCTTTTGATTTTGTAGCAGCAGGTGCTTTAGGAGCTTTTACCGCTTTAGGGGCTTTAGCTGCCTTGGGTGCTGGAGCCTTTTTTGCAGCCGTTTTCTTAGGAGCGGCTTTTTTCGCTACTTTTTTCGCAGCTTTCTTTTTGGGAGCTGCTTTTTTTGCAGGTTTTTTTACCGCTTTTTTTGCTGTTTTCTTTTTAGGAGCCGCTTTTTTTGCGGGCTTTTTCGCTGCTTTTTTCGTTTTTTTTGCTTTTTTCTTAGCCATAAGATCCTCCGCTAATATTGTGGAACATTACAGGGTAAATGTAGCGCAATAAGGAATTTATGCAAGAGGAAATATAAAGAGGGTAGGGCTAAACGCGCAGCATATTTAGTACAGTGGCCTTCATACGTGTACGGACTGTTCGTCGCAATCTTCCTGCTAAGGACGGGGATGTGAGAGGACTGAGTGCTCGAATGCAAGGTTAATAGCAATGGAGCGAGTGCGCCATAGTCAAAATAAACAGTGTTTATAAAGAAATAAAAAAGGGGTCTTTCGACCCCTGGAGTGAATACCCTAAGTTGAGAAATGATTAACCGAGAAGTTTCAGAGCTAATGAGTTCTTCTGGTTAGCGTTCATTAACGTCGCCGTGTTGGCTTGCATTAAAATTTGGTTACGAGCTAAATCTGCAGATACTTCGGCCACATCAGCGTCGCGGATACGGCTATTGGCGCTGGAAAGGTTTTCGTATTGTACGCCTAAGTTATTAATGGTTGATGTCAGGCGGTTTTGCAAGGCACCAAGATTGGAGCGGATGCGGTTTACTTCCGTTTGAGCTGAATCCAAAGAAGATAAACCTTCAGTTGCGCCTGATTTGTCGGCAAAATCAAGACTGCTAATACCTAAAGCATCGACAGTAGCCACATTGTTAGAAGAGTCAAATGTTAAACGATCGGCTTCTGCAGTATTGTTCAGACCAACCTGGAAGTCGAAATCTGGAGTAGAACCATCAAGTAGTTTGGTTTGTCCCCATTTTGTGGAATCAGAAATTCGCTGCATTTCTTCTTTTAATTGCTGAACTTCCGTATTGATGAATCCACGCTCTGTATCACCAACAGTATCAGAAGCGGCTTGGATTCCAAGTTCGCGTAAACGAATGATGATGTTTGACATTTCGTTTAGACCGCCCTCTGCAGTCTGCACTAAACTCACCCCATCGTTCGCGTTGCGGTTTGCTTGCGCTGCAGAACGGATTTGCGCTTTCAAATTTTCCGAAATCGCTAATCCCGCTGCATCATCGGCAGCCTTATTAATACGGCTACCACTGGACATCTTTTCAAAACTTGAATCGATGGCGCGGTTATTGTTGTAAAAGCTTCGCATTGAATTGATCGCTGCGGTATTGGTATTCACTCTCATGCTCATGTCTTCACTCCTTTTTATGTATCAGACATGCAACTCTTCGGCGACGATGCGGGTTTCTTGACACGACCATAGAAGTGAAGTGGTAAAAGTAAATAAGAATTGTTCTTACGTCTTAAGAGGTTGGGCTGGATTTCAACGCTTATGTCTGGCTTTCAGAGCGGAAAACATGACATTATCCTAAGTCCGTATTTGGCCTTCGTCGAGAAAGTTGAGAATTTTTTCGTTCGTCCACTGTGGTTCATCTTCCATCAAATGATGTCCGCCAGTGGGATGAGAGGCTTCTTGGCAGCAGGGAATTTCATGAAAGATCTTTTTTATGGCAGTGCGGGTAACCACACGATCGTTTTCGCCCCAAAGAAGTAAGACGGGGCAGGTTATTGTTTTAAGGGCATCAAAAATCCGCGAATCTTTGATCGCATCAATGGTTTTTAAAAAACAGGTCGTGGCATTTTTATCCGCGAAGGGAGCAAAATAGTTTTCAATAACATCAGGGGTGATATTTTGTCTGCGTGAGTAACTGCCTCGCAAAGCAATATGGATAATACTTCGAGAAATCACCCGACTGGCCACAGGACTTAAAAGATGATGTTGTAAGGATAAAAAGGGCACGACGGATGGTGTGGCCGCAGGCGCCATGGTAATAACCTTATGAATTCGTTCCGGGTAACGAGAGGCAAGCCACAATGAGAGAGCACCGCCCAAAGAACAGCCGACAAGATCACATTTTTTTATTTCGAGCTTATTTAAGAGAGCGATCAATCGTGCATCTTGTCCATCAAGTCCATAGTCTTGATCGAGGGGTTTATCACTTTTTCCAAAACCCAATAGATCAAAAGCAATAACGCGTCTTTTTTGTTGGATAACATCTATCTGATGGCGCCAGGAATACATGGACGACCCAATGCTGTGAATAAATACAATAGGTAATCCGGCTCTTTTACCTTCCGGGTCCGAGTCATAAAACCAAATTTTTCCCCACGGAAAATACAAGTACTTTTGCGGTTGGCGAAAAGAATAAAGATGTTCCGATTCCGCAGGAGCGCGATCACGTATGTAGACAATCCATAAAGACAGACTAAAAAAAGCACTACACAGTAATAGAAAAATAAGAATTTCAGTAAAGGACATGGAATCTTCAATTTAAATTTTTATAGCTGAACTGTCACGGAATTAGGGTGTATCTTTTGAAGCTCGAGCGCAGCCAATAATCAATCAATCTCCATAAAGCGACAGAAGGCCATATGGCTGTGAGTATAAAAGCGCTGTAATTGCGCTTTTTGTTTATGGAGCTCGGGCCAATAACCAATAGTACAAACATCCTTTTCAGGGTCATAATGAGAGCATTGTTCGCAGCTGTAAACCATACTCATTTTATTAAAATCGGCTGGGTTTACCCGGTCTAATTTTATACTGCGGCGCGGGCGTTTGGGGGTGGGTACATACATACTCATGAATTCATAATTTAGCGCTTAAAGAAGTGCAATATGTTTCTCTCTGTCATTAGGCCAGAATCCCTATAACTATCTCTAATGCGCCCTTCTATAAATACTTTCGGTCTATATATAGAGTACAATTGAGCACATTGACATTTCTATATCAAACCTCAGCTTATTAAATGAAGATGAGGTTATTTCTGAGACGGGAGGGTCAGTGAGCGATATCAATAAGATGACCAATCGAGCAAAAGAATGCATGCAAGAGGCAGCTGCCTATGCGGAGGAGCAAAAGCACCCCAATGTGGAGCCGGAGCACCTTCTCTTTTCTATTTTAAGTGATGCCGGAGGCACCGTTGCAGATATTATTCAAAATTTAAAGGGTGATCGATCTGCCGCCGTCAGTGCGCTTAAACAGTATTTAGATAAACAACCACAAGTGACGGGACAGAATCGTATTTCTGCCAGTCCTCGTCTTGTGCGTTTATTTGAAGCGGGCGAAAATGTAGCCAAAAAAATGGGGGATCAGTTCATTTCCCCTGAACATTTTTTTATGGCGGCCTTTGATGTGGATGACGCGTTAAAGTCCGCTATTAATAAAAGCAAAGTGAACAAAAATGATTTTATGAAGGAGTTTGAAAATATGCGAGGGGGAGAAAAAATCACAAGTGAAGAGGGCGATGGTCAGTACAATGCTTTAAAAAAATATGCACGCGATCTTACCGAGCTTGCTGCCCAGGGAAAATTAGATCCAGTGATTGGCCGCGACCAGGAGATTCGTCGAACTGTGCAGGTGCTTGCCCGTCGTAAAAAGAACAATCCCGTGCTTATTGGCGATCCGGGTGTTGGTAAAACGGCCATTGCGGAAGGCCTTGCCGATCGCATTGTAAAAAAAGATGTTCCCGAAGTTTTATTTAATAAAAAAATATTAAGTTTGGATATGGGCGCCCTCATCGCGGGAGCCAAGTACCGCGGTGAATTTGAAGAACGTTTAAAGGCCGTGATTAAAGATGTGACCCAAAGTAATGGGCAGATCATTTTATTTATCGATGAGCTTCATACTCTCGTGGGGGCGGGCAAAACCGATGGGGCTATGGATGCAGGACAACTTTTAAAGCCGGCTCTCGCCCGCGGAGAATTGCGCTGTATTGGCGCCACCACTCTCGACGAGTACCGCGAGTATATCGAAAAAGACAAAGCCTTAGAGCGACGTTTTCAGACGGTGTTGGTGGATGAGCCTAGTGTGGAAGACACCATTACGATTTTACGCGGGCTTAAAAACAAATATGAAGTGCACCACGGTGTACGTATTACCGATGATGCTTTAATTTCCGCAGCAAAGCTATCCAATCGTTACATCACCAATCGTTTTCTGCCTGATAAAGCGATTGATCTTATCGACGAAGCTGCTAGTAAATTGGGGATTGAGATCAATTCAGTCCCTGCGGAAATTGATGAGCTTAACCGCAAGATTTTGCAGCTACAAATCGAAAAAAACGCCGTTCTGCAAGAAAAAAAGGACGATAAACGTTTGGGTGAGCTTGATAAAACTCTTCTCGATTTGCAAGGCCAGGTGAAAGTTCTCGACGAGCAGTGGACAAAGGAGAAAAGCGAAATTTTATCTCTTAAAGAAACCAAGAGAAAAATTGAGGCGCTCAATAGCGATATCGAAATTGCCGAGCGCGATGGCCAGCTGGAGAAGGCCGCACGCTTAAAATATGGTGAACTACCAACCTTAGAGAAAAAACTAAAGGAGCTGACTGATAAAGCGGAGGCAGGAGCCCAGGATGGCAAACGTATGCTGCGCGAAGAAGTGACGCCAGAAGTGGTTGCCGAGGTGGTGTCCAAGTGGACCGGTATTCCTGTGGAAAAAATGGTGCAAACCGAAGCGCAAAAGCTTTTAAACATGGAACAACTTTTGGAAAGACGCGTGGTCGGACAACACGACGCAGTTGTTGCCGTCTCCGATGCCATTCGCCGAGCCCGTGCAGAAATTGGTGATCCCAATCGTCCCATTGGAACATTTTTGTTCTTGGGTCCGACGGGTGTAGGAAAAACCGAAACAGTTAAAGCGTTAGCTGAGTTTTTGTTTGATAGTGAAGAGAACATTATTCGTATCGACATGAGCGAATACATGGAGAAACACTCAGTATCGCGCCTCATCGGAGCGCCCCCTGGATACGTGGGCTACGACGAGGGCGGGCAACTCACAGAGCAAGTTCGTCGCAAGCCTTATAGTGTAGTGCTTTTTGACGAGGTGGAGAAAGCTCACCCGGATGTGTTCAATGTACTGCTGCAAGTTTTTGATGAAGGACGTCTCACTGATGGTCAAGGTCGCACGGTGGATTTTAAAAACACTGTGATCGTGATGACATCTAACGTGGCTTCCGAGTTTATTATCGACGAAAGCTTAAGTGAGAAAGATCGCGAAGAGCGTATTAAGAGTCAGTTGGGTAAATACTTTAAGCCCGAGTTTTTAAATCGTATTGATGATATCATCACTTTTAAACAGCTCGGAAAAGAACAACTGATGAATATTGTGAAAATTCAAATTCAACAAGTTGTGAAACGCTTAAAAGAGCGCAATATCGACCTGGAACTTGACGACAAAGCCCTTACGTTGTTGGGAGAAAAAGGCTACGATCCAATTTTTGGAGCACGGCCATTAAAGCGAGCGATTCAAGATAATCTCCTCAACCCATTATCTAAAAAGATTTTGGCGGGCGATTTAAAGGCCGGGTCGGTGTTAAAGGTCACAGCGAGTAATAATCAACTGCAGTTTTAACTCAAATCTGTCGATTTGAGTTAAAGGTGAATTGTTAAAATGCGTATTACATGTGTTCTTCGGCATGACAATATAGCGAGTGTGCACACTTTGCTTGTTCGCATATTTAATCGTATTTGTAATCAATAACTTACATCTCATTAAGTCGAACACTCTATATTCTATATATTTTCTCAGGACGTGTATTTATCTATTTGCCTACCTTTGTTGCTCATGTTGAACTGAACGCATGGCCAACTTTGTTGTTTTACTTGCGATGCTTATTTCAGTTTCATTTTCCACTCCGTCTTATGAAGTTAAAAGTATTCCCAATCCTCGAATGAAAAATCAATGGTGTTCTGATGTTGCTCATATTTTTAATCCACCAGAAAAGGCTGAGTTGGAATCGATTCTTGCTAATATTCACAAAACGACGGGAGCAGAGGTGGCATTAGTGACTCTTCCAAGTATTGGGAATCGAATTCCCAAAGACTATGCCGTAGAACTGTTCCACTACTGGAAGGTCGGGCAGAAAGATAAGAATAACGGACTACTTATTTTGCTGGTCGTTGATCAGCGACGAATTGAAATGGAAACAGGTTACGGATTAGAAGGACCCTTGCCAGATGTTACTTTGAGTAGAATTCAAAGATATGATATTATTCCATCTTTAAAAGCGGGACATGTGGTGGAGGGGTTTGCAAAAGGGCTTCGTAAAATCGAACAATTATTGCAAACAGAGAGCTCGTCGTTGTTACGAGTGCCACAGCCGCTTTCACCTCTCCCATCAACGGACAAACAATTTGAGAGTAGTCTAAAGAATGTAGCTATTGTTCTTGTTGGACTCACTAGCGCACTCATTTTTTTCTCCTTAATACAACTGCTAGTCGTGTTGTCCTTCAAAGATCCTCTATGGCGTTATCGGAAATTGAATAAAAATTTTGGTTTTCTCTTTTTTTGGCAAGCGGCGAGCTTGATTATGCCTTTTTCTTGGTTTTTTTGGAGCACTAATTTTCATTGGTCAAGCGTTTTCATTGGGTTAGCTATGGCTGTTTTATGGTTTCTTTTGGGGAGAGCCATTCGTGATAATATAGGGCAGACCTTTAGGTCTCAGTCGAGAGTTTGTCCTTATTGTAAAACGCAAATGATATTACAAAATGATATAAGTGAAAAACGTTTTGAAAAACCACAAGAGATCATTGAAGAAAAAATTGGCTCCATCGATTATGATATTTGGGTTTGCCCACAAGACCATGTTCGTAAAGATAGCTATGCTGGAAAAAATTTTTATCGGTACTCTACTTGTGCCAGTTGTCACGCCCTCGCTAGAAAATTGATTAGAGATGAAGTTATCGAGAAAGCTACTTTTACAAATCCTGGAAATGGTATTCGTCATTTTCAATGCATTGCCTGCTCTCAAGTCAGTAGCGAGAAGTATGTTTTAAGTCCTGAATTTTCATCTTTTTCTGATTCAGACGTTGTTTCGTCAGAGACAGGTAGCTCTTTTGGTGGTGGTTCATCTGGTGGCGGTGGTGCCGGTAGTAGCTATTAATATACCAACATCTCTAGGGTCATATATGCTATTTGGAAATTTCTGACTCATGAATTTCTGCAAGAATGGCTGGTAGCGCCGCCCGTGCCGCCTCGCGCCCTTCTTCAACCAGTTCCACACGATCTTGTTTATGAAAAAAACCAGAAAAGGCACTTTGCTTTGGTCGATGGGTGGGACGGATTTCGATAATATCCACATGACGGATTTTAAATTCTTTTAGAACTTTGCTGCACTGATCTTTGCTTAAAGAACCTTCTTCGACTAATTTTTTAAGAGCCATGCATTTTTCATTCAGGGCATAAACTGAATTGAGATCTCGAAAAAGGCGCTCGTTGATGAGAATTTCGATGAGGTGCCCAAGAAAAGAAAAACCACTTAAGGATGCAGGTGATTTCATCACGGCAGGAAAAGGGATGACCACGATAATCCGCGAGACATTTGAATCCTTTAAGGCATATTTAATGGGAGCATTATTGACTACTCCCCCATCAACGCATGGACCGAGATTATCTAGTGATACTGGGGTGAATAGTCCAGGGAAGGCGCAGGCGGCGCTTACAGTTTTAAATACATTTGTAAGATCGTGTTGAGTGTCAAAGTCATTGTTTTTGAAGTGAAGACATTTTTCATAAGATGTTGCTGGTGTTTTTCCAATTTTTTTTTGGATACCATTGACGGCGCTAACAATAATTTGTAATTGAATATCTCCATTACCTGGTGGTTGATTTTCATCTATAAAACCATTCATCAGCTCAACTAAATTTTCCGAGCTCGATAGACCTCTCCCTAGGAAGAAGTTGAGGGGGTTTAGGGTGAACGAATTTTGCCAACTTCCTTTTTCGACCCATGCATCGATCAATTTTTTTCTGACCATGTCTTCGTTGCCGTGGCGAATAGCTGAAGCAAAGGCAAGTCCATTGAGGGCGCCGGAACTGGTTGCAACGATACGGCTGACTTCGATTTTATTTTCTATAAGGACATCGATAACTCCAGCTTCAAAGGCGCCTTTGGCTACCGCGCCAGGAAGAACAAGAGCAATGTGAGATTTTTTGGCAGCCATTTTATTTTCCTTCTAGCAGAATGTTAGATAAATTTTTTCATCTGATACCATGTGAATAACTAATTTAAAATTTTATATTTTGTAGCTGTATACGGAGCGTAACGAAGAGAAACGAAGAGAAACGAAGAGAAACATTGTACCCGTTAAATTTGTATAACACGGTTTTTTATGAATAAAGCCATCAAACTGTATTTGTTATGCAATAATGCTGTTGCCAAAAATTGATCAGAGATGAGATTATTGAATCGGTTACGATGTACATCTCGGCAGAAAATAAGGGATACATTTTTCTCATTCTGTTCTGTGAGTTCCTCCCTGGATCTTGAAGTTCGCCATGATAGCTCAAAAAATGTCAAAATATACCAGTAAATTCATTATGTTAGCTAACTTGACATCATGAATCAGTGAGGGTAGTTTCATCCCGCAACCTATCTTGTCGATCTAGGTGTTTAAAAAGGATCTTGTAGTGTTTTCAGGAATTGTCGAAGCGACAGCTCGTATTCAAGAAGCAAAAGGCAACGGTAACGTGACACGAATTGTGGTCGAACGTCCGTCACACTTTAGCGATATTCAAACCGGTGATAGCATTGCTTCTAATGGTGTGTGTTTAACCATCGAAAAATTTTCTGATGACGATATGGTGTTTGCTCTCGGTGAGGAGACTCTTCACATCACGGGATGGTCGGCAGATCGCTTGGTCGGTAAAATTTTAAATTTAGAGCGTTCGCTCAAGCTTGGTGATCGTATTCATGGGCACTGGGTGAGTGGCCATGTAGATACTGTGGGTACTGTCCATAAAAAAGAAAAAAACGAAAGCTGGCTTTTCGCAGTGCAAGTGCCGCGTCTTGATCGGCGCTACGTATGGACAAAAGGTTGTGTAGCGATTAATGGAATCAGCCTTACTATTAACGATATTCAAGAGAATATTCTTTCCTTTTGTTTGATTCCCGAAACGATTGATCGCACAAATTTAAAAAATCTGAATGTCGGTGATACAATTAACATTGAGTACGATTACTGGACAAAAGCTTTTGTCAACTTTCAGGAAGTACGAGGGGTTGAAAAATGAAGTTAAATTCTATTCAAGAAATTATCGATGATATTCGCAACGGTAAAATGGTGATTCTCATCGACGATGAAGATCGTGAGAATGAAGGCGATGTGATTTTAGCAGCCGATTTTGTAACCCCTGCCGCGATCAACTTTATGGCAACGGAAGCGCGCGGACTGATATGCTTAGCTCTTGAGGCGCAGCAGATAGATCGTCTGGGATTACCACTGATGGTGGGTGATGAGCGCAACCACTCTCCGAACAAAACCGCTTTTACTGTGAGTATTGAAGCCGCGAAAGGTGTCTCAACGGGTATTTCGGCGGCGGATCGAGCACACACTATTCGTGTGGCATCGAATCCGCGCGCGTCTCATCATGATGTAATCATGCCAGGACATATTTTTCCCATTCGTGCTCAGCGCGGCGGAGTGATTCAACGAGCAGGGCACACCGAGGCCAGTGTGGATTTGGCTCGCATGGCGGGACTCAATCCTGCAGCCGTTATCTGTGAGGTGATGAAGCCGGATGGTTCTATGGCGCGTTTGCCGGATTTAGTAGACTTCGCCAGCAAACACAATATTAAAATTGGTACAATCGAAGATCTTATTCGCTATCGATTGGAAATGGAAACTCTTGTTGAAGAGATTGCAAAATCCAATATCCAGAACAAGCACGGTATGTTTACCGTGCGGGTGTTTAAAAATCTTCTCGATAATTCACAAAGCGTTGTTTTACAAAAAGGTGAGCCGAAACCCAATCAACCAACAGTTGTGCGCATGCATGTAGAAAATATCTTGGCCGATGTGTTTAAAAGTGAACATCACCAACCGACAATTTCTCTGGATGCGGCTTTAGAATTTTTAGGTAAATCCGATTGTGGGATTCTCGTGTATCTTCGTAAAGAAGGATTAAATTCCTTATTACCACTTGATCTGAATAACAATACCTCATCGGGTGATAGTCGCGCGCTTAAAATGGATCCGCGCGAACACGGCATTGGTGCACAGATTTTACGTCATCTTGGTGTGACGAAAATTCATTTGCTCGCCAGTGGTTCGGTATCTAAAGTCGTTGGTATTAAAGGTTTTGGTTTAGAAATAGAGAAAGTTGTAACACCTGAGAATATTGAGGCGGTGGCAAGCGATGATCAACAAGATGCTTTTCTTTCGGCATTTTTGAAACATTAGGGTGAAAACATGATATTTAAAGGCGATCTAGAGAAAATTCAATCCGAAGGTCACGAGTTCGTGGTAGGGATTGTGACATCTCGATTTAATGAAACAATTACTGAAAAATTGCGCGCTGGCGCTTTACAAGTACTCAATGATTTTGACGTCAATTATTTTGATGTTGAAGTTCCTGGTGCGGTGGAGATTCCTTTGGCTGCACAATGGCTCATCGAAGAAAAAAAATGTGATGCGGTGATCGCTCTTGGTTGTGTGATTCGCGGCGAGACAGCACATTTTGATTTTGTATGTAATTCTGTGGAGCGTGGCTGCACGCAATTGCAATTGGAATATAGCTTGCCGGTCGTTTTTGGTGTGCTCACTACGGAAGATGGTTTCCAGGCAGAAGCTCGCGCTGGCGGTGCCAAGGGTAATAAGGGAAAAGAGGCGGCCTTCGTCGCACTAGAGATGTTGTCTCTTAAAAATCAATTAGAAGGTTAACTTAAAAAATCAAAGAAATAGAGTGGGAGTTGTTTTGAAGTCCTCTAAAGAACAAGGAAAGCGACGCAAAGAAACCTTCATTATATTTGCTCTGTGTTTTCTTTTTCTCATTCTTGCATGGTTTGAGTTTCGTGTTTTTAATGTTTCACGAGAACTTCCCTTCGAGTATTCGATTTTCTTTTTTGGTTTGGTTAACTTTAACCTAATCCTCCTTCTTCTTTTATTTTTTCTTATTTTCCGCAATCTCTTTAAAGCTTTCATTGAGAAACGCAAAGGGCTAGTGGGAAGCTCTTTACGTTCACGACTTGTGATGACGTTCTTTGTTTTTTCTGCGGTACCAACGGTGCTGATGTTTTTCGTGTCAGTTATTTATATTAATAGTAGTTTTGATAAGTGGTTTAACGAAAAAATCACAGATGTCATGAAAAGTGCACTTGAAGTTACCACCCATTTTTATATGGATCAAAAGAAAGGGAATTTTTTTGCCGCTCACATGATTGCGCAAAAACTGCGAAATGCTAACACTCCCCAAGAGGTGCAAGCCATTTTAAAGCAAGAACAGCAAATTTACGGTTTAGATGCAGTGGAGTACTATTCGGATCTTCTGGAGGGTCGAACCCTAGTGATGTCCAGTGACCAGACGATCCCCGAGGTGCCGCGCGCCACCGTGGAATTTTTGGAACGAGGTCTTGAAGACAAGAGTGAGGCGAGCACTGTCCATCAGCATACCAAAGGTAATCTAGTGCGTGCGATGGTTCCGATAAAGGGTAAAAAAGGTGTGGTCATTGTTTCCAGCTACGTGCCATTAGCGCTCTTGCAAAAAATGGATACGATCGGTTCCATATACGAAGATTTAAAGGGTAATGGTAATCCGATTCAACTGCCTCTAAAATCTATATATCTGGTGGTTTTACTCTTAATGGCGCTGGTGATTTTATTCTGTGCCACGTGGTTTGGGTTTTATATGGCCAAGCATCTTTCAGAAGCGTTATCTATTCTTGGGCAAGCCACCCGGCGAATTGCCCTTGGGGATTATCGACCTGTAGAGCTTAGTAATGCCGAAACGGAAGTGTTGGAGCTCGCTGAAAATTTTAATTCTATGGCCAATCGCTTGGAAACATCTCGTAAAGAATTGAACGATGCTAATGATAATTTGCATGAGATATTACATCGCCTCGATGAGAGAACCCGGTACATTGAGGTCGTGCTTTCCAACGTGAGTACAGGAGTTATTTCTCTAGATGAACAAGATCGTATAACGACAATTAATGATCGTGCGGCGACTTTGTTTCATACAAAAACCACCGATTATCTCGGCTCGCATCTTAAAGATGTGATAGGTGAAAAGTATTATCGTCTTTATCGACAAATGGTTCTAAATATGGGGCAATATTCTCTGATGAAGATGACCCGTCAACTTCAGATCGAAATTCATGATGCCTCTTTTCCTTGTTTATTTACCATTTCTCGACTTACCGACGAAGTGGGTAATGATCATGGTACCGTTATTGGTTTTGATGATCTCACCGATGTGTTTAATTCACAAAAAATTGAGGCATGGAAAGAAGTGGCTCGACGTATTGCTCACGAAATCAAAAATCCACTAACACCCATTAAACTTTCTGCACAACGACTACAAAGAAAATTTTCCACATCCATTTCTGATGAAGCATTTAAAGCATGTACCGATATGATTATTCAACAAGCCGACGAGATGAAGCGTCTAGTGAATGAATTTTCTGAATACGCCCGCCTGCCTCAGCTCGAAAAAAATCAAAACAACATTAACGAATTGATTAAAAACGTGAGTGCCATTTATGGTGAAGGATATAAAAATGTGGAGTTTAAAACTCTGCTCGATGAGGAACTCCAGCCGTTTTTATTCGATAATGATCAAATCAAGCGGGTGCTAATCAACCTCGTTGAAAATGCGCTTGCGGCACTAGCTGGTGTAGAGAAACCCTATATTTCTTTTACAACCAGGGCCGATTCATTGCGCCAAACTGTGTGTATTATTGTTGCCGACAACGGCAGCGGAATTTCCGATGGTAATTTTGCTAAACTCTTTGAGCCTTATTATAGCACTAAACCCACTGGTTCTGGGCTGGGTCTTGCAATTGTTAATAAAATCATCCAAGATCATGGTGGAATTATTCAAGCCTATGCTACAGATGGCGGCGGATTGTCTTTTAAGATTGATTTGCCTTATTCGACTGCGGAGAAAACAGTAAATGTCTGATTCAAATAAAAATGTTGTTTTAGTTGTCGACGATGAAAAACCGATTCGCGATGTTCTTGCGGCGGCTCTAGAAGACGAAGGGTATGCGGTTATTACCGCAGAAAATGGTGAGGAAGGTTTAAAGCAAATCGAACGTCATAGTCCTCCCGTTACATTATTGGATGTGTGGATGCCTGGGAAAATAGATGGCATTGGTGTTTTAAAGGCTTCTCGTGACAAATTCCCGATGACAGATTTTATTGTAATGTCCGGTCACGGCACCATAGAAACCGCCGTACAGGCAACAAAACTGGGCGCCTGGGATTTTGTCGAAAAACCCATTTCTTTGGATAAGATTACGATTCTTATTAAAAACATTTTATCTTTTCAAAAAGAAAAAGAAGAAAAACGCAATCTCCTTCACAAATTGCGCGAAAATATTGCCATTGTTGGAAGTAGTGATCACGCTAAAGTGATCAAGCAACTCATTGTGAAAGTTGCTCCTTCCGCTCATTGGGTTCTGGTTGAGGGCGAAGTGGGTGTAGGAAAAGAGTTGGTGGCTAATAATATTCACTATCTCAGTCCGCGTGCAGGCTACACATTTGTTGATTTTAAATCTTTGCAGGTTCCCGAAGACCTCGTAGAAGGGGAACTTTTTGGTTACGAAGAGGGCGCGCTTCCAGGCGGCAGTGATGAACGACGCGGAAAATTTGATCTTGCTCATGATGGGACCCTGTTTATCGATGATATCGATGCACTTCCAAGCTCTGCTCAAGAAAAAATTTATCGTTACCTACAAACAGGAAAAATTCAGCGCCAAGGAGGAACAAAGTTTCTAGAGCTTAATGTGCGTGTGATTGCGGCAACAACGGTGAATTTGGCAGAAAAAGTAAAAAGTGGCCAATTCCACCCGGATCTATATGCACGTCTTAACCTTCTTCCGTTTAAAATACTTCCCCTTCGTGAGCGCCGCGAGGACGTGGAAGCTTTGATCCATTATTTTAATAATCGCGCAGCCGCTTCTGGCGGGTTTTCTTTAAAAACATTTTCTGAGCGCGCCATGGAGCTTTTAATCGCCTACGAATGGCCCGGGAATGTGCGCGAACTCAAAAATTTTATAGAACGAGTTTATATCCTAACACCCGAAGACGTAGTAGACGTGCACGACGTAAAATTCGCGGGCCTCAAAGCTGGTGCGACGACTAATTACGCCGAGTTTGGTAGCTTCCGCGAGGCCCGTGCCCAGTTCGAAAAAGAGTATATCCTTTCGAAAATCAACGAGTACAATGGAAACATTAGTAAAACAGCTGAATCCATTGGGCTCGAACGTAGCTATCTTCATCGCAAGATTAAATCCTTCGGCATTGACATCGAAGGCCAATAGCAACTGTCAAAGCACGAGTTCATAAATGGATCTATAAGCTCTTCTTAAGATCCGTAAGAACATGATCAGGAACATATTTTTTTAGCGCTTGTTCCCAGCCTTCGGGGCCGACTAATCCTTTTGCCATACTCGAACTGACTTGCGCCAATTGGCGCGGTGGAATCAAGTAAATCGTTTCCACCTTGGGTGCTAGTTCACGGTTGACTTGGTTCATGACAAATTCGTATTCAAAATCATTAGGAGTACGAATCCCACGCACAAGATAGGGGATTTTATTTTCCCAAGCATACTTTACCAGAAATTTATTGTCGATAACTTGGATGTTTACTTTTGCCGGCAGCTGAAGATGAGAGAGAGCTTCTTCGATATGTTTCTTACGTTGTTTGGTGGAAAACATATATTTTTTGCCAGGATTTTCTCCAATGGCAACAGTGAGTTCATCGAACAGAAAGCCCGCTCGTTGGATGACCCATAAATGCCCATGGGTAAGTGGGTCAAAACTTCCTGCATAGATCGCTTTTTTGCTCTTCATGGCGCTATCATAGTGAATCCGTTTGCTACGTGCAAGGTTGCGGTGTAGTTTCTATTCTAGGTTAAATTTATAGGATAAATTTGAGAGTTCTTTGGCTTAGACACTTACGACTCAACCCGTCGCAAACGAGTGTGAAGCTCAAAAGTCCTACACGTATTGAGGAGATGTGCAATGAAATGGAGTGAATCTTTTTTATTTACAATGAAAGAGGCTCCCGCTGATGCGGAAATTATCAGCCACCAGTTGTTTATGCGCGGGGGAATCATTAAAAAAGTGGCTCCAGGTATTTTTACCTACACCGTATTAGGACTTCGCACCATTCGTAAATTGGAAGCCATCATCCGTGAAGAATTAGGGAAAATTCACTGCCATGAAATCCTGATGCCGATGGTACAGCCGCGCTCTCTGTGGGATGAGTCAGGACGCTGGCCAATGATGAGTGAACTTTTAAAATTTAAAAATAAAAATGAGCAAGATTTTTGCCTCGGCGCGACCCATGAAGAAGTTATTAGCGATTATGTGCGTAAAGATTTAAAAAGCTATCGTGATTTACCAGCAAGTCTCTTTCAGATTCAGACCAAGTATCGCGACGAAATTCGTCCTCGCTTTGGTTTGATGCGCGCCCGTGAATTCATCATGAAAGATGCCTACACATTCGATGTGAGTCGTGAGGACGCTTTGGTAAGTTATCAAAAAATGCGTGAAGCCTACACGCAAATTTTTAAACGTATCGGTTTTGAATTTCGTGCCGTGGAGGCCGATACCGGAGCCATCGGTGGGAACCTGTCCCATGAGTTTCAAGTATTATCCGAGTCTGGGATGGATAAACTCGCAGTTTGCTCGGCATGCGAATACGCATCTAACGAAGAAGTTACGCCGGTGAATACGTTCTTGCACGATTCGATTACTGATGAGCAATCTTTAAACAAGTTTGCCACACAGGGAATTAAAACGATCAATGATTTGGCAAAACATCTCAAAGTGAGTGATAGAGACTTGGTGAAAACTTTCTTTGTTAAATTCACAGAAGGAGCAAAAACCGAATACTTCGCTCTACTTTTGCCAGGAAACCGCGAAGTCAACTTGATTAAAGTCAAAAAAGCTCTCGACAAAAGCGTAGAGGCAGAAGTGTGTTCGGAGGATGAAGTAAAAAGACTTTCTGGTGCGGCGCCAGGAAGTTGTGGCCCAGTGGGGTTGAATATTCCAGTGATTGTTGACCATGCGCTTAAGCATAAAAAGAACATGGTGGTAGGAGCTAACGAAGATCATTACCACTTAGAAAACGTTTGTGAAGGTCGAGATTTTAAAGCCTCTCTTTATGCCGATATCGCTTTAGTCAGCGATGGTGATCCCTGTCCAGAGTGCGGCGCCTCTTTAAAATCTGTGCGTGGCAGTGAAGTGGGTCATATTTTTTATTTAGGCAAGAAATATTCGACTCCAATGAATGTAAAGTATTTGGATAAAGAGGGAGTAGAGCAAATTGTCGAGATGGGCTGCTACGGAATTGGTGTGACGCGCACGATTCAAGCGACGATTGAGCAAATGCACGATAAAGATGGTATGATTTGGCCAGCGAGCATTGCACCCTATACGGTTCATATTTGCTTACTGGATAAAGATGCGGCCATGGTGGAGTTTGTCGAAACACTCGTGAACGCTCTTAAAGAGAACGGCATAGATTATCTAATCGACGATCGCGATGAGCGACCCGGAGTGAAGTTTAAGGATGCCGATCTTATCGGCGCACCTTTACGTGTCACCATTGGACGTAAGGGTTTTGAGGCAGGACAGGTGGAGGTGACTTGGCGTCGCACTAAAGACATGAAAAAAGTGGCTGTGGGTGAGGCGACAAAAACCATCGTTACGTCTTGTAAGGAACTTTTAAAGTAGGTTGCCATGGCAGATAAAAAATTGCGTTTTATTGTGGGTCTCCATGCGTGTATGGAGAATGTGCGCGTAGCCCCTCAGCATGTTCGCGAATTTTATGTCTCGCACATGGATCAGGTTCATTCCCCTGAGTGGCACGAGCTTTTACGCTCCGTAAAGGTCAAACCAAAAGTCAAACCGACAGGCTTTTTTAAAGAGATGGCCGAAGGCCATCAGGGCATCGCCATTGGTTCAGATTATTGGCCGAAAATCAAAACGCCGGGTGCTACATCACGTGTGGTGCTTCTCGATGGCATCGAAGATCCCCATAACTTAGGCGCTATCATTCGCACCAGTTGGCTTATGAATGTGGATGCCATTTACGTGACTGAAAGACGCTCGGTAAAGCTTACCCCCACGGTTCATAAAGTGGCCTCCGGTGGTTGCGAGCACGTTCCAATCGAAGAAGCAAACCTGCAAGTGTTTATTAAAGAGCTCAAAGAACAGGGATACTGGGTTTATAGTTTTTCAGATAAAACAGATACCAGCATTTATCAAACCAACTTTAATAATAAAACTGCATTGGTATTTGGCAATGAGGAAAAAGGTGTACGCATTCCCGTGATTCGCGAATGCGATGGGCTTTTAAAAATTCCCCAAGCGCAAGAGGGGCCGAGTTATAACGTGTCCGTTTCTGTAGGCATCGCTCTTTCAGAGCTGAACCGCCAAATTGGTTGGAGTTAATGGGGAAACTCCCAATGCTCTCTTTAATAATGTGAAAAGTCTTGTGCCTGCATAAAATTTGAAGACCCCTGATTTTCAGGTCTATTTAAAAAGCTCAAACAGTCCTCGCTTCGCTGCGGAACTCGTTTTTAAACAGACCTGAAAATCAGGGGCTTTCAAATTCTCTTCACTGCTTAAAAATTCTTTCTCCCTAGATAGAGATTTGCTCAAAATTTAGGCTAAACTATTTTTTGTTTGGCTCCACAGCTTTGTTGACTTCCTGCCACCGTTTCCATTAATTCTTATGGTTCGCTATAAAAAGCCATGCGCTGATTTAGCTCAATTGGTAGAGCAACTGATTTGTAATCAGTAGGTTGGGGGTTCGAGTCCCTCAATCAGCACCAGTTCTGAATTTGGAGAGGTACCCAAGTGGCCAAAGGGGACAGACTGTAAATCTGTTGGCGTATGCCTTCGAAGGTTCGAATCCTTCTCTCTCCACCATTTTTTTGGACGAAATTAGACGTCCAGCGGCATCACTTTCTTAGATTCCCATTGATTCTTTAGTTGCTAAATGGAACAAGAGGACATAAAAATCTGATGTTTACGTGAATTGGCGGGAGTAGCTCAATTGGCTAGAGTATCAGCCTTCCAAGCTGAGGGTTGCGGGTTCGAGACCCGTCTCCCGCTCCATTTAGCCGATGTGGCTCAGTGGTAGAGCGCACCCTTGGTAAGGGTGAGATCGCGAGTTCGATTCTCGCCATCGGCACCATCCTGGGTGGTGCGGTCATGGAGAGGGTCTGAGAGGCGAGGACAGTCAGTTCACGAATGTAAGATTAGAAAAACAAAAAACGTAAATCCATTGAGGAGGCAAGACACATGTCTAAAGAGAAGTTTCAGAGAGGTAAACCCCACATTAACATCGGTACTATCGGTCACGTGGATCATGGTAAGACGAGCTTGACTGCTGCGATCACCAAAGTTCTTGCAGAAACAGGTGGAGCAACAGCGATGAGCTATGACCAAATCGACAAATCTCCAGAGGAGAAAGCGCGCGGTATTACTATCTCCACATCTCACGTTGAGTATGAGACGAAAAATCGTCACTACGCACACGTGGATTGCCCCGGTCACGCGGATTATGTAAAAAACATGATCACAGGTGCCGCTCAAATGGATGGCGCTATTCTAGTTGTGTCCGCAGCGGATGGTCCTATGCCACAAACTCGTGAGCACATTCTTCTTGCTCGTCAAGTGGGTGTTCCAGCTATGGTTGTATTCTTAAACAAATGTGACCAAGTTGATGATGCGGAATTACTAGAGCTTGTGGAAGTGGAAATTCGCGATCTTCTTAATAAATACGAATTCCCTGGCGATGAAATCCCAATCGTTCGTGGTTCAGCTTTAAAAGCTCTTGAAGGTGACAAAGGTGAGCTCGGTGCACAGGCGATTCTTAAACTTATGGAAGCTGTTGATCAATATATTCCTGAACCACCACGTCCTATTGACAAAACATTCCTAATGCCAGTTGAGGATGTGTTCTCTATTTCTGGTCGTGGTACTGTTGTTACTGGTCGTGTAGAGCGTGGTAAAGTTAAAGTGGGTGAGGAGATCGAGATCGTTGGTCTTCGTCCAACACAAAAAACAACTGTTACGGGGATCGAAATGTTCCGTAAGCTTCTTGATGAAGGTATGGCGGGCGATAACTGTGGTTGCTTACTTCGCGGTACTAAAAAAGAAGATGTGGAGCGCGGACAAGTTCTTGCTGCGCCTGGTACGATTAAGCCGCACAAGAAATTTAAATGCGAAGCCTACATTCTTACAAAAGAAGAAGGTGGACGTCATACTCCATTCTTTACCAACTACCGTCCTCAGTTCTACTTCCGTACAACTGACGTAACAGGTGTTTGCCAACTTAAACAAGGTGTTGAGATGGTTATGCCTGGTGACCGTGTAGAAATGGAAGTTGAGTTGATCTCTCCAGTGGCGATGGAAAAAGAATTGCGTTTCGCGATCCGCGAAGGTGGAAGAACCGTGGGCGCAGGCGTTGTTACTGAGATCGTTGAGTAATTTATTTTAGTATTTCATGGCCTCTCCCAACCGAGAGGCCGTGTAGGGTAGTAGCTCAATTGGTAGAGTAATCGACTCCAAATCGATCGGTTGGGGGTTCGAGTCCCTCCTGCCCTGCCATTTTCGAAGGTGGATATGGATAAGACATACAACAAAATTATTGCCGTCAGCTTCGTTATAACCGCATTCTTTTTTGGATGGGTTGTCAGTGTACTTATGCGTGTTCTTTCGGGCATGTGGGGTCCATTCGCTAAACTGACTGGTGATCCAACTGTACAGCATGGCGTTCCTGTTCTTTTTGCGTTGGCTTTTTTTGTATTTTTGATTGCATCAAAAAGCACGAAAGCGTGGGCTAGTGATGTCGCATTGGAAATTAGCAAAGTGGTATGGCCGTCAGTTAAGGATACCAAAGCCTTAACCATCGTTGTTTGTTTTATCATTTTGATCTCAGCAGCAATATTTGCTGTTTTTGATTTTGTCTCCAACAAATTGGTGGAATTCATTCTTGGAATGCAGTTCTAAGCCAATTGAATAAAGGTGTCGTTGTGGAAAAAAAGAAATGGTACATAGTTAATGTGCAAACCAGCTGTGAAGCTATTGCAAAAACAGCTATCCAAGAGCGTGTTACGTCTCAACAGCAGCAAGATTTGTTTGGTGATATTCTGATCCCAGCTGAGAATGTTGTGGAGTTGGTTAAAGGTAAGAAGGCGACGCGTTCTAAGAAATTTTTTCCGGGCTACATTTTTGTTCAGATGGTTATGAACGAGAATACATGGCATCTTGTTAAAAACTCTGCGAAAGTGACAGGTTTTATTGGTGGTTCCACCCCGAAACCAGTCACAGAAGAAGAGGTAAAGCGAGTTACTCAACAAATGACTCAAGGCGCCGAAAAACCGAAAGTGAAGGCTTCCTTTTCGATTGGCGACTCGGTAACCGTTGTTGATGGCCCCTTCAGCAATTTTAATGGGGTTGTTGAGGAGATCAATGAGGAAAAGGCCAAGGTGAAGGTTTCTGTAAGCATTTTTGGTCGTCCGACTCCTGTCGAACTTGATTTTATCCAAGTGGATAAAAATTAAATCGATTATCGGTTATTTTTAATCGATAAAGTTCTTGCCGACATTCGTGAAATAAACTATATACTGCCAGTTCTATTAAAATTTTAAGGAGTATCTGTCTCATGGCTAAGAAAGTTACCGGAATGGTGAAGCTGCAAATCCCTGCTGGAAAAGCAAATCCAGCGCCTCCCGTTGGACCTGCACTCGGTCAACATGGTGTTAACATCATGGAATTTTGCAAACAGTTCAACGCCAAAACCCAAAAAGAAGGGGATACGGTTATTCCTGTTGTGATCACGATTTATCAAGATCGTTCGTTCACATTCATTACAAAAACACCGCCCGTTTCCATTTTAATTAAACAAGCTACAAAACTTAAGAGCGGCTCTAAAATGCCTCAAAAGGATAAGGTAGCAAAAATTAAAATGGCTGATATTAAAAAGATCGCCGAGACAAAACTCCCCGACTTGAACTGCTTGTCTGTAGAGTCAGCAATCAATCAAGTAGTGGGAACTTGCCGTAGCATGGGCGTAGAAGTTATCGACTGAGGTAAATTATGGCAAAACGTTTAAAAAAAGCACAAGAGCTTGTTGATATAACAAAAAAATATACGATTGATGAGGCCTTTACAGTTCTCATGAACACGGCGACTGCAAAATTTGATGAGACCATCGATGTAGCTATGCAGTTAGGTGTGGATTCAAAGCAAGGTGATCAGCAGGTACGTGGCGCTGTTTCCTTGCCAAATGGCTTAGGCAAAACCGTTCGTGTTCTTGTTTTTGCAAAAGGGCCAAAAGAAAAAGAGGCTCAAGAAGCAGGTGCAGATTTTGTTGGTTCAGATGATCTTGTTGAGAAGATCAATGGTGGCTGGATGGATTTTGATAAAGCTATTGCCACTCCAGATATGATGGCTACTGTTTCCAAGGTGGCTAAGGTTCTAGGGCCACGAGGCCTTATGCCTAACCCAAAAGTGGGCACAGTAACAATGAATGTTGGTGAAGCTGTTTCTGCGGAAAAACGTGGTAAATTGAGTTTCCGTATTGATAAAGCAGGGATCGTTCACTGTGGCATTGGCAAAAAATCCATGGGTGCACAAAAATTAAAAGAGAATTTTCAAACTTTATTGGCGGCAGTGCTTAAAGCAAAGCCAGCAACTAGTAAAGGTACGTATTTAAAAAAGCTTGCGGTTTCATCAACGATGGGTCCAGGCATTGCTCTTGACGTGGCTCAAGCGCAAAACGCAGTAACAGCTGCGCAATAGTTTTTTGAATTTTAGCGGTCGAAGACAATAGGTGCTCACGGAGAGCTTAATAATAACAGCCTATCGAGACGGTGAATAAACCCACCTCCTAAGATCGCAAAAAGAGGAGGATGAATGATTAATACTCGCGCAGAGAAAAACGAAGAAATTGCTTCGTTATCTGAAAAGTTCGCGCGTTCAAAAGCAGCGTTTCTTGTCGATTATAAAGGCATGAACGTGGAGCAGGTGACTCTTTTAAGGAAGAAATTAACGACCTTAAAAAGCGAAATGAAAGTTGTTCGCAACACCCTTGCTATTCGTGCTTTGAAGGATCATCCAAAAGCAGAAGAGGCAGTAGCTAATGATTTCGTAGGAACAAACGCAGTTGTGTTTGCTTACGAAGATGCATCTGCTTCTGCTAAAGCATTGGATGAATTTAGTAAGGATGTCGAAGCCCTCAAATTGAAAACCGGTGTAATGGATGGGGAGCGTCTTGATACTGCAAAGATCAAAATGCTTGCAAATCTTCCGTCCAAAGAAGCATTGCGTGGTCAATTGTTGGGTCTTTTCAATATGCCTGCGACTCAGTTCGTACGTGTATTGAATGCGGCACCTTCGAGCTTCTTGAACGTTATGAACGCGTATAAAGATAAACAAGAACAAAAATAACTAATAATTTTAAATATTTAAATAACCGTGGAGGATATAATGTCATTGAGTAAAGACCAAGTAATTGATTTCTTGTCGAACATGAGTGTAATCGAGATCGCAGGTCTCGTAAAAGAACTAGAAGAAAAATGGGGCGTTTCTGCAGCTGCTCCTGTGGCTGTTGCTGCAGTTGGCGGTGGCGCTGGTGCCGCAGCTCCTGCTGAAGAAAAAACAGAATTCGAAGTTGTCCTTAAGGATGGCGGAGCGCAGAAAATTAACGTTATTAAAGAAGTACGTACAATTACAGGCCTTGGCTTAAAAGAAGCTAAAGACCTTGTAGAAGGTGCTCCTAAAACAGTTAAAGCTGGCGTGAATAAAGACGAAGCTGCTAAAATGAAAGATGTTTTAGAAAAAGCTGGCGCTAAGGTTGAAATCAAGTAACAACCTAAGTCAAAGTCCTATAATTTGTTGTTCTAGGGGTAAAATGCCCCTAGAATTCTACGTTTGGTTCCAAATTTATATGATTGGAGTGGTTGAGCTTGCGTCATCGTGTGGTCGATAGTTATGCCTTAAGCGCATCTTTTAACACACTTATTTGTGCAGTTTCATTCACTACAATTTTTTTACATAGAGCTATTTTAAAAAGGAGACGGAATGGCCACCACTCCGATAACGGCTTCTAACGTCCGTATTCGTAAGTCATTTGCAAAAAACAATGTCGCGATTGATATCCCGAATCTTATCGAATTGCAGAAATTTTCCTACGAAAGTTTCTTGTTAAAAGATGTAGATCCAGATCGTCGTGCGAACGAAGGTTTAAATGGTGTTTTTAAATCAGTTTTTCCAATAAGCGATTTTAACAACACGGCAAGCCTCGAGTTTGTAAGTTATGTGCTTGAACCCCCAAAATATGATGTGGATGAATGTCGCCAACGTGGAATGACATATGCTGCACCGGTGAAGGTCACTCTTCGCCTAATCGTATTTGATGTGGATGAACAAAGTGGTGCACGTAGCATTCGTGATATCAAAGAGCAGCCGGTTTACTTAGGTGAATTGCCGCTCATGACTCGCAGTGGATCGTTTATCGTAAACGGTACAGAGCGCGTTGTGGTGAGCCAATTACATCGTTCACCTGGTATCTTCTTTGACCATGACGGCGGAAAAAATAGCACAACCGGGAAAATTTTGTTTTCGGCGCGTGTGATTCCGTATCGTGGTTCTTGGCTCGATTTTGAATTCGACCAAAAAGACTTAATCTACGTGCGTATCGATCGCCGCAGAAAGTTTCCAGCTACAATTTTACTTAAAGCTCTTGGTTATACAGATGAGCAACTTCTCCAATATTTTTACGACCTCGATACGGTTCGCTTCACCAAAAAAGGTGAAATCTTCCGCGATTTCGATGTGGAAAAAATGGCAGGTCAAAGAGCCCTTTCCGATATCCTTGATCCTAAATCGGGAGAGGTGATCGTTAAAGCAGGGCGTCGTATTACACGGGCTTCTGTAAAACGTGTAAAAGAACTTGGTATTAAAGAAGTTCAACTTCAAAGAGAAGACCTTGTCGGCAAAGTGGTTGCAAAGCCCATCGCCGATGAGAAAACAGGTGAAGTAATTGCTGATGTGAATATAGAACTTAATGCTGACATCATTGATCGCGTTGTAGAAGCAGGAATCAAAGAAGTAAAAGTGATTTTCTTCGATGGTTTGGCTGTTGGCCCATATCTGCGTAACACATTACTTGTTGATAAAGTGACAACACAGGAAGAAGCAAAGCTTGAGATTTACAAGCGTCTTCGTCCTGGTGAGCCACCAACTCCTGAGGCTGCAGAGGGATTCTTCCATCGTTTATTCTTTGACCCAGAAACCTACGATTTGTCAGAGGTGGGTCGTTTAAAAATCAATCACCGTTTTAATATTTCTTTCGAAGAAACACCAGTAGCTCACCGTGTACTTACCAATAAAGACATCATGGAAGTGGTTCGCACTCTTATGGATCTTCGTAATGGTAAAGGTACAGTGGATGATATCGATCATCTTGGTAACCGCCGTGTGCGCTCAGTGGGCGAGCTTTTAGAAAACCAATACCGTATCGGTCTTGTTCGTATGGAGCGCGCGATTCGCGAACGTATGAGCTTACAAGATGTGGAAACGATGATGCCTCACGATTTGATCAATGCGAAACCTGTGAACGCTGTGGTGAAGGAGTTCTTTGGTTCCTCACAACTTTCTCAGTTCATGGATCAAACGAATCCATTATCGGAAATTACCCATAAACGTCGTTTGTCTGCATTAGGCCCTGGTGGTTTAACGCGTGATCGCGCGGGCTTCGAAGTTCGTGACGTGCATCCTACGCACTATGGACGTATTTGCCCGATTGAGACACCGGAGGGTCCAAACATTGGTTTGATTGCGTCTCTTGCGACATATGCTCGTATTAACAATTATGGTTTTATCGAAACTCCGTACTTAAAAGTAGATAACAAACACATCGGTAACGATGTGGTGTATTTATCGGCGCTCGAAGAGGCGGGGCATTATATCGCGCCGGCTACGCGCGAGGGCGATAAAGAGCTTACCAAAGAGGCCACGACGGTTCGTCAAGATGGCGATTATTTCGCGGTCGACTCCGAAAAAGTGTCTCTTATGGATGTGTCTCCAAGTCAGTTGGTTTCCATTGCCGCATCTCTCATTCCATTCTTAGAGCACGATGATGCGAACCGCGCTCTCATGGGATCAAACATGCAACGTCAAGCGGTTCCACTTCTTCGCTCGCGTGCACCACTTGTGGGCACGGGCGTAGAAAAGCTTGTGGCCCAAGATTCGGGAACAAGTGTTGTGGCCACTCATGACGGTGTTGTTGAGGAAGTGGATGCCTCGCGTATCGTGATTCGTCGTTTTGCAAAAGGTGGCGAGCTCGGTGGTAACGTGGATATTTACAACTTAACAAAATATCAGCGTACAAATCAAAATACATGTTTTAACCAAAAGCCCATCGTTAATCAGGGTGATGCCATTAAAAAAGGTGACATCATTGCCGATGGTCCATCGACAGAATATGGTGAGTTAGCGCTTGGACAAAATATCCTGGTCGCGTTCACTCCGTGGATGGGTTACAACTTCGAGGATTCTATTCTTATCTCTGAGCGTCTGTTACGCGACGATGTTTACACGTCTATTCATATCGAAGAGTTTGAGTGCGTGGCGCGTGATACCAAACTGGGTAAGGAAGAAATCACTCGTGATATCGCCAATGTTGGCGAAGAAGCGCTTAAAGATATCGATACCAGTGGTATTATTCGTATCGGTGCCGAGGTTCATCCCGGAAGTATTCTTGTTGGTAAAGTCACACCAAAAGGTGAGACACAATTATCGCCAGAGGAAAAACTTCTCCGCGCCATTTTCGGTGAAAAGGCCGGGGATGTAAAAGATACGTCTTTACGTGTACCGAGCGGTGTTTTTGGGACAGTTATTGATGCGCAAGTTTATAGTCGTGAAGGCGCTGAGCGTGATGAGCGTTTACAGTCGATTCTTCAAGATAAGAAAAAGAAAATCGAAAAAGATTTCAAAGTTGAGCAAAACGCGATCAAAAACAATTCTCTCGAAGAGCTTAAGAAAATTCTTATTGGTAAAAAGACAACTGGTGCCCTTCTTAATGAAGATGGTACAAAAAAGCTTTTGGAAAAAGGCCAGTTGATTACGTCAGAGGATCTCGAAACAATTCCATTTGAACTTTTGTCGTACACGCCACTTGAGAGTGAACTTGAGTACCAAGTGTCGCGCATTATCGATCGCGCGCGTAACCAGTTAGAGGCGATTAAGTTTGTTTTCGACGAAAAGGTTGAGCGTCTTCGTAAAGGGGATGAGCTGCCTCCAGGCGTGATCAAAATGGTTAAAGTTTATGTGGCCATTAAGCGTCGTCTCCAAGTGGGAGATAAGTTTGCCGGTCGTCACGGGAATAAGGGTGTGATCTCCAAAGTTCTACCACTTGAAAGTATGCCATACTTGGCAGACGGAACACCAGTAGACATGGTGTTAAACCCGCTGGGCGTTCCTTCTCGTATGAACATTGGTCAGATTCTTGAGGTGCATTTAGGATGGGCCGCAAGAAATATTGGTCAGCAGCTCCAAACCCACATCGAAAAATATCAAGCAGATGCCGCACGTACGGCTCTTAAAGACGCTTTCGAAGGTGAAAAATCCATTACGCAAAAAGTAGATGGCGCTGATGATAGTTCGATTAAAAAGATGATTGGTGCCATGAAGGACGGTATCCACCTTGCGACTCCTGTATTTGATGGAGCCCGCGAGACAGATGTAAAACGTCTTTTAACCAAGGCCCAAGTGCCAACAAGTGGACAGATGGTCCTCTTTGATGGTCGTACAGGGGAGCCGTTTGAGAACCCTGTAACTGTGGGTATTATGTACATGCTGAAGCTTCACCACTTGGTGGAAGAAAAGATTCACGCTCGTTCCATCGGGCCATACTCGCTCGTTTCTCAGCAACCTCTAGGTGGTAAAGCCCAATTCGGAGGTCAGCGTCTGGGAGAGATGGAAGTGTGGGCTATTGAAGCTTATGGTGCGGCCTACTCTTTACAAGAGTTCTTAACTGTGAAGTCGGATGACGTTGCCGGAAGAACGCGTATGTATGAGAGCATCGTCAAAGGCGAAAACGTTCTTGAACCGGGTTTACCTGAATCCTTTAACGTTTTGATTAAAGAGCTTCAGAGCTTGGGTCTAAATGTTGAGCTTGTGGAATCTGGACTGTTGTCTGACTCAGACAGTGAAGAAATCACCGTCGATGAAGAATTTTTAGAGCAATAATAAGGAGAAGACCTTGAAAGATCTATTGAACTTTTTTGATAAGCCAAAAGATCCACTTTCGTTTGATGCCGTAAGAATTTCTTTGGCATCACCGGAAACGATCAAATCATGGTCGCACGGCGAAGTAAAAAAGCCAGAAACCATCAACTATCGTACTTTCAAACCAGAAAGAGACGGTTTGTTCTGCGCTAAAATCTTCGGTCCAACAAAGGATTATGAGTGTCTGTGCGGTAAGTACAAACGTATGAAATACCGTGGTGTTGTGTGCGAAAAGTGCGGTGTGGAAGTCACGCAAAGTAAAGTACGCCGTGAGCGCATGGGACACATTGAACTGGCTTCTCCTGTGGCACATATTTGGTTTTTACGTTCATTGCCAAGTCGTATCGCTGGGATGCTCGATCTTTCTTTAAAGGAGCTTGAGAAAGTTCTTTATTGTGAAGCCTACATTGTGGTTGATCCAGTGGATACAAAACTCACCGAAGGCCAAGTTCTTTCGGAAGAGGCGTATCAAAATGCTCTAGATGAATTCGGTCCCAACTTTAAATGCGGAATGGGTGGTGAATCCATTTTAGAAATGCTTCGCAAAGTGGACCCTGAGTACCTATCACGTAAATTACGTATGGAGCTTGCTGAGGCCAAATCAGAAGCAGCTATTAAAAAATTAGTAAAACGCTTAAAAGTGGTAGAGGCCTTTAAAGGTTCTACAAATAAACCTGAGTGGATGATGCTGTCGTTTCTTCCAGTGATTCCACCAGATTTACGTCCGCTTGTACCTCTTGATGGTGGTCGTTTTGCGACGTCTGATTTGAATGATCTTTATCGTCGTGTGATCAATCGTAATAACCGTTTAAAGCGCCTTCAGGAATTAAATGCTCCTGATATCATTATTCGTAACGAAAAGCGTATGCTTCAGGAAGCTGTCGATGCGTTACTTGATAACGGTCGACGTGGAAAAACATTTACCGGTCCCAATAAACGTCCTCTTCGCTCTTTAAGTGATATGCTTAAAGGTAAGCAAGGTCGTTTCCGTCAGAACCTCCTTGGTAAACGTGTGGATTACTCCGGTCGTTCAGTGATCGTTGTGGGCCCTACACTAAAATTACATCAGTGCGGTCTTCCTAAAAAAATGGCTCTCGAGCTTTTCAAACCATTTATTTACAACAAACTCGAAGAGCGTGGTTTTACCGGCACTATTAAACAAGCCAAAAAACTTGTGGAACAAGAGTCTTTAGAAGTGTGGGATATCTTAGCTGATGTGGTGAAAGAGCACCCGGTTCTTCTTAACCGTGCACCAACTCTTCACAGATTGGGTATTCAAGCTTTTGAACCGGTTCTACACGAAGGAAAAGCCATCCAGCTACATCCTCTTGTGTGTACGGCATTTAACGCGGATTTCGACGGTGACCAAATGGCCGTTCACGTTCCACTTTCTGTAGAAAGCCAAGTGGAAGCGCGCGTTCTTATGATGTCGACAAACAACATTCTCAGCCCAGCCAATGGTAAACCAATCATCAACCCAACACAGGATATCGTTTTAGGTCTTTACTGGATGACCCGTGTTCGTCCTGGCGCTAAAGGAAGCGACAAAGCTTTCGCGAGCGTCGACGAGGTTTTCTTGGCCTATGATAGCGGTGTTGTGGATTTACAAGCATCTTGTAAAGTGCGCATCCAAGGTAAAGTGCGTGAGACGAGTGTGGGTCGCGCTATCTTAAGCGCTCATGTTCCGCGCGAAGTACCATTTGAAGTGTGTAACAACGTGATGACCAAAAAAGAATTGGCAAAATTAATCGATACCTCTTTCCGGGTTGCGGGAGCGAAGGCTACCGCGATTATGGCCGATCGTGTGATGAATCTCGGTTTTGAGTTTTCAACCCGTGCCGGTATTTCGATCTGTCTTGATGACATGAAAATTCCTGAGAACAAAGTGCAGCTCATCGAAGAGTCGGAAACTTTAGTAAAAGAAATTCAGCAACAATACGATGAAGGTCTTATTACAGATGGTGAGCGTTACAATAAAGTGGTGGATATCTGGGCTCAAGCAGCAGATCGTTTAGCTAAAACCATGTTATCGGGCCTCGAAAAACAAGAGTTTAAAGTTAAAGGCGAAAAAATCGTCGGTAACTCCTTCAACTCTATTTACATCATGGCGGATTCTGGTGCGCGGGGTTCTGCGGCTCAGCTTCGCCAGCTTGCCGGTATGCGTGGTCTGATGGCGAAACCATCAGGTGAGATTATCGAAACACCAATTACCGCCAATTTCCGTGAAGGTCTTTCGGTTCTTCAGTACTTCATTTCGACTCACGGTGCGCGTAAAGGTCTTGCCGATACCGCTTTAAAAACAGCGAACTCTGGATACTTAACTCGTCGTCTTGTCGACGTGGCTCAAGATGTGATCGTAAACGAAAACGATTGCGGTACAACTGACGGCATCACCATTCAAACTGTGGTTGAAGGCGGAGAAGTAGTATTGGGTATTGGTGATCGTATCCTTGGTCGCATGTCTCTAGAGGATGTGATTGACCCGAATAACAACGAAACAATTGTTCCTGCCGGTGTGGAAATCACTGAAGGCGATGTGGCAGATATCGAAGCCGCTGGTATTGATAAAGTTGTGATCCGTTCTGCATTAACCTGTAGAACACGTCGTGGAATTTGCGTAAAATGTTATGGTCGTGATTTAGCTCGCGGTAACATTGTAAACCTTGGTGAAACTGTCGGTATTATTGCCGCGCAATCAATCGGTGAGCCCGGTACACAGCTCACCATGAGAACGTTCCACTTAGGTGGTACGGCTTCACGTGCGGTGGAACAATCGGTACATACATCTCGTCATGAAGGAACAGTGAAGTTCAACAATGTACAAGCCGTAGAAAACAAAGAAGGCAAAATTACGATAATGAATCGTAACGGTGAACTTCTCCTTGTCGATGATAACGGTCGCGAAAGAGAATCTTTCAAATTGGTTTACGGCAGTATTGTCAACTTCCGCGAAGGCCAAAAAGTCGAAAAAGGTGCGACAATTGCCGAGTGGGATCCATATTCTAATCCCATCATCGCCGATGTTAAAGGTACCGTAAAATTTGAAGATATCGAAGAAGGTGTTACCGTCACTGAACAAGTCGATCCAGTTACTGGTTTCTCGACAAAAGTGATCATGGAGAGCAAAAGCTCTGGTGGCGCGAAAAAGCCAACGGTGTGTTTAGTAAACGACAAGGGTGAGGCGTTAAAGTTCCCTGGTCGTGATGCGGATATTCGCTATGTGATTCCAGTGGGCGCACAACTTCTTGTGAACGAAGGTCAAGAAGTTCACTCTGGTGAAGTGATGGCCAAGATTCACCGTGAAACAAGTAAAACAAGAGATATTACCGGGGGTCTACCTCGTGTGGCTGAGCTTTTCGAAGCACGTAAACCAAAAGAAGCAGCAATCATCTCTGAAATTGATGGTTATGTGACTTTTGGTAAAGACGTAAAAGGTAAACAGCGCGTGATTGTGACTCCTGATATCGGTGAACAACATGAGTACCTGATTCCAAAAGGTAAACACGTAGCGGTTCGTGAAGGCGAATATGTGCGCGCCGGCGAATCACTTATGGATGGTCCTACGAACCCACATGATATTTTAAAAGTGTTGGGTGAGAAGGCTGTAGCCGATTATCTTGTAAACGAGATCCAAGAGGTTTATCGCTTACAGGGTGTTGTGATCAACGATAAGCATATCGAAGTTATTGTTCGTCAGATGTTGCGTAAAATCACAGTTCTTTCCGCTGGCGACACAACATTCCTTAATGGCGAACAAGTGGAAAAATATGTTTATGACGAAGAAAATGATCGCGTGACAAAAGAGGGCGGAAAAGCTGCCACATGCGAACCGCTTCTTTTAGGTATTACGAAAGTGTCTTTGAGCACGGATAGCTGGATTTCTGCAGCATCCTTCCAGGAGACGACAAAAGTTCTTACTGAAGCGGCAATTAATTCAAAAACAGACCAGCTGCGTGGTCTTAAAGAGAACATTATTATGGGTCGCTTGATTCCTGCGGGAACAGGGTTGTCGGCTTATAAACGCTGGAAAGTATTAGTAGAAGATGAAACGACGGACGGTTTGGCGACGGGAATACCAGCGTCCACAGTTTCTCAGGCCCCGGCTCATTAATATTTTAATGAGCCAAGGACTTGACCAAGTGAGATTTAACGGTTAACTTTCCCACCTTTAGAAAAAATGAGGAGCTAATAGCTAATGCCTACAATTAACCAGCTTATTCGTAAAGAGCGACGCGACAAAAGATATCGCAGTAAATCTCCAGCTTTAACCAGCTGCCCTCAGAGACGCGGTGTTTGCACGCGTGTGTACACCACCACTCCCAAGAAGCCAAACTCAGCCCTACGTAAAGTAGCAAAGGTGCGTTTGTCTAATGGTTATGAGGTGATTTCTTACATCCCAGGTATCGGACACAATCTTCAAGAGCACAGTGTTGTGCTTATCCGTGGAGGTCGTGTGAAGGATCTTCCAGGTTGTCGTTACCACATCGTTCGCGGTGTTTTAGATACACAAGGTGTTCAAAACCGTTTAAGAGGTCGCTCGAAATATGGAACTAAGCGCCCTAAGAAAACTACATAATATTTGATATTGGAGAATTGAGATGTCTCGTAGAAAAGGCAGTTATAAAAGAGAAGTGGTAGCAGATCCGGTGTACAATGACACCCTTATCACGAAGTTCGTAAACAAAGTGATGTACGATGGCAAAAAGAGTGTTGCTTTCGGTTTGGTGTACGGTGCTTTAGATGAGCTCAAAGGTAAAGTTGCTAACGAAGAACCCCTTTCTGTATTTAAAAAAGCTGTAGAAAATTGCAAACCACAATTAGAGGTACGCTCACGTCGAGTGGGTGGAGCTACATACCAAGTTCCTGTGGATGTACGTCCATCACGTAGAACGGCGCTCGCAATTAACTGGATTGTTGAAACAGCTCGTGATCGCGGTGAAAAAGACATGTCTTTAAGACTCGCTGGTGAGTTGCTAGACGCTTTCAATAATCGCGGTAATGCAATTAAAAAGAAAGAAGATGTTCATCGCATGGCCGATGCCAACAGAGCTTTCTCGCATTACAATTGGTAAGGCTTTTAGCCTAGTAATCTTGACTATATGAGTGTTGGTGATCCGCAGAAATTAGAAGACCTCGTTTACACTCGCAATATCGGCATCATGGCGCACATTGATGCCGGTAAGACCACGACCACAGAGCGCATTCTTTATTATTCTGGAAAAAGTCATAAGATCGGCGAAGTTCATGATGGTAACACTGTCATGGACTGGATGGAACAAGAGCAAGAGCGGGGCATTACCATTACGGCGGCGGCTACCACATGTGCTTGGAACAATTACCGAATAAATATCATTGATACGCCTGGACATGTGGACTTCACGATAGAGGTGGAGCGTTCTCTCAGAGTTTTAGATGGAGCGATTGCCGTATTTGATGCGGTTAACGGAGTGGAGTCACAAACCGAAACCGTCTGGCGCCAGGCTGATAAATACAAAGTCCCTCGTATTTGCTTTATTAATAAAATGGATCGCGTTGGTGCGGATTTCAACATGAGCGTGGAATCTATTAAAGAGCGTTTAGGTGCCAAGCCACTGCCAATTCACGTACCTATTGGTGCGGAAGATGGCTTCCGTGGAGTCATCGATGTTGTTCAAAAAAAAGCACTTGTATGGCCTATGGAAGCTTCTCTCGGAGAAAATTTTGAAACGCGAGATCTTGATGGAGAGCTTCTCGATGAATATCAATTGGCACGTGAGAAGCTCATCGAAGTTTTGATTGATTTTGATGAAGCTCTTGCTGACAAATATTTATCTGGAAGTGAAATTAGCGAACAGGAAATTAAAGCAGCAATTCGTAAAAGTACGATTCATCTTAAAGTCATGCCCGTTCTGTGTGGATCTGCTTTTAAAAATAAAGGTGTGCAGCCACTCCTTGATGCGGTGATTGATTATCTTCCCAGCCCCATAGATCGTGGTGATGTAAAAGGTCACTCAGTAAAAAATCCAGATAAAGACATCGTTTGTAAAACAGATTTCGAAGCGCCTCCTGTCGCGCTTGCTTTTAAGCTCGCAAGTGATAGCTTCGCTGGCTCTCTTTGTTTTGTGCGCGTCTACACGGGTACAATCAAAGTTGGGGCAACACTTTACAATCCACGTGAAGACAAAAAAGAACGTGTACAAAAAATTGTAAAGATGCATGCCAATAGTCGTTCTGAAGTGAGTGAGTTAAAAGCGGGCGATATTGGTGCGATCATCGGTTTAAAATTTACAGTGACTGGTGATACATTGTGTACAACTCAGAACGAAGTTGTGCTTGAGAGTATTCATTTTCCAGATCCAGTTATTTCCATTGTGGTAGAGGCCAAATCAACAGCTGATCAATCAAAAATGCTTGATGGTTTGAATAAACTTGTGCGCGAAGATCCGTCGAGTTTATTAAAAACAGATCCAGATACAGGGCAGTTGCTTCTTTCAGGAATGGGAGAGTTACATCTTGAAATTTTAGTGGATCGTCTTCACCGCGAGTTTGGGGTGAAGATTAACACCGGAAGTCCACAGGTGACCTATCGTGAAGCGGCAACAGTCGCTTCGAAAGCACGTAAACGTTTTGAGCGTGAAGTGGCTGGCCAACAGCAGGTTGGCGAAGTGGAGCTCGAAGTGGGGCCGCTAGCGTCTCAGGACACTAAAGTGGAGGTGAGTGCCTTTCCGGCCACTCTCTCCAAAGATTTTATTCGCGGAGCTACCGAAGGTGCGAGTGAATCCCTGGGTAGTGGTTTACTTGCGGGGTATGGATATATTTCTACCTATGTAAAAATATTAAACATCTTTCCTGATCCTGATCGTGGACATCCTGCAGCTTATAAAATTGCCGCCTCGCAGGCGGTGCGTGAAGCGTTACAGTCAGCAGCAACTATTCTTATGGAGCCGGTGTTTCTTTTAGAAGTCGTGGTTCCCGAGGAATTTTTGGGTAGTGTTATCGGCGATATTAACTCACGGCGTGGTAAAATTTTGATCACCACGGCTCGTGGGCATCTCCAGGTCGTGAATGCCGAGGTTCCCCTGGCTGAACTTTTTGGCTATGCCACAGCTATACGCTCCTTAACTCAAGGTAGAGGGACCTTCAGTATGAAGTTTTATCAGTATCAACCCACAGGGGATCGGGTACAGAGGGACGTTTTGACCAAAATGGGTCGTATTTAGATTAGAATTTTGCGGCAATGATGCCCCGCTTTGGAACCTTTCAAAAAAATTCTAAAAACACATAAATTCTTTAGAAATAATTTTGACAAATTCTTTGCTTTCAGTGCATACTCGCCCTTCTGTATTTCAAAATAATGGTTTTATGCGCTGTTTGTGGCGCCTCAAACCCTTGGTAATATTGGAAAAAGCGGGAATATGAGCATGCAAAGTCAAAAAATTAGAATTCGTTTGAAAGCTTTCGATCACAAGTTGTTAGATCAATCCACTAAGGAGATCGTCGAAACAGCTCGTCGTACTGGTGCTAGAATTGCCGGACCGATCCCGCTTCCTACACGAACGAATCGTTACACAGTACTTCGTTCTCCTCACGTTGATAAAAAATCTCGTGAGCAGTTTGAGATGAAAACACACAAAAGATTATTGGATATTTTAGAGCCAACACAACAAACGATAGATCAACTTATGAAGTTGGACTTATCGGCAGGAGTGGATGTTGAGATTAAGCTCTCGACTGAATAAGGAGTAAGTAAATGAGTGAGACACAAGTTGAGCCTCAAGAGTCGAACGAACAGTCGACCTCAACCGCTGTAGACGCAAAATTAGAGGGACTCTACGCACATAAAGTAGGAATGTCCTCTGTCTATAACGAAGAAGGTCAGTTCGTTCCCGTAACAGTTTTAAAAGTTGGTGAGTGGAAAGTTACGCAAGTAAAAACCACTGAGAAGGATGGCTATAGTGCCGTTCAGGTTGGTCTATTTGGTCGCCGCGAAGATAAAGTATCGAGTGCGATTAAGGGCCACACAAAAAATGCCGGTAAGGGTGCTCATGTATTACGTGAGATCCGCGGTGAAAAAACGCCAGAGGGCGTGACTGTTGGTCAGGCTGTTTCTTTAGAGAGTCTTCAAAAAGGTGATGTGGTTCGCTTAACAGCGAAGTCAAAAGGTCGTGGATTTTCTGGCGCAATGAGACGTTGGAATTTTGCTGGTGGTCCAGCTTCGCACGGTTCAAAGTTTCACCGTCGCCCAGGTTCTGCGGGTACTCGTACTTGGCCAGGATTTGTTCTTCCTGGTAAACGTGGTCCGGGTCACTATGGTGATGAAACGATCACTATTCGCAATGTAAAAGTCGTAGATGTTAATCCTCAAGAGGGATTAATTTTGGTTAAGGGTCCTGTACCAGGTGCCCGTAATGGTCTTGTCAAAATCATTAAGCAGTTGGTGTAATATGGCAAAGTTAGAAGTATTAAATTGGGATAAAAAGAAAGTCGGCGATGTAGAGATGCCGGACGCCCTTTTCGAAAAAGGGGTTCAGCCGGGATTGCTTCATGCAATGGTGCGATGGCAACTTGTGAGTCGTCGTCAGGGAACGCATGCGACTAAAACAAAGGGCCTTGTAAGTGGTGGTGGTAAAAAGCCATTCAAACAAAAAGGTACGGGTAATGCGCGCCAAGGTTCTTCTCGTTCACCTCTTATGCCAGGTGGGGGAACAATGTTTGGTCCTCAGCCAAAAGATTACTCGTATAGTCTTCCCCGCTCTATGAAGAAGACAGGGTTGAAAGCGGCGTTAACGTATCTTTACAGCGAAAAGAAACTTTTCATTGTAGAGGACATGACATCTGCGGATGGTAAAACAAATGAGTTGGCAAATCGTCTTAAAAAATTCGGTTTAGAAAAAGCTCTTTTGGTTTCTGGCGAGAATAATGACATGTTTGAACGTGCAGCTAAGAACTTGGCAAAGTTTCGATACAATACAGCAGACGGCGTGAACGTCTATGATCTTCTTCGCTACGATGCGCTTGTAATGAGTAAAGACGCTGTTTCTGCCGTCGTGAAAAGATGTGGGGTAGAGTAATGTACCAAATAATCAAAAAACCACTAATCACAGAAAAATCTAGTGCTTACGGCGAATACAATACGTATGTGTTCGAAGTGGACAAAGAGGCATCTAAAGATCAAATCAAAACGGCTATTGAAAAAGCGTTTAGCGTAAAGGTTGCAGATGTGCGTACTGCGGTTTTCCGTACGCGTTGGTTAAAACAACATGCGAAGTTCGGCCCGCCTAAATACAAGAAAAAGGCGTATATCAAATTAGCACCAGGACAAACAATTTCGATTTTTGAGGGAGCATAAGATGGGAATTAAAGTATTTCGTCCCACCAGTGCGGGCCGAAGAGGAATGACAGGTTACGACTTCAGTGAGATCACAAAGTCAACGCCAGAAAAATCACTTACAGCAAAGCTTTCTAAGAAAGCGGCTCGCGGAAACCATGGCCAAATTACGATTCGCCACAAGGGTGGTGGTCATAAACGCCGTTATCGTATTGTAGATTTTAAACGTACGAAGATGGACGTGCCTGCTACTGTCGCGGCGATTGAGTATGATCCAAATAGAACATGTCGTATTGCATTGATCCATTATCGTGATGGAGAAAAATCGTACATCATTGCTCCGGTTGGACTTAAAGTGGGTGACACTGTTGTTTCAAGTCAAACAGCAGATATTCTTCCTGGAAACTGTTTGCCGTTATCGGCGATGCCGGTGGGAACGATCATTCACAATATCGAAATGCGTCCAGGAAAAGGCGCTCAATTGTGTCGTGGTGCTGGTGCAGCTGCAACTCTTGTGGCTCGTGCCGACAAATATGCACAAGTGAAGCTTCCGTCTGGCGAAGTTCGTGAAATTTTAGTGAACTGTAAAGCATGTATTGGACAAGTAGGAAACACAGACAACGAAAACGTTTATATCGGTAAAGCTGGACGTAATCGTTGGAAGGGAAAACGTCCTACGGTTCGTGGTATGTCGATGAACCCGATTGATCACCCACTTGGTGGTGGTGAAGGTCGTGGTAAAGGTCATCACCCGGTTACTCCTTGGGGACAACCGTGTAAGGGCTATAAAACACGTCATAACAAATCAACAGACAAGTTTATTATTAAACGTCGTAAACAAAAGTAAGAGGTAATTGTGGCACGATCGTTAAAAAAAGGTCCTTTTGTGGACGAACATTTGATGAAGAAAGTAGCGAAGGCTGTAGAGACAGGCGATAAAAAAGCCATTAAAACATGGTCGCGTCGCTCGACTGTCCTTCCAGATATGGTTGGCCTCACGTTTGCGGTACACAACGGAAACAAATTTGTTCCTATTTATATTACGGATAACATGATTGGACATAAGCTTGGTGAATTTGCATCTACGCGCGTTTTTAAAGGTCACTCTGAGAACCGTGCTAAAGAAGCTCCAGGTAAAGGTTAATAGGTGAGTTATGGAAGTTAAAGCAAAACTAAGATTTGCAAGAATAAGTGCACAAAAGGTTCGCCTCGTGTGCGATCTGGTGCGTGGTAAGCCAATTAATGACGCCATGAAAACACTCACTTTTCGAGATGAAAAAGCGAGCCGTATCATGAAAAAGCTCATCGAATCGGCTGTAGCTAACGCCGAAGTAAAACAAGTTATTGATGTCGATAATTTATATGTAAAGACAGTACATGCGGATGAAGGTCCGTTTATCAAAAGATTTATGCCGCGATCACAAGGTCGTGCCACAGAGATCAAAAAGCGTACTTGTCATATTAACGTTGTATTGGACGAGAGGTAATTAGCGTGGGACAAAAGGTAAACCCAATCGGACTCAGAGTAGGTGTAATTAGAACATGGGATTCGCGCTGGTTTGCAGCTGGCCGTCTCTATGCAACTCAATTACTTGAAGACATCAAGCTGCGCAATTTCTTAAAGAAGAAATTAAAGCATGCAGGTGTGGCCAAAATCGAAATGGAAAGAGCTGCGAAAAAATTAAAAATCATCATTTCCACTGCCCGTCCCGGAGTGGTGATTGGTAAAAAAGGTGCAGGTATCGATTCTCTTCGTGATGAAGTTCAGAAACTTACCCCTAATGAGGTTTTTGTAAACATTCAAGAGGTGCGCAAACCAGATATCGATGCACAATTGGTTGCAGAGAACATTGCTATGCAGCTTGAAAAGCGTGTTTCTTGGAGACGTGCCCTGAAAAAAGCGATTGCATCATCTATTCGTACAGGTGTGCGTGGAATTAAAGTACAGGTTTCAGGTCGTCTTGATGGTGCTGAGATCGCGCGTACTGAGTGGTACAATGAAAAAAGCGTTCCACTCCACACACTGCGTGCGGATATCGATTATGGAACGAGTGAAGCATTAACAGCATATGGAATTATCGGCGTTAAAGTGTGGATCTATAAAGGTGATATTTTAACTGCTCGTGAGGTTGAGGAGGCAGGTCGTGCTAAGTCCTAAAAGAGTAAAATGGAGAAAACAGCACAAAGGAAAAATGAAGGGGCTCGCTTCAAGAGCAAATTCAATTTCCTACGGGGATTTTGCTTTAAAAGCAACTCAAGCTGGCTGGATGACGGCTCGTCAGCTAGAGGCTGGTCGTATTGCGATCAGTCGTAGTATTAAACGTGGTGGAAAAGTTTGGATTCGTGTTTTCCCCCACAAGCCGATTACAGAAAAGCCTGCAGAAGTACGTATGGGATCTGGTAAAGGAAACCCGGAGTATTGGGTAGCAGTTGTTAAGCCAGGAACAGTTTTATTTGAAATCAATGGTGTAACAAGAGAACAGGCGCAAGAAGCGTTTCGTTTAGCTGGGCATAAGATGCCATTTAAGACGAAGTTTGTATCTCGAGAAGGATAATTTATGAAATACGCCGATATTAAAAATTTATCGACAACGGATCTAAATAAAAAGATCCGCGAAACAAAAGAAAAGCTCTTCGAAGCCAAAATGAAGAACTCTATGGGGCAATTAACTAATCCTGTGAGCATCCGTGTGATGAGACGTGAGATTGCCACATTAAAAACGGCATTAACTTTGAAAGTGCGAGGTGAATAATGAGTACTGAAGAAAGAGGCCGCACACGCGAAGTTGTAGGAACAGTTATCAGCGATAAGATGCATAAAACAATTTCTGTAAAAATTTACAGAACTGTTATGCATCCACGATACAAAAAGTTCGTAAAAAGAACTTCTGTTTTTAAAGCCCACGACGAGAAAAATGAAGCAAAAATGGGTGATAAAGTAAGAATTTATGAAACACGCCCGCTTAGTAAAACAAAACGTTGGAAACTGGCTGAAGTCGTTCAGAAAGCAGAAGTGTAGGAGATTGTCATGATACAGCAGCAAACTCGAATGAAAGTTGCAGATAATTCAGGCGCTAAAGAAGTTATGTGTATTAAGGTTCTTGGCGGATCGAAAAGACGTACAGCTTCTGTGGGAGACATTGTTGTTGTTTCCGTGAAGTCTGCATTACCGACTTCGAAAGTTAAAAAAGGTGAAGTGGCAAAAGCCGTGATCGTTCGTACGGTAAAGCCTATTCGCAGACCAGATGGTTCTTACATACAGTTTGATGATAATGCGGCTGTATTGATCAATGCTTCAAAAGAGCCGGTGGGTACTCGTATATTTGGACCTGTTGCGAGAGAGTTGCGCGCAAAACAGTTTGTGAAGATCGTTTCTCTAGCTCCAGAAGTTTTATAGGTTGGTGGAAAATGGCACATAGATTAAAAACGAAATATAAAGAACAAGTTGTCCCAGCTCTCAAGAAGCAGTTGGGCAAAGAAAACATCATGGAAATACCCAAGATTGAGAAAATCGTGATCAATCAAACTTTCGCTGATGCGGTTCAAAACGCAAAGCTTTTGAATACAGCAGCCGAGGAGCTTTCGCAAATTACAGGTCAAAAACCGGTGATCACGAAAGCAAAAAAATCCATTGCGAACTTTAAGCTTCGTGAGGGAATGCCGATTGGTGTGTCTGTGACATTACGTCAAGAGAGAATGTGGTCTTTCTTTGATCGTTTGATTTCTTTAGCGTTACCTCGTGTTCGTGACTTCCGTGGTTTGTCGGCAAAAGGTTTTGATGGGCGTGGAAATTACAACATGGGTTTAAAGGAACAAACAATCTTTCCGGAAATTAACTACGACAAGGTCGATAAAATTCGTGGAATGAACATTACAATTTGCACTTCGGCTAAAACAGACGCTGAAGGAAAGGCTCTTTTAGAGTCTTTCGGATTCCCATTTAGAAAGTAATTAGGAGGAATAGTGGCTCGTTTAGCAATGGTCGTAAAGTCTGAAAGAAAACCCAGATTCAAAGTGAGAGCTAAATCTCGCTGTAAACTTTGTGGACGCTCAAAAGCTTACTTAAGAAAATTTCAAATTTGCCGTCTGTGTTTTAGATCGTTGGCAAACAAAGGTATGATTCCCGGCGTAACTAAGGCGAGCTGGTAAGGAGTAGAGATGGATACTATTGGTGATTTTTTAACAGTCATTCGTAACGGTGTTCGCGCTGGTCGTCAGTCAATTGATATCCCTGCTTCTAAGCAGAGAGTAGCGATTGCTGAAACTTTAAAAAAAGCAGAATACGTTAACGACGTAAAAGTTGTTAAAGATGGAAAACAGGGAGTGATGCGCGTGTTTCTAAACTATAATGGCGCGGGTCAATCAAAGATTAATGGTTTGCGAAGAATGAGTCGTCCTGGTCGTCGTTATTATGTAACTTCGAAAGAAATTCCGAATGTGCGTTCTGGTTATGGTTTGGCAGTAGTTAGCACAAGCCGTGGTGTTATGAGCGGCGGCGACGCAAAAAAACAAAATATCGGTGGCGAACTGATTTGCATTGTTTGGTAGGTGAAATATGTCGAGAATTGGAAAAAACCCAGTCCCTTTTGATAGCAAAGTTGCAGTAACGATTTCTCCCAAGAATGAAGTCACTGTAAAAGGCGCAAAGCATACGTTAACAATTCCTGTGCGCCCTGTGATTGAAGTTAAAGTTGATGGTGGTAAAATCGTTTTTACGCGTAAAGATGATAGTAAAGAGACACGAGCTCTTCATGGTTTGTATCGCTCACTTGTGAACAATGCCGTGCATGGAGTTTCTCAGGGCTTTACAAGATCCCTTACGTTACAGGGTGTGGGTTATCGTGCTTCTGTTTCTGGGCAAAAGCTTGAGTTATCTTTAGGATACAGTCACCCCATCGTGTACGACATCCCAAAAGGTATTGAAATTAAAGTGGATAAACAAACAACTGTATTGGTAACTGGTGCTGATAAAGGTTTGGTAGGACAAGTGGCAGCAAAAATTAGAGGCTTCCGTCCACCTGAGCCGTATCTTGGAAAAGGTGTGCGTTACACTGATGAAGTGTTAAGACGCAAAGAAGGAAAATCTGCTGGTAAATAGGCGAGGTGAGTTGTGAGACTTCAAATTAAAAAAAGTAATAGTCAAAAGTTAAAAGCGCGCGCGGTGAAACGCGTAAAGATTCGTAAAAAAATCAAAGGTACGGCTGAGCGCCCACGTCTTTGTGTGTACAGAAGTTTAAAAAATATGTCTGTACAACTCATCGACGATGAAAAAGGAGCAACCCTACTTTCTGTTTCGACACAGAAAGATATTAAAGGGAAAACTGGTAAAGATGCCGCCTTTGAAATTGGAAAGCTTTTAGCTTCGAAAGCAAAAGAAAAGAATATCGAAAAAATCGTTTTTGATAGAAGCGGATATTTGTTCCATGGTCGTGTGAAGGCAGTCGCAGATGGTGCACGCGATGGCGGACTTAATTTTTAATTCAGGGTTTTAATCCCAGGAGTATTGAATGCAGCAGCAAGTTTCCGAATTTGAAGAAAAAGTAGTGGCCGTTCGCCGTGTCGCTAAAGTTGTAAAGGGCGGTCGTCGCTTTTCATTCGCAGCCCTTGTGGTTGTGGGTAACAACACGGGTACAGTGGGTTATGGAACAGGAAAAGCCGGTGAGGTTCCTGAGGCTATCGGTAAGGCGACTCGTGGTGCTCGCAAAAATATAGCGGATATTACATTGGTTGATGGGCGCACAATTGCGCACGAAGTGGTTGGTAAATTTGGAGCCGCTACCGTGATTCTTCGTCCAGCTGCTCCGGGTACTGGGGTTATTGCTGGTGGAGCGGTTCGTGCGGTTTTAGAGTCTGCAGGGATTAAGGATATTTTAACAAAATGTGTGGGAACACGTAATGCCCACAATGCAGTTCGAGCTACGCTTGATGGTTTGGCGCAATTGCAAGGAAATGTGCTTCTCGATACATACAAGTAAAAAACGAAGTAGGTAAATATGGCTAAAAAATTCAGAGTAAAATTAATTAAAGGTCTTGCTGGCTGTACAGAAACTCAAAGAGAAACAGTTCGTTGTTTAGGTTTAAAGCGTGTGAACTCTGAAGTTCTTGTAGCTGATAATCCAGCGAATAGAGGCCAGATTCTTAAAGTGCAACACCTCGTAAAAGTAACAGTGGAGAAGTAAAATGATATTATCTAGACTTAGACCGAAAGCAGGTTCTACTCATAGCAGAAAACGTGTTGGACGCGGTGATGGTTCCGGCCTTGGTGGTACTGCTGGTAAAGGTCATAAAGGACAAAAGGCACGAACAGGTGGTCGTGTTCGTCGTGGATTCGAAGGTGGTCAATCTCCTTTGGTTCGCCGTTTACCGAAATTTGGTTTCACTAACGCATCATTTAAAACGCGTTACGAAATTATTAACTTAGACGAACTATCTGCCTATGGAAGCGACATTTCTCCGGATAGTCTTGTGAGCAAGGGACGTATTGGCGCAAACTCTTTACTTAAAGTTCTAGGTAACGGTAAGCTTGATAAGCCAGTAAACGTAAAAGCCCACAAGTTCAGTGAGTCTGCAAAAGCAGCCATTGAAAAAGCCGGCGGAAAGGTTGAGGTCATCTAAAAGTGAGCACGCAGTCTAATGTTTTAAACAACGAGGATTTACAGCGACGTCTGCTATTTACTTTATTTTGTGTTGCGATTTTTCGCTTCGGTATTCACGTTCCCACACCTGGAGTTGAAATCGAAGTTGTCCGTCGCTTTTTTGAACAGCAAGGCGGACTTTTTGGTATTTTTAATACCTTTACCGGTGGTGCATTAAACCAATTTTCGGTTTTTGCCCTTGGGATCATGCCCTACATCTCGAGCTCCATTATTTTTCAGTTGCTAACATCGATGGTACCTTATCTAGAGTCACTGAAAAAAGAAGGAGAGCAGGGGCGAAAAAAAATTCAAATGTACACCCGTTGGGGCACTATTCTTCTGGCTGTCGTACAAGCGTACGCTTTATCCAATATGCTTATTGGTAAAGAAGTGAATGGACAGGCTCTTTTCCGTGCACAAGTGGGAGTTATTCCTTTTCAGTTGATGACGGTATTAACTCTTACAACAGGTACCTGTTTTGTAATGTGGTTGGGTGAGCAAATTTCGGAAAAAGGATTGGGCGAAGGCGCTAGTGTCATCATCTTTGCGGGTATCGCAGCTGGGATTCCAAAGGGTGCCGTAAGTCTTTGGAATTTAATTTCTAGTGGGCAAATGAGTGGTTTAATCGGCCTAGGCCTTTTGGTTTTCATGCTTATCGTATTGGGTGCAATTATTTATTTTGAAATTGCACAACGACGCATTCCGATTCATATGTCTCAAAAAGGTGGCGCAGCTCAAATGATGGGGAATTATTTGCCACTTAAAGTAAATTTATGTGGGGTCTTACCTCCAATCTTCGCCTTTGCCATTCTCCAATTTCCATCGACTATTGCAACGTTTTCGCAAGCTGCGTGGGTTCAAGGATTGCAGCAATATTTCGCTCCAAGTGGAGCACTTTTTAATATCTTCTTCATTGCACTTGTTACCTTTTTCTCATTCTTTTATACAGAATTAATGTACCCGCCAGATGAGATGTCGGATAATTTAAAGAAGGCTGGAAAATTTATTCCTGGTATTCGTGCGGGTAAGAGTACAGCCCATTATATACAAACGGTAATGGGACGTTTGAATGTGGCGGGCGCTATTTACCTAAGCATTATATGTTTAATGCCGACATTTTTAATCAGCCAAGCTGCCATTCCTTTTTATTTTGGTGGTACGAGCTTACTCATTTTGGTGGGTGTTTCCTTACAATTGATCGAAAAAATCAACGCGTATCGCTACGAAGCTATGATTAAAGCAGCACAAAGACCTCGTCGTACACGGAGGGTTAGCTTTTGAGTTTGGTACTATTTGGTCCGCCGGGTGCGGGTAAAGGCACCCAGTCTGACCTTATGTTAGGAAAGACAAAAATGATGCATATGAGCACGGGCAACCTGTTCAGAGATGCAATAAAAAACAAGACGCCACTTGGGGTTGAAGCTCAATCTTACGTGGATGCTGGAAAGTTAGTTCCAGACTCTGTAGTAATCGGTTTGGTTCGAGAGTTTCTTGAAAAAAATAAGGTTGTTGATTTTATATTTGATGGTTTTCCAAGAACAATGGCGCAGGCTGAAGCTCTGGAGAATCAGATAAAAGAGGTTGGAGCACAACCAATTGCAAAAGCGCTCTTTTTAGAGGTGCCGCACAATGTGCTCATGGAACGTTTAGGTGGCCGTCGGGTATGCAAAAACTGCGGTGCTGTATACCATGCCAAATTGTCCCCCCCAAAAAAAGAAGGGGTTTGTGACAAGTGTGGTGGCGAAGTCTATCAGCGCAAGGATGATGCTCCGGATGCGATTGAAACGCGTCTAGAGGCTTATGAGAAATCAACTGCTCCATTGAAGGAGTATTATCAAAAAAAGGGATTGTTCATCTCTATCGATGGGGTTGGCGGATCCACAGATGTGTTTGAAAGAATACGTCCGTTTTTGAAAAATTAACTAGACTGAGAAGATGTTCCGGTGCTAAATTCACCGGTCTGTCAAAATTTTTTGGAGGAACACATGAAGGTTCGTGCTTCTGTGAAGAAAATCTGTAATAAATGCAAGGTGTTAAAGCGTCGTGGTGTAATTCGTGTGATCTGCGAAAACCCCAAACATAAGCAAAGGCAGGGTTAATAAATGGCTCGTATTTCTGGTATTGATATTCCAAATAACAAAAGAGTTGAGGTCAGCTTAACATACATTTACGGCATCGGTCGTAAGCGTGCTATGGATATTTGTAAAGCGATGGGTTTTTCTCCAAGCAAACGCGCCCATGAGCTTAACGACGAAGATGTTGCAAAAATTCGTGATTACATTCAGGACAATTACAAAATTGAAGGTGATTTACGTCGTGAAATTTCTATGGCGATTAAGCGTTTAACTGATCTGGGAACTTATCGTGGTCTTCGTCATAAAAAGGGCTTACCTGTTCGTGGACAGCGTACAAAAAGTAATGCACGCACTCGAAAAGGTCCTCGTAAAACAGTTGCTAATAAGAAAAAAGCAGTAATGTAAGAAGGTAATATGGCTGAAAATACAAAACAGAACGCAAAACCGGCAAAAAAGAAAACAAAGAAAAATATTCCTTCTGGGAAATGTTATATTCAAGCAGGTTACGGAAACACAATCATTACGATAACGGATGTAATGGGTAATGCTATCAGTTGGTCTGCTTCTGGAAAAATGGGATTTAAGGGAAGCCGTAAAGGGACCCCTTTTGCGTCTCAGCTCGCAGCTGAAGATGCAGCAAAACAAGCTATTGAGCAAGGTGTTCGCTCCGTCGATGTTTTTCTAAATGGACCAGGGCAAGGGCGTGAGTCTGCCATCCGTGCTTTAGCAAGTGCTGGAATTCGTGTGAACTCGATGAGAGATACTACACCTGTTCCGCACAATGGCTGTCGTCCACCAAAACGTCGCCGAGTTTAATTTTTTTGAATTTATTTTTTTGAGGAGAGCTGAATGCAACAAGACCACTATTACATGTTTTGGAGAGATTTGATCGGCCCTAAAGGGGTAGAAATTGACTCTGACAGCCTGACGTCAACGTATGGAAAGTTCACAGTTCGTCCTCTTGAACGAGGTTATGGAACGACGGTTGGAAACTCTCTTCGTCGCGTTCTTTTAAGTTCGATGATGGGTTCGTCAGTAACAGCAGTACGATTTGAGAAAGTTCTTCATGAGTTCTCAACTATCCCTGATGTAATGGAAGATGTTACCGATATCATTTTGAATTTGAAGCAGGTTCGTTTTAAACAACATGCTCCAGATACTGTGACTTTGAAAATTTCTAAACAGGGTCCTGGTAAAGTCACCGCTGCGGATATTCAAATTTCTGATAAAATTGAAGTTTTGAATCCAGATCAGCATATCTGCACAATTGGTGGAAATGGTCGATTCGAGGCTGAAGTCACTGTCAGTTTTGGCCGTGGTTATGTTCCAGCAGAAGAGCTTCCCAACCTAAATGCAGGCGTGGGTGTTATTCCTGTGGACGCTATTTTTTCGCCGATCCGTCGTGTGAACTACAGTGTGACGAATGCGCGTGTTGGTCAAAAAACAGATTATGATCAACTGACTTTGGAAGTATGGACCGATGGTTCAATCAAGCCAGAAGAGGCGGTTGCTCTTGCTGCCAAAATTATGAAAGAACAATTACAAGTGTTTGTAACTTTTGATGAGGCAACTGAGCCTGTAACTGAAAGAGAAGAAAAACGTTCTCCAGTTCTTAATGATAATTTATTCCGCTCGGTTGATGATTTAGAGCTTTCAGTACGTAGTGCAAACTGTTTGAAGAATGCCAATATTCGTTTCATAGGTGAGCTTGTTGTGCGTTCAGAAGCTGAGATGCTAAAAACGAAAAACTTTGGTCGTAAATCGTTGAATGAAATTAAAGAAATTTTAGGTGAAATGGGACTTGGTCTTGGGATGAAAATTGATGGTTGGCCTCCGGTAGGATGGAATCCAAACACGGCGACGCCTCCTCAAAGACAAGATCCACAACAGCAGTAATTTTGGAGTGGTGTTATGAGACACAGAAGAAAGACGAAATATTTTAGTCGTAAAACAAATCCTCGTAAGGCTTTATTAAGAGGCCTTGTGACATCATTGGTGGAGCACGGTCGTATTAAGACAACGCTTGCCAAAGCGAAAGAGCTTCGTAGACATGTTGAAAGAGCTATTACTTTGGGTAAGAAGGACTCTCTTCATGCGCGTCGTTTGCTGTTAGCTAAGTATCCTAACCAAAAAGTTGTAGATATGATTCTTACAGAGATCTCTCCACGCTTTAAGGATAGAAACGGCGGCTATACACGTGTTTTAAAAATTTCTAATCGCCCTGGTGATTGCGCTCCACAGGCGTTTATTGAATTTGTCGACTATGATGCAAAAGCTCAAGCGGACAAAAAAATGACGGTAAAAGTGCGTGATGGAAAACGCAAGACGGTTAAAAAAGAAATGACCCGTGCCGAGGTTCAAGCTCATAATACGAAATTAAATGAAGCGAAAAAATTTGCGACAGCAAAAGTGAATCGTCGTAAAAGTAAGGAAGATCGACGCGTTCTTCGCTCCAGCTTATAAAGCGGATGAAGACGTCTCGAATAGCAATAGCCCTCATAATTACTGGAGGGCTTTTTTTTATTCTTTTTTTGGGATGGCAGGAGTTATCTCGTCGTTACTCCACAAGTAAGGCTCCCGACTCTTTTCATGTTCTCGAATTCTTAGAAAAAAATCCATTCTCTGATTTAAAGGGTGTAGAGGTTTTTGATCTCGATGAGAAAAAAGTAAATATTGCCAATTATGGCAAAGGAAAATTTATTATCGTGAATTTTTGGGCTTCATGGTGTGAGCCCTGTGCCGAAGAGTTTCCATCGATGCTCAAGCTACTAAGCCAGTTTCCAGATGATATCGTGATTATAGCGCTTTCCCACGACACTGATAAAAGCGATATATTGACCTTTGGAAAGGCTTTCAATCTGATGGGTGTACCAAACCTAGTTATGCTTTGGGATAAGAACCTGAGCGCATCTCAAGCCTTTCAGGTCAACAAATTACCAGAGTCTTATATTTTTGGCCGAGATGGCCTACTTCTACGAAAAGTCGTGGGAACCCGAGATTGGGCTAATGCAGATGCTATTGGCTATTTTAAAATGCTGACGTCTAAAAAATAGGGTGCACGCTAAAGTTAAATGTAGAGAACCAGTTTTCTACGCGGTTGTAGCACTGAACACCACGAGTATGCTCGTGGTGTCTATCTTTTTATAGGGTCTTTATAGGGCAGCGTGGAAAGTTAAAATCTAAAATTTAAATTTCAAATCTTTTAATAATTTTTTGCCAGCGTCTTCGAGCTTTTGACCTTGCTGTTTTTTAGCTTTGTCTTTTTCTTCATCTAGTTTTTTCTTTAATGAAGCTATGGCCTCTTCTTTGCTCGCCAACGACACGCCAAACTTTTGTTCAAACTCTTTCACCTGTCCCAAAAGTTTATCTTTTTCGCCTTTGATTTTTTTGTCGACCTCATCTCGTAGTTTTTGCTTAAGCTCGGCGACTTGCTTACTAAATTCTTGCTTTAAAGCTTCTTGCAGACGCTCACCAATGTTTGAGTTTAAATGAAGATCCAGGTTTTTCCATGTTCCACCGGCGCTGCCATGGAGAGTTAGGGCGCCCAATCGGGAGGAGATGCCGGTGAGAATTTCTTTAACCTTGGCTTTTTCGGCTTCAATGAGATAATCGATCTTATCAAAACCAGCATTAAACTGGAGGTTAACGGTGTCATTTTCCAAAACCACGTCTAATGTAGATGCGCCGGTGGCCTGTTTAAAGCCAAATGTAACATCTTTTGAGTCCGACAATTTGATATCTTGTAATGGGAAAGCGCCGATTTTAATTTTTCCTGTTTCCTTAGGATGATCGGTTGTGTGATCAACAATAGCGTGAATAAGAACACCAAAAATATTGCTATGGGGAAAATCTCCCGAAAGCTTTGCCTGTAACGGGCGGCCCAAAGCTTTTTGATCGTCTGTGATATCGATAATCTCACCACCAATGGTTCCCGAAAAACCGTTATCCGTGGCTTTTGAGTTAATATGAGCCTTAGCCACCCAAAATTTCGGATAATAACCCGTCTTAGGAAATTTATAGTTTTTACCCACTTCCCGTTGATGGGGAGTGAGCTCTTCTTTTTTTGGAGCATCTTTTGCTTTTGGTGGCGGCATGTATTCGCGGGCGATGCGCATATATTTTTCAACTCGCTGAATTTGCCCTGCAAACTGACGACCAAAAACACGCATAGCAAGATCTTTTGGATCCAATGAGGGGAGGCCGAGTTTTCCCTCTAGATCTTTCATATCTTGGTCGACGAAACCTTTGATATCGGAGTAAAGATTTTTGTACTGATTGATATCGGAAGTAAGACTATTTTTAGATTCATTGACAGCTTTGACTTTACTGTCGACCTCTTTATAAAGTGAATCGATTTCTTTAATAGCCGCTAATATAGAGGCGGGATTTTTACCATCAACTTTTATGGCTTTTACTCGATCCTCGATCGCTTTAAACTCCTCCTTTTTGGGAAGTTTTTCGATACGTTCTTTCCAGAGTTTTTCTTTTTCTTTAAGCTCAGCTTCTGTTTTATGAATAAACTGCGAAGTTTTAAGATTACCCTCCATCTCTTTTAACTTATCTTTATAATCTGTGCCTTGCGCAACGGCTGCGATATCGCCAAAGATGCTACCGTCAAGCGCGTGTTGGGTCGCTGCGAGGGCGTCTCCTTTAAGAGTTTCCATAGAGTTTTCAGAGCTTTTTTTGACAGGGAGGACGCGGCCTGGGTGGCGGCGTGGTGTATGGATCATGATGTCTTTGACTGAGGCAAGGGGGATAATCACTTTTCCGCGCAACAGCCCTGCCCATGTGGCTTTAAAATCAATATTTCCTATTTGCAGAATATTTTCTTTAGGAATTTCTTTGTTTGTGACTTCGATATTATGAATATCTAAAGACGCATTGATAAAGCTTGTGCGTAAATGTCCGACGTTCACTTCGGCGCCATTGGCGTAGGTGCCACCGTATTCGATCGCCATTTTGAGGTGGTTATCAAAAAAAAATTTAAAGTAAACAAAAAATAAAACAAAGACGATGGTTATAGGGATAATCGCCTCAAAACGAATAGGACCTTTTGCTTTTTTCTTTTTTTCAGCCATTACTCTGCCCCTCCATAGAGATTGTCATAGCTTGTGTACCATTTATAAAAAGTGGTTGCCTTGAACAGCTTCCAATACTTTGTATTTTGCACTCGTGCCACAACCGTCACGCGGTATTTAATAATCATGTATTTTGCGGTGTAAAAGACGACCGGAATTAAAAATACAGAAATCACGCCAGAACCCATCACTATAGAGTTATAGAAGCGCGTGAGCGGAACAATCGGCATATTGTACATTTCGGTAAACAGCCCACGTAGGGAGTCCATTTCTAGCACCGAAGATCCAATGGTGTGAAAAATCGGATCTAAAAAAAAGGCAATAAACTTAAAGAAAAATGCGGTTAAAAAAGCAGCACCTATTTGAATGCGAAAAATAAACAATAATATAAAAACCAAAACCGTTTGTAAGGAAAAGGCGGGGGTCATGCCGAGAATAAAGCCCATGGCGACACCCCAAGAGATAGAGGTTGTTCCTGTATCTGAATGTAGTAATTTGATTAAATTAAATATTTGCTTCAGTATCACAGACATAAATACCACTCTCCTTGTTTAGAGCGTTTGTAAGGAATCCTTGTTTTCTCTATTCGACCAGTATATCGGTTTTGAATGACTTGGAAAGACTTTTTACTATGGGGTTTCTCATTTGATGAAGCAGAGCGAGGAGAACAAAATAAAGGCATTACGAGGCAAGAGGAAGAAGCTGTTTGATTTGAATTGGCGGTTGGCGAACGACCACAAAGAACATGCAGTAGATTCCATGTTCGTACATAGACAGTGCACAAAAGGTCAGTTATAAATAAAAGCTCCATGTTATTTCAATTGACCATGTGTCGGAGAATACAATGATACCTTATTTAAATCTTGCCCCTTCGTATAAACGCATACAAAAAGAGGCAGAACCACAGATTCTACATATTTTATCAAGCGGCCAATACATACTTGGTAAACCTGTGGAAGACTGCGAAGCGAAGCTTGCTGAATTTACGGGCACAAAACACGCACTAGCGGTTTCCAATGGGACCATTGCGCTGATGATGGCTTTGCAGGCCATTGATGTGGGGCCTGGAGATGAAGTGATTGTTCCCAGCTTTTCTTTTTTTGCAACGGCAGAGGTGGTGTCCACTTTAGGAGCAATTCCAATTTTTGTGGATGTCGATAGCAAGACCTACAATATACGTGTGGACCAAATTGCGGAGCGTATTAATAAAAAAACAAAAGCAATTATGCCAGTTTCTCTTTATGGGCAGATAGCCGATATGGATGAGATCAACAGTATCGCTGAAAAACACGGTTTGTATGTTATCGAAGATGCGGCACAGAGTTTTGGTGCCACATATAAAGGTAAGAGGAGTTGTTCTTTAACTCATATTGGTTGTACTAGTTTTTTTCCAGCGAAACCTCTAGGAGCAGCCGGTGATGGTGGTGCGGTTTTTACATCGGATTCTACCTTAGCGAAAAAGCTCGATGCCATTCGCGTTCATGGTCAAACAGGACGTTATTATCATGAATACATTGGTGTGAATGGTCGTTTAGACCCCATTCAATGTGTGGTTCTTAAAGAGAAGTTGAAATACTACGACGAAGATATTCGTGAACGACAGAAAATCGCCAAATATTACAATGAGAGCTTTCGTCACCTTGATGTGGTTATTCCAGAGGTGGCTGCAGACCGGGAATCGGTGTTTGCTCAATACACTCTAGCTGTTGATCGACGTGAACAATTTATCGAAAAGTTGCAAAAGGCAGGAGTGCCCACCTCTGTGCATTATCCTATGGGCATGCATGAGCAACCGGTTTATAAGCATACGAATGTTTCGTTACCCATCACAGAAGCTCTTGGAAAGAAAGTGGTCAGTCTTCCGTTATATCCTGGCATGCCAGAGGGTGATATCGAAATAGTCGTTACAGCGGTGAAAAGCGCTTTAGGTTAAAAAATGTTTATTGTTGCCTTTGCCTGTTCACTCAGTTTTCTTTTGTCTTTTTTCATGACATTGGGATACCGAAAGATGGCATTGCGCTTTGGTATCATGGATATTCCCAATGAGCGAAGTGCACATATCGAGCCTATACCGAGAGGTGCGGGAATTGCTTTTTTCTTTGCATTCAATGTGGTGCTCGGTATTTTAGTTTTTCAAAACGCCCTCACGATGAAATACACCTATCCTGTATTTTTAGGAGGACCTGTCGTCATGCTTCTCGGTTATTGGGATGACGTTAGTTCCTTATCGGCATGGATTCGTCTCTTCGTACATTTTCTGGTTTCCTTATTTATTCTTGTCCTGATTTCAGCGGGATTTTCTAAAGGTATAGATGTTTCTTTTTTACCGAGCATTCCTTGGTTAACCGCTGCATTTACGGTGTTTTATATCGCATGGTTTATCAATTTGTATAATTTCATGGATGGATGTGATGGGCTTGCAACAACTGTGGGAATGGTGGGAGCTGGGCTTATTGCGATTCTTTCTTTTGTGTCTGGCAACACCGATTTAGCCATTATTTATGTAGTGCTAGCTTATGCACTAGCTGGGTTTTTAATTTTTAATTGGTTTCCGGCAAAAGTGTTCATGGGTGATGCTGGGGCGTATTATTTAGGATACGTGTTTGGTGCATTAGCTCTTGTCTCGAAACTTTATTACGACAGTTCTTTATTTGTGCATCTTATTATATTTGGAACATTTATTGTGGATGCGACATGGACATTGATTCGTCGATTTTTACGTGGAGTGAGAGTTTTCCAGGCACATCGTGAGCATGCTTTCCAAAAGCTAATGGTACAGGGCTGGGGAGCTTCGCGGGTGACGGCGCTGTATGTTTTAATAACAGTGTTGTGGCTTTTTCCTATGGCCTCTTTTGCTATGAGTAATCTTAAATACAGTTTTTGGTTTTTAGTAGTGGCTTATCTTCCATTGTGGGGATTTGTTATTTGGATGAAGGCGGGAACTCCAAACAATTTGATATTAAAGGAAGAGAATGCTCGGCTACACCATTGATAAAAAAATAACGGATGTCCTTAAGGAGAATACGTTTACTGTTTCAGCTGAGGTTATTCCTCCTCGAAACGGTGAACAGCAAGAGGATGTGTTTCAGAAACTAAAAATGATTGTTGGAGCCAAAGTGGATTTTCTTTCCGTAACCAAGGGAGCGGGAGGAAGTTTACGTGGAGGGAGTCTTCCTATTGCACAGGCGATCAAAGATTACTTTAGCCGACCGTGCATTGCCCATTTTACCTGTCGAGATTTGGTTCCAGAAGAAGTGGAAAACCATCTGATGGATCATCACTATTTTGGTATTCGCAATATTCTGGCTTTGCGCGGGGACCCTCCCATGGGAGAGAGTGAGTGGCAACCGCGCGAAGGCGGGTATCATTATGCCTACCAACTTGTTGAGCAGATCGTACAATTAAACGATGGTCATTTTTTAGAACGTGGTAATTTTAAGGTTTCTGGACGAGAAAAAACAGATTTTTGTATTGGGGTTGCAGTCTATCCAGAACATCCAGATATTGAGGAAAGATATCGATTTGTTGAAAGAAAATTTAGTGCTGGTGCGGAATATGGCATTACTCAGATGATTTTTGATGCCGATATTTATCACCATTTTTGTGAAACTTTACGATCTCAAAACATTGCATCTCCTATATTGCCCGGAATTCGCATATTGAAATCTAAAAAACAGGCGCGCGTAATGAAGGAGCGTTTTGGTTGCTCTGTGCCAGCTTGGTATATGAACGCACTTCCAGAAGAGATCAATAAAGAGCGACCAGATGATATAGTAGAGCCCTTTTTAAAATTAATTGAATTGTTTCGTAAAGCTGGGGCACCTGGTGTCCACTTGTTTGTATTGTCGGATGCGGCATTAAATGCGCATGTGATACAAACTCTTCAACAGAGAGGAAGATAAGATGATTCCAGTGGTTATTTCCGGAGGTTCTGGCAGTCGTTTGTGGCCGATTTCGCGTACGAGCTATCCAAAACAGTTTTGTGAAGTTTTTGATGAGCCATTGCTAGAGCGTACGCTCAAACGAGTAAGAGAGTTGGGTGAGCCGCGAGTGGTAACTATTGAAAGCTTGCGCGTCCTCACAAATAGATGTGTACAGTCCCTCAGTATTCCATCCGAAAACGTCATTTATGAGCCCCTTGCTAAAAATACCGCTGCTGCTATTGCCCTTTTATGCCACAGATTATTTCTTGATAAAAAATCGGATGAGATTGTTGGGATATTTCCCGCCGATCATTTTATTCAAGATACAAAAACTTTTTACAGCGTTGTTCATCTAGCGGAAAAATGTGCACGCGATAATAAAATTGTGACTCTCGGAATTGAGCCGACTTACCCGGCAACCGGCTTTGGTTATGTAGAGTGCGAAGATGCAATATTTCAAACAAGTGGTAATTTGAGTGCGCGTGATGTGAAAGCCTTCTATGAAAAGCCAGATTTAACGACTGCGGAGAATTTTACTAAATCAGGTCGTCATTTTTGGAACGCAGGGATGTTTGTCTTTCAAGTTTCCACGATGATTGAGGCTTTTAAAACGCATTTACCAGATTTGTGGACAAAGATCTCTACGTTAACTCCTGATTTGAGTAATTTGTTAGAGGTTTACACGCAACTCCCGTCCATTAGTATCGATAAAGGTATTATGGAGAAAATGAAGGAGCAGGTGTGTATTCCGAGTCAGATTGGGTGGAGTGATCTCGGCTCATGGGACGATTACGCCAAGATGGCAGAGGTTGGCTTTGTTTCGACAGCGAATAATTTAGCCGCTGTTGTCGGTTATGAAGCCCAACATAACTTTGTCCTGTCTGTGCGTCCAAAAACAGTTGCATTGGTAAACGTCGATGATGTTTTGGTGATTGATACACCCGATGCCCTGCTTATTGGGAAAAGAGGAAAAAGCCAAAATACAAAAAAAATCGTTGAAAAGCTTGAGGAAAATAAAAACAAGACGGCTCGTGAGCATACCTTTGATTATCGCCCCTGGGGGAAGTACGATATTTTATCAGATGATTCTGAGTTTAAAATTAAAGTCATTGCGGTTAATCCGGGGCAGCAACTATCTTACCAGTCTCATATTCACCGCAGTGAACATTGGGTGGTGATTGAAGGGCATGGAGAAGTCGTGATCAATGAACAGGTGCTAGATATTTCTCCTGGAAGTTCGATTGTCATCCCTATGAACTCTAAACATCGCATACGTAATACGGGACAAAAGATTTTACGTTTTGTAGAAGTGCAAACTGGTGAATATTTTGGAGAAGACGATATAACACGCTACGAAGATGATTATAAAAGGGTGTAAGGGAACAGTCTAATGGCACAATCAGAAGAACCCATTTCTACTAGTAACACCAACGAAGCTCTGAGTTGCAAAACGCCTACACTTGCAGAGGTGGAACGCTGTTTAGAAATTCTTAATTATTATTTAGAAGACCCTTTACGTTTATCGGAATTGAGTAAACAACAGCGTATAGATCTTATGATCGTTGCGGGTCGATTATCGCGTCCAACGAAATTGGAAACCAGCGAACGCAACCGACGTTTGCAAAAAAAGCGACGCAAAGAAAAATTTTATCTACATAAGGAACTGCGAGCACAAACAGGTATTCGCAAAGCGCGGGAAAGAAAAATTTTTGAAGCTCCTGAATTTATGTTGCCCTCAAGGGAACAAGAGCCAATACGTTTAAAAAGTCCGCAGAATTGTTATGTTTGTAAAGAGGAATACACTCACTTACATCATTTTTATGATAGCATGTGCCCTCGTTGCGCCGATTTGAATTATAAAAAACGGTTTCAGTCAGCACCATTGCATGGACGTGTGGCGGTTATTACTGGGTCACGACTTAAAATCGGATATCAAGCAACGCTCATGCTTTTAAGAGCTGGTGCGCGAGTCATCGCAACAACACGCTTTCCACATGATTCAGCATTACGTTTTTCGCGCGAAAAAGATTTTGCAGAGTGGGGCGAACGATTACAGATTTATGGCTTGGATCTGCGCCACACTCCGAGCGTCGAAATTTTTTGTAGTTATCTTAAAAAATCTCTGGATCGTTTAGATATTCTTATCAATAACGCGGCTCAAACGGTGCGCCGTCCACCAGGCTTTTATGCGCATTTAATGGATACAGAATTGCTGCCTTTGTCGGATCTGCCCAGTGAAGCGCAAAAATTGTTGCACGACTACGCCATGTGTAGAGGACAACTTAGCGAGAAATGTGCACCTGTTCTTGAAGATAATACAAAAGTTCTTGCCCAATGGCAGTGGCAGGGGCCTGGTATTGGATTGCGTGCACCAGCTCAGCTTTCACAAATACCATATTCTTATGATGGTTCTCTGAAGGCAGAAGACGTATTTCCAAGTGGACAATTAGATGTGGATCTACAGCAAGTCGATTTACGTACGACAAACAGTTGGCGCTTGCGTATTGCAGATGTCCCTGGGGCAGAAATGTTAGAGGTTCAATTGGTTAATGCCGTTGCGCCGTTTATTTTATGCAGCCAATTGGCTCCTATTATGAGACGTGATTACACCGGAGAAAAACATATAGTGAATGTGACAGCGATGGAGGGAAAGTTTTATCGTTTTCATAAAGAAGACCGACACCCGCATACAAATATGGCTAAAGCAGCACTTAACATGTTAACCCATACTTCTGCATCAGATCTTGCAAAAGATGGAATTTATATGAATGCCGTAGATACAGGATGGGTTACAGATGAAGATCCAGCGGTGTTGGCACAAATGAAATCACAAACTCACGATTTTCAACCACCATTAGATATTGTCGATGGCGCCGCACGCGTTTGCGACCCTTTTTTTGATGGTATACTTACTGGCAAGCATTGGTCCGGTCGCTTTTTAAAAGATTACTTTCCTATTGATTGGTAAGTGTGTTCCTTTTCGAAGAGACCCATCACCTCTTTTTACTTATAGTTCTGTGCTATGTGTTCACACCATTTAGTCTGGGATAAGTTGTAAATCTACTGTGTGAATTAAGTTATAACCGGAGGAAATTTTTGTATCTTGCTTTCGATTTTCTTGGAAAGCATCAATATCATTTTGATTGGATGGACGAAGAGGGTGAAAGAGGTGATATTGGACAGCTGCATGAATTACAGATTTTATTTTGTATCCAGCATTTAGCGCCCTTTTCTCAATATCAGCATCTTCTGCACCACAGGGAGCAGCAAAAGACATGTCATAGCCATTGATGGCAATGAGATCATGCTTAAAGTAGGACATATTACATCCAACTAAGCGTCGTGGCCTGCGGTTTATACGCCGTCTGAGCCAACTATCGTTAAGATAGATGCCTTTAAGCCATTGATTATCCTTAATATAAAACATAAAAAACCACATCCACCAGTAGTTCTTTTGGATATAGTCATTTTTAATTTTTTTGGGAGTTAAGCGTCTATTAATAAAAGGCGTAAATTCTGCGCGACGTCCAGATAAAATCGTTTTTTCTTCTCGATTAAGAATGTGCTCTTTAATAAATTCCTTATGAACAATACAATCTTGGTCTAAAGTAATGATATAATCGCTAGAAGCCATTGCCAAAGATTTATTAAGGAGTTCCACCTTGCGCCACCCATTGTCGGGCTGCCAGAGATGCATGATGCTGAGGTTTGTGGTTTTCATAAAACGATGAATTGTTTCCACCACTTCTTGGCGAGAACCATCATCGGCAATGATAACCTCGAAATCCTTAAAAGTTTGAGTTTCGAGGCTGGCGAGAACGAGTTCCAAAAATTGCCAATTATTATAAAATGCAATAACCACACTTGCTTGAGACTTTTCAGATATTTCACGTAAATTGAAGAGGTTTTTATTGGCAAAGGCTTTGTATGGGAGAATTGTCATAGTGCTCTGTCCATTAGAATCTTAGAGTTTTTAAGCATGTCAACAGCAGAAAAGCAGGAAAAATGAACTCCATCATTCCACGATTTCGTCAAAGATTCATTATTATTTAAACCAGGAAAAAAATTAAGTACTTCAAGATGGGGATTTTTCCATTGTAATATGGTACGAATCCAATCTTGATGTTGTTTATATATTTCTGGAAACTCTCTCTGAAGCCTTGCCAAAAACTCTGGATGGTACGGAGGAATGAGGAGTACTATGTGTAGATTTTCTTTTAATAATTCATGAATAAATGCATAAAATCGTTGGATTGTCTTTTGATCTTGCCGTGTATTGATCACTTGTGTGGTATAGTTGTAGTAATCAATATTGAGTTTGTTTTTAAGTCCCTCAACCGTTTCTTTACCCACAAAGTTAGAATCTTGGCATGAAGCCTCATATTGAGCGTCGAGACTCGTTTTGGAGCTAGGTTGACTTAGAATTTTACGTTTTTTTAGATTATAAAGAGAGGCATTGATTGTATTCGAATCTATAAGACTTTGTAAATACAAGCTCCACTGATCAAGGTCGAAGGAGTGATTGTTGCCTTGTATGAGGTGGCGAAGGCTGGGTGTATTACGAATTTTTATGTCCTGAATTTTATTAATCAATTCAAAAAAATCGGCCTGCCAAATAATGGTGTTAATGGGTGCGTGGGTTTTAGCAAAATTGATAAAGGCAATTTTTGTGGAAAGATCTGCGCCAGCAACCGACATATTCAAAGTAGGTTTGTGGCTTAGTTTTTCAACAAAAGACACGGGGATCATTTCGCCACGTGAGGAGCCCACAATTAGAACTTGAGAATTCGGATAGGCTAGGGCGCGCTGAGCGATTTGGTAATAGGTATTGCTTGTTATTTTGTCCAAAGAGATTTTCGGACAGTGATAGTAGCATAATGGATCTATCGTATAATTAAATAATGCTATGACAAAGAGGAACGCGAGAGACAAATAAAAAAACGATAGAATAAATTTATTTGTTCTCATATGTCCTCTCTAAAACTGAAAATATAGGAAGGGTGATTCTTGTCCTAAGTAGGTCAGGCAAATTACAAATAATAAGGCTAGTAATGCAGCACGCTTTAATGAAGGGGGAAAATCGTTCTCCCATGTGTTCTTGCTAAAAAAGGCAAGAATGCATGCAAGCCCTAGTGCGAAATAAAAGCGATCTTTATATTTAGTAAGTAAGTAAAATAATTTCATCGAGATATCATAGTTGATAAAAAAGATCTTTTTAAGCCATATGGAGGCAATAGTGAAGTTTGGCGAGCGAAAAAAGATCCACGCCAAACAGGTAAAAAAGAATGTACTAAGCCATGATACAAAACGAATACGGAAAAGAAACCCGAGGTAGGGTTTTAAAGATTTTTCGGCAACTAAAGCAGATCCATGAAGAAATCCCCAGGCCACAAATGTCCAGTTGGCGCCATGCCACAATCCGCCAATAAGCATGGTAAGAAAGAGATTGATGTAGGTTCGGTAGTGGCCACGGCGATTACCGCCTAAGGATATGTAGAGATAATCTCTTAGCCAAGACGATAAAGTAATATGCCAACGCCTCCAAAATTCTGTAACGGAGGTAGATTTGTAAGGTGAATTAAAATTCTGTGGAAATTGAATGTTCATCAAAAGCCCAAGGCCCACGGCCATATCGGAGTAACCGCTAAAGTCAAAGTACAGTTGCATCGAGTAGCCCAGCATCGCCAGCCAGGCTTCAAGGTTTGAAGCATTGGCCATATTGAGAATAATGGGGTCAATGGCAGGGGCGATACGATCTGCGATCAAAACCTTTTTTGAGAGACCGAAAATAAAGAAGTAGAGTCCTCGCCAGAAGTGATCTGAATGATAAACATAAGTGCTGGCATTTTCCAGCTGAGGCACAATAACATTGTGACGAACAAGGGGCCCTGAGATTTGATGGGGAAAAAACGTGACATAAGAGGCAAACTCCAAGAGCCCCGCATGTGCTGAGGAGGTGCGGCGATAAACGTCTATAACGTACGACATAGATTGAAATGTATAAAAAGAAATACCTATAGGTAAAATAAGGTGAAGGAGCGGAACGAGCGGTTTTTGGTGAACAAAGGATAAAGTATCGTTTATGCTTGTAGCAAAGAAGTCATAATATTTAAAAAAACCAAGAACGCTAAAATTAATTGTTATCGAGAGAATAAGTAAAAATTTCCGTAATCTTTGATTTTGTGAAATAAATATGGTGCGTGCAAAATAAAAATCGAGAATAACAGTAAAAAGTAATAAAAAAACGAAAGTTTTACTCCAGTAGGCGTAGAAAAAAATGCTGCATAAAAATAAATAAGGAAGTTGGATTCTTTTATTGTGAATAAAATAAAATCCCGCCAAAACAATGGGCAAAAATACAAATATAAATATGTACGAATTAAAGAGCATATTTATGATTCACTGGATGAAATATTTTGCAATTGATGTAAGTGGCTATATTTTTTGCCAAGCTGAATGAGTTCATCATGGGTTCCTTGTTCGACAATTCGTCCATTGTCCATAACTAGGATACGATCGCAATGTCGTATAGTGGATAGCCTGTGAGCAATTATAAGCGCAGTTTTATCTTTAAGAAGAGAGGATATGCCTTCTTGAACCTCTTTTTCGCTTGCGGTATCGAGTGCGCTAGTGGCCTCATCCATAATGAGAATCGGGGCATTTTTATAAATGGCACGTGCGATGCTTATGCGTTGTTTTTCACCACCTGAGAAGTGAGCTCCGCGTTCACCCACACGCGTGGCAAAACCATCGCTAGATCGTTCAATAAAACGAATAGCATTAGCTTTTTCAGCTGCTAAGAGTAATTTATCGCGAGTAGAATCATTTTTTCCGAGACAAATATTTTCTTCTACGGACTCATCAAAGAGAAACGTATCTTGGGAGACAAAGGTGATGTTCTCGCGAAGTTCTTTGAGCGAAACATTTTTGATATCAACTCCGCCAATGAAAATACTACCAGCAGTGGGATCTATAAAACGTTCGAGAAGATTTATCAGAGTCGATTTACCACTGCCGCTTTCACCAACAATAGCTATGGATTCCCCGCGACTTATAGTGAGGTTGATATTGTGGAGAACAGAGCGGGTGCCATATTCAAAGGAAACACCTTGAAACTCAATAGTGTTCCAATCTTTGACAAAGTTTTTTCTCTGGGCCATTGGAAGTTCTTCCACCACACTTTGGTTTTCAATGATCTGAAAAATGCGCTCAATGGAAACTTCCGTTTGTTGAATGCCAACAAGGGCCTGCTGAATTTTTTTAGAAGGTTTTTCTAAATTCGCTGCCAATGTAATAAACATCAAAAAAGATGTTAGGTCCGCTTCGCCACGAACGCTGAGTTCTCCCAAGAAGAGACAAATAAAGCAGATTACAATAGAGGTTAAAAATTCATTGATAGGGCTTGCCATTTCGATGCGTTGAGCGAATTTTTTGCGGAGTTTATTATACAGAGAAATTTTCTTATGAAAGTGATCTTGAACGTAACTTTCTAAATTATAAGATTGAATCACGCGGATTCCGTCGATGCTTTCTTTAAATGATTTGGTAATAAGATCCAGGTTCTCTTGGCTTTCGTTGGAAATTTGGCGCAAGCGACGACTAATTTTACGAATCACAAAACCTACAACAGGAGCGAATATCATACTAACGAGAGTTAACTTATAGTTTAATAAAAACATAGAGCCAATACTGACTAAGGCTACAAACGGCTCTCGCAAGAGATCCATGTATTGGTTCATGCTTTGTTGAATGAGCATAGTATCGTTGAGCGTGCGGCTAATGAGCCCGCCAGATCCGGAGGATAGAGAGCTAAAGAATCTTTGATTTAAATGGAGGAGACGGCCGAGTAGCGCAACACGGAGTTCGTTGCCAATAACCTCGGATACAAAACGAGCGCGAAAATAATTTTGATATCTCAGGAAGCCAAAGAAGAGGTAGTTGACGGGAAATCCGATAGCGGCAATTTTTAATTGGAGTTCATGGTTCTTAGCAAAAATCGCAACCTGCTCAGGGGAAAAAAAATGATAAGATAAAGAAATCATGCTTTGCGGTAATGTTTGTAATAGGTCTTTCTTTTCTAATGCATTGGCGAGAAGTCCAATAAGTAAAGTCGGCACAGTGGCAACGAGACCCAACAGAAAACCTGAAAAAAGAATGAAGACAAATTCACCTTTATAAGGCTTGATAAACGGCAGAAGCTTTAGCGTATTTTTAAACATTTTATGCCAATGTACCCGTATGCTGTTTATTGAGCAAGCCCCAATTTTTCTAGTAAGTTCAAATGGTTATCGAGATGACTCATGTGTACGTGTTTGTTTGGAAATATTTATCGTAGGGAGCGGGATTGCTATACATTTTTGAGGCGATCCTCAAGCATTTTAAAATGTTTCTCATAGGAAAAAAGGGCGTTGTATTTTTCATAACCTGCTTGAGCCATTTCTTGTCTCTTATGCGGATCAGATACAAGAATTTTAAGTTTTTCTGCGAATTCATCAGTATTATTGGGCGCAAATGTATAGCCAGTGACACCATCGTCGATAATCTCAGGTACGCCTCCACTATGTGAACCCATAATCACCACTTTGGCGGCCATCGCCTCAATAAGCACTAGGCCAAAGGTTTCCTGCTGACTCGGCATAACAATAACATCAAAGGCTGGCATCAGATCTACAGGATCTTTTTGAAAACCACACCAGTAAATATCACTATCGACACCAGCGTCTTTAGCTTTTTGATGTAATATTTTTTCGTACTCGGGTTTCATGAAGTGACCAAAAATATAAGCTTTTAAGGGTATATTTGCACTTTTGAGTTTTTTTAGAGCTGCAATTAATTTGTCCTGACCTTTGCCTTCTTCTATACGTGAAAACATGGCGATCTTTACGGCAGTAGAGGGAAATTTTTTTAAAAACTCTTTGATGCGTTCCTCATTAGTGTGAGGTTCCCGTACACCGTAGTAAAGGCATTGGATTTTTTCAGCCGGCATTGGTACACGCTCACGCACCTCTTGGGTCAATTTTTCAGTTACACACAAAAGAAGATCAATTTGTGAATAAATAAAGCGGTGATACGGATCTGATTTTTTATGAGGCATTTCCATTTGTCGTGTATGTACAAAGCGAAATTTTTTTGAAGATAAAAATTTTGTACAAGCGATAAGAAAAAGGTCACGCTTGTGGTGAACATGAATAACATCGATGTTATTTTGCACAATAATTTTTTGTAATCGTCGAATTTGTATTAGTAAATTCCATGGTGTGGTAGTGGGTAGGCACACGGACGGGATTTTTTTTGCCGAGAGCGTACTATGCAGACGAGAATTTTCTAAGGTAACTGCGGTGAGAGACATTTTTTGACCGTAGAAATATTCACAGCACCAAACAAAGTAAAGTTCGAGGCCGCCGAGGGAACTGTTGAGGCAGATCTCAAGTAAGTTCAATTTGTATCCTTCCTAAAGACTCATCTGGGATGACATTCTGAGATTTTGTTTCTGAAGTTTCATAACACGTAATGCTGTTGAGCCTCAAGTTTGCAGATACAAGCTGCGAATAGAGTTTGGTTTTTAATTATTTTCCAATAATTTTAAGTAGATAGTTGGCTCGATGAATATCGGTGTGGTGGTCTAGGAGGTGCTGGTGCCCAGCTTGGGCTATAGTTTCGCGCTCCTTTTCATTCTTAAGGGAGTAATCGCACAGATCTATGAGATCAGAGAGGTCATCTTTGCAGTGAAGGACATGCTCGTGGTCGTTAAAATCATTGGGAATAACGATCTGTGGTTTTTGCGTGATGAGAAGCGATTTTACGGCGGGAACCTCCCAGTATCGTAAGGTATCCCAACCAGCACCACGAAAGTTGAGGACTATCTTGCAACGGTGAAGTTCTTCTAAGTAAAACTTTCCTTTACGTTTATATTTATGGAAAGTTTGGTTGAGGGTTGTGCCATTGTTTAAGCAATCAAAATGTTTTTGTAGAAGTCCAAGCGCTTTGGTGCGAATCGGATGACTTTCTACCGCCCAAAAAGAAACGTCATATTTTTTTACGGAGTCTGTGAAGGGGGGTATGCGCAGCATGTTCATAGACATGGGAAAGGGATAGACATTTTGGGGATGGCTATCGTGGATTAAATATTCCCGCTTTAAGATATAATCAAAGGGGCGTTTTCTTTGGATGTCTTGAAATGTCCATGGTGAGTTTTCGCGGGTTAAGTCTTCACCGAGGCCAGGTAAATCACCACCATCGATCATGATAACAGGAGTAGAGCTGGGAATTTTGGGAAGAATTTCGAGATATGTACTGAGGGCTCTTTTTTTACAAGAGCCAATAATAACGAAATCAAAATGCTTCAGATCGATGTTCTTTTTTGGGCGGAATAAGAATTGCCAATTACGATTTAAGCCCAGATTGCGTGGATAATTTTTATTGCGCCAGTGATAACGCGGATTATGCGGATAATCGATCACATTATTTTGTGATAAAATTTTTACGAGTCCAGAATAAAGTAGATCTTGTACATAATCGCATTCGGGTGAATTGATAAAGAGAATGTTCATGAATTAATAGGGTTCGCCTTATCCATTTGCGGGCGTATATAGGACAGGTAAAGAAACTCTTGTAGTGCAATATAAAATAGATATTGATGGTTAAGTTCAGAGTCCTCGAATGTGCACTCGGTAAAACCACCTAGGAGTAGAACCATCTGCATTCCTAATATACCAATAAATAGCGTTTTATGGAGATGATTCTGCGAATAGCGTATGCCAAGAATATTGGTGCGAATAGCGGCAAAAATAAATAAATAAAAAAAGCCGGCGCCAAAAATTCCCAGACTAGATAAAAAGTTGATGTAGGTATTGTGCGAGTGATTGCGCATGATTTCGGGCTTATCAAGTTTGTTGAGGTAGGAGTCTATGAGCTTGCGCTCAGGATCGTTTTCGAATCCATAGCCAAAAAAGGGATGATCGGCAAAGATCATGAGATTGGCTTTCCACAGATAAATACGATTGTGGTTAGCGACATAATCGTTATCAAATACAGAATTGATACGGTTCTGAAACGAGGTAAAGCTTGTGTAAAAAGCGAGGAATAAAAGTGCTAAAATCACAGAGACACGAATGAAGTATTTAGTGCTGTAGATCTTTAGGATTGTGAGCGTATTGATAACACAGGAAATCCATACGGCGCGAGTGAAGGCAATAAAGATATTGATTGGGGAAATAATAAGATAAGCTCGTTCCACGAGGCGTTGCCAAGGACGCATTTTTGCATCCTCCCTAAGAAAGAATGCGAGGCTCACGGCAAAAAACATGGCACTGGCGTAGGCGTATGTTGTGGGTAGTCCAAAAAAGGAATTGGGGCGAAAGTAAGGTGAGCCATCGTAGATGTAATGAAATACTACATGGGAACGGAAAGGATCATGGGCTGTAAAAAATTGGTAAAAAGAATAAAAGCCCGCGATTAGTAAAACGATTTGTCCTGCGCTGACGAGGTTGCGGTAATTAATGAATGGATGATAATAACGAAAAAATTGCATTACACCGATAAAGGTAATGATCCAACGGAACTCACCGATGTAATCAATAAATTGGCTCATATCTCCAATATTAATAAAAAAACTGATGGTAGCACTTACGAGTAAACCGATGAAGGCTACGCTGACCAGTTTTTGTGGCCACAAAATCGTCTTATCTTTATAGGCGTGATAGAATCCGGGAAGAATGACAGTCCAAATTAGAATTTCCATACCCGCAATGGAAACATGGAAAGCGATAAAATAAGCAAAAAGAAAAAATATAGCTATAGGCAATGTTCGTCCGTCAATACACTCACAATAAGTTAAACGCTATCAAACATCTCGGGGTTGTTCAAAAGGGAATCATTTCGTTTTACTTTTCTAGTTAATATCGGAGTGTAATAACACACTTTGCTATTTAAAAGATCACGCTCATTGTCAAAAAACCAGCCCCATTTGTTAAAGTAGCGAACAAGGTTGTTCACAAACAGGGAAAATAAGCGAATGTTTTTGTAAGCGCCACGGCTCCAGTGGTGGTTCGCCACAAGATCCGAAAAGACAACGGTCTTGGCTTTTTTGGCTGTGCGCCGGGAAAGATCGGTATCTTCCAGGTAGAGGAAAAATCTTTTGTCGAATCCACCAACACTTTGCAAAACAGGACTTCTAAATAACATAAAACAACCGGAGATCGTAGGACACTCGATGGGTTGGTTGAGATTCATATCGTGAAGAAGATATTTTTTATATGTTTGCGTAGAAAGAAATCGGCGTCCTAAATTACTATTTACAAAATTAAATAGATAATCCTGAGGGCGGGGCAAGCGTCGATTGACCATCTGCAAATGTCCTGAAGGGTGGCAAATTTTAGGAATAGAAAGACCGATCGAGGAGTCTTGATCCATACGATGGATCATTTCGGTCAGGATATGGCCGTCAAAATACACGTCTGGATTGAGGATAAGAAAATATTTACTGTTATGGATAAGTTTACGAATATTCCAGTTGTGTCCTCTGCCAAATCCAAGATTCTTTGCTTTCCAAGAATAACGAATAGGGTGTTTGCTGCGGAGCTTTTCAATGTGAGTTCGTGTCGGAGAATTATCATGAAGAGCTACTTGGATATTGAGAGGACAATCCGACAAGCTATCCAAAGTCTGCTGTAAATAAGTCAGATTTGGCTTATAGATTACGACTGAAACGACAAGATCATAATTGTTGCCCATTGGGCCCAGTATGGTTTAACGCTAAGCAAAAATCAATGACTTATAACTCGGGTTCGAGTTTCCATTTAGGGCGTGCCCTAAAAGAGCCATAATGGCTCTGGGTTGTTTTAAAGAGGAAAGAACTGTGGCCCTCAGATACGTTAAGACGTCCATAAAGTTGATTTTACGCGGACAATCGAGCTATGTATACGCTCGTTTAAGACGAAAAATGAAAGGGTACTTTTCGTCCAGTGACAGAGGTTACCAGGGTTCTATGTTAAGTGTGGTAGAAACCACACAGCGGACCTCTGAACTCCGTAAAAACTTTCAATCCAAAAACCGTCGAGCGATGGTTCTTCACTTATTCTATCCAGAAATTTTAAGCGAAATTTTGCATCAAGACATATTTATTGGGGAGTCCTTCGATTTTTATATCACGATTCCTTCGCAAGTTTCTCCACTGTTTTTCGAGCAGTTGAAGCAGCACCAACTAAACGCTTATGTGACCATTGTGGAAAACAAGGGGCGCGATGTTTTACCGTTTTTACAAATATTGCCATTACTCATGGGTAAGTATGAATGGGTTTGTAAGCTCCATTCAAAAAAATCCCTCCACTCTGTCGAGGGCAAAATATGGCGGCAGGAAGTTTTTGCGGCTCTTCTCAGATCTCGTGTTTTAGATATTTTGGATAAGGCTTCTCAGGACGTTGGTATTTTTGCCCCACCGGATAGTTTGCTCCCACTTGATTTATTTTTAGGATCTAACGAAGGCAATATGAAAATAATATTACAGCGTTTAAGGTACTCTGATTTGAAGGTAACAGATTATCAGTTTGTTGCAGGTACTATGTTTTGGTTTCGCCCGCAGGCATTGATTTTTTTAAGTAATCGTATCAGTGAGCTGATACCACTATTTACTGAGGAACAATCAGCTATAGATGGTCTTATGCCCCATGCTTTTGAGCGCATATTTTCTTTAGTAGCAGAACAAAATAACTTTCAGTCCCGAGAGCTTAAGTAGTTACGAATCAAATCTACATTTAAAGTAGTCTCGTGTTCGATGTATTTCACAATTGCGGCATTCATCTTTTGTTTTTCAAACAGAGATTTCTTTATAAAGGGAAAACCTGCGCTCAGAAGTTTCTTCCATTTTTTGAGGGAGGGGTTTGGAGAGAGTCCTTCACGCAACCGAGTGTAAAGAACCGAGTGTTGTGTGGGAGGAGTATTTATGGGTACATTTTCGGGAGAGGCTTTCCTATTAAAAAGTAAACGACTCAAATAAAATTTTTCAGTGTAAAGAACCCCCACGGAGAACCCCGCAGAGAGAAGGATCTGGGTGAGTGAAGTTTCGTAATGAAGGATATAACTTTTTTTGCTTTGCTGCGGCTTTATCGAGCTGAGCCAGTTTTGAAACGCCGTTGAACGAAAGACATGTTTTTTAAATGCAAGAAAATAGCTTTGCAGATGGTAGCCGCCCTCAATGTTGTCGGAGATTCCCCAAAAGTCTTTTTGTGAGTAGATGGGGCTAAAAAGATTTTTAATGGGTCCAAGAGGTCCTATAATAGAATCATTGGTAAAAATAATTTCGTCGTAATCTTGCTGATCGGGTAAGATGTCTAATCCCATTTTCCAGCTCAGAAAATCGTAGCCGGTGTTCTCTCGAGAAATGGTATGATCAACGATGTTTTGAATTTTATGTATTTCTTGAGGTGCGACGTTAGTTGATACGAACACAAGAGTTGCACAGTGCTCTCTATAGCTGCGAAGTGATGCGATCACATAGTCATGTAGGAGTCCGTTTGGATCAAAGTGAGCATAAATGAGAGCACGACGCATGAGTGATTTAGGTGCGAGTGGATTCAATCATTTGAATCCAGGCATTGTTTTTGAGATACCACTCGATTGTTTTTTCTAGACCTGTTTCAAAAGAAACCGTTGGGTTCCAGTTTAAGTCTTTTTGTGCTTTAGAATAGTCAATGGCATAACGCCAGTCATGGCCTTTACGGTCCTCGACAAATTGAATAAGAGATTCTGGTTTGTTGAGAGTTTTTAAAATATGTCGGACAACATCAATGTTGCGTTTCTCCGAATTGCCACCGAAATTATAGACTTCTCCGGCTTTACCCTTTAAGAAGGATTGCCAAATGCCACGATTGTGATCATCGACAAAAATCCAATCGCGAATGTTGCGACCATCTCCATAAACAGGCAGTTTCTTATTGTTCAGAGCATTTTGAATCATTAATGGAATCAGTTTTTCTGGAAATTGGTAGGGCCCATAATTGTTAGAGCAGCGCGTGGTGATGGCATTCAATTTGTAGGTTTCAAAGTAAGAGCGTACTAAGAGGTCTGAACCTGCTTTACTTGCGCTATAGGGACTATTGGGCGCCAGGGGTGTTTCTTCAGTAAAGGCCGGGTCAGATTCTGACAACGTACCATAGACCTCATCAGTACTCACATGAACAAAACGGAATTCTGGGTTTCGGTTAAATAAAGGCAAAGAAGCATTGAGTAAGTTAAGTGTGCCGAGTACATTTGTTTCGACAAAGATATTAGGATTTGTGATTGAGCGGTCTACATGGGACTCAGCTGCAAAATGAATGACTCCGTCAAAAGGAAGCTCATTAAAAAGATTTTGTACGCGATTGTTGTCACGAATATCTATTTGCACGAAGCGAAGATTCTTGTTTTGCTCTAATTCTGGCTCTAGAGTTTGTTTACGTCCCGCATAAGTTAGAGCATCCAGAATCGTAAAATTAAATGTCTCTTTAATCTGATGATCGCAGGCAATTTTTTTTACAAAGTTACTACCAATAAATCCGGCACAGCCAGTAAGAAGAATATTTTTTTTCATTTTAAGCCTTATGTTTTCTAAACTGTTCAAGGGTGGGTAGAATCATGTCCTTTTCTGAAAGAGTCAGTTCTTGTGTCGGTAGGAGCCAATCAATATTGATATCTCTATCGTTGAAGATGATGCCCGCCTCGGCACTTTTGTCGTAGTAGTTGTCTACTTTGTAAAAAAAATCGGCTGTTTCACTGAGGACGACAAAGCCATGGGCAAAACCACGGGGTATGAGAAGAGATTGTGGTTTTTCGTCGGTAAGGTGTATACCGAACCATTTGGCAAATGTGGGGGAGTCTTCTCTTAAATCGACAGCCACATCGTACACATGGCCCTGTAAAACAGACACAAACTTGGTTTGCGCAGATGCTCCAGTTTGGAGATGGAGCCCACGAAGTGTGCCTTTTTTAGAAGTAGACCGGTTGTCTTGTACAAACTGATATTCTAAACCAGCTTCCAAGAAGTGTTTGTGGTTATAACTTTCAAAAAAGTGGCCACGGTGGTCCCCAAATACCTTGGGGGTATAGACTAATAAATCCTTGATTGGTGTTGTGGTAAACATCGTTTCCTCTTTGATGGTTCTTGTTTATCGAACATTCGTTCAATTGTAAAAAAGGGGACCGCAATGACGCAAAGCCCTAGGGCTGGAGTAAGGCCCTCTCAGTTTATGGTTCGAGAGGGCAGCAATAGGAAAGCATTGCGATGTGTAAATAAGGGCACATTTGCGAAGAAAATACGCGCTTTTTGATCTGGTAGGAAGAAGAGTCAATGAGGTTTAATCAAGAAAAAGAGTTGCACCGAGGACCGGAATCATCGATGAATATCTCAAATTAATTTTTGAGATTTAAAATCGTTTTCTGTTCCTGCCGTAGAGTGCTTGCAGAAAAGCGGTTTATAAAAAGTGGAGTGTACAATGAAGGGCATTATACTAGCTGGTGGAAGTGGCACGCGTTTGTTTCCAACAACGATGGCAGTGAGCAAACAGTTATTACCTGTTTATGATAAACCCACAATTTATTATCCATTATCGACTCTGATGATTTCGGGGATCCGTGATATTATGATTATCAGTACAGAGCGTGATGTGCCCATGATTCGCTCGTTATTAAAAGATGGGAGTCATCTGGGCTTAAATATTCAGTACGCGGTTCAAGCTAAGCCCGAGGGTATCGCTCAAGCGTTTATCATTGCTAAAGATTTTATCGCCAATGACTCCGTATGTTTAATTTTAGGTGATAACATTTTTTATGGTGAAACAATGTCAGCTTTACTTAAGGAAGCGACCGCGCTTCAGTCGGGGGCCTATGTTTTTGCGTATCAAGTAAATGATCCTGAGCGATATGGGGTTGTCGAGTTTGATACTCACGGAAAGGCCATGAGTATTGAAGAAAAACCTCAGAAGCCCAGATCTAGTTGGGCCGTAACCGGGTTGTATTTTTATGATAGATCTGTGAGTGAGCGCGTTGCGACACTCAAACCATCTAAGCGAGGAGAGTTAGAAATTACGGATCTCAATGTACTTTATCTTAATGATAAAAAACTAAATGTGCTCACTTTAGGGCGTGGTGTGGCGTGGTTGGATACGGGAACAGATGACTCTCTTTTGGATTCTGCTCAGTTTGTACATACCATCGAAAAACGGCAGGGTTTAAAGGTCGCTTGCCTTGAGGAAATCGCCTTGCAGCAGGGATACATCACGCAGGAGATGTTTGTGTCCCTTGCGGAGAACGCTCCTATGAGCGGATACGGTCAGTATCTCAAGAAAATCGCGGTACGATTGACAGAAAGGTAAGTACAATGTTTATCCAAACGCTTTTCCAACGGACGCCCTTTACAGGTTGGAATAAGAATCAGCTCTCTATTCCTAAAATCGAAGCGTTAAGTGATGAGGAACTGCACGAATTAAATGAAATGTTAGACTGGAAGTGTTTTGTTGTGGATTCCAAAGGGCGCCGTTTTGGTAAGCCGGCAACAAAAAGTAAGAGAGCCAGTCCGCAGGTTATTCCAGATTATCGTTTAGCTATTTTACAACAACGCTTACCATTATCTGACAAACATGTCCTTGAGGTAGGATGCTTTGAAGGGATTCATACGATTGGTCTTTGCCAAGTGGCTAAAAAAGTTTCTGCCATTGATTCGAGAATTAGTAATGTGGTGAAGACCGCTGTTCGTTGTCAGTTTTTTTCGGTGCAGCCTGAGGTGTTTGTCTTTGATTTAGAAAAAATGAATACGCAAAATTTATCAGCCCTTCGCTGCGATGTGCTCCATCACATTGGAGTACTTTATCATCTTGTAGATCCTGTAGAACAAATTCGTTTATTTGGCGAATATGTTAAAGATGCTGTTTTATTGGATACTCACTATGCAACGGAAGATATGGCAAATGCGAGTTATGAAACCAAGCTTGGGGTTAAGAAATATTATCGCTACACCGAGGGTGGGTATAAAGATGCTTTTGCTGGTATGCATGGGCATGCCAAGTGGTTGCAGCTTGATGATTTGGTAGACATCTTAAAGCAAACAGGTTTTTCACAAGTGGAAGTTATAGAAAAGCGCCAAGAGCGCAATGGCCCACGGGTTCTTATTTTTGCTCATCGCTAATCTATTTCGATAAGTGCAGTTACATTGGAAGATTATGGAATTTGCAGGACGACCTCTAACTGCTTTTCTAGCTGGGATAGGGCGAAATGTTTTTGGCAGTAATCGCGGGCCTCGCTATGTTTTGTTTGTAGTTCCTGGTGTTGTTTAAGAATGTCTGTGAGCGATGAAGCGCTCAAAGTATCTAAGTCATAGGCGACGTGGTTTTTGATCAAGGGCAAGTAAGGTCCGTAAGGTGTTGCAAAGGTCACAGACCCCATCGCTGTATACTCTATAAACTTTGTCGGAGCTTTTACTCCGTTAAAGGTATCTTTCTGCAGAGGGGCGAAGGCCACAGCCCATCTTCTTTCATTTAAGGACTGGCGGAAATTTTCGTACCCGCGAACAGGTGGAACATACAGTATTTGATTTTTTATAGACGCTGGAAAGGTAACATCTTGTAAATCCCCAAATAACTCAAATTGCCAGTTACTGTTATGGGTTAAAAAATCAATGATGAGGGGAAGGAGAGGAGACAGATCTCGCATATGGCTTTTTGTTCCCATATAGCCCAACGTCTTTGTAGGATTCCATTCTAGTGCATGTCCCACCCCCGGAAAGGGGCAATAAATTCCTGAAAATGTTCTTTGTAATTGAAAACGCTTTTTAAGAACGTCTTCCAAAATAGGGGTAGACGCATAAACCATATCACAATTTTTAATCAAAAATTCACGGGCAGAAAGAACATCGGTATTCATATGACGTTTTTTATAGACATCGAGCATGTCTTCTGGAAATGAAAAAAGGTCGTCATCAATGTGGTAAATGGTATAGGCATTGAGTTTTCGCGCAAGGTGAAAGAGTTCTTTGGCAAAGCCTCCGCCGAAACGGGAGAAGATCACATGAGTTGGCTTATATGTTTCGATATAATGACTTATGTGCGCAAAGGAGGCAGAGGAATGACTCTGTAGATCCTGCTGTGTCAAAACTATGTAGGAGGTATTTTTGTTAATTAGTGCTTTTTTAAGAGGCAACTCAAAGGAAATAGAGAAGGTGGGGGCCACACCATCGAGGATAAATAAAATTCTTTGCCGAGCATTCAAGGAGCCAGTAATAGGGGGCTGTGGTGGCTGCGCCGTAGATTTTAATAGACTTTTAAATCTGCTGAGAAACATGGTAGAGGTTTAGCACGCTTCTTTAGAATTAGGTAGCTAGGACGTATGCTAATTCTTTAATAGACTTATGAAAGGCAACAGGATGAATTTGTGTGATTTAATTCGCCGAAAAGATAGCAACTTGGAGTTACCCAATAAGCATAGCATAGCTCGTTTGGGGGTAAATGGTATCAAATTGACGGGTTTTTGGGTAGATACGTGGAAGGGGCGAAACAACCCCTTGGTGATTTTTAAATTGAAGAAACCGTTTCAATGGTATCCTTTTCGCGAACTTCATTCTTATTCTGAGTGGGGAGTGCAGTGGGATTTTTCTTCTTCTCGCGAGGCAGAATTACAAGTTCTCCTGACAACAAAAGGTCACCAGCGTGTGGTAAAAACCATTCCTATAAAACCAAAAACATTCATTAAACCTTTTCAGCAAATACCGCAGGATTTAGATGCCGAAGAGATGACAGTTACGTTTCGAAGCCAACGTACCTCATTGCCATCCCGTATTTTACAGTTTGTAGGGCTACAAAAATCACGTCTTTTTATTACTAATCATGAGGTGATGGATCGTAAGGTTTTACTCAAGTATTGTGTGGGTAAAGGTATAGAGTTGGGGCCAGGGCACAATCCATTTTTAAAGCCAGAAGATGGTTTTGATGTGAGTTATTTAGAGCAACATCATCCTGAAAAGTGGGCTGATCTTTATGGTTCTGCAAAATTTGTTGTGGATCCTAAAAAATGGAGTCGCTATATTATCGGCGAAGCTCATCAATTACCTGTTGAAGATGGATCATTAGATTATATTTTCTCGAGTCACGTTTTTGAGCACTTATATAATCCATTGGGGCATATTGAGCATTGGCTTCATAAATTAAAAAGCGGTGGTCATGTTGTGGCGGTCATTCCTGCCATTGAGGGATGCAAGGATTACATGGCTCAAGCCACTGGTTTAGATGAGCTTATTAAAGAGTATAAAGAGGGAGGCTTCGCTCCCCGTCTAGAGCAATATGAGTACTATGCTCATCTTCGCTCCATGAACCAAACAGGAGAACAGCTTATGGAAAAGAAGCGCTCCATTCATGTCCACTTTTATACGGGTGAAAATATGAAGATTTTCTTAAATTGGATCAGTGCTAATTTACCGATTGCAAGTTGTGATCTGATTTACAAAATGAACAATAAGGATTTTTATTTGGTTATTCGCAAAAAATAGCTCGCAGTTATTCTTTTGATCTGGGAGTCTATTGACGTCAGTATGGAGATAAAATTTATTTTAAGTCTTCTTTTAAAAATAGGGCTAGTTCTTTAGAGAATTTTTCTGCACCAAAATGACTCAGGTGCCTTCTGTCGGCAAAGTCTTTGACCGGGTCGTAATCTGTTTTAAGACCTAAATCAATATAGATAACATTATTTTTGAGGGCCCATTTTTTTAATTGAGCACTTCGCTCTTGATAAATGTTTGTACGTTCTAAAAGGGTTAACATACGTGGATTTGTTGGCAGTGAAACAAAAATAGGTATGATTTTATGCTCGCGAAAAAAGCGAACATACCACATGTATAACCCACCATCCGCTAAAGACTCAGAAAATAAATTAGAGTCAAGTGAGGTTGAAGACGCACCCTCATTTTTCCACCAATCAGCAAATTCGTTATCTAAAGACGCTTGTGACTCTGCTGGTGGTCGTACATGAAACCCCAAGTTGGTTTGATTCAATTGTTCGCGAGTTAATTTTTTATGCCAAGGGTGAAGGATGAAGGAACGTAAGGTTTTTTTATGCTCGAGAGCGTAGGACGCAGATAAGAGTGCCATCTTCAAGTTCTTTAGAGTAGATTTTGTTGTATGACACACATTTGTAAGTTTGGAGTCGATGGCAAAATCTGAGGTAAAAACACCTTTTTGCAAGCTACCGGCTTCTGTATCACAATCAATTCCACCTTGTTCAGCGGTTGGGTAGAGTTTTACATCTTCAGCCACGTTCATTCCGATGATAGCGTAACGAATTCCCGGCTGGACAGTTGCTAGTGGTAGATAGGGAAGTAGCAGTCGGTAGTAGGAGAGATTCATACCATCTATCCCTAAGTTAAACGATTGGATTTTTCCAGTGAATGTCTGGTTGAATGTTTCCGGGTCAAAACCGTAGCGGACTTCAGAGCTCCCGATAAAAACTGTATTTATGGAGCCTTTCTTAAAGTCTTGCATCTGCCAGTCGATCGCATCGTAATTGTAATAAGACATAAAATGGAAGAGCCCATGTCGAGAGAAAGCCTCAATCCCTATGATGATCATAATAACGAGAATCAACTGTATGGCGGGAAGTCGGGATTTATTCATATTAAAATTCAAAGTAGATAAATTTCTGCACATCTTCTGCGGAAAAAATAATTGATAAAAACAATAGTAATAACGAAAGGGAGACCAGAGTCATACGATGGCGTGTAAATGATAATGTTTTATGTATTTGATGATGAAACATTAAATGTAAAGGAACAAAAGTAAAAATTAAAAGGAAGGAGGCATCGGTGTGATCAAAACGCAAAAGGTGTCTGGTGTCCGAAGCAAGGGTTACCAAAACATCTTTTGCAACAGAGAGGTTTCTGGCGCGAAAAAAAACCCATGCTACAACAACAATGGCCATGGTGTAGGACCATTGTAGGAATGCTTTTAATTTAGGTGTTTTTGCAAAAGGAATAAAAGTGAGTTGAGAAGTTACAAAACGTTCAATGGCAAGCACGCCGCCATGAATGCCTCCCCATATCACAAAGGTCCAATTGGCGCCGTGCCATAACCCACCCAGAAGCATAGTGATGAGCAGGTTGCGATAGGTGAGCCAAGTGGTAAAACGAGAGCCGCCGAGGGGAATATACAAGTAGTCACGCAGCCAAAGAGAAAGTGTAATGTGCCAACGTCTCCAAAAATCTTGTAAACTCTTTGCTGAATAAGGGAGGTTAAAATTGATTGGGACTGAAATACCAAACATAAGCGCTGAGCCAACCGCCATGGTTGAATATCCCCAGAAGTCACCTAATATTTGAATGGTGTATCCTAGCACACCTTGCAGGGTGTTTCCTGAGCTAAAACTCTGAGGGGCATCAAAAATTTTATCGACAAAAGGGGCAATGCCATCGGCAAAAGTCACTTTCAAAAAAAGTCCTATGGTAACTAAGGTAAAACCATTAAAAATGGTTTGCCAGGTGAACGGAATTTTTTTTTGCAACTGTGGCATGAGTTCGTTGCGGTGGCATATGGGGCCTGCAATCAATTGGGGAAAGAACATGATAAAAAGAATGACGTCGAGAGGGTTTTTATCGAACTTAAATTTTTCCTCTTTAGCGTCTAGGGTGTAGGAGATGATCTGAAAAGAGTAAAAAGAAATGCCTAAAGGAAGTAGTAAATGGAGTTTGGGCGCATTGTACGTAAGGTTCAACGCTTGCGCCATATGTTCGATATTGTACAAAATAAACTGAGAGTACTTGAAGTAAGCCAGTAAACCCAGGGTGGTAAAAACAGCGAAATAAGAGATACGCGATGAGTGCCACTTCTTTTGTAAATGGGCACAAAACCAATTTAGGAGGCAGACCGCCCAAAGCAAAAGAATAAACGGTGCATTCCAGCTCATGTAAAAGATGGCGCTCGAAATAAAAAGAATAACTTTACGTATCGATTGTAAAGGGGTTACCCAATACAATACGACAGTAAGTATAAGAAGGATAAAGTATTCAAACGAGTTAAATAGCATGCACTATTTAAGACAACCGTAAAGAACTCTGTACTGACTCAGCGGATACTCAAAGGGGTGTGGTGCTAAAACTTTAAATACCGCACTAAAACCAGCTTCTTTAAGAGCGCGAAGAAGTGACTCTTCACGAGCCCAAAAACTGTAGGTATTGTCTAAAGAGGCACGGACTTGATTGAGTCTTTCTTTTTCAGTAGCTCCCTCACGGTGTTCTTGGAATAAATAACCCTCAAAGCGTCCATCCGCCATCACCGGGCCCTTAAGGCGATGGTTGGTAACAGAATCAAACTCTGATACGTGGGTGTATATAAATCCTAGACGATCTGTCATATCGGCGAAGTTTTGCAACATCGGCCAAAAATCATTTTCGCCTAAGTGGTGCAAAATACCTAGAAGAAGGGTGATATCAAAAGAGCCAATATCTTTTTTGCCGACGGTGCGAACATCGGATTGAAGAAATTTACAACGCTCATCAAAACCGAAAGCTTTTGCGGCAAAAGTGGAACGTTTCACATAAAGATCGCGTCCTTCCACGCCCATTACGGTGGCGCCGAGATTGGCAAACTCAATACTATGACCAGCCTCTCCGCAGGCGAGGTCTAAAACAGATAGGCCATTTAAATTATCACGACCAAGGAAACTTTTTGTAAAGTCCACAATGCCCTCACCAATTGTTTTGAGGCCGGTGGCTTTTTTAAAAAAAACAGCATCGGAAGGATTAACAGATTTTAGATTGTGACCAAAATCATAGTAGTGGGCCCAGGGGGTTGAGGGCTCTAATTTTTTCAGCTCACTTTGGATTTCATGCTGCGACAATACTCCAGTATATTTTTGTGTAGGTTGTCGTAGAGCTACTGTTCCCTTGCTCGGGTTCGTACTTTTTCCAGGGGTTCCAGTTTTTGCATTATGCTTTGAAGCTGCTTTTTTAAAAATTTTTTGTAGCACGATAGTTCCCCTTATTTTTTGTTAAGTTTGATTTTATTCTCTTTTTGTGGAGCTGAGTCAAAGTCTTTTAATGGTTTTAGAGGGTTCTTAGGCATTCGTCCTCATTTCTTTTTGGCTCCATTTAACAAGATTTGAAATGCCCTCCCGAAACGTGATTTCCGGTTGCCAACCGAGAATTTTCTGGGCTTTTCTGGTGTCTCCACACGCATAGCGGATATCTCCAGGGCGAAAATTCCCTGATACGCCTATCAAGTTTTCAGAAGCGTTTAGGGTATCGGCAATTGTTTTTGCGGCTTGTAAGATGGTTGTGGGTTGGCCAGAGCCCAAGTTTATGATCTCTCCGTTACGGATATTTTTTTGTAAACCGAGGACAAGGCCGGATGCAATATCATCGACATAAATAAAGTCGCGCACAATTTGTCCGTCTTCAAAGATCTCAATAGGCTCTCCACGAAGGAGTCGAGCAGTGAATATCGACAGAACACCTGTGTAAGGGTTTCTTAAAGACTGGCCAGCACCATAAACATTTTGAAAACGAAAAATAAGGGATTTACTTTTAAGTCTTGATTGCAGCGTTAAATACTCTTGCATTAATTTGGTCGAAGCATAAACGGATGTGGGTTGGGGAGATGCGGTTTCTGTGGCCGGTATAGGCTCACCTAAAACCGTTCCCGATAGCATGATAGGATTGAATATTTTTTGGCGTATGGCGTCCTCTGTTCTTGCAGGGGGAACGACAGGTGTTTGAGATTCTGGGTTATGCCATGGCCCCTCTCCGTAGACAGCACGTGATGAAGCGAGAACAAATTGTTGTAGATTGGGCGCATGTTTTAGTAGGGATTCAATGAGAATAGCTGTACCTTGTACGTTAACAGAGCAGTAGCGCTGTATCTCGTCCATAGATTGGAAGGTGCCAGTCTCTGCTGCTAGATGAAACACGTGTGTAGGTAAAAAAGAGCAGATTGCGGCATCCACAGCGGCCTTGTCTTGGATGTCAGCCTTTACACAGGTCACATGTGTTGGTAAATGGGGAAAGTGGGCATTAGGTCCGTGCACCTGTTCGTGTAGGTTATCAAATACACAGATGGGAGCGGATGGGTGTAGCTCCAACAGATTTTTAATAAGCCGCAGGCCAATAAATCCTGCGCCGCCAGTAATTAGTATTCTCATTCATTTCCTAGGATAAATAATATTATTTATTGCCAGAGTTAAATAGCATCAATTGGCTACTAAATCTAGGGGCTGTTAACGTTTATCTGGGACTTTGACGCAAATCCCAAGAGCTTAACTTAAATATAAGCAAAAAGACTGCCGATTTTACATGTCATGAGGCGATCTATAAAACTTGGTCGAGATGGTCTATGCAATGGGAGTCGAATAAATTTTTCTGAACAAATTTTTGGCTGAGGGAATCCAGATTTTCCTGTTTGTTGTAAATAGCTCGAATGTGATTTATCCAGTCTTGAGTATTCTTGAGTATGGGTAAAGGTGCGTACTTTTGGACATCTAGATTATAGCCTGAGATAAGAATCGGTTTTTGAAGTACTGCAGCATCAAGGGCAATGGTTGATGGGGTTGTCACAACAACGTCGGAGATAGAAACAATAGCCGGACCGGTGTAGGGCTCCCATTGGGGAGATTTTGGATCTAAAATTAAAATATTTTTTGGAAAGTTAAAGTCCAACTTACAACGATCTGTTAGCCAGCGTCCCTCATGGTGGGGCTTAATTAAAAATGTGATCTCCGGAAGCTGCTGTGCGGTGACAATAAAATCTTCTATGAACTGGTTGCGAAATAGATCGTCATAACGGTTCCAATGGAGGTTTTCAAATACTCCAACGACAAAGGGTGCTGGTTTTTTTAGCTCTGTTGCAACTGAAAAACGTTTTGTGCATCCAAAAGGAATGCATTTATTTTTGGTGTCTTGACGAATGTGAGGGTGAAGTTGGGAAGTGTCTGACCAAATAAGAATTTTTTTTGAGGCAAACTGAATATCTTTGATAGGGAACTGGGTGTCACTATAGGTGAGGCCAATATTTTCTAGGCCATGTTGCATAGTTATCGTTTTCTTGCCAAGGAGATTAGCAAGACGGGTAAAGAAGTAGCCAAATTTATGAGGGCGTGCCGATGTTTCCACGGCGCTGATCACAACCCTACTAAAAAGAATGGCCTTTACAGCTTTAAGGAAGTCGACTTTAGACTCAACACTTTGCCACTGAATGGGCATTTCTTGTAGGTAGCGCATAATTCGCGGAGATTTTGGAAGCATTTTTTTATAAACAAGGCAAATCACTTGGTGGTGCTTGCTGAGGCGATCCTCGATGATGGGAGACAGTAAATCAAGGTCTTGAGGCAAGTGAATGAGAAAGCAAAAAGTTTGTTTTTTCATAGATCCATGTTGTTGGCTGAATGGAACTAGTTTTTGTCTAAAATAAGGCATTTAGCAATAGTAAAGCCGATCAAATATTTTTATAACGCACATCCTTTGTGAGTAGTAAATACTCCTATTTCCTGCGATATGTAGATTTGAATTTCATAAAAGATGCGTGTAATAATTATTTTAAAACCGATATTAGAGTAAAGTACTTTTTTGGGAGGCAATAATGGCCAAATATAAAGTTTTTGTAGGTACAGATACGTCACAGCAGTTAGCTGTAAAAGTTTTAGAGCACTCTATCAAAAAATATGCATCCGAAGATGTGGATGTAATACCAATGTGCGACCTTCCTGTACCGGTTCCTAAGCTTGTACGTAATCAACAACGTACAGGTTTTTCCTTTAGTCGTTTTTGCATTCCAAAACTGATGAATTACCAAGGGAAAGCGATTTATGTTGATGCGGATATGCAGGTATTCTCAGATATTATGGAAATTTTTAATTGGCCAATGAATAATCACAAAATCATAATTCAAAAACCATTAGAGAAAACAGAAGCAGATACGCATCACAAAATTGGAGCTCCTAAAAAGCGCATTCGTCAATGTTCCGTGATGCTTATTGATTGTGAAAAAGCGCACTGGGACGTGGAGGAGATCGTCGCTGGTCTCGATCAGGGTCGTTATAACTACGAGCAACTGATGTATGAACTATGTATTTTAAAAGAAGATGAAATTGGTGAAGAGCTTCCCTTTACATGGAATAGCCTTGAGCAGTATGACAAAAACACACAGCTAATCCACTACACAGACATGAAAACTCAGCCATGGGTAAGCACACGTAATGTCAATGGCTGGGTTTGGTTTAAAGAGGTGCGTGAAATGCTACGTAACGGCTCATTAAAGGAAGAAGACGTTGCGGCTGAGATTAAAAAGGGTTATTTTCGTCCATCGCTACTAATAGATGTAAAACATTACAATAAAATACCGAGCCCCTTGTTTTATGCGTGGGCTGGCTTGTTGCACATGTATGATTCTCTTTTAGGCTACGAGCCCCACAAAGAAGTGTATGAACGTTCGGGAAGAATCAAAAAAGCATTAAAAGAAGAACAGCGCATGGCTGGTTTGAGCATGGCTCAGAAAGCTTAGATAAACTCATGGGCCTTGGGCCCAGTGTGAAAAAGTAGATCGATAATCGAGGCACTTTTAATAAAAAGAGCCTTTTGTTGAGGGTAAAGAGGTTGAGTGTAGTGGAAGAATTCAACATGAATGTTTTCTTTTGTGAATGCTTTAGTACTATCTATATAGTTTTTTGCAGAAGGGCCAGATAAGTAATGAGAGCCGTTTAATTTTTTTATTAAAAAAATTAAACGTTGTAATCGATCTAGCTGCGGATCAATAGGAATTTCGCTCGATCGATGGAATTGGCAATTCAGATGTAAAAAATTTGCTATGTCTTTAGTTAATGCGATATCTAGATCTGCTATGAACAACCACTCCTGATTTAGTCGTTTTTCTATCCAGCTGTAGTAGTCTTCGAAATATGGTGTGGTTCGATAGCTTTGTTTAAGTTGGCCAAGTATTTTTCTTGACCAATTTTGGTCATTATCTATTGCTGTTTCATAAATTTTTTGACCAAACCTATTTTTTGTTTTTACGGGAACTGATAACCATTTTAGTTCATTATTGAGCACGCAACGATTTCGATTGCGCCAGCCATGCTTATCGTATTGGACATCGTCATAAAAAATAAAATGTTGAGATCTTTTGATAAAGGCAAAGTAGCCTTGCCAGGGAAGAAAGCTTGGTTGGATAATTGAAATAGTAGTGTTCATCTTAGGGTTTGAAACTATATAGTGATTCAACAACGAGTTGAGTTTGTTCAATTGATAAGCTTGTGAAAAATGGAAGCCTTAAAATTCGATTACTAATGTCCTCAGTAATCGGACACGAACCTAGCTTGCCTCCGAGTTTTTTTCCCATTTCAGACAAGTGGAGTGGGGTATAATGAAAAACACTATAAATCCCTTTAGACTGTAAGTGCTCCATGAGTGTACTGCGAAACTCTAAAGAAGGAGTTATAACGTAAAACATATGATATGCTTGTTCACAGTGAGGGGGGACGAAGGGGAGATTGGTATTTGTATGTTTTGACCATTCAGATAGTGCATTAAAATAAAAATTCCAAATTTGTCTTCTTTTTTCTTGTACATTAGTTGCGTGCTCTAGTTGAGCATACAAAAAAGCGCTTAAGATATCAGATGGTAAAAAACTTGAGCCAATGTCAACCCATGTGTATTTATCAACTAAGCCACGATAGAATTGCTTTCTATTTGTTCCTTTGTCTCGGAGGATCTCGGCTCGTGCAATATATTGGCTGTCATTAATAAATAAGGCACCGCCTTCTCCACACGTGAAGTTTTTTGTTTCATGAAAGCTTTGTGTTGCCAGTGCGCCAAACGTGCCAAGATTTTTGCCTTTATATTTGCCAAATAGTCCGTGAGCATTATCCTCAATCACAGCAATATTATGTTCTTTGGCAATAGATAGAATATCATCCATTTCACAGCCCACACCTGCATAGTGTACAGGTATAATGGCTTTGGTTTTAGACGTGATTTTCTTTCTTAAAATTGATTCGTCTATATTGAGTGTATCAGGCCTTATGTCAACAAATACGGGTCGAGCACCTCTAAGTATGAAGGCATTGACTGTTGATACAAAAGTGAAAGAAGGTACTAAGATTTCGTCTCCAGGATTAATGTTTAGAAGCAGCGCCGCCATTTCAAGTGCGTCTGTACAAGATGTTGTTAATAGGCATTTTGGTAGTGAGAATTCTTTTTCGAAAAATTCAGTACATTTTTTTGTATAGCTTCCATCCCCAGATATATGTCCTTGACGTATCGCATCTGTGATATACTCAAGCTCGCTACCCAGAAAACTCGGCTTATTAAAGGGTACAATAAGGTCACTATTTTTTGTCTGCATGCACTTGCAGGATATACGGTAAGAGGGTTACATTGCCAACGTCTTCGCTTGTTTTGCGATAATTTGCGCGTAGAGTTATTAAATAGGAATAGACTTTCTAATATGAGCTTATATAAATGTCACAAATAGTTTATTTTACTCAGAAAGTTGGAAGTTTATGGCAAGTAATCATGAGTCCACACGCATTAGTTATTCGAGCTCAGAAAGTCTAAAAGCTAGAAGTGAATTGTTCGAGCGATTGCAAAATTATCAGGCGACTCCAGAGGAGATGGAGAGATCTTTAGGTTTGTTTGTTAGAGGATCACTGCTTGCGCGTTTTTTTGGTATACGTGAAGTATACGAAAAAATTGTTAATAAACCTGGTATTATCATCGACTTGGGTACATGGAGGGGACAAACAGCTGTATTATGCGAAAATTTACGTGCCATTTTTGAGCCATTGCATTTAAATCGACGTATTGTTTGTTTTGATACCTTTGAAGGGTATAAAGGGTTTTCTAGTAAAGATAAGCCATCTGAAATTCACAAAGATGGTACATACAAGGTTCAACAAGATTATGCGATTTATTTGCAAGACCTTCTCGAGATTCATGAAAAAAACAATGCTATGGGACACAACTTTGGTAAGCATAAGGTTCTCAAGGGTGATTGTAGAGAAAAATTAAAAGAATTTTTTGCAACGAATTCTCATGAGGTTGTTGCACTGGCCTTTTTTGATGTGAACTCATACGATCCCACACTGAAATCTTTTGAAATGATTTATGATAGGTTGGTTCCAGGTGGGATAGTTGCATTTTGGCAACTGACTCGTGAGTCAATACCAGCAGAGGGAATGGTGTATGCGACTGAAATAATGCAAAAATATAAGCATGAAATCTTCCGCTCCCAGTTTTACCCTGGGCTTTGCTATATTAAAAAGGAGGGAATATGAGCGTTATTATAGTTGGTAATGGTGTTTTAGGTTTAACAACTGCTTATCGATTGGCGCAACTTGCTCCTGATTTACCTGTAAAGATCATTGGTCCAGATCATCATAAGGGATGTGCATCACTTGCTGCGGCTGCAATGCTTAATTCGTTTTGCGAGGTTGAGCCTCGAACCTTAAATCACCCAATTTTAAAAGAGCGGTTTCTTTTAAATCGTGAAGCTGTTCCTCTTTGGCCCGAGTTTCTAAAAAATCTTATAAACGAGTCTGGTGTGCAAATTTATCATGGGTTTGGTACGTATTTAATTGAAAACCATGCTGCAGATGAGTTGGATGATCTTAATTTTAATGCCGTAATAGACGCGCTAAAGAAATTTGAAGAGCCGTTTTCCTATGTAGAATCATCACAGATACCTAATTATGCACCAAGTAGCCGTTTGCGTGCGGCAAATGCGATTCTTATCCCAAATGAAGGTTTTTTGAATCCGGTCGATTTATTTGCAGCCTTAAAGGCACGCTTACAACAATTTCAAAATGTTGAGTTTGTTAATCAAACAGTGGATCATGTTATCGCTAATGGTAGTAGTGTGAGGTCGGTTGTTTTAAATAATGGTAAGCAAGTTGATGGTACTATGTTTTTTCTTGCTCCTGGTGCTACTTTTTCAAAAATAGTTGAGAAATCAAATCTACCGATTTCTTTTCCTAAAGTGTTTTATGGAGTTGGTTGTAGCATTTTATTAAAGACTGGCGACTTTACACATTCTTATTGTGTAAGAACTCCAAATAGGGGGCTTGCTTGTGGTGTTTACTCTGCTCCTTTCGACAGAGAGCATACAATTATAGGAGCTAGTAACTTTATTTCACCAGTTCCTGAAGATGCGGTACGCCTCACAAGTGTCCATACACTTATTGAAGCTGCGATGGAACAAATAAATACGGTTTTCTATCGTAGTCAATTGGTGAAAGTGAATGTCGGATGGCGACCAACTTCAGAGGACACTCTACCAATTCTTGGTCAAACACAGCTTGATAATCTAGTTGTTGCCACTGGTACAAAAAGGGATGGCCTTCATTGTTCGCCATTGTTATCAACTCTTTTTGCTCGTCTTTTGCTTAAAGAAAGTATTGACTATGATCTTTCACTTTATTCGCCACACAGAAAGCGTGTTTCACTTTTTACAAGAGATGAGGCGATTGAGGATTCAGTAAATCATACTATAAATGCTGCTTACCAACATGGTTTCGTGCCTGCGCACAATCGTATGATTGAAGAGTTACGAAGTTATTATCAAAAAGAGTTTTCTGATTTGCATGATAAGGTAGGTGCCATAGAGTGGGGTATTCCTCCTGAGCTTGTGAATATGTATAAGTTTGGTCATTTAAGTTAGTTATGAAAATTTCTATTGTTACTTCTCTTTATCAATCACAAAAATTTGTGATTGAGTTTTATGAAAGACATAAGAAGTGTATTGAAAAGATAAATTTATCTTATGAGTTTATCTTTGTTAACGATGGTTCGCCTGATAATTCATCGGAAATGGTAAAGCAGCTTCGAAGCCACGACGACAACGTGAAGCTTATTGATTTGTCGCGTAACTTTGGCCAGCACGCGGCTATGTATGCAGCTCTGTATTATTCGACGGGAGATTTGGTAATGGCTTTAGACTGCGATTTAGAAGAGGAACCAGAAAACATTTTGGGTATGTATTTATTAATGCAAGGCAATAATACTATTGATGTTGTGTATGGAGTTACGGCTACTCGTAGTGGTGGGTTTCTTAGAAATTATATGGGAACCATGTTTTATAAATTATTGAATCTAGTTTCAGAGGTAAAAATTCCTAGAGATCAAGCATGGCAACGACTTATGAAGCGAGTATATGTAGACTCCTTATTGCAATATACTGAAACTGAATCTCTTCCTGCTGGGCTTATGGCGCTAGCTGGATTCTGCCAGGTGCCATTTCTTATTGAAAAACCTTATAAGGGTACCACCAGTTACTCGTTTCGAAGGCGTTGGGCTTTAGCATTAAATTCCATACTCTCATTTTCATCAAAACCTCTCATTTTTATTTGTGTTAGTGGTCTGATAATTACAACATTAAGTGCTGCCGCTGGTGTTATTATGTTATTTGCAAAACTCCTGCACTACAATTTTCAGACGGGTTGGTTGTCTTTATTTTTATCGATTTGGTTTATTGGTGGGCTAAATCTATTTTCATTGGGTATTATTGGTCTTTATTTAGCAAAAATATTTAATCAAGTGAAAGCCCGTCCGAAATTTCTTGTCAAATCATTTGAGGGTATAGCCGATAGAACATGACAAATAATTCGAAAAGATTATTTTTTTATATCTCGCTTTCAATTTTTTTTTGCAGCCGACTGTGGATGATCCTTGCTTCAGCTCATATAATGGGTATCCCTAGGCTAGGGGATGATGCACTCTTATATGTATCTAAAGGGGTTGGTTTTTACAACAATTATAGTCACGGCAGTAAAATGGAGAACTCATTAAATAGACAATATTTACTTGCGACTGATGGGAAGCGTTTATCAGAAGAGGAATCTCGCCTATTTTGGAGAGTCGCAAATCAAGTCTCGGGAGGCGCGACATTTTCATACGACTGGATGACGGGTTTGGTTTATAAGTATACAGAGAGCTCTAAATGGACTTTTGCTGTAATGGAGATAATTGTTACTATCTTTATGACATTTGGCATCGGTTTTTTTCTATGGTCTTTATGGGGTGAGGAAATAGCATCGTTAACGCTTCTACCACTTAGTTTTATTCTGCTTCCGGCACAAGGTATACATTATTTGATTCCTAGTACGCTTGCTCTTTCTATAGGTTTTTACTTGATCGCACGGTCATTAAAATCATCAAATTACTATTTATTTTTTATGTTATCACTGATTCTTGCATTCTTACATAACGTTGCCTATGTGTGGATCTCTGTAGCAGCATGTGTTCTTATTGCGCGAATATTCATGTCTCAAATTGCTGAAGTGAATAAAAAAGAAATTTTTTTATCGGTGACAGCACTGTTGTTTCCGATGAGCATTAAAATTCTTTTAGTAAAAATTTCCCCTTTTTTAGCAATTTCATATAGCAAATATATATATTCTTCCAGTGGATTTTTACAGATTTTGCAAACCAATATACTTGGTTTTCTAAACTATTTTGCAAAAATTCCTCGTACCGAACAGATTTTTTTAAGCTCCTGTGGTGTCTTATTTTTTGTAAACTGTGTTCGTTTGATAAAAGCTAATAGCCAATCACTAGTTTTGATAGATGTACTTTTTGTTGCTGTGTTCGTCACTAGTTTTTTTGTTAATATTCCGTATTACAATGGTGAAGTTAGCGTTCGAATGTACACGGCGTTAAGTATACTGCTCATAGCGAATAGCCTTGATTTAGTTTTGTATTATATTGCTTCTCGAAAAAAACTAATTTTTTTTCTCACTTTGTCTATGCTTGTAATGAGCTCAGCTTTTGCTTTTGAGTTTGTTGATTATGTTCAATCGAATTTTAACAGACCATACGTTTTTGATGAGGCTAAAGCTAAAAAAGATGTTCAAATATTGAAGAAGAAAGGTAAGCCATTCTTGCTTTTGGAGACGGAGTATTCACTAAGATTATTGAGTATTTTAGAGGCTGATCAATTCAATTATTTTTTTTGGCCTTTAATTCAATCAGGTTCTTTAGATGAAATTAAAGAACATTCTGTTATTCTGGCTTTTCCTGTATATAGAAGTCTTGTTACTCAAAGTTTTGATCGAGAGCAACCCTTTGGTTCTCATTTCAACGGAATTTCTATGAATCTCATTTCTGAGATTTCTATTATAGGAAATCGCATACAAGAGTTGGCAATAGATGTTGAAGCTAAATCTGAGACCGCTATATTTGAGATTGAAGATAGTAGAGGATCTAGACGTATCATTATTCCTTCTAAACAAAAAGTGCGTATATCGACCTCAAGTAAGTTTACAATTAAAGAATCTAATGATAGTGGGGCTTTGGTTGGAATAAATATGGGAAATAATCAAAAAAGTTTATGGCCATGGGGGCAAGAGGTGAAACTTTTTATTAAAACAACCGAGCGCTCTATTCCGAATTATATTGAGTACGATTTTTCTTTGCGACGGGTTTTACAAGAGTATGATGCCCAAAAGATTGAAAGAATTATAAAAAATTTTAACCCGATTGATGATTCATCTGGAATTGTTTTTGGAGTTGTAAATTGGAAATAGGATGCTGTAAAAAGAAAAAGATACAAAAAATTTTTAATCATAGTTATAAACAAAAACTAGTTGTGTCTACAGAAGAAGTTCCAGTTTTTCAACAGAACTTAAAAAAGTTAGGATCGTTTTATTATTTTTTAGTTCGAGTTCTTGGGCCGGTATTAAATCATCCGATGAATAAAAAGCAGTTGGACTCTATTTGTGCTCGGTTTGGAGAAGAGAGTATCATTTTGAATATCGGTAGCGGACCTGTTCGCGTTTTGAAACGAGAAGATATTATTAATTTAGATGTTACACCCTATAATGAGGTAGATATTCTTATTGAATCTGAAGAATTACCTATAAAATCTAACGTAGTAGATTTAATTATTAATATTGCAGTCTTGGAGCATGTCCCAAATCCCGATGAAATGGTGAGCGAGATTTATCGTTGTCTTAAGCCTGGTGGATATGCATTTATATTCGTTCCTTTTATGCAACCTTTTCATGCAGCTCCGCATGATTTTATGCGTTGGACTAAAGCTGGAGTAATGAAATTATTCTCTGGGTTTAAAATTGATTCTGTTTGGATTGGCGGTGGGCCTACTAGTGGATGGTTGTGGGTTTTTCAAGAGTGGCTTGCTCTTATATTTTCTTTTGGTCTAAAGGCTCTTTATCAGCCCTTGCTTTACTTTTTTATGATTGTAACGTCTCCATTGAAGTTATTAGATCTTGTGTTGATCTACCACCCTCACGCGGACAAAATTGCGAGTGGTTTTTATATTTTAGTTCAGAAAGAGTAATTTCAATGGCAAGCTTTTTAAAAGAACGATTCACTGTCAGATTAAGCGTTTGGGTCAGGTATCTTTTTGGTGGTATTTTGATTTTTCTACTCTTGCATAAATTTGACTTATCTCAATCAATATCTATTTTTCACATTTCATTTAAGGCCTATATTATATGGTTTGCATTTAAGTTAGTAATTTACTTTATATTAGCTATGCGTTGGCAACTTATTTTACATGAGCTGAATTACAAGATTAGCTTAGGGCAGATATTTTTCTTAAATTCTTTAGGATTGGCTGCCGGCTATATTTTTCCTGGAGCTGCGGCAACAGATTTTGGAAAAGGATATTTTGCGTATAAGCATGTTCCTTCTATTAAGATATTAGCTCTTTCACTTTTTGTAGATCGTGTTTCAGGGTTATTATCTATATTAATCATACTTTCCGTAGGTATTTATCTCAATCAAGAAGCATATGTACATTTAAAGCAGATTATAAATGTTAAATATCTACAGTTTTTAATTATAATTTTTATTACAATTACAGTTGGTATAATATTGTTACCTAAAACTAAACATTATTTTAGAGCTCGGATATCACTTTTTGAGCATATATCTAAAATGAGATCAAAAAGACTGTGGGGGAGTTCTCTTCTTCTTAGTCTAATAAGCCATCTGATTTTTCTTACATTAATTGTTAATATTGGATATTTTGTAAACTTAGAGCAAGTTAATTGGACAAGTGTTTCTGTCGCATTTCCATTATCGTCTTTAACAATGCTGATTCCGACAACGCCTGGGGCCGTAGGTGTGGGGCAGGTTGTTTATAAGTATTTGTTAGATTTTTTAACAAGCACATCGAGTTCCGATGGGATTGTGATCTTCACATTACTTCAGATAACAGATCTACCTTTTGTGGTGTTGGGACTTGGTTATTTTATATATAACAAAGAATAGGCCGTAATTGTTGTTTTTTCGATCGCTTAAAATTGGAAAATACCTATCTTGGTTTGCCCAAGAGATCAATCATCTACTGATTAAAAAATTTTTAGATACCAATTCGCTCATAAATAATCGGTTTTGCGATCTTGAGTAAGATGGCCCCAATAGAAAAACATATGAGTGTTATCGAGATCGCCATGAGGTCTGGTAGCCAAATATGCTCGTCTGGAAAAATAAGAGAAGATCGAATCTGAATAAGGGAAAAGCTCAACGGATTATAGCGATTGATCTTTGCCAGTAAGCCTGTGCCAACAGATTTATAGAAGACAGGTGTGCAGAAGAGCAAGAAGCTCAAGAAATAGGTGAACATTTTACTGAAGTCTTGAACCATGATTCCTAAAGGGGCAATGAGGAGTCCTAAAGAATATCCATATAAGATAAAAAGAATAGCATATAAAAATGAGGCTATCGTGAACTCAACCCCAGGTAATTTATAAAAAAAGAGGAGCACTCCGAGGATAATGATATGACGAAGTAGTGCAAAGAGTAGTACTTCGAAGAATTTGGAAAAAACATAGGTTTCCACGGGGACATTGATTTTAAGAAAATATTTTTTACTTTTCTGAAGAGTCATCAATGGGGCTTGAATGGCATCGGCAAAATTTTGCCATGAAAAAAGGCCAACCAACAAAAACACAAAAGTAGGTACCGTTGCAGACTCCACATTGGTTGATACAATTTGCGCATGTTCTGCCAAGATATACGAAGCAATCAGGAAAAGAGAGGGAATAATGGCCCAAAAGACACCTAAAAAAGCTTCTCTGTAGGTAGATTTAAAGTCGGAAACGAAAAGGTTCTTTCCTATCACCAGAGCGGAAATGAGATCAGATGAAAAGCTATTCCAAAACTTTTTTGTTTTAAGTGGATTACGGGACGAGTAAAAAATCTCCATGGAAGAGGGATAATAATTAGTTTACTTGCAAAAAAAGTCAACGTAAGTTGATGGCAATGAAGCCAATTGTCGAGGGTCATAGTATTTCGAAAAAATTTTGCAGAGAGTACAAGCGATCTATTCGCTATGGATTTGCTGATATTTTTCGAACGATCGCCCTTCGCGAATCGCCAGAGCGGTTGCGTCAAGGGGAGTTCTGGGCCGTAAGAGATGTTTCTTTGAATGTTGGAGAGGGGGAAGCTCTCGGTATCATGGGTGTTAACGGAAGTGGTAAAACAACTCTGCTTCGCATTGTGTCAGGCTTTCTAAAGCCGGATCGTGGTTCTGTCACGGTGAGAGGTCGGGTATCACCGATCTTTGCACGCGGTGCAGGTTTTGATCCTGTGCTTACGGGTTATGAAAATATAAGGTTGTGTTTATCCATGCTGGGCTTGGATAAACAGCGTATTCCATCTAAGGTGGAGCCGATTATCGATTTTTCTGAATTGGCTCCAGATGCCTTGGCGGCCCCAATTAAAACTTACAGTTCGGGGATGCTCGCGCGCCTCGGTTTTTCCTGTGTGGTCAATAGCGATCCGTCTTTGTTAATTATCGATGAGGCGCTTGCTGTTGGGGATATGAAATTTCGCACTAAATGTTATCGTCGATTGGGGGAGTTAAAGAATGAGGGGACCTCATTCGTAATGGTTTCCCATAGTCCGAATGCCATGATGCAGGTCTGCGACCGCGCTATTTATTTACGCAAAGGTCGTATGGCCTATGAGGGTGACGTCGAAGAGGCATTAAAAAGATATGAGTCCGATGAAGAACACCGTATCGCGATGAAGATGATTCACAAGGCAGAAGAGTACGAATCATTAAGTCGAGATCACAGTCGTTTTCTTATAGAAGATTTTTCTAGTGCGGATATGGACGAGGGTAAGTTTATTGGAAAAACGGGAAGAGATTTGAACATGAAAATCCTGTTTTTGGCGAAACAACGTATTGGTAATTTACATTTGCATTTGATTATTCGCAGTGTACGTGAGCCCGATATCAATTTTATTCATCAGGTACATGAGGTAGGACCAGCGACTGAAGGTAAGGGTTCGGTAGATGTGGTTTTGCCGAAGCTTTCTTTGCGCCCCGGAGATTATATTATTAAGATGTTTTTCACATCAGAAGATCATCTGCAGTTTTTGGATTTTAAAGAGAGAACACAATTAAAAGTGATGAAGGAAGAGTATTTCCGGGGATCACATTATCAAGAGTTAAGCCTTCATTTGCATGGACATCAATAATGGATACTAGCAGAATCGTCGTTATCGGTAAAAGTGGGCAATTGGCAAGGGCCTTTCAGGATATTTTACCGGCAAGCACCATTTTTTTATCGCGAGAAGATCTCAATCTTTTAGACACTCAGAAAATTTATCCGACTTTAATGGAGTTGCGTCCATCGTGTGTGATTTGTGCCGCGGCCTACACACAGGTTGATCTAGCGGAAAGCCATTCTCAGGAAGCAGAAACTATTAATGCCCTGGCCCCTTTTGAGGCAGCGCGCGCCTGTGCTCAGTTGGATATCCCATTGGTTCATTTTTCTACGGACTATGTTTTTGATGGTCAATCGACAATTCCCTATAAAGAAGAAGATGTTCCGCACCCCTTAAATGTTTATGGCAGTTCGAAGCTCAATGGAGAGAGACTTGTTCAAAAAACCTGGCCGAAGCATCTTATTTTTCGAGTCACATGGTTATACTCTGAGTACGGAAAAAATTTTTTGAATACCATGTTACGTTTAGGGAAAGAGAGAGAAGCTTTGCGTGTGGTTCATGATCAAGTCGGATCTCCCACCTATGTTGCAGATGTCGCACATGCGGTGAATGCTTTGCTGCAAAAAGAGAATATCCAATGGGGATTGTACCATTTAACCAATGCGGGACGGGCTTCATGGTACGAATTTGCTCAAGAAATATTTGCATTGGCTCGTCAGCATTCTCTTCCTCTGCAGGTTAGAGAGGTGCAGCCCATTGCGACGACGGAGTATCCAACTCCTGCCCAGCGCCCACAGCTTTCGTTGCTTTCAAATCAGAAGTACGAAAATGAGTTTCATCATACGTTGCGCCACTGGAAGGTGGCATTGGCAGACTGCATGCAGAAGAGTTTATAAGTGCAATGAGAATATTTTGGAAGGTGCATCAGTTAACGCCAAATATTGCCAGTATCCGCTATCGATGTTTGATTCCTATTTTTGAATCACTACAAAAAACTCCCTCGCATCGACATTTTGTTCGTGATGTTTCATGTTTTGATATATCTTCTGACACCATAGATATTGCTGTTTTCGTTAAAACAACGCGGCCACAAGATCTTCTCTTGGCCAAAGAATTGAAAAAAAAAGGCATCCCCATTGTCTTTGATACCTGTGACAACCTGTTTGTGGAACATAAAGACGAGGATGTTCGCGCGGTTTTCATGGAGATGCTTAAGGCGGCGGATAAAGTTACCGTTCCAACGCAAACTTTAAAGAATGCTCTTCTCGATTCGCAGATGGGTTTGTTACCTGAAAATATTATAGTAATTCCTGACCCTATTGAGAACTTACAACATATTGAGTGGGCCAAGCAATACGCCCAATACAGAATGTTTAAAGACATACTGGCGGAAAAAAATCTAAAACGCTTGAGTCAATTTCTCTTTCATTATTTGGCAAGAGGGATTTTTGCTTTACTAAAAGGTCTTTTTCATTTGTATCTTAAAATGATTCTCTTCTTTTTTCCGAAATCGTTAAAAGAAGAGATAGAGAATAAATCGTATTTAGAAATAAATGAGATTTTTCCTGTTTGGCTTCGCTTGTTGTGCTTTCCTTATGTGATACCGTTCTTATTACTGCGCTTGGTGAGTCTGGGAAAAATACAAATTCCTTATAAGTACCGCTATCGACTTCTCGCTAGAATCATTGCCGATTCCGAGCCAGTCTCAATAGAGAAAGAGCGGATAGTTAGCTCCACAAACGAGCCTACGCGGTCAGTAGATCGAATAAACTTATTGTGGTTTGGTAATGCGGGCACTTTTGGTACCTTTGGTATGTCCGATATTCTTCTTATAAAGGATGAGCTTGAGGTCTTAAACCAAGAGCAACCCATAACTCTGACCATTATTAGTAATGATTATCGACAATTTTTAAAAATTCAAAGCCAGGTGTCTTTTGCTTGTTATTATATTCCATGGACTCTCGAGATTGTTTATAAAATGGCGCCTCAGTTTACTTGTGCCATTCTGCCGAACCCTCTCAATGAGTTTTCTAAGGGTAAATCGGCCAATCGCTCGTTATTATGTTTAAGTATGGGATTGCCAGTTGTTGCAACCCTAACCCCAGAGCTGGAGAAGCTATCTACGTGTGTATCTTTTGATTTATGGAGAGAATCTATTTTACGTTATGCTCAAGATTCTGCTTTTAAGCAAAATCATCTTCAAAACTATCAAGTAATTTTTAAACAGTCGCCCCATAACCCGTACAATGTATGGATAAAATGGCAAGATTTATTGCAATCTTTAATAAATTCTTAATTGTAAGCCAGACCTAGAGCCACAGGTGTTGACCCACTTGCAATATTCTTAAATAATCGAATGATATCAAGTAAATATCAAGAAGTATAAAGGATGTGCATCTATGAACCCAACAACATTACAGCTTCTCGGCACCATTACATTTGGATTGGCCGTACTTCATACATTTTGTGTGAGCTACTTTAAAAAAATAGCCCACCATTATCCCGAGGGATCCATAGGCGAAAATTTTTTCCATTTACTGAGCGAAGTGGAGGCCGTCTTTGGAATCTGGTCGGCATTTTTTTTAGTTGGCTATTCATTGTTAGAAGGTTTTGCACAGTACAATGAAGAACATCATGTGATAGGTGGGGCGCTTCATTACCTTGAAGCACAAAACTTTACGGAGCCAGCCTTTGTTTTTGTGATTATGTGTATGGCCAGTACGCGTCCTGTGATTTTACTTGCAGAAAAAGCTATTATGCTGGTGAGTCGTCTTCTGCCACTGCCAAGAAAAAGCGCCTTTTATTGTGCGGCATTGTTTGGCGGGCCTCTTCTGGGCTCGTTTATCACTGAGCCTGCGGCCATGACTGTAACGGCCATGATTCTTTTGGATTATTTTTACTCCAAAAAAATGAGCAAAAGATTTATGTATGCAACAGTGGGCTTACTATTTGTAAACGTATCTATCGGCGGAACGCTTACCCATTTTGCTGCCCCTCCTGTTTTAATGGTCGCTGGTAAATACCATTGGGGCATGATGCACATGTTTCAGCACTTTGGTATTAAGGCGATGATTGCCATTATTATATCTACAGGTGTGACGGCATTTGTTTTTCGAGAAGAATTAAAGGGTGATCTGAAGGTTGGAGAAAAACATACCAATACATTAATGCCTACATGGTGGATGTACCTGATCCATGTGTTATTCCTTGCCGGCGTTGTGGCGACAGCTCACCATATGGTCTTTTTTATGGGACTTTTCTTATTTTTCTTAGGATTTGTGGCAGTAACAACCGAGTACCAAGACGAGGTGAAGCTCAAAGAATCACTTCTTGTGGCTTTTTTCTTAAGTGGTCTTATAGTTCTCGGTGGAATGCAGGCATGGTGGCTGCAAGACGTGTTAACTGCTATGGGAGATATAGCCCTTTATTTTGGTGCGACAGCGCTTACGGCCATAACAGACAATGCGGCACTAACTTATCTGGGATCACTTGTAGAGCTTTCTGAATCGGCTAAATTTAATCTTGTTGCGGGTGCGGTAACAGGCGGCGGTCTTACTGTAATTGCCAATGCACCAAACCCTGCTGGTTATGGGATTTTAAAGGGGCATTTTGAAGATGGAGATATCAATCCCCTTTATTTGTTTGTAGGGGCCCTATTTCCTACGCTTGTAGCTATTTGCTGCTTTATGCTTTTTCCCGCCTAGGGCTTTAAAGTTATTGACGATTTTTAGCTATATAGTTTCGCAACTCAGCAAGGTGATTACTGTGTAATCACCTTTTTCTTTTGTATCTTGCCTCTCACGGTTCCTATTGTTAGCGTATGGGAAAGATTGTCTTTGAGGAGGCTACTATGAGATTTCTACATTTGATTGCTATTTTATTATTTATCAGCGCATGTTCCCATGGACAGGCACCGTCAGAGACATCGGGCCAGGAGCAAACGGCATCGTGCAATTGTGCGGAGCATGATAAAGATCACGAGCATCATGACTGCTCCAGTTGTGCCGCCCACGGTGCGTGTAAAGAATGCAACCACGACAAAAAAGAGCGTCACTGTTGTGGAGAAAGTTGTGCGGAGAAGAAAGACGACAAAGCGATGTGCACAGCTGGCTCTGAGCTATCCAACAATCCCCGTATTTTAAAAAATATTTCGCCCGAGGCTTTTGCTCAAGCGTATGAGAAAAACAAAGAAACGCTAGGTAAAAAATGTTCTATCCCGGCCACTAAATATTGCGGCAAAACCACTAAAGATCTAATGGTTACAGAAGCTGAAGTGAGCTGTCTTTGGAAAAAAGTTTTTCGCGTCACTCGTGAACAATTGCCAGAGCTAGACAATACACCTTGCGCTAAGCTCATTAAGAAAATGGCAAAATAAATAAATCCATTCTGAACACGCCCGTCATCTTGATCCCATCCGTCATCCTGAGCGAAGCGAAGGATCTTGGCGGCTCATGAAGGAAGAGATCCTTCGCTTCGCTCAGGATGACGGGCGTGCTCAGAGCCACGGGCGTGCTTAGAGCCACGGGCGTGCTTAGAACCACGGGTGGGCTCACTACGATGGATGCGCTTAGAATTCACGGATATTCTCTGTTTAGTACAACGAGCAGTAAGCGATTTAAAGCGTAAGCTTTTCCAGTTGTGGGCCTTGGATAGCGACAACACTGGATTTTGGAAGTTGTCCCGGGCCGTCTGGCCACGTGCTCGTTGGCGCAGAGGGATCTTTTGTTAAGGCGCCAGGGTGTTGGACAGAGAGGAACAGGGTTTTCGAATCACTTGAGAAAGTCGGTCCGGTAAATTCAGCATCGCACGGGGCGCTGGCAACGCGGTAAATACCACCCGCATAGGGGCCTTTGAGTGGTATATAGAATAGACTATTATTACCAAAACCTGGGTATTTTCCATCGCGCATGTCGTACTCCGCCATGTCAGATGTCATCCACAAATTGCCTTTGCCATCAAACACCATGTTGTCGGGACAAGCAAATCCACTTTCCATGCCCCCGCTCATGAGCGTAGAGGCTTTAAAGGTGAGGGACTCGTGGTCGCCGCTGTCTTCTTCAATTTTAAGAAGTGATCCATACAGATTGCCTTGATCAATATTGTTGGTGAGAGCCACAACGATGGCTCCAGTGATTGGATCAATCTCCACATCTTCTGGGCGGTCTTGTGCTGTCCCGCCGACAAGCTCAGCTGCGTAGCTCGCATAAATTAAAACTTCTAACTGCGAGTTAAAATGTTTTTTCAGTATGGGATTTGTCGCATAATCGAGAGCAATCCATTGTCCCTTGTCGGTATTGGCGACATACAAAGTCCCTTTGTCCAAATTTTTTCCTGAATCCGAAACAAACTTAAAAATGCCTCCGCCGCGACGGTCTTCACCCATGTAGACCACGACTTTCCCTGATTTACCTGTAGTAACGGTAGCACTTTCATGTTCGAAACGACCCAGCGTGATCAGTTTTGTCGCGTGCCCAGTGAATGGCTCCACTTCGACCACCCAACCATAGTGTTCGGGCGGGTGGTTAAAGTGTTCATACCAATTCATTTTCTTTTGCGGCACAAATTGGCGCTTTTTATTTATATAGGTGGAGTTACCATAGTAGATATCGTAGTTTTCTTCACAGGTCAGGATGGTTTTCCACGGTGTGTATCCACCACTACAGTTGGTGACCATACCATATGCAGAGGTTGCGTTCATAATACGCGTATTTTTTTGAAACGGAATTTTTGTTTGTGCAGTAATACGGCGATTGTATTTGGAATTGGGAACGTACGACCATTTGCCATTGCGCTTGATGATTTCCACCAATGAGCCACCAATTTCCAATTGTTCTAAGCTCATTTCCGCTTTTGTGCGCGGAGAATTCATTTTGCGATTATGAATAAGTACTGGGTGCATATATTCGTGGTTCACCCAGAGGAGGGCATTTGTTCCATCCGTATTTAAAGGAATAAAGCACAAAAAATCGTTATTGGTGCCAAATTTATCTTTAGTATTGAGGGGATCTCGCCAGCGGATGAGCACATCTGCGGTAAAGCCGTCCGCTGTTATAAAGTTATCCTCTGTGGTTGTTGGAAGTGGATGAAAGGGCACTGCCATTGATGTAGAAAGATGGGAGCAGGCTGTCTCGAGAAGAGCACCACTAAGTGCTACGCCGGCAGAAACACGTCCCATGAAATCTAAAAACTCTCTTCGACTACTAAATTTGTACAGCGGTTTCACGTGTAATAAAAGATAACAAAAGTCGAAATAGGCAGCAAGTTAGCATTTGGTTTTATAGCGACGTTGGTGGCCCTTTTGCAAGGACCTACCTGTCTTCGTGTCTCAAAAGAGTCCGTAGATAGATTGAGATAGCCCCAAATTGGCGCTATAAAATTTGGGGTTTTTCGTCAAAGGCTTAAACGATCTCGCAATAGGTACAGTCTAGTCCTGTTATTTTTGATCTAAAGTCTTAAGATGATCGTCTTAAGACGAAAATCATAAAAATCTTATTAATTCATCCGATTTTTTAAGGGTACGGGCATTTAAGAAAAAGGAGACGACTATGAAGGCAGTTAAGTTTTTACCAATAAGTTTAGCGGTGACCGCATTGGCTTTTAGCAATGTGTCTTACGCTGATTCAGATGAAGTGATGGGTGAGCTGATGGAAGTGGAGCAAGCAATTGCCGATTCTGAAGCCGCCAAAACAGAGGCCGCAGAGATGGCGCAAAGAGCCGCAAAAGAGAAGAAAGAATCACAATCCATGCGCGATAAAGCAAGCGTTGAAATGAAGAGAGCTCAACGCGAAGAAGAACGCGCACGTGATAGAATTGCATTAAATGAAAAGAAAATTTTAGCAGCTCAAGATGAAATCGAAAAATCTAAAAAAGATATGGAAGATTCAAAGGAGCTTGTCGACAAGATGAAGTTGGAGATGGAAAAATCTCAAGCCGATCTTGAAAATATCAATAAAGAAGTAGCTCGCTATCGTGATTTACGTAAAGAAGCTTTGCTAGAAAAAGAAAATGTTAAAAAAGACTATAAAAAAGCTTTAGGAAAAGTGGACGAGCTTCGTAAAAGTGAGCGTGCTGCCCTTAAAGACTTACAAAGAGCGGAAGCCGAGCTTGTCAATGTACGCGAAAAAGCGAAACAGGCCTATGCAGAAGGAAACAAAGACAGCCGCGAGTATATTCGTATCATCGATGAACATCGTGAGTCAGTAAAACGCATTGCCAAAAAATTAGATGAGCTCGAAGTGGAAATCGAAGTGGATAAAGCTTACGAAGAGAAAAAAGAGCGTAAGCAAGTAGCTGTCCAAAGAAATCGTACATTAGCGAGCTTAAAAATAGGCAAGTTTGCAAAAATTACGTCACCAGCTTGTAATATCCGTAGCTTTCCGTCGTCGGATTCAAAAGTAATTGGAACTTATAAGCTTGGTCGAAAAGTGCATGTAAAAATCCATGATAAATCTTGGTATACAACCGTATACAATGGAGAAAAAGTTTTCATGGGATCTGGTTGTTTCGAATAATGTTTTAAGTACCTTCATAGAACGCTCTAAAAGGCAGAAAGGGTCGATGAAAATCGGCCCTTTCTGCTTTTTAATCACGTTTCGCTCGATCCTCGTGATCGAGCGATCATTATTTTCTCTCAAAAACATCAAACGTCTTTGATTAAAGTCCTCCTGGTCACGATGACCAGGAGGCACCCATACGCCATTTCGGGACCTTAACAGGCCATAACTAATTTACATTTTATTTTAAAAAAATAGATTTTTTGCAGACGAATAGTTAGAAATCTGTCGAACGGAACCTAATTTATAAACTATTATAGAAAATGAATAAAAGATTAGAAACCTTGTTGTTTTTAATCAAAAAATAGGAGAAAACAATGAAAATATTACTTGGACTGATACTTTTAATGTCGACAAGTTCTCAAGCAAGTATGTCTTATCAGATTGATGACGTCGAATTACTCGGTCAATATAAGCTAAAGAAGGCAGACAAAAATTCTCAGTATCAAACGGCATCATTATCCTGGGATAATTATGGAAGTCTTATTTTATCTTTGAACGATGGTGAGCAAGAATTTGATCTAGATAGTCCAGATAAAAATGGAGTAATGAGAGACTCGGAAGAAGAATACGAATGCGAAGATGCTTCTTGTGGCGGAATCGCCCATGTCAAGGTAACTTTACAAGAGTCCAAGAATACAGCAAATGAGGTAGTTCCAGCTGTGCTTGTAGAGATTACGGAGAGTTGGCCTGCAGATGAAACTTCAGATGACGGAGAAATAACTTTTGAAGACACGACAGTTAAGTATTCTTTTGTCTGGGACAACAATAAGAAGGATTATAAAGTATCTCCGGTGCGCATCACTGATGTTGCTCAAAATTTTCTGAGTTTAAACAAAAATTGTGAAGCTGTAGTCAAAAGTGTACCGCTATCCATTTATTCCCTACATATTTGCGGTTCAACATCGGCATATGTGTTTGATGGATCTACAGCTAAGCAGTTGCCTAAAATTCTGAAAATAAAATCAGGTGTTTCTTCAGCAAATGAATTATCTGTAGATGAAATTGGAAAAACTTTTTTTGTATCTCTTCGCAAAAATGTAATTGCATACGCATTAGAGCGTAAAAAAACCGAAGAAGACATTAAGGATCTTTTAGGTCAGTTGGATACCTATCTAGAGTTTTTCAAGCAAAGTGCGGGTAATGGCAACAAAATTTATTCTACAAATACTAACGCGTACACTTACTTTTTCTTTGTTGATGAATCTGCGAAAAAGGTAAATATTTTAAAATTCTATGACATGAACTAAGACGAGTTTTTGTTAAATTTAATGAACATTATTTTTTGTGATTATAATATAATAAGAGGGCAAAAATTTTGCCCTCTTATTAGTTAATTAGAAATCCTGGATTTGGTCTACAAGCTCTGGCATGTCGATAAAAGGATTTCTCACTTTTTCGATTTCAAAGACCTTATTATTACGCTCGATTTCGTGTTGATCTACTGGATCTAACTTGTGCCACTCGCGCAAGTAAGCTTCTTCGTTTTTGCTGAGTTTAGCTTGGTAGCGTGTGACGTAATAAAATGTCGCGCGTGCCATATCACCTTTAACAGAGGTGTGTGGTTCGAAAACTTGATCGTTTTCTTTGCTCAAGCCCAGGGCGGCATCTTGGCAGGCAACAGTTTTTGGTTTTGTCACGTCCCCATAAGGGAAGTTACCGCGAATAGCATTTACCTTACTGATCTCTGGATAGAGTATGTGGAGGTCTGCTTTCTGCGTGCCCTTCGGGAATTTATTGGTAAATAAACTTTGCGGCCATGCATGTTCGACGTTGGCGATTTTTTCAGAAGGAATCTTCATGGGGCCAATGGCGTCTTTTTGTCCATTAAAATCGTCAATCGAGAGAAGCTCGCCACAATAATAAGTTTCTAAATGATAGCCTGTTTGTGCATTTCCACTCAGGTGAAGGTAACCAAACAAGTACTCGCGTGCACTTTTATATGTAAGTGGTGTGTGTTTGTAGCATTGGGTATCACTACAAGATGGTAGAATGATATCAGCATTGCCATGCGGTTTATGATAGGAGTTGAGAATTGTAAACAAAGTGTCTTTTAGATCTTTCGAATGATCTATAGATGCATAATAAGCTTGAACATCTGTTGGAAGACTACTGCGATCGGCCCATGTCCACGGTAACAAAAAAACCAAAATCCACATACCCCGTACCCCCTTTTGATTTGCCTCAGTCGTACTTGACAGCTCAACCAATCACAACAGGAATTTTGGATATAATCAAACCTTTACAGAGAGCTGGTAAAGTAGGCGCTGGATAGGTCTATTAGGACCATTTAAAACGCTTTTCAGCGAGAATACCCAAAAAATAGCTACATAATGCAGCAAAAACCGCAGTGAGAAAGGGGGCGGGTATTTTTGCATAAGACCCCAGTGGGTAGACTATGGCGCCTGTTAGAATACAAAAATTTGCCGCCCACAGGCCGCCCCACCGGCTCCATAGACCTATAAGTGCAGCAACAAGGAGGCCTGCTGTACCAAAAGAGGAGGCGATTTCTACCAACGAATAAATACCCGAAGAGGAGATTGCAATCATATAAGAAATCAAGGCGGCCATAATTACTAAAAAACGGGCGAGGATAAGTTCTTCTTTCTTGGTGCGGTGTTTTAAGTATTTTACAAATACGTTCTGCGATGCCATTGCGGAAACAGAAAGAAGAATACTATCGATGGTAGAGAGCAGAGCGGAGATGAGTGCTCCAACAAAAATAATATAAGTGGATTGGTGTAAATATTTTTGCGCAAGCTCGGGCAAAAACTGCTCCTGATCGGTGATGTGAGGTAAAAGTTCTGGCCCTATAAGTCCCAAAATAACAGGGATACTTCCGGCAAAGAGATACATCCCACAGGCCGCAAAGCTAGAGTTGCGTGCGACTTCAGGAGATTTGGCGGATAGCGTTCGTGAGATTAATTCCTGAGTAATGAGAGAGCCCAAAATAGGAATGGCCCAACGATCCATACGTTGCCAAGGGGATTCATGTATGGCGACAAAACTCAAGCGCTCAGGGGAAACATGAGTCCACCACTGTGCAAAAGAAAAATCCGAGGAGTACACAACGGTAACCAGGAGAACAATGAGCCCGGTGATGACTAAAAGTCCTTGAATAAAATCGGTAATCATATCTCCCAAAAGACCACCTAAAAATGTGTAAAACACAATAAAGATAGTACAGATGAGCATGGTGATATCGACAGGTAGTTCGGTGGAACTACTGATAATTTGACCAAAGGCACGGATCTGAGCTCCACCCCAGATGAGAGAGCCAGGAATCAAGATTAAAACGGTGAGTTTTTCCGTAGACCAACCAAAACGGCGGGCGAACATGTCGCCAATGGTGATGTAGTTACCTTTCCACATAGGAACTGCGATAAAAAATCCCATAAATAGAAGGCACAGGCTGTAGCCGAAGGGATCGGCACGACTTCCCGAAAGACCGTGAGCGTAGACTGCACCTGCAGAGCCAATACAGGTTTCTGCACCGAACCATGTGGCGACAAGTGAAACGGAGACGAGTGGCAGGGAGAGTTGTTTGCCAGCCAAGAAAAAATCAGTGGCATTTTTGACCTTTTTCGACACCCAATAACCAATAGCCATCTGTAGTAGAAGATATGCGCCGATAAAATAGATCATAGTTATTTGTAGATGAGATGAGTGGTCATGACAAATTGTTTTTGGCTTCGTGAGGTAACTTTTGTAAAATAGAAATGGTCATGGATCTTAAAGAGCTTGTTTCGCAATTTCCGCATCAGCCCGGTGTCTATATTATGAAGAATAAGGACACCAAAATTATTTATGTCGGAAAAGCCAAGGATTTGCGCAATCGTGTGCGCAGCTATTTCAATAAAAACATCGACAGTGTCAAGACGACCTTCTTGGTGCGTAACATTCAGCATATCGAATACATTATCACCAAAACCGAAGCTGAGGCCTTTTTATTAGAGGCAACACTTATTAAGAAGCACCGGCCCCGCTACAATATTCGCCTAAAAGATGACAAGGCTTACCCCTACATTCGCTTAAGCAAGAAAGATGATTTTCCGCGTTTTTATTTGGCGCGAAAAGTTAAACGCGATGGTGCGATTTACTACGGTCCCTACACCAGCGGGCAAGTGGTGCGTGATACGATTCAATTTCTCAATCAGGTGTACAAAATCCGCGATTGTACCGATCATTTTTTTCGTGCACGTAAGCGCCCGTGTATGACCTACGATATCGGCCGTTGCACAGGGCCTTGTGTGGGCTTGATCTCGGTAGAGGATTACCAGGTTTCAATTAAAGGGGCACAAAACTTTTTTAAAAATAAAAATAAAAAGCTTCTCACCGATATGGAGCAGGAGATGGCCCTCCTTGCCGAGGACGAAAAGTTTGAGCTCGCCGCCCGCGTGCGCGACAGTCTCCATGCCATCCGCCGGGTTTTAGAAAAGCAATCAGTAATTAGCACCGATATTGATCTCGATCAGGATGTGTTTAGTTATTATGGTGATCAGCGTGGTACGTTGATCTGCTCGCTCCATGTGCGCCAAGGGGCGGTGATTGGTTCTAAGGGGCATTTCTTTCCTCTGATTGATAGCTCTGCCCCCGAAGAGGATGTGCGCGATTGGCTGATGACGTTTTTAAATCAGTACTATGAGGACAATGTGGTGCCCGATGAAATTCTTTTGCCGATCGACATTGGTCATGACTTAAGAAAACTTCTTACCGACGTATTAAAGTTGTATTCTGATAAGCCCGTCAAAATTGTTTTTCCCACCGATTCCTTCGGGCAAAAACTTTTGGATATGGCTCAGGCAAACGCCGAAAAGAAATTCCAAAATCATGTGACCAAATCCCAAGAAAAACAAAATGCACTTGTGATGATCCAGGAAAAGCTCAAGCTTCCCAAACTTCCGCGCCGTATTGAGTGTTATGACATTTCCAATTTTCAAGGACAGGAAACGGTGGCCTCACAAGTGGTGTTCGAAGATGGTGTACCCAACAAAGATCAATATCGACGCTACAAGATTCGTACGGTACAAGGGATTAATGATTTTGAATCCATGAAAGAAGTTCTGTTAAGACGCTTACAACACGAAGAGTGGGATGAGCCCGATTTAATTGTGGTTGACGGCGGGCGTGGACAGCTGAAGTTTGCCATGCGCGCCCTTGAAGCGCTCGGTAAAGAGCATATTCCGATTGTGGGACTTGCGAAAGAGCGCACGCGCTCCAGCTTTAAGGACGAAGAGGTGGAAAAAACCGTTGAACGTTTTTATTTACCCAACCGCCAGAACCCAGTGGTTTTTTCCTCATCGACGGAGGCGTTTCGTATTTTAGTGTCCTTACGCGATGAGGCCCATCGCTTTGCGATCACTTACCATCGCTTACTGCGCGATAAAGATTTTTTTGCCACTACTGATGAATGAGAATAGATTTTATATTAGCAAGTCTAATACGCACGCCTCAGGATGGCTGGGGTACACTAATTAAGATCCTCAGACGAATAGCCCCAGGAGTTTAAAATTTCCACTTCGTTTTCTTCGGAGAGAGTTTTTTTAAATTTCGCTCCTGATACACCTTTCACACGACGTTCACACTCGGGCCAGGTCGCATGGCGGGCCACTTGGCCATTCACCACGCTAATGTAGGAATAGGCCGCAGCTTTTTCTTGCTTGGGTTTCATAGGAGGAAGAGAGGTATCCTCCGGGATGTCGTAGGGGTTATGTTCGTATTTTAAAAGCGGCCCTTTATACAAAGAACAATATTGATTTTTAGAAAAACTCACTGCAATTTCATCACAACGTTCATTGCCGGGATTGCCTGTGTGCCCGCGAACATAGTTCCAAGAAATATTTTTTGCGCCACGGTCCTGTACCAGGCGAAATAATTCTTTCCACTCATCGCTATTGGCGACGGGATCGCCTTCGGCATTTTTCCAACCACGTTTGAGCCAACCCCAAATCCACTGGGTAATCCCGCGGATCACATAGGTGGAATCTGTACATAGATAAACCTCTTCCGTGCGGGTGCGCACAAAATAAAGTGCCGAGATGGCAGCTGTCAGCTCCATTTTATTATTAGTGGTGGGGCGCGCGCCATCACCTAATTCGTGCACGATCCCTTCTGGATAAGCAATGATGGCACCCCAACCGCCTGGACCTGGATTTCCTGAGCAGGCGCCATCGGTGTGAATCACAATTTTATCTTTAAAAAGGCTCATTACTTTAAATACCTTTCGAAGAAGTCCACGGTATAACTATTCAGAAGAACAATGTTTGGTCTTTTGGAAACGCCATGGCCTTCGTCGGGAAAAATAATAAGTGAAGCATCTTTATTATTTTGTTGTACTGTTTCGTGAAACTGTACAGCTTCTCCAACCGGTACGCGCGGGTCTGTGGCACCATGGGCGATAAGAAGAGGTTTACGGACTTTATCGATATACGATACGGGCGACAGCTTTAACATAAACTCGCGGTCCGTTTTGGGTTCACCGTATTCGTTGGCACGAAGGGCACGTCGATAGGGCGCGGTGTTCTCTATAAACGTTATTAAGCTGCTCATGCCGACAATAGCAAAGCTTGCGTCGTAATCGTCGGCAAACATGGAGGCGCCCACAAGTGTGGAGTAACCCCCATAACTTCCACCAGTGATACCCACTTTTGGTACAACGCCATTATAAGCCATGTTCTTTTTAACAAAACGGGCGGCATCACGAATATCAGTAATAACTTTTAAACGATTTGCACCATTATCAGCACGCAACCATTTTTTGCCATAGCCATCGCTACCGCGAACATTCGGTTGGATATAAACAAAACCTCTATCTACATAAAGGTTAATAATAGGGTTAAAGCGCGGTTGGCTTTGCGACTCAGGCCCACCGTGGAAGTTGATGATCACTGGGCACGTTTTTGTTTTACAGGCTTGCGAACGCCATACAAACATCGGAATGGGTGTGCCGTCTTCCGCAGGATAGGTCATCAGTTCTGCTTTTACATAGCCAAGGGTATTGACCTCTGGAGTGGAGGAGTGAACCCACTCTGTAGATTTTCTGGTTTTGAGGTCGAACACATAGTTTTTGCGCGGAGAATTAAATAATTCTATAGCAAAAGTAATGTAGCGGCTGTTCGGAGAAAAAGAACCCCAATAGGCTTGCTCACTATTTTTAGGAGCAAGAATGGGAATTTCTTTTTTGTTGGATGTTTGCAGTAAATGAATATGGGCATAGCCATCTTTGTTGATGGTGTAGGCTAGGAAATGGCGATCGCGGGACATGCTCATATCATCCACGTCGGCATTGTTTACCGAGATGTAGGGTGCCAGTTTATTATTTTTTAAAAGGTAGATCGCACGAAAATCATTTACTTTATTGGTGAGAACATAATACTCGTCAGATTTGGCGGAAAGAAGAACAGAAAAATCCTCGATTTCGTTTTGTCCAATAAGCGGTGTGGCCTCTTTAGTTTTTAAGTTTAAGAGGAAGTGTTCGTTGTGCATACTGCCATTGTGTTTGGATAAAATGGCGCGCTCACCGAGATGATCCGACAACGACCAAATTCCCGGTTTATCCCACACTACGGAGCTCTTACCACTTGCGATATCATAATAATAAATAACATAAGAATCGGGAGAAAGATTGTTGCTTGTATAATAAAGTCCGCGAGAATCTTCAGAAAATCCTTGATACGAGGTTTGATATTTTGAGTTGTAGTAAACTGTTTTGAGCTCGCCACCGGCTGCCGACAATAAAAAGATACCGTAGTTTTCATCGCCTTTATTGTCGCGCGAAACCACCAACCATTTATTGTCGGGACTCATACCAACAAGATTGGAGCGATCTTCTCCGCCGGTAATTTGTGTCGGGAAAGAATTAGGGCCGTCGAGGCGCCAAATTTGATTAGAGCCGGTGACTGTCCAATTGACGAAAAGTTTTTTTCCATCACTGGTGATCACCCCCGCAGAGGGAGAGCGAATATCCACCAATTTTTCGATTTGGTTTTTAATAGCGGATTTTGGCGTGGGGGGTGCATAACGTGCTAAGGTTTCAGGAGAAATACTTTGTAAACCATAACCAGAATAACTTTTACTTTTTGGGTTCGACGAGCAGCCGATAAGGAGTGCAAAAGTCGCTGCACTTAAATACGTTCTCAAAATAAATTTCTTCATTCTTTCCCCCGTGTTGTTTATCTCATTAAAATCGAAATCCTACCTATAACATGATTCATAGATAGGTTCTAAGTTTTTAGGCATGTTCTTTTAAGATAATTTGAAGCGCATCATCGAGCCAGCGGTGATAACCGAAGGCACTGAGACGATCTTTTCTTAATGGTCGACTCAAATACCCGATATGCCCACCTCGTTCTTCCATGTGCAGATAAATGTGTTTGTTGTGCTGGGCATTAAGATAGGGCTGCCAGGGAATAAAGGGGTCGTCTTTTGCTGTGATAATCACCGTCGGTGTTTTGATATTTTTGAAATGATCAAAGGTTGAGCATTTTTGATAGTAATCACTAGCGCTCACAAAACCGGAGTAGGGTGCCGTATAGAGCTCATCGATGTTTCGCAGATAAGGGAACGCACCCAATTTTTTATCAAATGTGATGCGTCCGCTTTTGGTCTTTGCGTTGATTTCTTTGCGTGTGTTCCACACAAAATGTAAATCATAGATACGATTAAAACCTTTGGTCAGTTGCTCCGAGCACGCATTCAGATCAATGGGGGCATTGACCGCAACGGCAAAATCAGGAAGGGCGGTACCTCTCAGCCCACAGAGCAAATTTAATAGAGCATTGGCGCCAAGGGAAAAGCCAATAGCAAGGATACGTTTTTTAGGAAACCTATTTCGATAATGTGCAATCACATCAGAAACATCATCACCACGGCCAGAGTGGTAGGGGCTGTTGGCCAGGCCAAAACCCGCACCACAATCGCGATGATTGATCAGAACAGCGCTGTGCCCTAAGGAGCGAATAATACGAGCTGTGCGTCCCATGTAGTTGGACTCGATGGAACCATTGAGTCCATGGAACAAAAGAACCAGGCTGCGACTATCGCCAGAAAATAAAGTGGTATGCAGATGGTCGCCATCACTGAGAGGCACAAGGTGAGTGGCACCCGTTTCGCTAAATGTTGGCGAGGGTAATAAATACCCAAGCAATGTTTGTAGATGCCCTGAATCAGCCCAAGCTGGTGGTTCACATGGGGGAATATTCATAGTACATAGGAGTATCAAGTCGTAAACAAAATGGCTAGTGCTCTTCTAATAAAGCACTGGAGCTAGGATATTTTATTTTTGGGGAGATAGATATGAGAAATAGCGTTGTTATTTTATGTTTAGTACTGATTTTTGGCTGTGCGCACAAAGAATCTATGGAGAATTCTCAAGAGCAAACGGCTCAGGAAAGTCAGGAGCATGGAGGGCAGCACCATGAGGGCGGCGAGCACCATGGCCACCATGGAGGACACCAGCATGGTTTTAAGGATGCAAAAAAATGGGCTAAAGCCTTTGATGATCCCTCTCGTGATCAGTGGCAAAAACCAGATGTGGTTTTAAAAAATTTACCGCTTCAAAAAAGTAAATGTATTGCAGATATTGGTGCAGGAACGGGTTATTTTTCTACGAAAATGGCGCATGCAGCTCCTAAAACTCACGTGTATGCTATCGATATTGAACAGGACATGGTGGACTATTTAAAAACACGCGGCGAGAAAGAAGGATTAAAAAATCACATTCCACTCAAAAGTGATGAAACGTTTCCCACTCTTCCTGAAAAGTGCGACCTTCTCTTAACAGTTGATACTTACCATCATTTATCGGATCGTATTTTGTATTTTAAAAATTTACGCAATCAACTCTCTCCAAAGGCAGAGGTGGCCATCGTCGACTTTACCAAAGAAAGCCCTATCGGCCCTAAAAAGGAACATCGTCTCGATAAGGAACTAGTGAAAAACGAAATGCAAACTGCCGGGTTTCGCTTGTCTCGCGAGGTCGCAGGACTTCCCCATCAGTACTTTTTGATTTTTTCGAAAAACTAGATCGGTTTATTCCAGGCAATCGAAGGGTCGTTTTTTAAAAGGAAGATTTTTCGCTACGGTGCTGTTTCTTGGATGGACTCTTATGAGATGGCATCTAATAATTATTCAATGTCCAGGCTATGGATTCGAGGCGCTCCACCTCATCTGCCCAATAATTGTAGGTGGTAAAATCAGGAAATAATTTTGGAAACACAGGATCATCCCAGCGTCGTGCAATCCAAGCAGCATAGGAAAAAATGCGCAATCCGCGTAGAGCGGGGATTAAGAATAACTCGTTATCATCAAAGTCGCGTAGTTCTGAATAACCTGAGAGCAACTCGTTCATTTCTTCAGCGGATTCAGGGCCTGCCGAAGAGAGAAGCATCCAAAAATCTTGTACTGCGGGGCCGTTGATACAATCGTCGAAGTCGACAAAGAAATAATCACTGCCATCGTGGAGTAAATTACCCTTATGGCAGTCACCGTGGATACGAATAAAAGAATCGGGGTTGAGCTCGGAGATTAAAAAGTCCATGATCAACTCACAAGCCTCCTCGTAGCGGGACCACACCTCTGGTGCGACCCAACCATCAAGTTCTGCGAGACTGTCGAAAGGGATATAATTTTCAGCAGCCATAGTTTGCCGAAAAGAAAAACGTTTTTGTGCGCCGACATTATGAAACTGAGCAATACGTTTACCCACTGTACGCAATTCGCCAGGTAAAAATTCCTGGGGCATGCGGCCCTTCTTTTTTGGATAAAGAGAAAAGAAAATATTATCGCTTGTTTTATGAATATATCCATTGTCCTTTATGACGGGAACGGTGCGCACATCGGCTTGAAATAATTCTTCGACAAAGGTGTGTTCCTCTAGGAGAGTTTTTTCATTCCAACGGTGGGGTCGGTAGAATTTGCTGATAATATTTCCTGACGGTTCCAATTTAATATCAAAAACGCGATTTTCGTAGGAGTTCAATTGTAGTAGTTCCCCAGTAGGCCGATAACCTAAAATTTCCACGGACTGAAACACGTGTTCGGGAGAGAGTGAAAAAAAACTTTCTAAATGGGACGATTTCATGAAAAGTATACTAACGCATAATTTAGGACATGTCCTTTTAAAAAGAAAGACCCTTGTCTGAATCTATCGCCATTTAGAGTGGTTTATCGGCCTGCACGAATATTTCGATGCGGCGATTTTCAGCGCGTCCCTCAGCGGTGCTATTGTCAGAAATGGGGTGTGTATCGCCATAGGACATGGCGGAAATCTTATCCTGTGGAATATTAAAGCCATCAATGTAAAAGCGAACGATGGCAGTTGCCCGCAAGGCGCCTAATTCCCAATTGGAAGCGATATTACCTGAGGAGAATTTCTCGTTGTCGGTGTGGCCTTCAATGACGATTTTTCTCTTGGAATTTTGCAGAATCACACCGAGTTTTCCGAGCGCCATCGCTGAAGCGGGATTAATAGTGATTTCTCCTGGTTTAAAAAGATTGGAACCTTGCAAACGAATGCGCACGCCATTTTTATCGTATATCAAGTCCTGAATCAGTCCACCACTTTCTTCGATACTCATTTTTTGTTTTATTCTTTGTTGATAGTAGCTTTGTAGATCAATAGGACTGGCATCTTTTAAATATTTTCCAATCGGTTCGAAATTAGAACCGGTCTCCAGATTAATCGGGTTATTACCACCGCCATATTCGCCCAATTTAATACTGCTACGAAGAGAGCCTTCAAACTCTTGGGCTTTGGTTAAATCCTGGTTTGAGGTGGCATACATGACCACAAAAAATGCAAAGAGCAAAGTAATGAAATCGGCATAGGACACTAGCCAGCGTTCGTGGTTTTCATGCTCTTCGTGGCGTTTGCGCTTAGCCATCTGAAGAGTGAATCCCGGTATAGGCTTCGAGTTTTCTTTCGACCACTTTTGGATTGAGCCCAGCGCCAATCATGATGGCTCCTTCAAGAAGGGGAGCCAGTTCAAGCACGCGGTGATGGGCTTTTTTCTTAATCTTATTTCCGATTGGTAAAAAAATAAGGTTAGCCGAACCAACACCGTAAACAGTGGCGACGAATGCCACGGCAATGCCAGGTCCTAGTTTAGATGGGTCGGTTAAATTGTTCATTACGTGGATCAACCCAAGAACAGCACCAATAATTCCAACCGTCGGGGCAAAACCTCCAGCATCGGTCCATACTTTAGCACCTGCGGTGATCATATCTTCTTCATGCTGCATACGGGTTTCGAAGATGTCGCGTACCGTGACGGGGTCAATGCCATCAATAACAGCTGACAAAGCATCGCGAAAAAAATCGTTATGGATATTAGGAAGATTTTTTTCTAAGGCAAGTAGGGATTCTTTCTTGGCTACTTGCGCGCATTGTAGAACATCCTTGATATCGCGAGAGAGGCTAGAAGGGTTATCGAAAAAACAACGGCGTGCATACTGTAGTGCGATCTTAATGTCAGATCCCGTATTGGATAAAAGCACAGCGCCAAACGTACCACCCATGACAATGATCGCGGCAGTAAGCTGCATGAGTGAGGCGGTGTGTCCGCCTTCCATGATATTTCCGAGAAGAATTGCTGCAAACCCTAAAACCAGACCGACGAGTGAAGCTATGTCCATAGCTTCCATTATGCAACCGTTTCATGTCTTTAAAAAAGCCCTCTCTTATGCAAGCAGGACTATTAGCTAGCGAGTCTTACAAAAAACTGAGCTGACAAAGCATTAGTGCCCATTAGGGGTTTTGTGGTCATGCGATTCTTGGAGTACAGGGTTCTCTTCTGTGCGATGTTCGGCCTCGATCTCTTGAGCTTTTTTACCAGTAATTCCCACCCATTCGGGGTATAAAATAGCAATAACCGCATAAGCCAAGAAGAAAAAAACAGTGATTCCCGCAATGATGAAAATTTCCATGCTCTCTTTGTAGTGTGCTTTTTAAGAAACGACAAACACTTTGTTTTTTTCCTGACAAAAAAGAGATTTTCCGCTATTTTTCGAAACTATTAACCAGATTAATCAGTGGGCATTAATCCTTTAACGGGTGAGAGAATAAATTCATGATCTATGTTTCGGGTATCGCAAAGCATTTTGGAAGTAAAGTTTTATATAAAGATGGCTCTTTTCAGATCAACCGTGGGGAAAAGATTGGACTGGTGGGGGCGAATGGTTCTGGTAAAACGACGATTTTTCGTATTCTAGCGGGAGAGGAATCAGTCGATGAGGGTGAAGTTTCTAACTCGGATAAACTGGTGATTGGTTATTTTTCACAAAACCTCGAAGAGATGTCGGGGAGAACCGCCCTTCAGGAAGTGGAATCAGCCCATCCGCGCTACCGTGAGGTTCAGCAGGAACTTGCGCGTCTAGAGGCTAAATTGTCTGAGCCAATGGATGATGATGAGATGGCGAAGACTCTGGAGCGCTACGGCGAGCTTCAGGGCGAATTTGAAAACATGGGAGGATATGAACTCGAGGCCAAAGCCGCAGAGATTCTCACGGGACTGGGTGTCGGCCCTGAAGATTACAATCGTCCTGTGGAAACATTTAGCGGCGGATGGAAGATGCGTATCGCTCTTGCCAAAATTTTATTGATAAACCCCGATCTACTACTAATGGATGAGCCGACCAACCACTTGGATGTGGAATCGATCATGTGGCTCGAGGGTTGGCTAAAAGAATTTAAAGGCGCCATCCTCATGACAAGTCACGATCGCGAATTTATGAATCAGATTGTATCGCGAGTGATCGAAGTCGCGCACCAAAAACTCCATCTTTACGGGGGCAATTACGATTTTTATGAGAAAGAACGCGAAATTCGTTTGCAGCAATTAATGGCTTCCGCTAAGCGCCAGGAAGATATGCTCGCAAAAGAAAAAGAATTCATTGCCCGCTTTGCTGCGCGCGCGTCGCATGCAGCGCAAGTACAGTCGCGAGTCAAAAAGATTGAAAAAATTGATATCATTGAAATCCCCACCGAAGAAAAAGCCATTCGTTTTGAATGGCCACAGTCGGCGCGTGGTGGAGATGAGGTGTTGGTCGTTGAGAATCTAACCAAAACCTGGCAGACGCCGGAAAATAAAGAAAAACTCGTATTTCGTGATATCAGTGCGTTGGTGAAGCGCCAAGATCGCATTGCCGTCGTCGGAGTGAACGGTGCGGGGAAATCCACTTTCATGAAGGTAGTCACCGGGCAAGCGGATCCCACCTCGGGGACCTACAAGATTGGACCGAGTATTGAAGTGGGTTATTTTTCACAAAATTCTTTAGATGTACTTAATCCAGAGTCCACTATTTTCGAAGAAGTCCATTCTCATATGCCGACAGCATCGGTTGGTTTTGTCAGAACACTGTTAGGTTCACTATTATTTTCTGGCGATGAGGTAGACAAAAAAATTAAAATTTTATCGGGTGGAGAAAAAAGTCGCGTGGTTCTCGCCACGATTTTATCGAAACCTGTAAATTTTCTGGTTCTCGATGAGCCGACCAATCACTTGGATATCAAATCGCGCGAAATTCTTATGGAAGCCTTAAATCGTTTTGAAGGTACCATTATGATGGTGAGTCACGATCGCTATTTCTTGCGTGCATTAACCAATCGTGTTTTTGCCTTAAGTAAAAATAAACTAATTATTTTTGATGGCACATACGATGAGTATTTAGAGCGTGCCGAGCAGCTGCATGCATAGTGAGTAAAAATATGTGTTTTATTTCGACACACGATCAATGTTTATCATAGGCGAGTGCCGTAAAATGTACTTAATGCGCCATTAATTGGCTTCACCTTTGCACTTTGACAGTGCAGGGGGGATTCTTATGCTAAAAAAATGGGTGTGTGTCATTTTGATACAAGCATCTTTTGTAAGCCAAGTGCAGGCGTTAGAGATCTATTTAAATAATCCACCAACAGATTATAGCGTTTACGAATGGAGCGCACGTCGTAAAAGTATTATTCGTAGCGGACGCATTGGCGGTATCGATGGATTTACTTTTTCTGTGCCTGATCAGTATATTGTTCGCCGTAAAGGAAAGGTCAATATTTCTGCTACCCTTCGTAATTGGCGTCGTCATACAGCAGTGCAAGACGGTAATCCACGTACCCGCGGCGGTATTGGTTATTATCCTTTTAAAGATGTAAAAGGAAATCAGCATTACGTTGCACTTGAGTACTTAAATGACAGAATCAAAAAATATTCGGGAGTTATGATAACGACGAATGCTTCGACAAGCGAATCTGATCAAGAGGAATCTCAGCAGCCATCGGGATCAGACAAGCCTAAAACAAATACACAACAGAGCCATCGACCATCGATGCCTATGGCAACGAGTCCGCTGCAAGCGCCAGATGATGGCAGTAGTTCAGAAATTGTGGGTGGTGGTAACTCAACCGAGCATCAGAATGTAGCTGAAGAAGATCCCGTGTCGAATGCTACGTTCGATTTAAATGGATGTCGATATGAAAAAGTCTGTTGGAGCGATAAAAGTATTAAAGAAAAAATTAAAAAAATTGTCGCCAATGTTGATTCTGTAAATAAGATGCATGGTAGCCAAGTTAATCCAAGATATTTTTTATGCACAGGTTGGAAAGAGTCACGCTTTAATCCAGGAGCTGTGGGCTCAAATGGTGACAAAGGAATGTTCCAAGTGATGCCAGCAACTGGTAAAGCGGCCTTGCGATACAAATCACTTATTCCTGGATTTCAGAATATGTCTGGGCAACAGTTTATGAGTAAAATGGTGAATAGCACACTGGCTCAAACAGAACTCTCGTATTTAACATTAAAAATGAAAGTGGCCGAAGGGGTTAGTAAAAGAGTCTTAGATGGTACCGGCTCGGTAAATGATTATCAAACTCTAGCCTATCGTTACAATGGACAAGGACCACGTGCAAGGCGGTATAGCCGTCATATTAGCATGTGCTATTCGTGTTTACTTCATGCCATGCCAAATACTTCTGAATTTAATAGCAATTCAGTGGAAAATTGTTTGGGTAAAGCAGATTATTAATAAGGAGAAACTATGCGTTTTGTGACTATGATTTTTCTTTTAGTATGTTCTAATGTCTGGGCAAATTCTTATTTAGCTATTGATGATGGAAATAATGGTCAATTCGTAGCCGAAGTGGATGCACAGAATTTTTTGCAATTAAATATTAAAAATAAAAAAACGGGTAAAACAAAACATGTAAAATTTAATCACACGATTAGTGATTTTCAAAAAATCGTAGTTGAAATTCCTAATGGCAAACAGCAAAAACAGCTTGAGTTATATTTAGTGGTTTTGGCGAGCAGTAGCGCTGTGCAAAATGTGATCGTATTTTCTCCAAGTGAATCCCAAAAAACGGACACCGAGCGAAACCCACTATTCATGTGTAATAAAACGAACTATGGAAATTTTTATTGGGACAATCCGCAAGAGTTAAGAGATCTGATAAAAGTTAAAGAAGAAGCTAAGCAAACAAATATTTTATTAATGATTCAGTCAAAAGAACCATCAGTAGGTTCAGCGGCAGTAAAATCGAGCGCCCAATTGCAACTTTGTGGTGCTCTTCCCCACGGTAGTCTATAGATTTTTTAGACATACCGTCGGCATAAGTTCTATGGGATCTCATGTTTGTGTGCCCAGCGTTGCAGTAGACCCACATTTATAGGCTATATCAAACTTCAGAAGATGATTTGGGTGCCTATTCAATATAATAGTTGCTCTAAAAATTCATATAGGCAAAAATAGACGGCATGTGGAAATTTATTACCTCACTTAAAATGACAACTTGGATTTTTATTGCCCTTGTGGTGGGTCTTCTCATCGGAGTCTATTTACCTGAGACGGCGCATATGATTAAACCTTTTCGAACTTTGTTCTTAAACGGTGTTAAATGTATCATTGCACCTCTTATTTTTGCATCCGTAGTGACAGGGATCAATTCTGCAGGCAGTGTGTCTGGTCTTGGAAAAACGGGGTTGAGGGCTATTTTATGGTTTGAATTGGCAACAACAATGGCCCTCGTGATCGGTCTAGTCTTTGTTAATTGGCTAAAACCCGGGAGTGGTTTATCTATTGGTTCGACTCATGTTACGCAAGATATTGTCAGTGCCTCACAAACAACAATGTCTTTGGAGAAATTTATCGAACATATTCTACCAACTAACTTTGCTGAGGCGATCGTCAAAGGAGATGTGCTCCAAATTGTTCTCTTTTCTGTGATTTTTGGAGTTGCTATTTTATTGGCCGGTGAAAAAGCAAAACCTGTGCTTTTGTTATGTACCAGTCTCAATGAAATCATGTTTAAATTTACCGAAATTATTATGTATTTAGCTCCTATTGGTGTGGGGGCCGCTATTGCAGGTTCTGTCGCAGAACACGGTTTAGCGGTTCTTTTACCAATGGCAAAATTAGTAGGTACATTGTATTTGGCTTTGGTTGTCTTTGTTATTACGGTATTGGTGCCAGCCTTGATATATGCTAAAGTTAAAATTAAAAAATTTTTCTTGGAACTGCGACCCAGTTTGGTGTTGGCATTTGCCACAACATCGAGTGAGTCCGCTTATCCGATGGCTTTTCAATCTTTAGAAAATATGGGTATAAAAAATCGTATTGCCAGTTTTGTACTTCCACTTGGTTATAGTTTTAATCTTGATGGATCTACTCTCTATCTTGCCATTGCTTCGGTTTTTATATCGCAAGCTGCAGGCATTGAGCTTTCGGTTGGAACTCAAATCACTATGATGCTCACCCTCATGTTGACCACGAAAGGAGTTGCTGCAGTACCTCGCGCATCGTTGGTCGTTTTATCTGCAACTCTAACTGCATTTGGCTTACCACTAGAGGGCTTAGTTTTGATTATCGGTGTCGATGAGTTTATGGATATGGCCCGTACAACAGTGAATCTCTTAGGTAACTGTGTGGCTACCACGGTTGTGGCTCGCTGGGAAAGAGAACCTCTATTTGCTGACTATCAGCATCTCACTGATTAATATGTTGATCGATATCAATTTATAATAAGATACGCTCTTTATTAAAAATGTTCCTGGCAAAGAGACTGACAATCCATTGAACTCTTCGCAGAGTTGGCGAGTTCAGAGCCAAAAACTGTACTTTCATAGTCTTTCACTTCAAAGAAAGACGTTTTATCACAATCATTAAGATCTGTTTTTTCTTTGTACCAGGCGGCGTAGACGGCTGCTTTATAAGATGTATTTTTAGCAATCACGCAACCCATATAGCAGTGTTTTAATTTATCACTTTTCATTTTTTTCGTTTTGGATAATTCTGTTTTATAGGTGTGCCAAGCGCCAATCACCTCGAGAATCCCTGGAGCTTCTGGTTCTGAATCCTGCCACTGCTGATTTGCTTGCAGCCAGTCGTCTTTGCTAAAAGGTTTTTTAGTCAAAACATTAATTTCTGAAGCAAAGCATGCAGAATCAGCTGAGGCAAGAGAAGTTATAACTGTAATAAAAATAAATGTGAATAGTTTGGTCATATCAATAAAGCGTTAGAAGTTTAGTTCATAAATATAGCGATAGAAATTGAATTCAATAGAAATGTAAATATTATTAATACAGTATTCACTCAATCTAAGATGCCCCCTAGTGGGTATACATGGATGGTTGCATTTTGGGATTGTATCGAGCGAAATAACAATAATTGTAATCACCATGCGACAAAAGATGTCAGGATCATATTATGCAACATGCTTTATTGAAATTTATCCTTAGTTAGTTCCAGATTGGAATAATTTGTAAAGAAATGTTTCTCTGCGCACTTAACTGCATTTTATAAATTGTCGGTAAAAAAATTAGTCACTTCTTTTTTTTGGAATTTTTTTTGAATAAGCAAGCGATGACTGCTGTGGTTGGTTTTTTAGCAGTCAAAGGAGATCAAAAAAATATTAAGAAGGAGGAGTGTATGAAAAAATGCACAGTGATTGGTTTCATTTTTGGAATGATTTATGTAACGGGATGTGGGCAGCCCACATATCAGCAGCAAAAAGCACCTGTTGCAGTAGGTGCTGTGATGAAAAATATAGCAGAAAATAATAATCAAGATATCGGTAACGTAATTGAAGTTATGGAGGATATAGAAATTTCTGCAAAAGAAAATAGTAGTGATGAATTAAAATCGTATCATCTCGTTGCGGGGGATACATTTACAGTGATTCAGAAGAAAATGGAAAATAATCAAGAATATGCGTTGATTTATATTGAAGACGCAGATCAAACAGACAATCTGCAGCAGGCTGTTTGGGTGCCGACAAAAGAACTATTAAATGCGAAGATGCAAGTTGCCGATCTAGAAGATCCATTCGATGACAATGGCGAGGAAAAAGCTGAAATCAATTCCGATAAGTTTATTGCGCTTGCAGCCGCTGTTTCTAAAAAATCTAGAAAAAGAAGTGGATCTGGGCGTGGCAAACGTCGAATGACATACTGCTATCGTTTTGTAAAGATTCGTCTACAACAGTTGGGATTAGTTAAAGGTTATCTTCCTGGCGGCTCTGCCAAAAATGCGTACTCACTTTTACCACGCTACGGTTTCCATAGCACAGGTGGCGGTCCTTCTGGTGCAGGCATTAATGATGTGTGTGTTTATTCTGGAGGAAATGGTGGTCATGGTCACATTGAAATACGTGTGAGTGGTGGATGGTGGTATGGATACGGTGTGAAATCGTCGTCGATTAGCCTTAGTAACCACCGTTTGTTGGGTTGTTTTGGAAAGTAAAAGTTTTTTTGAACATACAGCTAATATATTTTAGATCCGTTGGATCTCGCGTATATGCCATATGCTCGTATTTAAAAAGATTGGGGACTTTTTAGCGCTTCTTAAAAAAGAAGCGCTTTTTATAGTACGTGCGCAAATGTGTGATCGGTGGAAAACATATCATGCTGTTCAATTTATGGCGATGGCTGCGCCGCAATCTGAGGTTGTACATTAAAATGATTTAGTTTTGCTAACTTCTCAGGCATTACACCTTTTTGGAAGGACTCTTTATCACTGCGTTCACCGAATTCAATTCTATTTTCTGATACAAAGATATTCTGTATACGATCGAGTCCAATAGCGGTTAATCCTTTTTCATTTTCGCAAAAGTAAATATCTCCCTCGCGCTCAATACCATAGAGATCCCATAGCCCTGATGTAAAGAAACGAATTTTGATTCCGGTATCTATTGCAGTAAGAAAAAAGTAAGATCCTTTTGTTTTATTCACGTAGCCAATAGGTTGTTGGGGAGAAAGAAAGTTTTGTATTTTTTTTAAATTTTCTGTTTGATCAAGTTCGCTATACGTATGGGCGCAGGTGTCTGCTGCGAGATATTGGCAGGGTAGGGTTCCCATGATGAAAAAAGCCAAAATTCTAGTAGTCATAAATACTTTCAAGGTGCTTTGAGCACCTTATTTTATTGTAAATGGAAAGCATTTATAGATGTAAAAAATTACTCAAAAGAACACACATTGTTTTAATTTGAGACACCAAGGACGACCAATGTCTCAGTTAGCAAAAGCTTCCAGATGATTATTGATACGTTTATCAATAATTAAAAGTAGGCACGAATTCCAACAGAAAAATTGCGACCACCTAGCTGTGAAATGTCTTTAAGAATAGACACGTGGTTTCGCGCTTCTACGTTAAATAGGTTATTGACGCGGGCAAAGAATGAAAGTTGCTGAAGGCCTACCGTATATTTGTAGATAGCACCTAAGTTGACTTGGTTATATCCATCGGTAGGGAGTTCGTTGGGAGCGACAATATTTTGTGCAAACACCCGTTGTAGTTCCAAATCATAAATACAATCACCATGAGAGTAGCTTAAACCAAGAGTTGTACGTGGAGGCGTGATGCGTGGAAGATTTGTGTGATCTGTAACATTGCGTCCCCGAAGATAATCAGTTTTTATATAAATATCGGTGCGACCGGTGAAGGTTTGTAATATATCGTTGTAATGAAAATCTAATTCAAGACCATACAGAAAAGCATTCTTACTGGTATAGTTATAAATAGGCAAGTCATCTGAGCTGTCGCCAGCTATTCCACTGTTGTTTGTATCATCAAAAGTGCCGGTAGGCGCAAGAAATATATAATCATGAAACTTCTGACCAAAAGCACTCATCGCAAAACGTACTTTATCGGTTTGATAACGAAGAGAAAGATCTAGGGCTTGGGCTTTTTCTTTGCTCAAATTAGAATTGCCCACTTGATAAGTAAATGTCGCCATGTGAGCACCACTGGCGAAAAGTTCTTGGTAGTTAGGTGCTCGTTCATTATAAGAAATTTGAGAGCTAACAGACCAAGAAGCATTTAGATTATGTAAGTAACCCAGCGCGAGACTGCCGAGAAAAAAAGAACGACTCTGCTGGAGGGTAAATTTACTATCGGCATAAGGGCGAATATGTTGCCCCTCTGCACGCGCACCAATATTGATCTTATCTTTATCGAAAGAAAATTCTTCGAAGGCAAATAACGCTTGTGCGGAATTGAGAGTTTCAGGAAGAAAAGCCTCATCACCGAGTGCAGAAAAACGAAAGATATTAGACTGGAAGCCGACTAATCCCGACAGTGCACCCGCTTTATGCTGCACGAATTCTAGTCGGGTTTCGTTACCATTATTTTTAAACAGAGTCCCGATAATACCGTTTTCGATCTCGCGGTGTTTGTAAATAGATTGCGCAGATTTAAGACGAATTGTTTTAAACAACTGCCAATTTTTCCACTCACTGGCGAGATCAAATCGAGATTGCTCCATCTTAATGCGCGTCTGTGGATCAGCTACAACACCATATTCATTGGCGAATATGCTAGCAGATACACCAATAATATTTTCGTCGCCGACATAGGTTGTACCAACCGCGCCCGATTGTGTTTCATTGGCGCTATTGGTGAGGTGATCGCGAGTTTCTTGATCGAGAGGGAGTGGATCAAGTTCACGTTTACGTGCAGAGCGTGCAAATCCGTTAATTTTTAAATCTTGTGTTTTACGATAATTACCATCGACATGAAACATCCAACGATTTTTACCGTAATCTATTTTTGTACCAATGGTCTTGCCATTATCCATGGAGCTCAATTGACTATCCACAGCACCATGAAAACCGTCTTGAAAGTCGGAGTGTGTACGGTTGGTTAAAATATTGACTACGCCACCTAATGCGGAGGAGCCATAGAGTAATGATAGCGGGCCACGGACAATTTCCACGCTGTCCATCATTAAAGGGTCAATTGGTATTGCATGATCTTGACTTGCCCCTGAAGCATCGAGAACACCAATACCATTTTGTAAAATACGAATACGATCGCCATCGAGTCCACGAATTACGGGACGACCAGCACTAGGGCCGTAACTGGAGCTTGCAATGCCCACTTCGTTTTTTAAAGTGTCGCCAAGAGAGGTGGCGCGTACTTGTAAAAGTTTATCGCCGGAAAGTTTTGTGACACTTGGAACCATGTCATAAAGCGAGCTAGATTCATCATGCCCAAACACCATGATTTTATCAGCCACATGTGAGGTTTCACTATCAGCGAGAGCATTTGTGGTCACAATATGAATGCAAATCATAAGGGTGAGCTTGAGACGCTTGATGGATTTCAAATGAGAGAAGTTTGTGGTTCGATGGAATGTAATGGCATGTCTTAAATACATTCTAATGTTTTGATAAATCATACTTTTTGCTCCATCCGCAATAGAAATCACCTCTATAGATAAAAGAGTATCTTATTTAACGCAACAATATTGCATTAATAATTTAGACGCATAGTGGTAATGTGTAACAAGGCTATTCAAAAACAATCTAATGCGTAGATATATGCTTGTGTAAAACAAACTTCATGCAAATAAAGGCACAAATACTGAGGAGAGTAAATCCTGAAACCAGAGGTAGAATGCTGCCATTGTACATCTGCCCAATAGTCACACCAATAGTAACAGAAATAATATTTTGCAGAGTGCCGATGGCTGCAGAGGCAATACCTGCAATATGACCAAGAGGTTCTAGGGCCACTGCATTTAAGTTTCCAAAGAGAAGTCCTACACAAGAAAATGTACACGCTAAATAAATAAGAAACACAATGAGTGGCGGTATATTGCCAAAAATCTGCAGATAAATAGTAAAGGAGAGTGAAACGGTCATCATAATAAGAAGTGAAAAATAAATGAGCTTAGCCATTCCAAATTTATTTAAAAGACGAGAGTTGGCAAAGGAAGAGCCGCCAATGACGAGAGCGAGCGTGCCAAAATAAAGAGGAAAATGATCTGCATCGTGAAACACATCGGAAAAAATCTGCTGGGCTGAACTTAAATAACCAATGAGTGCGCCAAAAACTAAACCAGAAACAATGGTTGCAGGTAGAGAAATACGGTTAGTTAGAGTTTTCCACGTGTTTTGACTAATATTTTTTAAAGAATAGGGTTTGCGTCGTTCAACTGATAGAGTTTCGGGTTGGCGCAATCCAAACCAGGTCAGAGCGATACAGGCAAGGCAGAGAAAAACAAAAAACATAAAACGCCAATTGACAAAAAATAACAATATTTGTCCAAAAGATGGCGCAATGGCAGGCACCAGGATAAATACGGTCATAATGAGTGACATAATTTTCGCCATCGCTTTGCCATGGTACTCATCACGAATTAAGGCCGTCGAAACAATACGCGGACCAGAAGCTCCAAAGCCTTGCAAGATACGACCTAGGAGCATCGTCGGAAGGTCTTGCGCCGCCATAGAAATAGCGCAGCCGATAACAAAAATCGCTCCCCCAAAGTAGATAGGTTTTTTTCGTCCAATGGCATCAGATAGGGGGCCAAATACTAATAACCCAAGACCAAAGCCTATAAATAAAAAAGGCACAATGAGTTGAATGTGATTAGCATACTGAATATGTAAATCGCGACCAATTGTCGGTAGTGCTGGTAACACGGTATCGATAGATAAGGCCATAAGAGAGGTCATCAGAGCCATGATGATAACGAATTCCCACTTCGGAATGGGTTGGTGTTTCGGCGTAGCTTCAGCAAGAACATTCTCAACAGTCGTCATAACCGTATTAAGTTAGTGCACAAATATGTATGACGTCAAATTTTATAGAGTACGTCCCTTGGGGAATATGGGTCGTTTAAGTACCCTAGGCTTAAGTCGATTTAGGTGCAGTTACAACTCATAAAAAAATCGAAATTTACCGAAGAGAATCAGGGGGATAAATATGAATCGTAACATCAAACGAGTCGCCTTCGCTTTACTTATTTCGACCAGTTCTTTCTTGACGACGGTGATCTGGTTTCGCTCGGGCCAAACGCACATGAAGATAGCCAATCGAAAACCAATTGCGAAATTAAATGAATCATTAAACGATGTTCAGCGCAAACCAGTTCAGCGGGTTATCTGGGAAACTGTAAGCAAAAATGATTCTTTATATGCAGGAGAAGCTATTCGTACTGCAGCAAATGGTGAAGCCAAAATTGTACTTTTAAAATCGGGAGCGGTTATTCATCTCGATTCGGATTCTCTTGTTGTGCTCGAGGAAAATGAAAAAGGTTTAAGTCTCGATTTCTTAGAAGGAAACATGTACGTACAAGGGGCGGAGGATAGTAAGACAGACGACATCACCCTCAAAACTGGTAATGGTGAAGTAAAATTAAATTCAGCAGATTTAAGTTTATCGCGAAGCCAAGAGGGTAATGTCAACATGTCCGTGTTTAAAGGGCAGGCAGAATTACAGCAAGGCGATAAGAAAATTGCATTAGCAAAAGAGTCATCTGCTACTTTCTCAAAAGAAGGTTTTAGTTTAGATAAGGATCGTGTGCAAATCACCTGGCCATATCCAGGAGAAACAGTTCTTCTTAATTTGATGGGCAAAGAAAAATTAGCCGTGCAATTTAAACCATTGCCAGCAGGGTATAAAGTATTTATGGCACTGGGAACATCACGTTCGAATATGAAAGATACGGGCGCGGTTGTAGACGGCAACGTTGGAAAACTCACCACAGAGGGTAAGGCTGGTAAATGGTATTTTCGTCTCGTCGCAAAATCAGATAATCCTGATTTGCCACCATTAACTTCCTCAGTACTATCAGTAAACATAGACCCGAAAGCTGCCCCATCGCCTATTGAACCTAGTGGTAATGAACCGGTTGTAAAGGGAGAAAACCATTTACCTGTTCATTTTCAGTGGGTCAACCGACACTCTTTTCAATCGCAAGTGCTAGAAATATCTCAAGATAAAAATTTTAAAGATATTTTAAATAAAAAAGTTTTTTATGATCAATCTTCTAATTATGTTTACGATCTTAAAGCAGGGACTTACTATTGGCGAGTTACCGGTTTTATTAATTCGCAAGGTCAGCAGGAGGGTCTTTCGAGTGCGCCTGTACAATTTTTGGTGCAAGATGCATGGGAGATGAAGGCACCTATATTGGCATCACCTCAAGCAAATCAACTGATTCCTTATATGCAAGCACAGAAAGAAGGGTTATTGTTAAAATGGACTCCGCCTCAGGGAGTTAAAGAGTTTGCCGTAGTGATGGAGCGTAAAGAAGATAGTTCGTGGAAAAGTGTTATTGCCGAAACAGCAGATACTGCCATTTTACGATTAACAGATTTAATAGCAGGAGATTACCGCTGGAAGGTTGCAAGCATTCATCCTAAGAATAAAAATCATAAAGAATCTGAATGGTCATTTTTTTCAATAGGAAGTATGCCAAAAATGGAATGGGCAGACGCTAATACAGATTATGAATTTGCTACTTCGACACCGACTTTAAAAATACAGTGGCGCGCTTTTTCACGAGCAACGGCATCATATCGCTATTTTGTAAAACCCAAAGAGGGTACAGAAGAGCTAGCCTGGAAGAGTACAAAAGAAACTTCCGTAGAAAGTGAAATTCCAAATGAAGGTAATTATATAATACAGGTACAGGCATTGAATAACTCTGAGCAAATTATTGCTGAGAGCGATCTGCGCACTATTATGGTAAAAAAGTTTTCATTATTGCCTGCTCCAAAGTGGGCGAATAACACTCCGGAGACTTTCGAGGCAGATGCCAAAGGAAACTTACAGTTGGCATGGCAAAATGTAGAAGGTGCAGATCACTATATTATGATTATAGAAAATGAAGGTAAAATTGTTCAAAAGAAAAAAGTAGATCGCACATTAGCATCTTTGTCGCGATTAAAGCCTGGCAAATATAAAGTTCATTTAAAATCAGTGGATCGTCTAAAGCGAGAAGGTAATGAGATGAGCTCAAAGGAGCTAATCGTGCCCCAAAATAGCGACATTGGTGCGCCTAGGATTAAGAGTATAAAAGTAAAATGATATCATTACGTTTTGGTTTCACATTTTTAATTTTGCTAGGGGTGAGTTTACCAACACTCTCTCATGCACAAAATCGTGTGCGACGAAACGTCGAAGTTGAGTGGGACACAATAGAAAATGCAACTCAGTACGAAGTACAGGTGATTCGAACGGATGATGCCAACAAAAAACCTCTTCGTTTTAAAACGCAGTCGCCTCAGTGGTCTGCTACAATTAAGCCAGGTCTCTATAAAATGCAAGTGCGTAGCTATGACGATCGCGGCGTGCCCGGGAGCTGGTCACCTGAGTCAGAGTTGTTGGTAAAGCTTCCATCTGTAATTTCGATCTTTCCTGAAGAGAAAAAAATTATAAATGCTAAAGAAGAGGATAAACGTAACATAGAATTTAAGTGGGAGACAGTGCCTGGGGCAGAGAAATACAGGGTAAAAGCGCAAACTGCAGACAGCGTTTGGACATTTGAGCAAGATATAAACGATACAAAGATAAAAATTGATGTACCGGTAGGGGCAGTTATTTCCTGGGAAGTGGTGGCCATCAATGATAAGGGAGAAGAGGGCGATAGGTGGAAATCTGTAGAAACCTTCGAAGTATATGGCCCTGCTTTGAAAAAGCCAGTTATAGAGAAACCTTTTTCAAAGTTTGTTAAAGAACTCAAGTGGAGTGAGGCGACTCATGCACAGTATTACAAGTACGATCTTAAGTATTACAATCGTAAGAGTAAAAAATGGGACTTGGTAGAGAGTAAAGATAATTACCCAGAAACCACATTAAAACTTGATACATCACGTCCCACAGGAATGTATAAAATTGCAGTTCAGGCTGTTGGCGAACATCGAAAACCATCTAATATATTTGTGCGCAAATTCACAATGATGGGAGGTTTTCGTGATCCTGCATCTTTGGAGTCGGCGATTTTAGTAGACTCTATTACCAAGCCAACAAACTTTTATGTTATTGCCAGTTACTTTACAACCCAAGTGCAGTATGAAGCACATAATTATGATGCAAATACCAAAGCTTCGTTTGGTGCACTAGGAGCTGTTGGGAGATTGGGTTTTGGTTATCAAAATCCCAAATCAAAGTGGGGTGCCTTTGCTATTGCTGATATGAGTGCATTTATTATTGGAGGTGGTTCACACACATTTACCTCACTAGAGGCACATGCCACGCGCCGATATGGTATTGCCAACAGCGATGTTCTATTACTGGGTGCGGGAATTTTTTCGAAAGAAATACCGATTGTTGTTGGATCTCAAGATAATGGTTACATCAGCGCGGGTAAGGTGAGTAATATCGGTCCCCATGCTGGGTTTACCTACTGGACACCCATTACAGATCATTACGGATTTCAACTCAATGGACGAATTTACTACACACTATCTGGTTCCGGTCCTTCAGGAAAAACTCATCCAGCAGTATCGTATCTTATTGGTGGTCTTGGTAGTTATAGATTGAGCACAGCTTGGATGGGCTATTTGGGATATGCCTATCGCGTGGACCAAACAATCTATGCTACGAATCCGAACGATCCGCTTTCATTCGCCGGTAGCCATTCCACAAATGATGTCACCTTTCGCGGTCATTTTCTCAATCTTATGTTCGAGTACAGTTTTTAAAGAGACGTGGATCATGCCTGGTTAGGGTAGGAACACATCTAGAGATATCAATAATTTTTTTTACATATGTTGATGGTCTGTCGTAATAAGTATATGCACCATTTTTAATTAGCCATTTTGACTTTGTCGGCGGCTTCTGCATCGTAGTCGCTGAAGGGCGTTTTAACAATAATCGGGTTCTTGGCTTCATCGTAATAGCCACGCACTTTGTAGAGACGAAGTGGTTCACTTTTCCCTTTAACTTCAACGCGACCTGCTTCTTCAACGATGAATTCATCTTTTACATGATCGGCGAGTGAATCACTCATTAAAAAATCAGTACCAAAAGCTTTGGTTGAAGATTCAATACGTGAAGCCTGGTTGACGGTATCGCCAATAACGGTGTATTCCATGCGTTCGGAAGAACCTACGGTTCCGGAAATGGCCTCTCCACGGTGGAGACCAATACCAATTTTAATCGGCACATGCCCCCGCTCTTCGCGAATACGATTGAGGTTCGCAAGAGCTTGGCGCATTTCTAAGCAAGCTTTTACTGCATTTTGAGTATCACGTTCCGTACTATTAGGTGCACCCCAAACAGCCATAATAGCGTCACCGATAAATTTATCCACAATGCCGCCATGTTTATTGATAATACTGACCATGATTTGAAAATATTCATTCAACATACTAACTACTTCCTCAGGTGAGTGACCTTCTGAGAATTTAGTAAAGTCACGAACATCAGAGAAAAATACAGTCACTGTTTTTTTACTTCCACCGAGTTGCAAATCACCTTTTAATAAATCCTCTGTTACTGAGGAGCCGTGGAATTTATTAAACATGCTTTTTACCTTGTCGCGTTCAAGAAGTCCTTCTAGCATATGATTAAAGGCTTCGCCGAGTTGTCCAACTTCATCACGTGTTTTTACATTTGCTTTAGCAGAAAAATCGCCATGTGCTACTTTATTGGTAAGTTCCACGAGTTTTTCAATAGGTGTAGTAAGAGTAATTGAAAATATAAATACAAGAAATAAAGCAACAGAAAGAATACGCCCAGCAATGTAAAATGCTTCTCGCTTCATGGCGTGTGCGGCCTCAAGAATGACTGCATCGGAGGCTACGGCGATCGTTGTTACTCCAAGAGAAGTTTTTGTATAAGCTGCGGTAAAAGACTCGCCTGTCTTGCTATCGCTATAGCGCATCTGCCCTTGTTTTAGCTCGGATGCTAATGCGTTTTTAACAATTGGAATAGAAATCATGGATTCGTTCTTTAGAACTTTTTTTTCATCAGCATGAGCAAGCAGGCGTCCCTGATCATCAATAAGATAAAGACTGCGATCGCTTACTGATGAGAAAGATTTTAATAGTCGATCTAAACGAATCTCAGCAAGAACTATGTGGGTCACAATTCCATATTCATCTTTTGCGAGTGGAAAACCTATTGTAAATAAGGGTGCGCCATCTTTAATCGTAGAATTACGTATTTCTATGTGCCCTTCTTTACCGCTAAAGAGGGTTTCTATATTTACAATTTTATTTACGAGTTGTGTCGAGCGAAGTTTATCGGCAAAACTTTTGTCGAGCTTATATTGCTGAAGATACTCTGCATTAATTACACGTAATGGAGCAAGATCAGCATTGCGGGAAATGACATCGACAATGACAAAATCTTTATCTCGTCCAAAGGTCAGGTCTAGGGCCTTGGCTTTTTCTTCTGACGAACCCGTATCTTTCATAAGAAGGGAGGCAATCACTTTTGCCTTATCTATATAAGATAATAAAAGTCCCTCGACTTCTGCAGAGCGTGCACGTGATTGATCGCGACTGGCTTGCTCTTCGCGATCAATGGAAATCTCCTCGAAACGATTAGCGCTTTCTCGAGCGAGAATAACTGTAGTGACAGCCAAAAGAAAAATTGTCACTGTAATCAGTTTTACGGAAATAGATATGTGAAAACGCCATTTCATGATTTATCTATCGGATTATCTATAGAAATTCCTTATTTTTTGTAAAAAGCGACAATGTCGAACTCGATACGTTCCTAATTATTTATACGAATTCCCATGTGTGCTTTAAAACCATTAGTTGTTCCATCTGTCTTAGTTAAGGCATCATCAGCGTTAATTATCGGACTATTTGATTTATCTGAGATACGGACTTTAGCCTTAAAGCCATTGGCTGTGCCATCAGTGATGAATTTTCCTCCTGTACCTCCAGAGGTAACAACCGTATTGCGTTTACCGCCAAGAGCAGATGAGTAGGTAATAATAATTTTACTTGGTTTAGAATCACCAGCACTAGTCACGCCGACAAGTTGTATTTCGTAAACAGCATTTTCACTTACAGTATAACCGAGTGCTGCTAAGCTTTTAAGTTCAAATGAGAATTTTTTATTGGATGTACAGTTCATTTTGATATCGCTTACAGATAAATCACGAACTGAGGAGATCGTAGTTGAAGATCCTGTGGCACTGCCTTTTAGATTACTAATTTTTGGATCACACTCACCATTGATATCGAAAGTGATTGAGTCACTTGCTGTGTAGATTTGTTTTACTGAACTACCTAAAAACAAAGGTTGCGGAATTTTATCTGAATCGATGGTGTCGAAATCAGGATTCACTTTACTGCAGGAAAGTGCAGAAAAGAGTACCAATATGAGACATATTTTTGTACGATTCATTTTAGAAACTTTCGGTAGCATTTATAAAAACTTAAACACTTATTCTAAACTTTTACGAATTTAACAATCTATTAAAAGAAAGTGTGTATTAAAATGGTATTCATCTTGAGCTGTAGGGTTATTAAACCGATAACTTCTTGGGCGGGGTACAGTGGTATTTTTGTTTTACAATAAGAAAAAATATATAAAAATTATTGAACTTGTTAGTTTTATATCCAGTTTCTTAATTTTTTTACCGCTCAGCTTAGCTCAAGTATCTTTGCCGCAGACATTTACCATCGAAGGGCGCTTTTTTCTCGATAATTCACCGGTCGATGAGTCTGTTGATGTCGTATTAGAAATTTATCCGCAAGGGTATTCGTCGTGTATTTTATACCGCGAAAATCACACAGTAGATGTGTCGTCGAGCGATGTTAATTCTAAAGGTGCATTTGCATTAGTTGTTGGATCAGGAAATTCGCAAGAATTGTGGGCTACATCTTTTGAAAAAATTTTTAGTAATAACCAAAACATTCCAGGCGATGGATGTACGATGTCTGCCTCGCAACTTACTGGAAAGACACGCCTCATACGTATGCAAATTAAGCGTTCATTAGATAGTGGTTCTTACGTAACCCTTTCGCCAGACACATCGATTACCGCAGTTCCCACAGCAATGGTGGCAGATTCAGCAGAAACACTACAAGGTTTAGAGCCAAATGATGTATTTCAAACAAATACGGGTGGTGGTGTGACTCAGGCTAAGTTAGACGATTTGTTGGCAAACTATTACACATCAATAACCAGTTTAGCTAGCGGCAGTAGTACTTTATATTTGCAAAATAGTGTAACTACAGGAACGACGATCCCAAATATTTCTGGTGATCCGGGGTCTTTAAGTGCTGGCCAGATGTGGTTTGATAGCAACGCAGGTGAGCTAAAGTATTCGGACGGCACGAACATTAAAGTTGTCGATGTGGCTGGTACGGGGATTCAAACAGTAACAGCAGGTACAGGAGTGACGGTTACTACGTCCGGCACAGATGCGACAGTATCATTGCCTAGCGTGGGAACAGCAGACACATACTATAAAGTGACGACAGACGCGCAAGGACGTGTAATGTCGGGTCAAACGACGTTGTCCGTATCTGACATTCCCAGTCTTGATGCCGCAAAGATCACGACTGGAACGTTCTCGGCGGGTTTAATTCCTACAAACACGGACACGACAAAACTACCTCTCGCTGGTGGAACAATGACGGGGCAAATCACGATGGGATCTGCAACTGATTTTGCTAGTTTTGATTTGCTTGCAACTGGCCACTTAACCATGAGTGCACAAAGAACTTTACGATTTGGAACTTTTGATGATACTCAACAAGCGAGCCTTGTCCCCTTAGCGGCTAATCAAGCGGGAACCACATGGTACAATTCCACAAATAACAAGCTCATGTATTGAGATGGCACTACAGCTCGGACTATTTTAGATGTTGCAACTGCAGGCACAATTGGCGATATCACAGAAGTGACTGCAGGTACTGGATTAACTGGTGGAGGCTCAACTGGAGCAGTAACACTAGATGTGGATATAGGTACCAGCGCCGGCCAACTTTTTACTATAGATTCTGTACCGTATTGTGCAGGATCAAAGAAGTTGCAGATGAGTCCAGGTCCTACCTACGTTTGGTCGTGTGTCGAAAGTACGAGTATTTCTGATGCCGCTGGAAATACGAAGATCGAAGTTGAGCACACAGCAAATGAAAATAAAATCCATTTTTCAACTGTTGGTATTGAGCACATGATAATAGATAGCAGTGGATATGTTGGTATTGGAACGACCAGTCCTGCTCAAAAATTTGCAGTTACAGGTGGTGCGTATATTTCCGGGAATGTTGGAGTAGGAGTGTCTTCGCCAACAGCTAAGCTCGATGTGAATGGTGCAGTTAAATTTGGTAATACTTCATCTACCTGTAGTGGTTCTAGTGAGGGACAGCAGCGCTATAACTCGACATCTCATGAGATGGAGTTTTGTAACGGTACCTCTTGGACAGTTTTTGGATCTACGGCATCCGTTCCAGAAGGCACAATGTGTGGCTCACGGGTGGTTACATGCATAGGAAGTGGTACAACTCCTAGTTATGATACGTTATCGATGGCTGTTAGTTGCCAAGGACAAACATTAAGCATTACCGCTTGTGATGGCGGTACATCGAGTAAACCCGTTGCTGTTGCAGGATGTCCAAGTGGTTATTCTGGTTTCTATAGATTTACCGGTATACTTATTGGCCCCCCTAATTATTTTTATTACGCGATAGGGTGCTACAAAAATTAATTTTGGTGACGACGCTGCATCCGATGCACAATGATTCCTACGGACTGCAATAATTCGATGGATTCTGCGCACCGGTATTCAGAGCAGTAGAATACTTTCTTGACCCCACCTAAGTTAATCAGTCGTTTGGCACAGGCAACACAAGGTAGATGGGTAACAAAAACGTGCTTTTCGATGAAGCGGGGAGAGTCGCAGTTAATCACCGCATTTTCTTCTGAATGAAGGCAACCGCAGTTGCCGGCTTCGGTGCGATCGCAAATATTGGGAAGTCCTGCAGCATTTCCATTGTAGCCGACGGCTAAAACTTTTCGATAATCTGTAGAGGTAATTACCGTGCCTACATTCAGTCGAGTGCAGGTAGATCTCTCTGCTAGAGTGTGGGCGAGATCCATGTAGATGTCTTCAAAAGACGGTCGTTTTTTTACTTTTTCGATATGTTGTTCCACAGCGAATTAAGTAACATAATTTTTCTAAAAAGGGCAATCTGTGCCAAAGAATTAGCACCATGTCAAATTGAGGATATCGCCCTATTGTAGTGATGGGTGGTCTGCCCTCTTGGCCTTTAAAGCACGATAAACCAGATCTCGTCGCAAATCCCTTTGATAAAGTCAATGGCTTGGTCTAGGCGCCTGTTTGTTGGAGGGCATAGTCGCGCAAAGCGGTCGATAAATTACGTAAGGCAGAAGAGCCTTGAGGTAATTGTTGAGCCGTTTGCTTATAAACATTGTAGCTGGAATTGGAAATAAAAGGACCAATATTTTCTGTGACCACTTCTGAGGAGAAATGAGCTCCGGTTGCGATTGTTGAACTTAAAAATGTGTGCACTTGTGATTCATAGGAGGATCCCAAATAACGTTGTAGTTCTGGAATGGCTAGCTTTATTAACAAGGCATCGGGGGAATTCTGCAACCCCTGCGTGATGGCTTGAAGGTTTTCCGAAGCTATGGGTAGTTCCGAAAACATTTTTAAGGCCTCTTCTTGAACAAATCCATCGAAACTTTTTATAAATTTTCGTGCTATTTGCTCTTTCCATTTTTGTACATCAGAGTTATTTTTATATTTTAAACGAAATTGTTGTAGTTTTTTTGCTATATCTTTTCCGAGGGCAACTTCGTAAGATCGAGGGTCCGTCTGCGGATAATTACATATCTGTGTATCGTAACATTTGTTTGTGTCAATAATCATCTGAGCTTCTATTTCTATATCCGAGGGGACATTTGCCGGTAACCGTGGTGCAGTGGTCTTTTGCGTCGTTATTGGATTACGGTTTTTTGTGCTAAAAAGATGACTCACAGATCGGGGTATCGAGGAAATGGGCTCCTCGCTATTTTTGGTATCGCGTTTTTTATTCAAAAACACGATAAGAGTCAGAACTACAAGGGTAATGAGTATTGGTTTTTTCATGGAATTTTTTGTGTCCAATTGCTCATTGTATTACTTGGTAGTAAAGCACCCGAATAAATATATCCTGTCGATGATCCATACACTACCTTGTAATACACGTCATTATTTGTTCCACTGATGATTGAATCTAGAACTTTCAAAGTTGTTTTTACGGGCACAAGTTTAATGAGTGAGCCACCAGGGGCCGAACGAAGATTAATTCCTGCCTTATTCACAATAGAAATGCTTTCTCCAACTTGAGCAAGACTTGAGGTTGAGCCAGTAGGTGTTGCCACTTGCGCAGCCCATGTGGAGTGATCCGAGTCATTGCCGGCATAGAGATAACCTTTTTTGTTATTATAAGTGACTTGGTAATAACGATCATTTGTCGGAGAGTTACGTAGTTCGAAGTCGCTTATTTGTAAAGTTTGTCCTGAGGGCACAGTTACTAAAAGTGTTCCACCCGGAGTTGAGCGCAGATTAATATTTTTTTGTAGTTTAATTGATGCACCAATTGCAATGAGCGTGGAATCATATTTAGCGCATAAGGAATGACGGTCGTATTTAACAATGGCTTTGCCGCCAGAATCAGAAATTGCTGTTGCGCTTCCCACTTTGACATTGCCAAGGGAACGCAAACAAATGGCATCTCGATTTTCTGTCACGCAGTGGAGTTTACCTGCAATGTAAGCACAGGTCGATTTATCCGGTAGTTGATAGAGATTATTTTCTACAAACGAGGTATCATTTCCGGGAGCTGCACAATTCTCTTTTTGTTCAATTAAACAAGAGGCATCGATGGAAGAAGGAAGAGCGCTGTTCGAAACATATGTTTTCCATGATTGGCCATTGTACATATCAAGAAAGTTTTTATCATTTTGGGCCCATGCGCTACCTGAGTTTGTCCATCGACAAATACTTCCTGGACCACCATTGTAAGCGGCCCAGGCTGCGCGAATGCGATTCTTCCAGTTACTGGCTCCACCGACGCAACTTTGCGAAGCGGCGCGCTCCCACTGAGTATAAAAAATATCCATGGCATAAGTAAGATTAGTTATAAGATTCCATGCAATGCCTGTGCTGATGGGATTGAAGTGGGAGCGATCATCAATTTGCATAAGTCCGTGACCATGGCCCACATCTCCACGCATCATTTTTAAACGAGAGTCAGTTGTTTTACGGTAGTGACTCAAGCGACTTTCATGGGCAGCAACAAGTTGAATAGCAAATTTCCATTGACCCAATTCGGCGGATGAGACGCCAGGTTTACGTTTTTTTAAATAATACTCTGAAGCATCGCGAATTGCAGCGCTAAGCTCGGTAATAAAGCGCGTACGTTCTGCTGTGCGCGAAGCTGAATCAGAAAAAATGAGATGAGGATAGGATGCGTATACAGTAGAATCTGGACCAAACGGGCTTGCGGCACAAACATTGGGAGCTCGGCCATAATTCCACTCGCCACCTTCTTTATAATTACATTTATAATAATCAGGGGTTGATGCAGCAAATGTATTTAATGTTAAAAAGCTGATAATTATAAAGAATAGAGATTGTTTATTCATAGTCTAGACTATCGGAAGGTCCAGAGTGTATTAAAATTTTGCTAAAATTGTAAAAGCAATAAACAATTTTTTGAGTCAACTGGAGTGAAGTTTTATATAAAACGACTCCTTTTTTATTATATGCAGTACGTTTCTCTTGTTAAATTCACAAAAAATGGGTGAAGGTAAAACACTATTGTTTAACAAATAGACACGAATATCTCATTTTGAAAATAAATAATAAAAAAATGATTCACTCTGGAACAAGCTCATCATTGGTCTGACGCTTCCACTATTTTTTTCCGATAAGTTGTAAGCTGGTAATTCTGATTGGTGAATTAGACGGTTAATAGTAGTTAATCTCAGGGGTGGAGTATGGTAAGAATCAAACAACAAAAAATAAAACAATGGATTGCATTGATAATCGGGTTTGGTTTTTTATTTATTGTTTTCCAAAACTTTACAACCAGAGTTTCGATTAATGATGAAAAGAAAAAAGATGACCCATCACTTAATGATGCGGTTGCACAGGCTTTGCAATCCTCTGAGAATGATAACAAAGCAAGTCAAGTTGCGCTCCAGGTAGATGGGCAGCAGATAAAGAAGGCCTATTTTAAAAAAGAGGATAATACGGAAGTCTTGATATTAGAAGATCAAATGAAGATAGACAGTGATGTTGGTGTGGGCCCCACACCACACGGCGTGGATGATGATCTACAAGAGGATGAAAAACCTGTCGAAGAAACGTCTCAAGATTAAAGCACCCACGAGAATTAGGTTTTCGCGTCGTGCCTCGATTTAAACTTTATAAAACCTTCTCGTTACGCTCCTATTTATGAGATGGGTTCTAGTTAATGCTGATGATGATGTTCTCCATTGTTCATTGGTGGTGGCGAGCTAGAGCAGAAAGAGGCAGCTGTAGCATTCTGCTCATTGTCAAGATTTTCAAAATGGGTGATGTCCACTAAGAGCTGACTTGTCGCTTCGTCTTCGTTTTGTTGCAAAGTCCAGCGCAAGCTCCAGCAGCCGGTCATTTCCATTAACGCCATCCCATGAAGTACATAGTGTTCAGAAATGGCATCATACTCAAACTGATAGCCTGTTGAGTGATGGTGTCCATTGGCCATATGCATGTAAGGGAAGATACGAAAATTTTCAAGAAACTGGGGTTGGTGACTGGGATCACTTTTTTTCCAAAGTACAAAAGCAGCAGACGAGTATAGCCACTTCAGTGGAATTTCCTGCATGGCTACCAGTTGCGGCGAGGATTGTGGTGTAGTTTGCAAAACCCCTTTTACTTTTTGTTCGGCATTTTGCCACTTGATGGCTAAGCAATATGCATTTTGGTTTATCTGAATCTCTGTTGGGCAATGCGCTTGCGCAGTAACAGAGGCGAGAAGAGTAAGTACAAATAATAGTTTCATGGAGGCTCCTTTTTAAAAATAATTGTAATTAATGTTAATACTAAAGGTTCGATTTAATATAGAATTTCGCGCTTGTCCGATAAGAGTTTGATCTGCATAGGTAAGGCCCACATTCCAGGTATCGTTGAGGGATTTTTGTGCTCCAATAAGAACCGTGGCATTTTGCATAGATCCTGAGGTCACCTGGCTTTGTTGTAATGTTCGTGGTGTTAAGTGATTAAATGTTAATCCAAGATTTAAAGCAATATCCCAGTAGTTTGTTGCATAGTTTGTTAATATCGCCAAAGATGTATCATAAAAACCCGAAACATCGGTATCAGCGAAGCGTTTAGAAAAAAGCCGAATAGCTTTTCCTTGCAGAGTGATTGTAAGAGGAAAAACCACTTTACGTAGTGTTAAGCCTAGGCCCGCACCCCATTGGTTATGTCCGGTAACGTCCGCACCTTCACTCAGGTAAGCATGGTCATAAATGGATTTGCCAGTAGGGAGGTTCATGAGTATGGAGACAAACACGTTGGGTTTCCAATACGAAAAAGCATACTCCGGAATTGCTTCGTAGGTATAGCCGATCAGTGTGTCTGCTAGGTGTTGTGCTGTTCCTCTTTCGATAGAGTCTTTATATAAGCTGTGCATAAGTGACGTTGTGAGAAAAAATTGCTGACGACCTGTAAAGGCACTGGCGACATTTAACTGTACTGTTTCAACAACTCTTTTCTTATTTGTCCAAATGTAAAATGCATTGGGGTCTGTATAAACGCGCCCCTGAGCTTGCGCATAAGAGTAAGAAGTAGAGATATTTAAACTTTGTTCTAGTGACAAAACTGTAAAGCTGGAGGGGCTTTGACCACAACAGCTGTTGGCGATAGCGCACTCAAATGTTAAAAAGCTTAGGCATGCTAAAACTGTTCGAACCATGAAATTTTGTCCGTTGTTTCGAGTTTGTCATTGAGAATCCACAGTTCATTTCGCCATTCACCGGGCATATTGTAACGAATAGATTTATTAATATAAACACCGGTTTCAATTTTTTCAAAAAATCCAGCATCATCCATAGGGTGACCCATACTAGGCATTGTTGCATAAAATTGCAGGGTCATCGTGTCGGGGAGTGAAGTAGCCTGCCCGAACTCGTCTTTGACTACGACGAGGAGGGTATTATTGATATGAATATTTCCAACCGGCCCATTCAGCCATTGAGAGGTGACAGAATAACGAAGCTTTGGGAAACTAAGCGCTGTGGGGCTTAGTTTTTTGTCTCCAGGAGTGGGCGTGACGGCATGGGAGCGCGGGGAGCCACAGGCTCCCAAGAAAAGGATATTTAAAAAAAGAAAAAAAATGTGTTTCATTATAGTCTCCGGATATAGCAGCCGAGACTTTTGCCTTCAGCGTATTTCACGGGTTTACCATTAGTAATTTGGCTTAAGTTTTCCGCAAGAAAGTGTTTTGTTGATTGTGCAAATTCTCGGTGGTTACTAACACCGCCTTGATAAATAATTTTATAATTGTTCCCTTTATCAGTTGTGACGATCACAGTATGTGGTGTTTTGAGCGCGGAAAATTTTTGCACCAAATAGTGTTCGTCATCACGAATAATAGGAAAAGAGAAATTTTTTGAACTGTAGTAGTCATCGATAAGAGGTTTTGTATCTTCATTTATAAGATCTGTCATAACTCCATAAAAATGCACAGCTTGAAACTGATGTTGCAAGTTATTTAAGTGTTCTATGTGACTTTTTGAACATGGACAATTGCGTGACAAAAACACAAGAACTTTAGTGTGTGTAGAGTCTTTGTCGAAGGTATCGCGATTTTCAAAAGCAAGCGACTCCTGACAGAAAAAAATGAATAATATTGAAAACCAGTGTAATAAAAAATTACGCATAAAACCCCTTTGTTTTTTAAACAGGAAAATAAATGATTTTAAGGTGCGTATTCATGGCGGCGAAGCCAGTTATGAATACACCCGCTCTGGTATAGATAGGCTGTTATGCGAAAGGTGGGGAGAGGCCAGAAATTTGATATATGTTTAGTGATTGGCGGTGATTTGATTCCGCCCAGTAAAAAGATGCATTGAGCTTTATGTTTTTGCCAAACACGTATTGCGCAATAGCTCCATAAGAGAAAGACCCTGTTGGTGCAGAGCTGCTTACTGCTGTAAACGAACGAATTTCTGTTTGCGAGGAGGAAGATTTTGCTGCAAACTGCACATGTGTTGAGCAGATATGCACTATTTGCTTTATTTGTGAGCGCGTTGCAAAAACAGAATTAAAAAAATGTTCAGCAAAATCAAATTGTAAAAAAATATTCAGCACTATGGAAAATCCAAACCACATTAAAAGTACGTGCTGGCGACGTTTTAAATTTGAATCGGCCTTTGCAGACATAGGCTATATTTAATCCCAGCGGATCATGCAGACAAGTGGTTTTACAAAATATTTATGAGATAAACTCCATGGTATCTTCCCGCAGAGTTCAAAATTGCGGATGTTTGTGCATATTGAGGAATTGGTGAACAAGCAATTTTGTTGCGGCGCTTTAAGGCCCAACCTTATTGTTCGCTTACCCTAGGTCTAGGCATGTGAGTACATGTTCTTCATTGAGACGCACTTTCGTTTTATTCGACCTCTACGCCAGGCAAATGAAGACGCCTTCTTTTATTTGGACACCGGACCCAGATCAAAGGTTGGTAAAAGCATCAATTCCTGTAGAGAATCTCACTACTTGCCGATAACTTTTTTAGACGCGTGCAAAGGTCTACTGGATTTTTCCGTGATGACTTTTCCATTTACATGGCACAGAAAGGCTTGCTGTTTAGTCTGTAAGTGAAGGGTCCGTAATACTGAACGAGAAATTGCAACATGGCGCTATCAACATTGCGTATATTACGACTTTTTTTGGCAACCTTGATTTTTCTTATCATGGGTGCTGTATTTTATGAAATTGTAACCATTTCTCCTCAACAACAAATTCGTAAGTACGACGAGGCCAATATCAATCACATGAAATATGGCCTTTTTAATATCAATACATGGAAAGAGAAGATGACAGAAATCGTGATCGCCGAGATCGAAGATTTCGAAATTAGTGGTAACAATAAAAGTGATCTTAAGCAGCATGTGGAAAGTCAACTTTCAACTCTTATTGACAAAGTGGACCAACAAGTTCGTCAAACAAATAAAGGTTCCACATCGGGATGGTTAAAGCAAAAATTTATTGATGCAGTTGTTGATGTAAAGGACATTAAGCAGGGAATTCCTAATTACGCTAATTCCATTGTAGAAGAAATGACTAAAGAAGATTCGCAAAAAAAATTAAAAGAAGTGATTAAGGGACGTGTAGAAAATTATTTGGATCAGACATTTGAAAAAGTGGACTTGAAAGAAGTGAGAAGTATTATTAAGCGTACTGGCAAAAAAAATAAAAAACAAGCGATGGCCTATCTTAAAGATAATGTGGATAAAGAGAACACGAGACTCTTTCTTTTAACATGGTTTTTAATTGGACTTTCTGGTGGTTTATTTCTTGTTTCTGGATACCACCGCCGAACATTGCCACCATTTTATTTTTTGTTATGTTCACTCAGTTTACTTATGCTCGTGTATGCAGGTGTTACTTGCCCTATGATAGATATGGATGCAAAAATTACTCATTTTAGTTTTTCTCTTTTAGGACATAAAGTACAATTTTTAAATCAGGTCGTGTATTTTCAGAGTAAAAGTATAGTCGATGTTTTTTGGATTCTCATGGCCGACCCCACGATTCAAATGAAAACTGTGGGTATTTTAATGATTGCATTTAGTATTGTTTTTCCACTTATTAAAATGATCTCATCGATTTTGTACTACTATAATTTTTTAAATAGCCGCAAGAGATGGTTGGTAAAGTTCTTTGTTTTAAAATCAGGGAAATGGTCAATGACAGATGTGCAAATTGTTGCCATTATGATGGCCTATATCGGATTTAATGGAATGGTAACAAGCCAATTTAATACTCTCCGTGAAACCATTCCACAATTTGAGCTCATTTCGACAAATGGAACAAAGTTACAGATTGGTTTCTATATCTTTTTGGCATATGTAGTGTTGTCTATGATCCTAGCAGGTCTTATCGCAAAAAAAATGCCTAGAGATCACCATGACGAGCCCTCGGTGGATGTTGCGCAGCGCTCGGCATGAGAAGCTGTTTGTTGTTGATAAACGTATAAATAAAGAAATACTTATGTTTAAAAGATGATTAATTTAAGTTTTTCATATTGACTTCTTTTTGTTAATACTTTACAAAATTGTGATATATTAATATTTTTATATATAAATAAGTTCTCGTAAGGGGGTTGTGGTGAATTCAAACAGCATATTTATAGCCGTATTGGTAATCGCTGCGGGTTTTTTTATATTTTCTCGATTTAAATCGGCCCAGGGAGATCCAAGTGTTATAAAAAATTATTTAGATCAGGGTGGTTTGGTTGTCGATGTGAGAACGCCAGGCGAATTTTCCTCTGGAAACAGAGCCGGTAGTGTAAATATTCCCTTGGATCAACTTACAGCTTCATTAAACAAGCTCGATAAAAAGAAACCCCTTGTTGTATGTTGTGCCTCAGGCGTAAGAAGTGCACAGGCTGTTTCTATTTTAAAAGAGGCAGGGTTCGCAGAGGTTGTAAATGGCGGAGGCTGCCTAAGTATGCCTCAATAAAGCCGGGGGCGTTTTTTAATAAAACGCCATAAAGTACCTTTTTGGCGTTTGTTTATTTCTTCACAGTCTTTAGTTTTTTTCCATGAGATTTTAAAATCATAAAAGTCATACGTATGTTGATGATGATAAATCGTAAAACTTGCCATGGTAAAAACGAGCGTAAAAAAAGTGTCGTCGGGGTGGCGGTTGGCGCTCTGTAATTTTTTGATTCTATTAATGACATTTTTTACTCCTTACTCGGGAATAATCCACCAAAATGGTTTGGCTTTGGCTTTATAAATAAACGCATAATGAAGAAGTTTTTTAATCCAGTGGCCTGACAAGCCAATTTCCCCTGATGTGTAGGTGAGACTGCGTCCGTAGTCAGGATATTTATTATAGTTGTGTACAATTGGAAACATGGTCATCGACACAGCGCTACCACTGATGGGATTTGCTCCCGCAGATGCAACGCAGGCGGCGCCAATTTCTGCCATAGAGGCGGCATGGGTGGGTGTATCTGATTTTCCATTGATCATATCAGTAATTGAGCTTGCTACAATGCGTCCCATGATTGCTGATGGCATTCCGGTGCGCGGAGGAGCCGGAGCGATGGGTGTTCCGTTAGCGCTTTTTAATGGTTTTGAGATTTGGTGTGGTGGCGCAAATGCAATGCCTATAGAGAAAATGTTTTTAAAAGAAGTCTGATATGTTTTTGGCCAATCTTCAGCATTCCATTGCTCATAGGGTTTACCCGAGTAATCCGCATCCACCTTCATAAAGCCGCCAGGATTAAATAATGTCGACGTGATATCGCCATCGTTTTTATCATAAGCTTTAAGTTGGGCACCCGTGAATGGTGGTAAAAGCATAGCGAAATCAAAAGAGATAGAGGATTTGCTGCCATCGAGAGACTCGTAGTGAATTACGTTGGGCTCCACTTGATGCACATGGGTTCCGGTAATCCAGTCTACTCCACGCTCTACAAATAAGGATTCAGCAAATACGCGACTGGGAGTGATAAAGCCATTATTTTTTAAATGTAGTCCACCGACGCCAAAATCACCGAGTTCAGCTTCGTTGGTGATAAAGACAATCTTGGCTTTATCGCGTACACCTTGTTGGTGTAGTTGAAATTCTAAATTAAAAACATACTCGAAGGCCGCCCCTTCGCAGGTGCAAAGGCCGTGGCCGGTACCAATAACAAAGGTTTTTTGTTGGCCAGATCTCATTTCCTCAATGAGCTTATTGAGTTTTTTTGCGGTCTCGTGAGCGTGTTCGGCAGTACATACAGATAAAGAATTTCCGTTATCGGGGCCAAGACCTGGTGTCGCAGCAAAGTTAAGTTTGGGGCCGGTGGCATTCACGAGATAGTCGTAGTCGACCGTGATTTCTCTACCTAAACTTTCTTTATTCGTTGATTCTGCCACAACAAAGGGCTTGTTGTTCGCCCCTTTGCCTTCAGGATAAATACTCTTTGCTTTAGCTTGAATAAACTCAATACCCATTTTGTCGTATACTGGTTTTAATGGAAAGGTCACATCTTCTGGAGTCATGAGTCCCACGCCAACCCATATATTTGAGGGAATCCAATTCCATTTTTCGTTGGGGCTAATCACGACCACTTGATGTTTTTTAGATAATTTTTTTCTTAATAATAGGGCACACGTATGGCCAGAAATACCTGCACCTAATACGACAACCTTCATCATTCCTCCTTTTACGGAAACGCTTTATAAAGAGTTTCTGGGAATATGAGTCTAAGTCTAGCATTGAAATGTCTCATTATGAAACAAAAAAGAATTTGCTTGCAATTGATCTATAAATCAATTAGTTTATAAATACATTGACTAATGTAACACAGTGCGTGGAGGGGGCGATGGGTAAGAAAAAAGGAGCAGAGCAGGGCAGAAAAAAAACAATATATGAGCTACAAGCGGAGATATGTTCGGCACTCGCCAATCCCATTCGTATTCAAATATTAGATTTGCTCGCAGAGGGCGAAAAAAACTCCTCAGATTTGTTAAAGATTCTTAATGTTCCAAAGGCAAATCTGTCCCAACACCTTTCTGTGCTAAAAGATGCTGGAATTATTCAGTCGCGCAAAGAGGGACTATATCAATACTTAAGTCTTTCTATTCCAAAAATTAAAGATGCCTGTTCTTTAGTTCGCTCTGTATTAATTGAGAAGATATCGCAGGAAGAAAAGCAAAATGCACAAATTATTAGGCAGTTAAGAGCCCAGGGGTAAGGTATGAAATATTTATTTTTGTTAACATTTTTTTTATGGAATGATTTGATCTTTGCTCAAACCCTTAGTTTCGAAGATGTATGGAAGCAGATCGACTCTCAATCACTAGCGCAGCAATCTGCGGAACTTCAGGTGCAATCTTTACAGGAGTCACAACAAAGAGCCTCACGGCACTGGCTTCCAAAAGTATATGTCGATATGAAAAGCTATCGTACCAATGATCCAGGAGCTTCTTTTTTTGGAGTGATTGAGCAACGTGCTCTTTCCAATGCGGACTTTAATGCTGCGCAAATTAACAATCCAGCAGCAGCAACCTATTCGCGTGGCGCTGTGGGGCTTGATTTTTCCCTTTATGAGGGGGGAATGAAATCCAATCAAGTGGATATGCTCAAAAAATCTGTGCAGGCTCAGCAAGAATTTTCTAATCAAACTAAAATCGATCAATATGCGCAGGTGGGATATCTGTATGGCGGAATAGGTGTTCTTCAGAAAACACAGTTGCGATTAACAGCACTCAAAACCGAAGTGGATAATTTACTGAAAAAATATCAATTGGGAAGTCGTTCAAACCCAGTGGGTTATTCTGGTTTACTTGGGATGAAATCCCTTGCCCATAGAGTGACGGGATTAATGACAGCGACGCAGTCACAAACGAGCGCCTATTATAATTCATTACGCGAGTTTGGAGTCAGTCAAACCAATTGGTATCCAGAGACGGTTTCGTCGCAGCAATTTATAGATAAATATTTATTTGCGAATATTGTCCCCAGCGAAGAACAATCATCCTATAAAGTGGATTCGCTAAAAATGCATGCCCGAGCTACCGAATTTGCAGCAAAAATGGAGCGGGCGCGATTTTTACCTCAGGTGGGGGCATTTGCGGAAGGCTACATGTTTAAAGGAAGTCGTGATACGGCGAACGGGTACATGGCAGGTCTTTATTTGCGCTGGAATTTATTTAACTCGACAGATTATGGTGCATATAAAGAGGCACGCTTACGCGCGCAAGCCATGGAGCGTGGATCACAAGCTGAGGCACAGCGCGAGCGCGCCGAAAGAAAAGGTGTTGTACAGTCTCTACAGGCGCTTAAAGAAAATCTCGACTTGATGACTGATAGTGATAAATTACTCGATGAACAAGTGAAAACAACACGAACACTGTTTAAAAATGGTTCTATTAATGCCCTACAGATGGCTGAAGTCTTGAATCGACGTGCAGACCTTATTGCTCAGCTTAATGACATAGAGCTTAAATTATTAGAGTCCGCATCAAAAGCTCTTTCTACAAAAAAAATTGATACAAAATTATTAGCACAAGAAAATGGAGAACAACATGGCAAGTAAATTAGGTTTTGCCGGAAAACTAGGGGAATTATTTGTTCACTCAAAGCTGACTCCTGTGATCGCACTCTTTAGTGTATTTATGGGATTGTTTGCTGTGTATCTTACGCCAAAAGAAGAAGAGCCGCAAATTTCGGTACCAATGATCGATATTAGAACTCCTGCACCCGGTTTTACTGCCGAAGAGGTGGAGAGAAAAGTAACCGAGCCGATTGAACGAGCCGTATGGGGGCTTGATGGCGTGGAGTATGTGTACTCAGGAAGTCAGGCCCATGGAAGCTTGGTGACGGTGCGCTTTAAAGTTGGTGAGCCGATGGAGTCGAGTCTCGTAAAAATTCATCACAAATTGACAACGATTCGTCACGAACTTCCAGAGCAAGTTATGGAATCACAAGTAAAATCGTTTTCGATTGATGATGTTCCATTTTTGGTACTAACTTTTACGTCCTCTCATTTAAATGAGTATGAGCTGCGAACTGCAGTTTCGCCTCTTGCGCGTGAACTTTCAAGCACCCCCGATTTGTCTCGTGTGGAGCTTTTAGGTGGTCAAAAAAGATCCATTCGCGTGATTGCAGACCCCAAAAGAATGGATAATTATGGGGTTTCACTTTTAGCACTCGCGCAATCTTTAAAAAAGAACGATGCTCTAGCTCCCGCTGGTAAAAACTGGTCGAACAAAGACGTCTATGATGTAGAAGTGGGGGGACGTTTGCGCTCATCGGAGGATGTTGGTAACATTGCGATTGGCCAACGTGGCGGACGTGTCGTTTTTATACATGATGTTGCCCAGGTGACGGATGGTCCTGAGGAGATTGTGCGTAATTCTGTGCTGATGGATAAAAAAGAAGGGGCACAAAAAGCAGTTTCCATCGTCTTTTCGAAAAGAAAAGGAACAAATGTGGTTGTTCTTGCTCAACAGATTTTACAACGAGCGAATGTTTTTTTAAAAGAATCTCATTCAGCAAATCAACTAAAAATGACTGTTGTGCGCGATTATGGTTCAACAGCTTCTGATAAATCACATGAGTTGATTGAGCATCTCTTGCTTGCGACTCTTTCCGTTTCGGTGTTGATCGCACTTTTTATGGGAATCCGCGCTTCTCTGGTGGTGGCAACTGCAATTCCCGTAACATTGGCTTTGACTTTAGCAATTTATTATTTCATGGGCTATACACTCAATCGCGTGACATTGTTCGCGCTCATTTTCTCTATCGGTATTTTAGTGGATGATGCCATTGTGGTGGTGGAAAATATTGAGCGCCATTTAAAAGAAAATTTTAAAGACGGCTTGGTCACTGCAACAATTAAAGCAGTAAACGAAGTGGGAAATCCCACGATTCTAGCAACGTTTACGGTGATTGCGGCCATTTTACCAATGGCCTTTGTTCGCGGCTTAATGGGGCCCTATATGAAGCCCATTCCTGTGGGAGCAAGTCTGGCCATGATTTTATCTCTTTTTGTGGCGTTTATTGTGACACCTTGGGCAGCGGTAAAACTTTTAAAAGCACATCCGCATGAGAAGGGTGAGGAACATGAACACAATAAAAGTAAACTCGATGAGTTGTATGAAAAAGTGATGGAAACCCTCTTGTCCTCAAAAAAATCATCGGTGTTTTTTGGTGGTTTTATTATTGTGCTGCTATTACTTGCTTCAAGCTTAGTTGCATTTAAATCCGTAAAAGTAAAAATGTTACCATTTGATAACAAACAAGAATTTCAAGTTCTATTAGATTACCCCACCTCAACGTCGCAAATGCAGGCTGTTGAATGGTCGAAAGAGTTGGCGCAAGAAATTCTTAAAAATAAAGAGGTGGAGCATGTGCAGATCTATGCTGGCGAAGCAGCTCCGTTTTCATTCTCGGGAATGGTTAAGCATACTTTCTTAAGAAAAGAAGATTATCAAAATGATTTACACATTGTTCTTACAAATAAAGATGAGCGTAAAGAATCCAGTCATGATATCATCGAAAACCTACGACCGGTGATCGCACATTTTTCCAAAGAAAAATCCATCGTTTCCAAAGTCCTTGAAATTCCTCCCGGACCACCAGTACTTGCTACCATGATTGCCGAAGTGTATGGGCCAAATCAAAAAATTCGCGACGAGGTGGCTCATGAAGTGGAAAAGGTATTTGCTAGCGAGCCCAGTGTCGTGGACTTAGATACCACGATGCGCTTAGGACGTTCGCGCAAAATATATCAATACAACCAGCTGAAGGGCGGCATTCTGGGTACCAGCGCTCAGGAGATTATGGCACTGGGGCACTTGGTTTTTTCTGAAACGCCCATGACCACTCTTTCAGATGTTGCTTCCCCAGAAGAAGTGAGTGTGGATTTGTCATTAGCACAAAGTGCGCGTTCCAGTGATACGCCTTTTTATTCTTTGCGAGTACCTTCATTTGAGACAGGTACAGTAGAGGCTTCACAGGTTTTAGAAAAACCAGAACTATTAGAACAGAGAACTCTGTATCGTAAAAATCTTAAGCCTGTTTCTTATATCATGAGTGAACTTTCTGGAAGTGAAGAGGCCCCTGTCTATGGAATTTTAAAATTAGCACCGAATATCAAATATCCATTACAAACCGCAGAGGTGCCTTGGGATACCAGTGCTCCGGTAGTAAAATGGGATGGGGAGTGGTTTATTACCTATGAAGTTTTTCGTGATCTTGGTGGTGCATTTGCCGTGGTCATGGTCCTTATTTATGTTTTAGTTTTGGGTTGGTTTCGCAGTTTTACTGTTCCTCTTGTAATTATGACCCCTATCCCCATCAGTCTTATTGGTATTCTTCCAGGGCACGCCATATTGGGATCTTACTTTACGGCGACCTCAATGATTGGGTTCATTGCTGGTGCGGGAATTATTGTCAGAAACTCCATCATTCTTGTGGATTTTATTGAGCATCAATTGGCACAAAAAATGAGTTTAAAAAAAGCAGTTCTTAGTGCAGGGATCCTGCGATTTCGACCGATGTTATTGACGGCGGCAGCAGTTGTTGTGGGTAGTTCGGTGATGTTGGCAGATCCAATCTTTCAAGGGTTGGCAGTGAGTTTGATTTTTGGTGAGGTTGCTGCCACCGTGTTGAGCCGATTCGCAGTCCCTGTACTATATTATTGGTTCGTCGGAAAAACCCGCGCCAAAGAAATTCACGAAACTTTATAAGGAGATCCTATGAGTATAGAAAATCAAATACGTGCGTTTGCTGGAACATTTATTCTTGTGAGTTTGGCATTAGCTCACTTTTATTCTCCTCAGTGGCTGTGGTTTACGGCCTTCGTTGGAGCCAATTTGCTGCAGTCAAGCATTACAAAGTTCTGCCCATTGGAAATTATTTTAGTTAAAATACAACAAAAGAAATAAACTTAAAAAGGAGTACTTTATGAAAAAGAATATTCATCCCATAGAAAGAGTTGTTCGTGTCGTGCTCGGATTGTTTTTGTGTTCATTGGCATTTTGGGGACCACAAAGTTATTGGTTTTTATTAGGGATTATTCCTGTATTAACTGGTTTTATGGGCTGGTGTCCACCCTATGCCATGCTGGGAATGAGTACTTGTCCTAAAAAATCTTAGCCGTCATGGCTATTTGAATTTTTGGATAGGCTCTTAATATTGATTTAAGTTTCGTATGTCATATTGTTCTCAACAAAACGTTTTAACGTAAAGGAGAAAAATATGGCAACAACTACAGAAACACCGAATGTGAAATTGAATGAATCAACAAAAAAAATAAACCCCAAAAGTGCAAAGCACAAAGTACAAGATGCGTGCGTAGCCGTTTTTAACTCTCATGAGTCTGCAGAGCGAGCGATCAAAGAACTACAAATTAGTGGTTTTGATATGAAGAAACTTTCTATTGTCGGTAAAGGCTACGAAACCGAGGAAAATGTCATGGGCTACTACAATATGGGAGACCGTGTGAAGTTCTGGGGTGGCCAAGGTGCTTTTTGGGGAGGGGTATGGGGTTTATTTTTTAGCTCCGCCTTTATGATGATTCCAGGATTTGGACAAGTTATTATTGCAGGGCCTTTTGTTTCGGCTTTAATTGGCGTCCTTGAGGGAGCGGTCGTTGTCGGAGGTTTAAGTTCCATCGGTGCGGCTCTTTATAGTCTGGGAATTCCTAGAAACTCCGTTCTTCGTTACGAAGCAGCCATTAAGGCGAATAAATATCTCTTAGCTGCTCATGGAACAGCAGAAGAGGTTAAAAAAGCTCGTAGTATTTTAGAAAATGCCGGTAGCAATGATGTTGAAGCTCACATTGCGAATCCAGTTCATTAAGGTCAAAGTTTCTCTGTGATCCTCTCCTTTGGGCCCATAGGAATATCCTATGGGCTTTCTTTTTAGTGGTGCGCCACTTCTTATGTGGGGAGTTCGGTTGCCTTAAGTTTCATTTAAGTTCTGATCAATAGTATGGTAAAGAAGTCACAGAGGTATATAAAATCATGCGCATATTGGTAGTAGAGGATGACAAGGTTATTGGCGATGGCATTTTGCAAGCATTACAAATGCAAAATTATGCTGTGGATTGGGTGGAGGATGTTGAGTCTGCCTTGACGGCCATAATGGCTAATAAATATGAGTTTGTTATTCTTGATGTGGGACTGCCTGATGGAACGGGTTTTGATGTTTTAAAAAACCTGCGTGATAGCAAAAATAGCGTACCAGTATTGATTTTAACGGCATACGATGACGTTTCTTATCGCGTAAAAGGGTTGGATGCTGGCGCCGATGATTATTTAATTAAACCATTTAAACTCGAAGAACTGTTGGCGCGTATTCGTGCTTTACGTCGTAGATCTATGGGACAAGCCAATCCTATTCTACAAGTGGGCGATGTCATCCTTGACCCAGTTGCGACGAAGGTTAAGAAAGGTGAGGACAATGTTAATCTTGGACCTAAAGAGTTTGCAATTCTCCATACGCTTATGGAAAAATGTGGAAAAATTGTTACCAAAGAGCAGCTCGAGGAAGGACTTTACGGTTGGGATATGGAAATTGAGAGTAATACCATTGAGGTGCACATCCACGGTTTGAGAAAAAAACTGGGTAAAGAGTTTATAGAAACCCTTCGTCATTTTGGTTATCGCGTAGGCGCTGGTGAAGACTAGTATTAAGGCTAAAAAATGGCTTGTCCTTTCTTCAATCTTTCTTATTCTTATCGGGTGGGCGCTTGCTTTTTCGATTGCGATACCCACGCATATTAGGCCGCTACTGCTTCTTGCCATCGCATTGCCAGTAATTCCCACACTTATTATTTTGTGGATGCTTAGCCACTCTGTACCCGATGATGTCATGAAAAAAATTAACGAGATTACACAAAGGGTGGTGAGCGATAAAGAAATTGATCAGGTAGTTATTCGTACGGAAAAGCTTCCTAAAGAAGTCTTGCCTTTCGTAAACGCCATCAACCGTCTTTTGAGTTATCATCACGATCGTTTTCAGCAAGAACGTGATTTTACGGCCCATGCCTCTCATGAGCTAAGGTCACCACTTGCAGGTATCCGCCTGCAAACAGAAATTGCTATGATGACAAAAGATCCGATTCAGAAGGAAAATGCCTTAAAAAATGTTATCAAGTCCATTGATCGTGGAACTCGTTTGGTGGAACAGCTTTTAATTATTTCTCGACTGACCAATGAAAAAGTGGATTTAGCAAAAGAGCGAGTAGATCTAAAAAAATTGGTTCAAGAAGTGGTATCAGAAAATCAGTTCTCGGCCGATAGAAAACAGATACAATTAATCGCTTATTTACAAATTGACTCCTTATTTGTCGAAGCTAGTAAAGACAGTCTTTATATATTAATCGACAACCTTATTCGTAATGCTATAAAGCATACGCCAACGACAGGTAAGGTTACGGTTGCTTTACCAAAAGCAACAAACGACTCATCTGTGATGTTTATCGTTGAAGACAATGGGCCCGGAATACCTGCTGGAGACAGAGATCGTGTGATGAAAAGATTCGAAAAAGGCGTTAAGGGGTCGAAGGCGGGCACGGGGCTCGGCTTGGCAATAGTCAATCGTATTGTGAGTCTATATGGGGGAGATGTCCAGTTAAAGGATGCTCGTTTGGGGCATGGGCTGCAAGTTGTTGTCCATCTTCCTATTGGTTTATTGTCTGTATCAGAAAAGAAAAGTTAAGTTTTCTTCACATTTTTTAAAACTTATTTTAAAGCCAGAAATTTTTTTCCTTAAGGGTAACTTAATTTTACTTCTGTATGATGAAGACAAATAAGCTAAAAGCTTTAATTTTCAACAAAGGAGTATAACATGTTTAGAATAAGAAAAATTTCAACGATAACAATGATTGGTTTGATGATGGGACTGAGTTCACAGGCATTTGCAAATGATTCGGGTAAAGCCAATGTAAAGATGAATCGTAATGACACTTTTTATTTACAACAGCTCAATGAGTCGAGTGAAATGTTGGGGCAAGTTACCATGGCGAGAAAAGCATTGGACCTAGGTTTTAACAAAGATGCCGTTTATCATATTCGTCAGGCACAGGATTTTGCAATTGAGCTGAAATCAAAGTCACCTGAACTTGCAGTAGCATCAACCTTAAGATTTAATAATAAGGTCTACACCTTTAATAATAAATATAAAGATTATTTAATTCCAGCGGTAGATGATCTTTTTACTCTTAACGATTACGATGTCAAAATTAATCATAAAAAACCAGAGGTGGTCGAAGATGATCTGGGTATTGGACGTTTCCAAGTGAAACTAGATGTTCGTAACGTACAATCGGCCTTAAATGAAGCGATCAGTTTGGCGCAAAAAGGAAATATTGAAAAAGCACGAATAGCATTGAACAATATTTATAAGGGTGCAATTGAAGATTCCGTAGTCTATGAAGATCCAATGTGGACCGTAAATGATAATTTAATGGCCAGTAGTCAACTTATCAAAGAAAAAGATTACAATGGCGCACGATTCGCGCTTGATAAGGCGAGTTTTGCAGTAAAAACAATAGAAAAAAATAATAAGTATACGACTGATACTTCTGCTTTAAAAAAATTAGACCAAGAAATTACTGATTTAAATGAATCTCTTCGTAAAAAAGATCCTACAATTCTTGAAAGAGCTGAAGATAAAATTTCTGTTTGGCTAAAAGAGGTGAGAGATTTAACAGCAAAACATGCTGCAAAAAAGCACGTTGCCAAAGAATAGTGTAACCTCCTTTTAATCTCTTTGCTATGCTGAGGCCCTTTCTGGTGATTACGCACTCTCCTCATATCTTCTTGTTTTTGTAATAGGCCTAGAATTCTCAAAAAAATTGCGATTATTGATAATCGCATCAAAATAAAGATGAATTATAAAAAAAGCCAGCTCTTGCGAGCTGGCTTAAGACATTCTTAGAGGGTAAAACTGCAAATAATATCACTTAAAAATTAATTCCAGCATAGAAACTAAACGTGCTATAGGATGTGTCGATATCGTTCTCATGGAAAGAGAGCGTGGCACGATAATCAAGTCCTAGGCTTAAGTTTTCGATGATGGCATACTCGATACCCGCACCGACATGATAGCCGATATCCAAGTAAGTTGTGTTATTTGTTGGTGGCGAATTCACCAGGAATGATAATCCGACCGGAATAATCCAAGGGCGTAACTTACCATCAAGAAAACCACTAAATTTATATTTAGGTGCGATGAGCACATTGAGAGCCGACACCGTCACGCGGCTATTGTCTGAACCTGATAGAAGCGCAGATGTGGCTACTCTTACCTCTTGCTTTGAGTAACGAACATACTCAACCATCACCTCTCCGAGCAAGTCTCCAGGGCCCATTTCGGTAAACATCGGGAGATCTAACCCGGCACCGATGTTCCAACCGTTCTTTTTATCGTTAAGCCCATTAGCACCACCGGTATCCGTAAACACCTGCCCACCGCGGCTTTCTTTTAATGAGGAAAATCCTCCTCGATAAAACACCTGTCCACCAAAACTTGCAAACGCCGTCTGCGACAATAACATAATTAACACTACACAACTTCTTCTAAGCCACATCAACTACCTCCTGGTGCTTTGTTTGTTGGTATGGCTCGAATGTACTCCGCCCATTATCAAAATATAGAACAAAGTTTTTATAATCATTGTAAAAAAAATTGACAATAAAGGATGCCGCTATTAGAAGCAAAGAATGCAAATCAGCTTGGATCAAGCAAGAGCATTTTGTAAAGTGGTGGAGTGCGGTGGGTATTCGCGCGCCTCGGAAGAACTTAATAAAAGCCATCCGGCGCTTGTCTACCTCATAAAAATGTTTGAGCAACAATGTGGGTTTGAACTTTTTGATCGCAAAGGTTATCGCAACACGCTGACCGGGCAAGGGCAGCTAGCGTATCATAAGTGCAAGGAGCTCTTACAAAAGGAGATGGAGCTCGAAACTCTATGTGATTCTTTCCGTTCTGGTTGGGAGCCATCACTTAAGATTATATATGATGGTATTTTACCCTTTGCTCCTTTTTACCGCATTTATAGTAAATTCCAGAAAGACAAGGTGCCGACGGTTATACAAACCTACGCTCATTATCTTGATGATGTAGAAAAGGCATATATTCAGTTGAATGCCGATATTATGATTTCGGTTTTTCCTGTAAAAAATAGTGCGCTTAAAAGTTTCCCGCTAAAAGAATTGAAAAACATACTGGTTGCTCATAAAAATCATCTGATAAATGCGGATCGAAAAAAAATATGGACAATTGATGAGCTTAAAGAATTCTCGTTTTTGACCGTGCGTGCTTCGGGTGCCGAAATTGGCTTAAATACACGTGAATTTGATAAATCGGCCTCATTTTTCTTTAGTGACTTTGCTGTAAAAAAAGAAGCGATCTTAAAGGGGGTCGGCTTCGGGTGGTTACCGGAACATCTCATTGCGTCCGAGTTGAAGCGAAAAACACTCCTTCCCATAAAATGGGAGCGAGCGAGCCATCACCGGTTAGAACCGGTGGTTTATTTTTCCAAGGCAAAATCCAGTGGACCTGCGCTTAAAATAGTGCTTGAGTTTTTAAAAACAAATGAATTTATTTAGAATTATTGGAAGTTTCGGATAAACTCTTAATTTTAGTAAAATCACAGCCCAACCGTTTTACAACAGCATTAAACTCTTTAGCTGTGGTTTTTTTTACTTTTAGAGACATGATAAAGTCGGCTTCACTTTTTCGCTTAGGTGTTTCTTTTGTTCCTTCATTAGAAAAAATATATTTTGTAGAGTATAAAAAATCGCCAGATTCAAAATTAAAATCTTTTACCCAACGTACTTTTTCACCGTAAAAAGTTTGTAGTTCTATATTGGAGCCTTCCCAGCGCCAGGATGGGCCAAATAGAGTGCCACTACCTTTGATATTTTTAGAGGTGAAATCAGGTTTATCTCCTATAGTTGTATTGTTGCCTTTTATTTTCATATACAAAGGAAGAATCATGTAAGGAGAATTTATCTCAAAGCCAATTGCTGCGCACACGAATTCTACAATTTGATTCTGGGCCGGGTCGACGATTTTCTTAAAAGCGATTTCTCGTTCCGGTAAAAGTTGGCCAGTACTAAGATTTTTAGTTTGGTTATGTCCGTAATAGTATGTTGTTTTAGCTTTTTCATTAGCCCAAGTTGCCAGTATTTGTGGATAAGCAGGGGAAGGCGATAAGTAGCAAATGAGTATATTTAATAGGGTTATAAATTTCTTCACAGGATGCCCCTTTCAGAGGTGCTGTTGGTTTCTGTATCGATTGCAGTGTTCAGACTATGCAAGAAACCCAAGTAAGGCAAATTTCTCTTACGTATTGCTATATGTAAAAATGGCATAGATTGTGCTCAATAATCGTAAATAAGCTAAGGAAAAAGGGTATGTTCCTCTTAAACTCCATTTTTATGTCAAAACATTATGCACTCTGTTCACTTTTTTATAAACGAACAGCACTTGTACTCGTTTATGGTTTGCTGCAAATGGGCACATTAAATGCGCAGGCTCAGGGGAATATTTGCCAAGATCTTTTTAGCAAAAGAGAGGCGTTGACCTCTGTCTCCTCCAACGTTTTTAAAGATTTTGAAGATCGTTGGGGTATTCCCATTAAAGAAACAAAAAACTCTATAAAATCAGATGTTTTGGTGCAGGTTAAACCTGGAGAGAAAAAAGATATACAAGCTATAACAGGTATATTTTTCTCCGAGGATATTTTAAAGCGCCCTGAGGATATGCAAAAAATTTTAGAAAAATTAGGCAGTCAATTTTTAATAATAACAAAACTTAAATCGCTTAATGTGGAGGTTGATTTTTCTTTTCAAGGTACATCACTGGACCTTGTAATAAAAAAAGTGCATGGAAGACGTGAGTCCAATTCTCCTTTGGAGTGGATTCGTCAGCGAATGGATCGGTGGGGTCTTAAGTTTCGTTTTGTTTCTGAAGATATAGAGGTGAGGTTAAAAGATTGTTTGGGGTTTTCGGAAAAAGATATGGTATTTCTGCCATCAGACATGCTTTTTAAAGATGGTGTTCATTTCTTAACTCGAGATGATGCTCATACTCTTGCTCATGAGATGACCCATGCCATAAATTTTGTTCAATCTAATATAAATGGGTATGTGGGACCGCTAATTTCATTTGAGTTGTGGAATCCAGCTATGGTTTCCCTGCCGATACAGTATCGCTCATTTAGATCCGACGAGGTTGAAGCGTGGTACGTAGGGGCACAAATTCTTGATCGCCCAGAAGAACGCGTAAAAATGCAAGTAGCTGCCAATCAATTCCTTGTTCAATTGCCATGGCTGGAATTTCTTTATGATAAACTTGAAAAGTATGAGATGCTTCCGTCCTACCAGGAGGGTAATAATTTTTCATATGCGCCTATAGAACCTGGGATTCCAGGTATGAACTTTGTCATGCCACTGCCAAAGAAATTTGATTCTATGGTGGAGTTAAAAGAGTATGTACTTTTCAATATTAAAAAACGCATAGAAGAGCTCAAAAAATTTCAAGCCAGTCACTAAGCAATAGATTCCCAGGGGCCATACCCCACGGGAGTCTATAGCGAAGGAATGCGTGAAATGCTTAAGTGTTCTGGTAAGTGTTTTCCGTCGAGGTGTTGTGCCATTGCTTTTGCTGCATGGAAGTTGTTACCCATGCCATGGCCAGAACAACCTGTGTGAAGGAAAACATTATTGTAGGTCGGGTGTTGTCCTAAGATGGGCATACCATCAAAACTAAAAGCCATAATACCTGACCATTGATGGGAAACTTTAATCGGTTTTTTACTTTTAAAATGCTCCGAGACGAACTTAATAAGCTCGGATTGGATAGGTTCTGTTATTTGATCGAGAGGGGTATTTTCAGCTTCTAAATTCAAATTGCGAAATCCCCCGATCAATAGGCGACGATCCGCGAGTTGGCGAAAATAACAGAGAGATTGAGTAAAATAACATGGCCCGCGTACGGTAAAGTCCACAGGTTCTGTGGTCATCGCTTGGCCACGCCCAGGTGATACAAACTTTGCAAGCTCGGGAAATAAATTGGCAATGTAAGCATTGGTGGTAAAAACAACTTTGTTGGCAGAAAAGCTTGCTGTACGAGTGCGAATATGTACGCCACTAGTACTTTCGGTTAATTTAAAGACTTCCTGTTGAGGAAAAAAATCGACTTGCGCTTTACTTAATATTTTATGGATCAATTTAACGGGGTGGATTTCGCCATCTTTTGGGTAAAAAGCACCACCAAAAAATCCTTTGAGTGCAAACTCTTTTTCGATAGTCTCTGGATCGATGATGGAAAGTTCTATATTATGAGATTTTATTTCTTCAACAAAACGGACATATTCATGGTAGCGGGATTCGCTTGGTGCGACTGTACAGGAACCAGTATTTTTATAAAGAACATCGTTGTTGTCGGCAATAATTTCTTCGCGGACTAAAATATGGTTCTCTTCAGAGAATTTCCAAATACGTGCGGCTTTTTCGTAACCATATTGATCCACCAATTTCATGAGATGCTCGGTTGAGCCACAGGTGACAAAACCTGCGTTACGCCCAGATGCTCCAGCCGCAATGTGTTCGCGGTCGATAAGGGCAATTTTAAGCTGTGGGTGTTGTTTATGCAGCCAGTAGCTAAGAGAAACTCCAGCTACACCAGCACCCACGATAAGTACGTCGTAGTTTTTAGATTCCTGAGACGATTGATCAAGCCAATAAGAAACACTCATTTGGTTTTCCCTTTTTCAACAGGTTTATAAGATCTTAATCATTTCAACGGCTGTACACATGCACGGCTTCCCATCGCGTGTGCATACGTAATCCACATCTTTCCAGAACAAAGGATGTTCGATGACGGGCACAAAGCCAAACTTTTTTAAGTAATTCAGCGACGAGTTATTGGGAGATTCTTTCCAAGCATGGGTCACTACAGCCTTTGCACCCAATTGAAGCAGACGCTCTAGCGAAATTTTAGACATCTTTGGGCCAAGATTTTTTCCCCTAGCTTGTTCAGATAAAAAGAGACTCTGAAAATAACCCGCCTCGTCGAGATCGACTGGCCAGAGATCGGGGCGTAAGTGCTGTGTTTTGCCTTGTTGCCACTGTCCAGGGGCATAGGTCAGGCGCAGTCCGTGAATTTTTTTGTTTTCATCTTCAAGAACAAGTGAGCACATTACGCCATTTTTTTGAGATTTGCTATAGGCTGTCTTTAACTCCTCAAGGGAAAAATAGCCGTCTCCGATTTCTCTATCAGTGAAGGCTTTGATTAAGGGAAGATCTTTTTCTTCAAGCGGTCGAATGTGCATTGGATAAATTTTATTAAATACGTGGTAGTTTCCAGAGAGAACGAAATGTTTTTTGTACGTTCTTTTTGAGATAGTTCCCAGGTAGCCAGCGACAGACTTCATTAACAACTTTGATTTTTGTCGGCATATTTTTTTGGAAAGTAGATTTCCAATCCATCATCTTATCGCCTGTTGAAAATGGATCAACTCCGGCAAATTTTTCTTCAAAATGAAATTTATCTGTCCAAAAAAATCTCATTATTGAATCAGTATGAATTAAATAAAAGCCATTTTGTTCTGTATGAGATAAAGGAGTTTTCTGAGTAAAAAAGAGTTGGCCGTTAACGTTTTCTACAAACCAGCGATGATGCTGGAATCCTGTAAATTCGTAGCTCTGAACACCATAAAGAAGCTCTGCTTCTCTTGTCGGTGTTTCGATATATCCAGACTTTGCCACGCGAATCATTTCACTACAAACCCAAAGGGGATCGCGGATATCTTCTAGCACATGAGAGCAAATGGCAAAATCAAATTGTTTATCCTTGAACGGCCATGGCTGTCTATTGCAGATATCCCACTGAATCCAGGTATCTTTAGTGAAACGTTCTGGAACGCCTATTTGTCCATCTTTGCCTCTGGTATCATAAGACAGTGCATCGAGAACATAGTTGGCTCTTTCAAAAGGGTTAGCCCAGCCACCAATGTCGAGAACAACATCAGTGTCCTTAATACGATTTAATACTTCGGGTAAACTTGATTTATGCATATGGCATAAGGAACTAGTTTTTATCACAGAAAAAGTCAATAAATAGATGATGGAATCACTGTTTTGTAGTGGGGGATTGGGTTGCTTCTTGCGCAGGTGGCTCATCTGCACCTGATGGAATGTAGGATATGGAGTAGATGAGATAGGCGGAGGCGTCTTTTTTACTGTCACAGATTTTTTTCGCATCTGTCTCACTGCAATTAATTAACTTATTTTCTGTGTTATTTAAAATAAAGCAAAATTTTTCATTGGGGGACTTAAACAGGGAGTCTAATGTTACTGTGTGGCTGGTATTTTTTAAAACATTTTTCCATGTAGTACTATTTTCATTGCCTTCTATTTTTTGCCATTCGTCTGTAAGAACAAAATCCGCGGTGAGTTCAGGATGATCATCTTTTAATAAGTGTACTTGAACGGACCTAAAGAAAAGACCGGTATTTTGTGCAGGGTTTTTGGCAACAGTTAGTTCGTGATCTAGCTCATTCATTTTGAGTTGAACAGACAACTTTTTGGGCGCATCCGTGGATGTTTCTAAATTTGTCGTTTGCTTAAAATCACGCGCTTCCCCACGTGTCTTGTTGCCCTTGGTATCAATGGCAATTTGTCCAAGTGTTATTTGGGCGTTGTAGTTTGTGTTGCTCATGCTGACCATATCGCGCCCCTGGGTAAAAGAATTTTTGCAAAAACCATGGTAGCTGACTTGCAATTTTCCGGAAGGAGTATCTTGCAGTCCGAGAGCGGCAGAACAGGATGAAAAGATGATTATGAGAATGATTTCGCGGTTCATTTTTAAATTCTAGCAAAATTCTGACTATTTGCTAGAATTCGTTTTAACATATTGCAGACATAATAGACAGGTGAGTAGTGTTTGTACCGATGAGGGGCCTTTTGTAAGCATAAAAACCTTTTCCTAAGGCATCAGAAATGCAGTCTTTTAGATAAGAAATGCGACTAAGCGTCTCAATCTGAGACACTTTTAACGCTATAGGATATTTGATGTTTAAAAATTATATGATGACTAAAAAAATAGAATTGAAGTCCCTTATTTCACTCATTTATATATTGGTTTTTGTTTTTTTGTCGCAAAAAATTTATGCAGCCTCAATAGATCAGAGTAACGCTATAGACAGTTTTACTATTGATGTAGCTCGACGAGCTGAGCAGGTGAAAGCTGCTGGTCATTATCCGATTGATCTTAAATTGTCTTCTCAGAACTTACGCGAAGTAGCCGCGACTTTGCTGTTTAATGAAACCTCGTGCAATGAGAAATATATAATGCATTGGAATCCAAAAGAAGACTTTCCTTCGTTAGGCTTGCCACATGCGATCTGGTTTCCGAGGGGGGTTTCTTATAAATACGAAGAGGTTTTTCCTGATATGTGGAGGTTCTTATATAAGAGGGCTTTGAGTAGCGGTAAATCAATTCCGCATTTTATGCAAGGGAAGGAAAATCCAGGATTAGCTTGGACTAGATATGAGTATGAGAATCCAGATCGAGAAACTCTTGCAGATATTATGGCAATGAAGAATTTTTTAAAAGATCCACAAGTTTTAGAGTGGCAGGCAGAATTCGTTGCGGAAAGAACAAGTGGTGAGCTTTATAAAATGCTAGCTGCAGCATCAATGGAAGTGCCGTCTACTAGAGATGTAGTCTATAAAAATTTAAAAGAGCTGTTAAGTACGGACCTTGGAAAAATGGCGGTGATTGATTATGTTAACTTCAAGGGCGTTGGACTTAAGCCCATCTCTCTACCCGGTGCGAGCCGGCAAGTAAATTGGGGACTAAGAGCCGTTCTGGAAAATATGGAACCCCTCAAAAAAGAGTACAGTAAAGATGCACAATACGCACAAATGAGTCGGGAGGAACAGGTTCGTTATCTTTTTGCCAAAACTGCAGAAAAAACGTTATTGGGATTAGCCAACGCCTATGATTTGGATGCAGATAAACGACAAGTAAGGCTTAAGTATTTAGAGCGCGATGCACATGGAAAAGCCCTTGGTGGCTGGGCAAAGCGAATCGATAGAACATATGGGCAAGATAAATTAGATATATTTAAAAGCTGTACAATGATGGCAGATAAAGCAAACAATAAAGTTTTTTTAAACCAGGATTCAAGTTTAAAATCGTTTAAAATCGTTAGGTAAAATGTACAGATTATTTAGTGGGTACCTAATGACCAAAGTCGAATACCAGTATTAGGTTAAGCTTGGAACATCACCAAATAATTTGACTAGCGATTCTATTTGTTTAAGCTAAATATAGCTTCAAAGAAGATATAAAAATATAGGAGCTTCTGTGAAAATTGCGTATTTACTAATGAGTTGTCTCCTTTTTGTCTGCTGTAGTTCTGTAAATAAAAAATCCACCACCGATCGAGGACCGCAATCTCATTTTGAAGGCGACCTTCACCAAATTAAAGAGACCTTGGTTGTTTCCTCCAGCAAAGATGAGAGCAAACTCACGTTGGTGATGACAGCAGAATTAGCAAAAAGGCTGTATAATTCTAAACAAGCGAAAGACTTGTCTTCAGAAAATCTAAATGTAAAAAATACCGTTCTAACGGGGAAAATTATAGATGCTAATAAGATTCTTTGTTTTACAAATGAAGAGATGCTTAATTTCCTAGAATCAACTTCTGATTCTAATAAAGACAAACCAAAGAGACAGACTAAGAGAAGTACGATTGAGCAATGGACCTTAAATATCCTAAGTATAGTTAATGAGAAGGTTTCCGTTGCGAACAAAATATTTACGAGTGATTTTATCTGCTTTACTGACATAATCTGAGTGTACTTTTGAAGTGATCTTCCCCAGATTTTAGATATGAGCGATCCGTTTAAACTGTTTGCAAAAACCATGTTCCCTGAGGCTAAAATTATTGCTGACCACTTCCACGTTGTTCGCCTTTTTAATCCCTTAATTAACAAAGCAAGAACAGAAATTACAGGTGACCGAAGATCAAATCCTGTTCGAAAGCTACTAATCATGAATGGAGAAAAATTAGAATACTTCGAAAAACGAGCTTTGTATGAATGGCTGAAACTCCATCCAAAACTAAATGAACTCTATCACTTTAAAGAAGCACTCCATGGATTTTATCGATGTCGAGGCTATGATCGAGCCAGGCGTGCACTAATTGCACTTACAGACCGCATGGCTTTATCGCAACTTCCAGAAGTTCAAAAGATCAGAAAAACCCTTTTAAAATGGAAGCAAGAGATTTTAAATTATTTTACGACAGGATTAACAAATGGACGCACTGAAGGATTTAACAACCTCGCAAAACTGTTGCAGAAGCGGGCTTTCGGATTTAAAAGCTTTAAAAACTACAGGCTTCGTCTGCTAAGTTTATGAAATTTTTGAATGTTGGACAAAGTTCCACCATCGACCGAGTAGAACCGTAGAACCGTAGAACCGTAGAACCCTAATTTCAAAAATTGGTCGGGGCTCCTTTCGGCGCCCCAAACCATTATAATCATTAGCTTTGTTTTGTCCATGAAGAAATCTGAAGCTTTATTGAAAATGACCGTTTCCTGATTTACCGCCACCCCCTTTTATGGCAATAATTTTGCCCATTTTATCGTAGGGGATACCGTAACCAAGCTTGTCAGTTCCACCTTGGACATCCACACCAGCTTTTCTGAGGTAGACGTTTGTGGTTTTAATCTGACTGTGACCGACGATAGACATCACTCTTGCGAGAGATTCGCCTCTGGCTAGTAGATTCGTAATGAATGTAGCTCGTAGATCGTGAAATTTAATTGGCGTAATACCAATGACTTCACAAAACTCTTTTGTCACCTTTGCCTGTGCTGTTTGTTTCCATTCTGGAAGGTGTGGAAGAACAAATTCATTATCGCTAGCTTTAAGCTTTAACTCTTTTAAAAAATTTAGTAGCTCGTCGGAAATCGGTACGACGCGACTTCGTTGGGTTTTAGTTGGGCCAAATCCATTCTTTCGGGTCCACTGTCTTTGGACGCAAATAATTCTAGCGTCGAAGTCTACGTCCACCCACTTAAGGGCGAATAGTTCTCCGCTTCGCATACCTGTCATCAAGGCCATGACCCAAACTGGGTAGAATCTATGATTCAGTTCTTTTGCCTTTTGCAAAAAGATTTCTACTTCAGAATTAGTAAATACCTTTTGATCAACATCTGCGATTGGGACTCGAATACCAGTAGTAGGATTTCTAGGAATGAGTCCTTCCTCAACGGCCATTTGAAAAATCCTTCTGATAAGTTTCAGATTTGTTTTTCTAGACCAGGGAGTAAGGTGCGCTGGTAGGTGCTCAAAAACCATTTCGTAAACTTTGTTTTTTGAGATATCTGCAAGCTCAATGTCATTCCATTCAGGATTCACCCATTTACCAAGTTGTCGCTTGTATTGTTCAACTGTAGAAGGTCTGTGTACGAGTTTTATGCGATCTATACAGATTTGATACCATTCTCCCCATGTGTAGGGTACAGCGCCATCTTTGATCATTCCAAGCTCTCGTTTTAATTCAAACTCAAGCTTTTCTGCTGATTTCTTGGTTTCTAATCCGCGACGACGACGTTGAATTCTTCGTCCTTTAGGATCTATCCCGCTTACTTGGACCTCCCATAGTCGCTTTCCTTTATATTCATAATATCTTATTGCCATATTAAGCTCCTTTTTTAATAAAAAGGGCCCTGCAATCGTGCATTTTAAATCGCAATCTTCTACCAAGCTTGTAGGCCTTAATTTGGTCTCTGTGAACCATGATCCTAAGAGCATTGGTTGAGATTGATAGAAAGCGAGCTGCTTCTTCAGTTGAAAGCCACTCATGCTCTATTCTATTGCCAAAGAACAAAGGATCTTCCGATCCTTCAGAAGGTTTTTTTAACATAGTTAGTCTCCTAAATCCATTATCCTGTGAGGCTTAGAGCAGTTTTAAGTGATCTATAAATACTCAGAAATACGGGATAATTTGAAGTTTGAAAAATAAGATTGTTGTTAGTCTTTTTTACTAGGCTTTTTGCTACGGCCTTTGGCCAACCCAACATGGTTTTTAAGGGCTAGTAGAACGTCTTCTGGCAACGAATTTTTGTCGCTTTTAGCGTTCTTGAGAAGGTTAGCTAAAACCTTCGATTCATCAAAGTTATCTTCTTTGATTTGCTCTATTTCTTGCGTTGAAATTTTACTTTTAACTTTTGCTAAAACCCAGTTTGCAATATCTGATTTATTAATTTCACCGTGTTCAAAGTCTTTATTTATCAGATTCGTTATTTCTTCAAGAGCTTCATTCGCGTCTTTATTAAGGACAACTCTAAACTGCTGATTTTTTCTTTTATCTATTTTGACTACTGGTGGATTGGTTTTTTGAGCTACATTTAATTCCATATTAAACTCCTTATTTATATTTACTGTCGCCGCCATTTTATTTTCTTTCAGGCTGGAGACCACTTTCCCGGCACATCGTAGAGGGGGAGTGGTCTCCAGCCGATTAAAAAGAAAATTGAATGAGCGGCGGCCCTAACTTGTTAAAGTTAGGTTATTTTTAAAAAATGGTTTCATTTCAATTATTGAGTATTCTCCGAACCAATGTTCGGATAACGTTCGGAAAACTAACCTGCATCTAACAAGCTCAAGCGAATGGGGCATCTATGAGATGGGTACTGAATGTCTTTTGCAATTTTTAAGATCTGATTCTTGATCTTTACTCCGTTGGTTAAATAATAGACCTCGTCAAACGACCTTATAGAGGCGTAAGACTCAAGCGCCTGTCTATACCGTTTAGGATTTTTCCGTGTCATTTCGACTTCAATAGCATATCGAGAGTCTTTGGAGTAAACGATGGCGTCAGGTATTTTATCGTGGGAATTTAGTTCAAAGATTTCCGGTTGCTTTCGGATTTCGGGCTCAAAATAGTAGTCAGTGATTTTATCTTGCTTTAAAAGCTTGAGTACGAAATCTAGTGTCAGTTCATCATGCCTTAATTGATAAGCGAAAGGTGGTGGAGAGATATCAGACCCTACAAGGTCTTTTACAATAGGTGAGTCTTTATTAGGAACAATTACCTCACCACTATTAAAGCGGCCGTAGTGTTTGAAGATGCCCTTTTCAATATATCCCTTCCAGGTTTCAAAAGCCCAGCTTCGACAACGGTGGTTCAAATATTTCTTCCATAGATCTTTTGTCAGAAAACCGCTTTTTGAGGCAATCTTTATTTCCTCTTTGGGTATGGAGTAAGGTCTCATCAGTCTAAATCCCATCGTGTAGGTTCTGCTATGATGTATTCAAAATGCCCTTCAATGTACTTATTGCCAACTGCGCGGCCTTCGACCCATCGGGTTTCTACTTTAGGGTCACTAAGGTTTGGAGGTAGCCCTGTTGCTAAAGGTGGTTTTGAATTGCGACCTGCCACATATCCTTTTTGTCTTTCGCTTTCTTTCATTCCATGAATAGCTGAGCCAGTAGCCATGCCTGCTATTCCTCCGAGAGTCGCTCCAACAATAACATTTCTGGTGCGATACTTTCCATTGCTTCCAGGGTCTGCAATGCCACCCAGAATAGCTCCTGTTCCGGCCCCGATGCCTCCACCTAAACCCATTGACTGTCCCAGGGTGGAGCAACCAGTATTAATGAGCATTAGTGCCAAGGAAATTAATATTAGCTGTCTTTTTATGTGCATAATACCTCCGTATTTTCTATAAGTGGTTTTGTAGTTGGTTTTTGTTTCTGAGCCGATTCTGTTTTTGCAGTTGGGAATGATTTCTCGGCAATAATCTTCTCTGAACAAGATAAATCAGGAAACATTTGAAATTTTAATTCAATAATTTTTGCTCCATAGGACATCGGTAGAACCATAATTGCTTGTCCCGTACCTAGCTCATTTTTAAATTTATTTGGATGAATAATGAATTCATCAACCTCTCTAGCTGACTGATCACCAGTAGATTGTTCATTTAATAAAGTCTTCTTCCTCCGTTCTGTAAGTTTTAAGGTCTTCTTTGTTCCTATTAGTTTAGAAAAGTATTCTGCGGATTCGGGATCATTCCCCCTCATGAAAACTTTTAAGTTAGAGTTCGTAAGTATTGAATTAGCCACTGAGTCTCCAAGTGTTTTGATGTCTCCCAGTGCTTGGTGCGCAAAAACCAATCCTATGTTGGCACTTCGAGACTTATTCAGTATCGAAACAAATCCTGGGTACAGATATTCTGTAAAGTCGTCTAAAAATATGGAAAAGAATTTAGGTTTTCGATTATCGGCTCTATGCCTATTTGCGACTGCATTTTGAATATTCTGTAGAAGCATCTTTCCCGTGGCCCGACCTAAAAATGGACTTAAGAGCACGGGTAGTTGAAAGTACAAAATTTTATTCTCGTTTAAAGCTTGGTCAATATCAATGGACGGGGTCAGTGTATCGAATAGAGTGGAAGTTTCGCCTTGAGCAAAATGACTTATAGACGCTTTGAGGCCACTAATTCTTTGCTCTCTATCCGTGGGTGTGAGAGCTAAAAAACCAGTGGCCCAGTTTTTTAAATCATCATCATTACATTGGTGAATTAAGTCTCGGAGATAGTTTTTATCATTTAGTGCCTGGTAGATTCTCTTGAAAGTAATAATCTCACTAGTTTTAAAGAAAACCCTAATTAGATTTGCGAAGACCTCAAACTGAATATTTTTATAGTAACTATTTTCAAACTCAAATGCGCTAAATACCCTTTCAATGACTTCTTCTGGAGTCTTTCCTATCAGAGGGTTGTATTGACTTGATTCTTCTAAATGACCTAAAGAGAAAAGTCTAAAATCCTCAGACCTGCTGTATTTGTTGCTGTAAGCCCATAACTTGTTAAGAAGTCCTCGATCTGATTTTCCATCGATAATTATGAGCCCACCGCCGTTTTTAATGTCTTGAAGCGCCCAGGGAAGTATGACCGACTCCGTTTTTCCGGCATTGGTAGTTCCTATTACCTGTGTGTGCATTGATCTTTGTGATGTAGTTACAAATACCGTATTTTTGGTCTTTGCCTCAAATCCGCAGAAAGTGGAATCTTCTTTACCTTTGTAGATATCAAGATCTTTGTTTTCTCGGAGAGACTTACTTTTAATCTTAAAGATAGATAGTAAGAAAACTATTCCTAGGAAGAGAAGTAAAAGCAGTTTCCAACTGGGTAATAACAGATTGGTAAAATGAAAATACTTTTGTAAATAAATATAGGTAAATCCCAGAGCGGTCGCTACAAGCCAAGAAACATTATTGTCAGGATCATTGCCCATAGGTCGCTCCAGGATCTCGAAAGACAAAGGGTTGCGTCACCAGTGCATGAAAGTTAGTTCCGGCCTTGAGAGTTATCCATCTAACTTGTTTTTGAAGATCTTGGGCCCAGGCCTCACTACGATCTCTTGCCGTTTCAGCCACAGCATTTCGTACCCCATTAGTATGTCCACCTCTGTTTGCTCCAAGTGGTCCGGTTTCTTTTGAGCCTTCGGCATACGCCGCAACCACTTTAGATAAGGTATGACCAAATGCATTTGTGACCCCATTACCATGACTTTCTCCAGGGATATCAATTCTTCCATCAAATCCCATGCTAGTTGCTTGAATTTTCTTTTCTTCGCCATTTGCAAACTGCACAAGGCTCCAGTCAATGTGAACTCGATCTGATTCACTAACAGAGGCGTGTCCAAACATAGACGAACCTTTTGGAATCGCTAAGCTCTCTTTGTAATAAACGTCATTAGTGACTAAAGCCATGATTGGTATTTGCGAACCCTCGACTTTTACATCCGTTGAAATGGTTAATGGTATGGTGCTACTCATTGGCATGGTGTTACCTGAGTTTAAATCAGTTCTTGCGATGACCATCGAGCTTGAATGTTTGCTACTATCGGATGCTTGAGCCCCATAAAGATGATTCAATCCTTTTGAAGGTGAGTTTCTTGATTGGCCTTTAGAAAGCAAATCCAATGTATCGTTATTAATTTTTTCAATTTCAGATTCTCGTTCGGCCAAGGTTTGCGGTCGCTCTTCAGAGAAGGATTCCACTTGAGCTTCAGGTTCAGGAAGGACGAGTAGAACCAAGACCAAAGCTATAACACCAAAGATAGATAACTTTTTAATTAGTGGCCAATTCAGATCTCTTTTTTCAGTAAATGGCAGTGGATCTTTAAGGAAAATATTTTTAACTATTTCTACCATCTATTTGGCTCCTTAATTGTTAAGTAGGATATTCTCTTTCTTCTTAGTTCAATGCGTATGGGAGAAGTGCGTGATAAGTCTTCTTTTCTGGCGAGGATAAGTCCTGAAGTCTTCTCATTTGATTTTAATTTTAGTTTATCAATAAAGAGTCTGTGAATTGGCACGGTTTTGCCATTTTGTGTAAGCCACAACCACTCTGGATTTATTTTTTCATTTTTATTAGCACTAATATTAAAGTCGATGAGGTAAAGACCATTTTTGGTAGATCCAATTTTTTCAACATCGAGTCTTAAGTTTTCGTTTTTTAGATGGTTATTAAATTTCTTCCAATTTATTTGAACAGACTTCTTTTTCTCAATTTTTGGCTGGAGATAGACTACATAATCTGCAAGGTTTTTCTGAGTCGGAACGAGCTTTACGTTATACCTTTGCCAGTCTGTATAGATATAGAGGTTTGTCTTTGCATTTGGGATCAGGGGCTTGATTGTTATTGCCTTGTCTAGATACTCCACCTTGAATGCGGACTGGTCTCCGATAACAACACTGGTGGGGCGATCAGGGACTTGGATAATGGTTGCTATTCCCAAGGCCGTCTTGACCGCTATAATTTGGTCTCTTTTTGTTTCTAGGTGTCGGACCTCTGCATGGCTAGCTAGAGGTAGAAATAGGCTCAGAACGAGGCATAGGGGCTTTATTAGGGGCATTTTCACTCCTTTTTAAGTTATTGATTTTATTTATTAATGTCTGTTCTAGACGAATTCTGGACGGGTTTTATTGCATATTTCATATTGCAATATGCAATAATTTCCGATAAATTAGCATTATGAGAAACCTATACGCTATTAAATCACAAGATATACTCCTCCTTCTCAAGATGCTGGTTGATCCTGATGAGACTCAACAAGAGTTGGCGCAAAATTTGGGTATCAGCCAAACAGAAGTAAGCTTGGGGTTACGACGTTTAAAAAACTCGGGACTTTTAAACTCAGAAGGTGCAGTTAGTAAAGAGGCTAGCATTGAGTTTTTAGTGCATGGCTTGAAATATGTGTTTCCCGCAGAATTTGGAACATTAGCTGCTGGTATACCGACAAGTTATGCAAAGCCAGGCTTCAAGTTTGTAAAGTATAAGGATGATGATCTCTATGTATGGGCACATCCTAAGGGATCAGTTCGCGGAATAGTAATTAAACCTATTCATCCAAGTTTTCCAGAAGCTTGTCTGAAAGACGAAAAGCTATACACTCTTGCTTCACTGGTTGAAATGATAAGGTCGGGAAGAGCTAGAGAAAAAAATATAGCGGCTAATGAACTCAGTAAAATGGTTGAAGGTGCATAATGAAAAATCCAGAAATACATCTCGATATTTTAAAACTTACTGTTAAAGAGTTGGCTCCCATAAATGATGAAATAGTATATTTAGGCGGATCTACAATATCTCTATATGTAACTGAGCCACAACACATTAAGATTAGAGAAACATTTGATGTCGATTGCATTGTCGAAGTTGCGCATCGAGAAGAATATGAAACTTTCTCAAAAAAGTTGAGAAATCTCGGATTTAGTGAAGACATAGATAGTCAAGTCACCTGCCGGTTTAAAAAAGGTGAATTGATTTTAGATGCTATGCCAACAGATGAAAAGATATTAGGGTTCTCAAATCCTTGGTACAAAGAAGGCTTCAAAAAATCTATTAAATATGATCTTGATGGAACCCAGATAAATATTTTTGACCTTCCATACTTAATTGCCACAAAAATTGAAGCATTTAATGGGCGAGGAAAAGGCCAATACAGTTACAGTCACGATATAGAAGACATTGTGACATTAATAGATGGTCGCCATGACTTTGCAGAAGCTTTAGCCACGGCAGATCCAAAAATTAAACAGTACTTAATAGAGGAATTTACAGCCCTAGTAAAAGAGAAGCGTTTTCTTGACTCTTTAGATGCTCACATATCGGATCGGGTAAATATAAAAGGGCGAAAAGAAATTGTTTTAGATCGTCTAAAAAGATTTTTAGAACTGACCTGACGTAATTTCTTTTCCGCCACTAGTTGCCAAACTTATAAATCTAACAAATTGCCTCTGCTTGTAGGCGGTGAGCGATCAAGATCCTTAGAATTAATTGAAGCAGCAATTTCGTCGAGAATCTGCTCATTGGCTTCAATAAATTCAACAGCAAGGCTTTCCCAGTAGTTTATAAATGAGGGATCATCCATGGCCGATTTCTTTGGATCAACTTTTGGATCAAGTCGGTAGTAGTTTAAGTTTAAATCTTCTCTTTTGGCTATTGCAGACAGCATATAACTTGTCGTCGCTGAAACCCCATCCATGGTTGCGTTTATTAATGGTTTCACCCAATTTGCAGCGCCCCATCCTTTGGAAGTCTCATAAGAAACTGACTCGATAGCTGAACCAGTCCCTATAGAAATCAGTAGAATTTCCGTGCCCTCATTAGGGGATAAATTTGTTATTGCTTCCACATAAGAGGCCATCGAAGGATTGACCAGCCGGCGTTGTTAGTACCAGTTACATGATTCAGTTTTACATCGCAAGCAATTCCAAGTTGGGTTGTAAAGTTTCCAGAACAGGCGGTCTTCTACCCACACTACTATGTGGCCTCTTCGTGTTGTAATGCCTACGCCATCTCTCAATAATTACTTGTGCCTCAATCAATGTATAAAACCATTCTCCGTTAAGTAATTCATCTCGCATTTTTCCGTTAAAAGATTCAACATAGCCATTCTCCCAAGGGCTTCCAGGCTCAATAAATAATGTTTTTACATTTAATCCCTTAAGCCACTTCACCAAGTTTTTTGCAATAAACTCAGGCCCATTATCTGAGCGTATGTACTCAGGAATCCCTCTCTGTAAAAATAAATCAGCTAAAGTTAAAATCACATCCTGTGAAGAGATCTTCCTCTTTACAAGTGAACATAAACACTCCCTCGTGAACTCATCTATGATATTGAGAACTTTAAAACTCCTTCCATCTCGCGTTCGCTCAAATACAAAATCATAACTCCAAACATGATTCCTATGCGTTGGCGCTAAACGAATACAGCTACCGTTATTTATCCACAATCGAGAGCGCTTCGGCTGCTTCTCTGGCACCTTTAATCCTTCCTCTCGCCAAATAGTGTACACTCGATCTTTGCCAACGCTGATCCCCTCCATATTGAGTAGATCCGTCACGCGACGATACCCATAACGACCATACTCTTTGGCAAGCTCAATCACCCGTGGGCGAATGTGCTCTGTTAAAACATCAGGTCGCACTTCATACCGCTGTGTTGTACGTGGTTGTTGTAAAACTACGCAAGCCCGCCGTTCCGACACACACAACTTGCTTGTCACATGTGCTACAGCTTCTCGGCGCCGGCGCGGGCTTAGAAGTTTCCCTCGGCCACTTCTTTTAAAATCGAATTGTCTATTGTTAGATTGGCAACAATTTTTTTGAGTCGAACATTTTCTAGCTCAAGCTCTTTTAATCGTTTTGCTTGATCGACGCGCAAACCGCCGTACTCTCGTTTCCAGCTGTTGAGTGTTTGCAAGGTCACGCCAATTTGACGAGCGGATTCCTCTTTACTCATGCCTGTACCCACGTTTAAATCGTGAGTGCGTAGGTGTTGGATAATCTCTTCTGTTTTATGGATCTTTCTTCCCATTTTGCCTCCTTCTTAGGACCCATTTGAAAGCTTAACATGGATCCGTTTAGGCCGGGCAGGTCTGGAATTATTAATTTAGATGATTCAGGAATCGAAGAATTAACTCCACTACAAGAGCGAATAATTAATACTTATAAATCAAAAAATAGATTTATTGATCCGGTAGGTCTACAAAATGCAATCAAAGATTGGAAGTTTCCCTTCATATTTCTTGATTTTGAAACAATTAATCCGGCTATACCTCGATATACGGATACGAAACCTTATCAGCAAGTCCCATTCCAATTTAGTGTTCATAAAATAGATTCTCTTGGTTCTGAAATTACTCACAGAGAGTATTTGCATACAGACTCTACTGATCCTAGGCCGAATTTAATTCCAGCTTTGCTTGAGGCTTGTGGCGATGCTGGGTCTATAATTGCTTATTATAGTAACTTTGAATCGGCGAGGATTAGGGAGTTAGCTGAGTTTTCTAAAGAGTATGAAAAAGATCTTTCAGCTCTGCTAGACAGAATTGTAGATCCGCTACCGATCATTCGTGAGAATGTATACGATAACACCTTTGAATGTTCCTTTAAGCTAAAGAAAGTTGCTCCTGCCCTTCTAGGGGAGGAGCATTCCTACGAAGGGATGCTGGTTGCCTATGGTGGCGATGCGCAGAGAGCTTTTGAGGAGATTTTATCCCTTGATGAAAAAGATGAAAGACGACAAACCCTGATCCAAGCTTCTCTAGATTACTGTCGTAAGGACACTATGGTTATGGTGGATCTTGTGAAATGGCTTTTCGAAGCAGCAAATCAGAAAGGCTGATTGCAGCCAGTGAAGCTCTTCAGGTCTATAAACTTCAATTTACAATTCTAGAGTTTCCGTTCTGAAAGCCTTAAAACCCTTTCTCAGCAAGGCTTTTAAGGATTTCTGATTTGGCTTTGCAAGGTCAAAACCATGAAGCATGTAGTGAAGCTTTTGAAGCATACTCATGAAATATCGGGAAATGTCCCGAAGTAATTGCACAAAAGGCAGGCGCCCTTGACGTGTTTTCAAGTAGTTACAATTTTTTGGTTTTTGAAAAATTCAGATTTTTGGGATTTTTGGGCTTATGAAAAATGGTCGGGGACCATCCCAGACCAAAAAAGCAGTTTAAATCGAACACTTACAATTTACTCGTTTTTCTAGATTCTTGTCCAGCGAAATGTCTCGAAATTACCGTCTCAGTTCAAGGATTTTACCCCCATGAACAGCTTGAGGTAGGTTGATTTTGAGTTCTTCAGTGGCACCTTCGACGTCCTTTCCACAAAGCCTTAAATAGCCTTGAGTGGTCTTTAAGGAAGAGTGGCCGACTATCGCCATAACTTTAGAAAGAGCAACGCCGTTATTTAGCATTTGCGTAATAAACGTGGCTCTAAGGTCATGAAACTTGATCGGGGTAATGTCGAGAGATTTACAAAAATCTTTGGTAGCAATGGCAATCGTTCCCTGTGCCCATTCGCGTGAACGAGGTAGAACATACTCTGATTCGCCCATTTTGAGTTTGAGTTCAAACAGGAAAGTTCTACACGTTGATGAAATCGGGCAGACTCGATTTTTAGCTGTTTTCGTAGGTCCTTCGCCATTCATTTTTGACCATGATTTATTAATACTAATAAATCCCGATTCAAAATCTACGTCTGACCAGCGAAGTGCGTAGAGTTCTCCGCTACGCATTCCAGTTAAAAGAGCCAATGTCCAATGGTAAAAAAAACGATGATTGAGTGATTTTGCTTCCTGTAAAAATAAATCAATCTCGCTTCTATTTAAAACCCCTTGTTGAACATCACCAACTCTTACCTTTACGGCCAAGGCAGGGTTTCGATTAAGCAACCCTTCTTCGATTGCCATATTGAATACACGTTTCACAATTTTTAGAATTGTTTTGCGAGTATTGCTCGAAACGCCCTGTACATGTTCGTAAATTAGATGATGAACATCTGTAGGGGTGAGGTCATCAATGAACTTTTTGCTCCAAAGTGGATTTACCCACTTTCTAAGAATTTTTGAGTAATTGTTGTGGGTCGAGGCGCAAAACTCTGTTTTGTACCGATCCATTACTCGCTGAGACCATCCCATCCACGCCACTCTATTTTTATGAGCATTGAGTTGAGTTTTTAATTCAAACTCAATCTCGTAAGCTTCATTTAGGGTCGGTATGTTGAATTTGGTCTTTGATTTCTGGACACCGCTACTATCTCTGGCTTTTACTTGCACACGATACAAAATTTTTCCGTCTTTTTCATACTTAATGATAGGCATATTACACATCCTTTCTAAGAAGAAAAGAACGTAGCTCGGAGTATCGAAATCTGAGCTGTCTTCCAAATTTAAAGTAGGGGACAAGTCCACGACATACTTTAATTCGCAAAGCATTCTCAGTGATTCCCAAAAACTGCGAGGCTAATTTTGTATTGAGAAATTCAGGCACTATTTGATTTTCAAAGAACAGGTCACTGGCGTTATTGCTAGTGACCGCATTTCCATTCTTAATATGGCGTATAAAGACTCCTTTTTCAATGGTTAATAGAATTAAAAAATACAATTTTTAAGAGGATATTTTTAAAATTTACCCTCCTATATTCAGTTCAAAGCGGCGACGTTTTGTTTATAAAAACGTCGCTGATTTCGACGAAAAAAAAGAAGGGGTCAGATTGCCCCCTTAGAGAGCCTTAATAGCTCGTCTCGCAGCTCCTCCTCGGTCAAACTGCGTCGAAGAAGTTTTCTCATATATTTTTTACGATCAAACATAATTTTTTGTAAACTTGGCTTATGTTTTTCGTAATACTTTTCAAAGAAAATTCCTAAAACGGCATTAACGAACTTGCTAGGATTAACAACGCCTGACTCAAGCCTGATCTCCTTCATCTTATCCATGAGTAATGAGTTGTTCTTTTCGTCGATAAGAACCCGAACACCCTTGGTAGTCTCACTCATTTTACACCACCAATGTTGCTTGTTCGCTTCCAGCTCGCGGTGCCTTGGATCGTCCAAGTGCAATGAGCTTGGATTAGTTCGTTGCCATTGGTTTTCCACGGATGACACTGCTTTTTTATATTTGGATTTGCGAGCATGAAATCTTTGTCGATCTCAGGCCGTTGGGCGGTCACTTGGTCCAGACCAAATATTTTTTCTCTTTTTTTCTTCTCCTTTTGTTCTTCTATAAAAGAAGCACAGCCAGTGAGCTTTAAAAAAACTAAACAAAGAAATACAATTTTTTTCATAAATTCCTTTCGTAAACTTCCGTTCAAAAACTCCCAATTCCCATCTCAAAACAGCAAAATATCCATATATTGCTGTATGAGTCGAAAAATCGAAGTTTTTTAAACGTAAATTCAATGGTTTATCGTTGAGACCCTCTACATACTTGGTAGAGGGTTAGTATGGGTTAAGTACACAGTAAGTAGACCTTATGGGAGTCTTACAGTTAATCCACTCTGTGATGTAAAGTTGATACTTGTTGTTGTCGCTAAAAGTACATCTAAAGAAATGCCGTAGATTCTGGATTTACAGTTTCGTGATTTTAAAATGTCACTTTCGACGGCTTGAATTTGTTCGAGCTGTGTCTTTGTTCTGCAAACTAAAAACATAGCAGCAATTTCACTGTCGTAAAACTTTTTAAGTTTTTTATCTGTTTTTTCAAAAGATTGACAAGTATTTTCAAATTCAAGAGCCACCCAGAATCGCTTCTGGTTAATCTCTAACTCAATAGCAGCATCCATATTTGATTTTACAAACGCACCTAGATTGTAATATTCAGCACAGATATCTAGACATTGAAGTACATTTTCCGTCAAATAGTTTAGCACGCATTTTCTTTTTGAAATAAATCGTCGAATATCAACAAGTGTTAAATCATGAATTGGTTTCTCACTCCTTTCTGGTAACTTTAATGGTTTATATATTAAATGCTCTTGTACAATAAAGAGACCCTCCTTTGTGATTGAATAACAAAACAAAAATTCTTTTTCTGTCTGTATTCCAGCTCGAGAAAGTAAACTCAAAAGCACCAATCGGTTGAGTCTTGCGTTCAATGATCGCACAGTTTTTGTGTGGCTAAAGAACTCATTTTGTAACTGGTTTCTGCTAACGATTTTACTTTCCAAAACAAACACAAGAATTTTGAGATCTCTTGCAGTTACTTCGGGATACTTTTTTCTGGTATTTTTTCTCAAATATAAACCTCCTTTTTACTAAAAATTTGAGGTAGGTTTGTTAAAGACTAACAAACCTGCCATTTTTAAATTAATGTTGATCTTGATCTGTAATGGAACTTTCAAACTCTTTGTGCTTTTTGTCGGCAGTCGCCTGAGTGGTAGAAAACATTTCTCCTTGCAGTCGTCTGCGACCTTCTGCAAAGTCTTTTTTGATAATTTCGAGTTCAGCCTCTAGCAGTTCATCTGTCAAAAGCGGTGTTTGTACCTCGGTTTCAAATGTTCCGTTTTGCCAAATCCCGCGCCCTTTGATGTCGCTAAGTTCAATAGCTCGTTTATTGCCAAGTGCTACGTTTGAGCCAGCCACGCTCTGCATACGAAACGCCATTCGACCTTGGAGGTTTTCTAAAACCTTGGTGTCGATCGAGTCTTTAACAGGCTTCTGCGTCGCCAGAATCAAATGAATGCCCGCTGCGCGTGCAAGCTTTGCAAGCTCATCAATATGGTCACGGGCCTTGTCGATGTACTCCTTATTTTCAGAATCCGCACGTTCTTTACCAAAAAGGACACTAGCCTCATCGACGGCAACGACAATTAAATCCTTATTGTCATGCTCTGGGACGATTTTCTTTTTACGGTTCTCTTCCAAGTATTTAAACCTGTTTTTCATCTCACCAACAATTTTTTCAAGCAAGGCGACAGCTTCCTTTTCGTCTTTGGCGATTTTCACGTTGGGAAGGTCACTAAATTCGACAACCTCAATCCCTCGTTTTAAATCCAAAAGATAAAACTGAACGTGTTTTGAGTTTTTAAGCAAACTTAAAACGACTTGGCGAAAAAAATTACTTTTACCGCCACCTGTGGACCCAGCGATCAGCAAATGTGGAAGACTGTCCATCCTTTGGGTGATAACTCGCTCTATGCTTTCGCCGATAACGAAGCTATAGGCTTGATTGAATTTCTCTTTAATATTTTCAAACAACACCAATTTTGGGATTTCTTTGCCAGAGAGCAGCACTTCAATAAACTTTTTATTTTTACCTAGGCGCACTTCTGAGGCCGTTTTTCCATAGGCCGTTGCAAAGTTACCGTTTTTAGTTTCAAACTCATTAACGCTCACGCCTTTAGCGAGAAACTGAATCAGCTCCTTATCATTTCCAAGGTCATGTACTTCGATAATCTCTGGAAACTCGCCAGCGCCGTTTTTAATACCCAGAACATTAAAAATATTCTGGTACTTCATGTTTTTAAGCATGGTGGGTAATCCCAATATTAAAAATAAGACGAGGCAAATTAAAAACATGGTCATTCCAGATAAGATAAAACATGCTTTCCACGAGAGCACTTCTGGGTGTTTAGAAAATATTTTTACAATATCGGATTTGTGATAACTCATCCGATAAATAGCGCTAATAATAACGACACCCAATACAAGAAGTGCGTTCATTGAAGCACTTGAGCATCGTTGGTACTCACGAAAAGCGGCACTAAAAATAATTCCAAGGCCTTTCATGAATAGAAATAAATTATTGGTTCCTGATGATTTTTTCTCTTTACTCATATTTTTTCCTCTACTTTTTCTAAAAGTTGAATTGAGAACTCAGTGCCGTTTTTTAATAAAACGTACTCTGGCTCTTGGTTAAGTTGTTCGGCCTGTCGGCCAGCTTCGCTTTCTGCTGTTTTTGCAATGCCGTTATAAAAGGCATTTTTAAGACTGGATTTCACAGCCACCTGGCCTTGAATACCGCCGAGGGACTCTTTTTGAGCTAACACTTCGCTCATCCCTGAGGCCATATTAAGGGCCATTGTACCTATAGCTCTTGATCCGAGCTTTCCGTGGTAATCGCCGATTATGCCAATGAGGTTCGTTTTAGAATCAATGGCCTGAGCTTTAATGGACAATTCCTCCCCAGTCGGTAAGAGAGCATGGTCAAAGTTAATGATAGCCCTGCGGCTGGCCCCCATGGTCACACTTCCAAACAAAAGGCTTTTTGCAGGAAGGCCGAGCATCGACCGATCAAGCACCATGGCTTTACAGATCTGGCTCGGCTCTCTGGTGTCCACGGATGTTAAAAGCCTGACCCTAACGACGGTGCCGCGAGCGTTTTGCTTTTCGCTCGAAGACTCATCGCTTGAAAGATCAATGATTTGTGAAGCCTTATATTTAATAAAAGGTTTCACAGTCTTTCTTGAAGGCTTTGTGCTTTTAGGGACATTTCCTAGAACTTGCGAATTGCCGACTGTACCAGTGCTGCCATCATCGTTTGTCGGAGCGGATCTCTCTTCATCAACTTTTGCTTGTTCTTTGGCACTTGCAGTTGTTTTCATGAGAACCGAGGTGTCGTTTGTAAAAAACGTCCATGCGAACCAACTAACTGTAGTCAGTATCAAAATAATGACTAAGAAAAATCCCAGTTTTCGTTTATCAACGACTGTTTTTCCGCCGCTTTCTTTTTGGAAGAAAGCGACGATCTTCATAAATAGCTTTTTCATTTTAATAAACTCCTTTCGATTCGTAAAAATCTTGTTTGCTTTAAATACTGAATGGACAGATCAAAACTTCTTTTTGGGTTCTGATAAACCACAATGCGACCACGGACTTTTTCTTTGTCTATGGTGGCGTTTTCAAAGACGACATCCAGCTTTGGTGGGTCTTTGCCCTTCATCGAAATTTTTATGGTCTTTGACGATGTAGACTTCTTTGCTGTCGCAATAAAATCAATGAGGACGATGTCCGAATTTGATTTCACCTTTTGAAAAGAAAATTTTAAGTCCTTTATGGATAAATCTTTTTTAAAAGACTTCTCAATAAACTCATCAACTTCGATCTTTTGGTAAACCTCATTGGGTTTTTCAGATTTAGCAAAAACTTTGATAAAATCATCGCCTCGACAAGATTCGCAAACTGATACGTCAAACCCAAAAGTTTGTTTTTCGGTATACACGAACATATTTGTCGAAACTCTCGATAGTGGTTGAAGCGCCACATCTCGATCTGCGTTTTCGATGTTAAAGTAATTTTTGTTGCCAAAGATGATCTTTTGCGGTTTCTCTGAAAATCTTAAAAGCGTCGTTTTCCCAAGAACAAGCGTTAGCGGATAAATTTCATTCTCACTCAAATTTACGGTTTTTATATCTCTTCCGTACACATACAGGCTTTGCATTATACAAAGCACACCCACGAATAGTCTTAAAATAACTAATTCCTTTGGTGCTCGATAATGCCATTGATATAGAGCCCGATGGGGTTAAAACGCGTTCGACTTCCTCGGATAAGTTCCAAACTCAGTTGCAAAGGAGCCACAAGTGGCAATCCATCAACACGAATCACGCGATCAAAGCTTGCGATTACTGCACTGTCACTGATTTTTACATCAATGTTCGCCACGGCTTGTTCAAATTTTTTCTTAGACAGGTCATTTTTAATAAACAATAAAAGATCGTCTTTGATTTTATCTAAAAGTCCCGACGTGGTGATGGGTTGTATGTGGTGAAGGACCTCGTCGAGGTTTAGCTTTTTCCACTGATACCGCTTTTCAATAAAGCGTTTGATGATCTCGACGACCTCCTCGCGCTCAATCGGCACATCCTTTTTCTCGCTTTCTACCCAAATACGTTCTTTGTGGTTTAGCACAACGACAAAGGGATCTCTTAAAAGACTCCATGCCATCATTACCCAGGCTCCCAGTGCTAGAAAAATAAACACAGCGCTCATGTAACGATAAAACATTAATACTCGGTTTAAGGTGATCCACTGCGAGTGGACGCCTTGAGGCAGATTATCTACCTGCTTATTTTTTAAAAAGTTTTTGATTTTTTCGATCATTTTTATTTCCTTTCGTTTTTATTAGAATCAAATCGTTTACTTTGTTCGTTTTGTTTAAAATCGTTTCTCCTTTCTTTGTTTGGGAGTTTCATGGTTCCCATGGTTTTAAGTTTGATGTACTTCATCGCAAGTTGAGCAGGTGCAGTAGCAAAGCCCGATGCTGTTGAGGATAGACCGTCATTGATGAGGGATCTTGTCGCCATTGGCACAAGAAGCATGCTTACGCCCACGCAAAGGTTCATCACGATGGATTGAAGATAGTCTTCAAAACCCATAAACTGAGGCTCGGCTGCAAGACGCAATAAAAGTGCGCCAAGTGTGCTCCACAAAATACGCCAGAGAACGACTTGGATCAGACTCTTATACAAATTTCCCGTAACAAACGCCGTTTGTCTTGGAATGAATGCCAAGATCATAAGCGGTGAGATAATGTACAAGATGGCCCATACAAAATGTGTCAATGCCTCGGCAAAGAAAAATCCAAGATACGCAATCATGTAGGCAATAATCGCTATGAAGTAGAGAATGTGCTCTCTAAAATCAAACAACGAACTTGATTTGTTGTTGGTTGATGGTCCAAAGTGACCCATCACCTCTAAAAAATTGTTCTTTTGGTCAAGCTTTTGCAAAATACCATCGCTCAAAAAAGACAAAGTGTGCATGACTTCTTCAAAAGAAATCAAAAGAAGAACTGAAATGATTGTCCTTCTCAAAATATCAACAACGTTGATGGGTTGTTGGTCCTCTTTTAAAAACTCTAAAATAATAAGAAAAATCACAAGAGGTATGATTAGCACCCAATACACGCTCAGGAGTTCAGATCGAAGCTCACGAGCAATCCCAGCAATGTTTTCAAACATTAAAACCTAGTGAGTCCGGGGTTTTGTTGAAACTTTTTAAATCCGTCGCCTAAGCCTTGATTGATCTTCTGAAAAGAATCCACCTGCGTCTTGCTGTTCTTATTTTGCATTGCAAGTTGTTCGCTTTGAAGTTTTAAACTTTGAGCTTGGAGCTTTATAAGTTGGTTTAAGCTATCCAGAATCAAAGCATTGGATTCTGCGGTCATTCTTGCGGCACCTTTTAGAGAAGCTTCTCTTGCATTTATTTTTATGAGATCGGCGTTTTCCTCTTGAAGTCGAGAATGATCGTCAGTCATGGCAACCATTTTAAAACTCTCCGCGACGCTCTTGTCGTGCAGCACTTGCAGCGCCTCCTCTTTGCTCTTTGGAATGGAGCCATACAGATCAAGAACAGTTCCGTAGCCCTTTTTAAAATCTTTGAGTTCAGATAGAATTTTTTCGTTCTTAAGCGGCAAAGACTCCAAGAGACCAATCGAGTTATCAAGACCAGTGGTAAGTGATTTTAAAAACTCTTCTTGGTTTTTTGCGGTTTGGATCATCACTTGAAGTTGCTTGTAGCGATTGTAGTTTTCCTCTAGAATCTTAATGAGGTATGGGAGCTGGGCCCAGCCAGCGCCTCCGTCGCCTAAAAATGCGTGCGATTGCCGCGTAAACAGCAGCATTAAAAATATAAGTTTGTACTTCTTTTTTGATATCATATCATTTTCTCCTTTTAAAATAATTAAGTTATTTCAATAATTTACAAATTCTCTTCCATAATGTATTATTTTGTAGTAATATTAATACATCGGAGGTTTTATGGGACTACCTAAAACAGTAAGACTTGAAGAGCAATTAGATGAAAGAGTAGAAAAATATCTGGTTGCTAATGGTATTAAGTTCTCCAATTTAGTTAATCTTGCGCTCGAAAAATTTATCTCAGAGCCTCAGACAATTAATCTTGTTCCTGTGGACACAAAAGAATTTATGAAAACTGCTGAGAAGGCGTTTAAAAAGCACAAAGATGCAATGGATAAATTGAAGTGAAGTCAATTCTTCTGCCGACGGCTGCGGCCGTCGTGCAATTAAATAAATTTATTTGCACAGAGGGTGGTAATCCGCACCACTGTATGGATATTAGCAAAATTGAAAGCGCTATATCATCTGCATTTTATCCCGGCACATATCCATTTGCGCACGGAGGTTTAGCTCGTGTCGCAGGGGCACTATGTTTTTATCTTACAAAATGTCATGCCTTCACTGACGGTAACAAAAGAACTGCGGTTTTAACTGCAATTACATTTTTGAACGATCATGGAATGGATTTGCAATATCCGCTAGATAAAAACACAAACGCCCTCGCAACAGTTGTTGACGATGTGGCCGCTAGTCGAGTTAACCGAGATGATCTTATGAAATGGTTCGAAGATCATAAGATTTATCTCGACGAGTAGTTTCAATTCTACTTAGCTAATTCTTTCAAAACTTCTAACATACTCTTTTCAGGATACTTTTGTTTTGCCGTCTCAATGGCCGCTTTGTCGTTCGGATCGGACGTGCATATCCAATACGAAAGAGGATCAGGCGACAGTCTTAATAGCGCATCCTTCTCGTCTTGCAGATAATAAAACTCGCTGTATTTACGTTTAACAATCTCAAGGCTTTTGATCGAATTCATCTGCGCATCATTAAAATCAAAAGTTTTTTGGAAATCATCCCAGTCGATTTTTCTTTGCCGGAGAACAATCAAGCTGGTGGTGTTTGGCAAAAGCGAATCTCGCAGATTCTTATCACTTAAAAAATCTTTATAGTTCTGACTCAATGACCAAATGCCGCTATTGAACTTTCTCCAAGTTCGATAGCAAGTGATGACAAATTGTTTAGCCATCTCAGTTTGGAAAAGTCTTTCGGCCTCATCGACAATCAATAAATAAGGTCGTGCAAAATCACGGCATGACATTTCTTGGATGTACGAGGTTAAAAGCAACAAAATGGCATTTTTTAAATCTGGATGATTACTCAACGCTTGCACTTCAATACAGATGAGATCTGTTTTAAAAGTGATGTTGCTTTCATGATCTAAAATTTTTCCGTATGCGGTGTCTCCTGTCCAACTGAATAAAATATCAGCATACTTTTGCATCTCTGGCATCGGGTGCTTTCTTAAAGCATCTCGCAGATCAGACAGACGTGGAACTTTTTTACCGCCATCGTAAAGTCTAAAAATATTTTCTTCTAAAATCGCTTTTTCGCGTTTTGGTAAAGAAAGTTGGCCCTCGTCTTTTAAAATCATCTCAAGGACAGCCAGAATCAGTTTTACTTTTTCTGGCGACGGTTTGTACTCTCCATCAGGCAGGTCGAAAAGATTGATAGAAAACGGCGACTCCGTTGATAGATCTAAAAATTCGCCACCAAAAAGCTCGACCAGCCGCTTTGATGAAGCGCCGTTATCAATCCAAATAATTCGCGGCTTTTCTTTCTGTGCGTAAAACATAAGCATAAGCTGAGTTACTGTGAACGACTTGCCACTTCCGGTGCCGCCGAAGACGATCCCATTCCAAGCGGGTAGGCTCTGCTCAAATGGGTTTAGCCCGAACAAGGTCGAGTCCCGCTTCGGGAGCAAACAAACTGGTTTAGAATTACCTTCCCATGAGCTGTATAACGGCATTAAATGGCTCAGGTTGCTTGTTTTAACAGTTTTTGACCTGAAGCCGCCGCATACACCTGGAAGAGAGTGCGTAAAGGCCTCAAAAGAAGCATAGGTTTCAGTGATCCCTTCGGCATTATTCATATTACGGAAAGCTGTAGTTACTTTGTCTGTTTTTTCATCAAGCTTTCTGTGGTCTTTGTCCCAAAGGATGATGTTGAGATCAAAAGAAATCAGTTTTTCTGTACCATTTGTAAGTTCCCGCAAAAGATCCTCAATGCTTGAGAACTTCGTTTCGCTTTCAAGATCGCTTAATTTTTCACTACCGCTTGCCATGGAGTGCGCAATCCGGCGTTTTAAAGAAAGTTTTGATCTTTCCTTCGATTGATCGAGTGGCTCTATATTTTGCACAAGCCAAAAATGAAACGGCAATTTTGTTAATGACTCAACCATGGCGCTATAGGTGGTCCCATCTGGTACGAGCTTCATGGATAGAATCTTGTATTTATAATCGCCAAGAGTGAGTCCATCTTTAGAAACAGATAAATCAGTCTGGCAAGCCACCTCACTCAAAGATTGAGGAAAAAGTGATTCCTCTTTGCGAAAAGAGCTAGCGCCAAACTTTTGGAAACGCTCTAAGTTTAAAAATTCGTAAATGAGCGAAAACCACTCTTCGTTTTTCAAGACTTCTGGCGAAAGCCCCAAGGACGATAACGAAGAAAATACTTTTTCAAAATTTTTAAGAAATTTGTCTTTAAAAATCTTATAGTCCTCATCGATAACAGAAACAAATTTTTCTGTTTTTTGAAAAAGGCCCTGCTTTTTTAATACCGTTGGCTTTGATCTGATGAAAAGATAAACATCTGTCGAAAAATAATTTTTACCTTCCATATTTTTCTCAAAACTGGATATTCTCGACAAATTCACATCTTTTAAAATAGGACTGTCGAGATCCGAAATTTTTCGATGTGTGTTGATGATTCCGCTTACATCTGGCGATAGTCTGTAAAATACTTGTAGTCTTATGCTCTCATCCAATGACTTTAAAAAGTTTTCCACATTTTTATTAAAAAAATTAATTTCCTCATTACTTTTACAAGAAATGTCCATGCTGGATAGTTTAAAGCCTGCTCCCAAGGAGCCATCCGAGAAAACCATAAAATCTTTATCAAAATGCCAATAAGGTAAAAAATCAGTCATTTTAAAAATCCTTCCTCTCCTGACAGGAGTGAAATCCTTCGGTTAAGTAATACTTTGAAAAATGCGTAAGAAATTTTTCGGGCTTATCGCGCTTTGCAAACACTAAAATAAATAAACATGTGAATGGAAATCCAAACGTAAGAGGGATTTCTAAAAATGTCCCGCTAAACAATAGGCTCATAACTGCAAACACCATAAGGCAGATAAGAAGGTCTGGAGCTTCCATGCCCCAGAGCTTCATCTTTGCGTCTAAATGTCGATGGATGGTGGATTCATCGCGCATGGGCTAAACCCCAACGGCTGATTGCATCCAGCCAATAATTACAGGCGCTAAGAATCCCACAATGCTTGCAATCACAACCAAAATCATTCGCTTCTTGGCGTTCTCATCTCCAGTAGCCGCAAGAATTGCTGCATAGATCAGTCCAATGATGCTGATTGCTGGTAATAAGAACTTTAAGAGTTTGTTTGTGAGATTATTAACCTTAGATTCAAAACCAGCACCGCCGCCGAAACTTTGAGCAAAGCTCATCTCCGGTGCAAAATAGATTACACCCAGAACAACCGCTAACCCTAAAATTAAAAATAAATTTTTCTTCATAAGTCAATCCTCCATATAAATGACAAGGGTCTTATACTTAGACCCGTAATTAATAAAAATGTTTCCATCGGTCTCAGCACTTGAATGGCCGTCGCCAACGTTACTTCGCTTTAAAAAATGGCCTCGACTGTTTTTTAAAACACGCTCGACTCTGTAGGTGGCGCTATTGCCATCAGAGGAGACTGGTTTTAAATAATACTGACCGTTTCCATCGTCCTCGAATATTTTTAAATAATACTCGCCGTACATTTGGTTAAAAATGGCAACACCTGCCTCAAATACCTGCCCAGTTCTTGGGTCAAGCCAGCCCATTTTAAAAACTTTCTGTTGTTCACTATTGTTTTCCATTTTCAGGCCACCTTGTTGCTGCTTTTTGTATGCACGTGGACAAGGTAGTGAGTCCTCGAATCTTTCATTTTTAGAAAAATAAAAGTTTCTCCATCTTGCTTTAAAAAATATCCCGCACCGACGTTTTCACCAGAACTGTTAGTCACGTTGTAATCAGTGTTTTTAAATGGATCTCGCACAGATTGAACATTTAACGTCCGTACACTTTGATGAAATTTAAATCTATGCGATTGATCGTCATAGTTGAGCTTCAATGCCCCGATTTCTTCCCCCATACACCATTTATTGTTATTTTTTCGAGCTTCATATATTTTTAAAAAATTCATTTTGTTACCCCGTATTTTAGTTGTTGATCGAACATTCCACTCAAAGAACCCTTCTTGAGTAAAATGACCCCATCTTCTATTAACTTATTCGCCTCATACCATTTGATATTCATGTATTGAGAAATCGACTCAATCGTTTCGTGGTGCCAAAATCTTAAAATAATGGCGAGCCTTATTTGATCGGGTAGCTTCCTCAATTCTGATCTCACAAAATCTTCCCTAAACCCCTTATGCACTTTTAAACCTCCTTTTTGGTTTTAAACACAGTTCCCACTCATAGGAAAAGTGGTCACCCGTGTACACTTGTCCACTGACACTAAATTTTGTGGACACTATTTGTATTGGTAGAGACATGTTTTGAAATTTCGTGTTTCAAACGTTTTATTGCTTTGTCTCGTTGTTTTAAAACATTGGACTTGGACATTTTCATTTCTTTACCTATGGTTCGAAGTGAAAGCCCTTCCCAATAAGAGAGATGTACGATCTGTTTTTGTATTGGCGTTAGTAAAGCTAAGTTTTTTTGTATTTGATGACTTAAAGGATGTTCAGTTACTAAATCTTTCCAAAGCTCATTAATACTATTAGTATGAGATAAACTATCAAAATATTCGATATTAAGAGGCAGATCCTCTTTTAGAGTTATATCGAACTGTTTTAAGTAATCGCTCCATTCTGTCATTGTTTCTGGTAGATTGCTCTCATATTGAAAGACTTCGGTAATTTGTTCTTCAATATAAGAAGTATCAGTTGGTTTAAGTTGTTTTACTGCTGTCATTTTTTCTCCCCGTTAGGTGTCGAGTTCATCGACACGTTTGTAAATAATCCCTGTTTTCTATTGAATGCCGGATATTTTTAAAAAATGTCCGGTGATTTCAACAAAACTTGCGAAAATCGCATTTTTATTCCTTTCTTTGTAAGTATTGGAAAACCAATAGCTAAACAGAGGGGCGCACTTGTATGTGAGAAAAGAATACTTGGTCAAAATTATTTTGTTTCCAAAAACTGCGATAATCGCTACAAATTTTTGCATGGGGATTACACAAGATAAATTTCAAAAGAAATTAAAAGAGTTAAGACGAGTAAAAAATCTGACTCAAGAAGCATTTGCGAAAATCGCTAATTTTCCAGTTACAACAATTGCAAAAATGGAAATTGGGGTGCGTGAAATAAGTGCAACTGATCTTGCCAAAATCGCAAGAAAATTCGATTTCGGCATGAGCTGGTTTTACTCACCAAGTGATTTAGACGAGTTTTATGTGAGCGAAGCCATGCGCCTAATGCCTTTTAGAAAATATGTAAGAGTCATTGAGCTATTAGAGGCTGAGCTATTAATACAGATGAGAAAGGAGAAGAACGAAGCAGCAAAACGCAAGCTGAATGAGCTGATGCTAAATCTATCGAATCTAAAAGTCGAAGATTTACGCATTAAGGGGAAATTGTAACCAACATACAAGAGGGGTAAAAAATGGAACTAATAAATGGTAATGGGGAACCACCAATAAAAATTGATCCGAGGGATACGCCTTCGGTCAGATTCACTAAAGAACAGACAGTTGAAATAATGATGGAGGACTATTCGCTAAAGCTCTTTCATCTGACGCGGATAAAACCGCTATCCTTAAATGAAATCAAACAATATGCACCAGAACCAGATTCAGGACGCGCTTCTGATATAATGGACAGATTTTGTGCTGTTGGCTTGATTGATGTGACATCAGATCACAAATATTACTCAAAATACCCAAATAACTTTGCAAACTTCACTGAGCATCCATTAGACAAAGAAATAGAGGCCGACAAGGACTCACTTATATTTGATCTCATGAAAGAAAAGGTTGGGGATGAGATTTTTTGGAAGAAAAACACATTTTTCCAAGAAGATGGGTATTTCACTAACGAACAAACAAATTACATTCGGGAGGCTCTTTTGAGTTTGAAATTTTATGTCAAAAAGGCTCTGCAAGAAAACAGAGAGCGTGGCTTGATTGAGGGACTCACATATCGACGGCATAAATTTTACGACATCGGCTTGAGCCTTTTGTTTGTATTTGTTTTTTTGATTTCCTCAAATAGAGCTTCAGCAGGAAATGACCCAGGTGGAGCTATTTGGATGGAGGCGCAAGCAAAGTTCAATATCGCGCCACTTACTGTGGAGGAATTAACAGAGGGTATGCGTTGGTCCAAAGAAAACATGATGCAAGATTGGGTTGATATGGACGGTAATGATCCGGGTGTATTGAGAGTCGTAAGAGCTTGGGATTCTGAGGAGTACATCATGAGAGCGATACCTGGCCCACTCACTGCAAAGCAAGACGTGCCGACATTCTATGCTTGCCATAATGATGTCGTATCGAGCGAAGGATACTTGCCAAGCTTGCAGATGGGTTGTTTAAACATGGTCAAAAAGGCAACAACAGATGTGTGCGCTAGTTTTGGAGATCAACAATTTTGTGGCGTAGCTAAAAAGTCACAAATGACTATAGATTTTTTAAAGCAGTAAAGAGCGTCTAATGAATAAAAGGATTCATTTTTTTAAAAACATGAATCCTTTTACCTTAAATATATTTTGTCATATTAGATTATGCTATTTTTAAAGTATGCAATAAATATTATTAAAATAAGTAGAATGCTTGGGATCTCATTAATATATCTACACTGCTTTTCGGAGAGAAAATAAGAATTCTTTCTAAATCGTTTATACGTTATGATTGAAAAATACTGGTAAATATACAAAAGTAATACAAATATAAGCTTTAAAAAGATCCAGTTTTGATGGATCAGAGAGGTGTTTATCATAATCATTAAGGTGCCAAATAGCGGGACGCAAATAGATGATGGGACACAAATATAGTAAAGTAGTCTTTTTTCCATTAGACTAAAAATTTCAACCATTTCTCGTTTGTCTTTATTTATTCTGTGATAAACGAAAAGGCGAAATATATAAAAGAGCCCAGCAAACCACGTTACTATGAAGATTATATGTAATGATTTTATTACTTGATACATAGATTTATATAATTAACGAACTCATTGATTAGAGATTTTTTGTAGTGTTTTGATTTTATAAATGGGTTCATAATTGTGCATCTGATTAAAAAAAATTGATCTGTATCTCTTTTAATATTTGCCTCTCTACAAATGGCTTTAGTCATATTTTTATACTTATCATCGAGAATTGTTTTTGAAACATAAAATCTACTTTTTTTATCTTTATCATTTCTTATAGTGTCATAAAGATGATGAGTTAATTTGTTACACGCAGAAAGTCTTCTTGTTTTGTCTAAAATAAAAAAGCATAATATGTTACTGTTCCTAAGGTTAAGGACATAGATCGACTTACTTTTAGTAAGTGCAATTTTAATCTTATTAGTGGTTTCAATATTTTTTTCTATTATTCTTCCTAGCCCAGTGGTTTTAAAGCCCAAAGTTTTAGCACTCAGCAGGGTGGCAATCGCTCCAGCGGCAGATCTTGACCCCTCAATGGTGTAAGGTCCAGGTTCACTTTTTGATTTAAAGTCAACGTATGGAGCAGAGTTGTTTATAGCTCTATACGCGTCTTCATCTCTACAAATAAAACAACCTGAGGCGTAAGGCACGTAACCAAGCTTATGGGGATCAATTGTGATGGAATCAGATAATTTAAGAGATTTAATGTTTCTTATAAAAGACCTGCTTACAATTTTTGAATTTTTGAGTGTTGCGTAAAATGCTCCGTAAGCAGCATCAATATGGTGCCATATGAAAATGTCTTTATTTTTTAACTTTTTAATAGAACTAGCAATTTCAAAAATTGGATCTACGGTACCAAACTCGGTATTACCAAAGATACTAACGATAGCTATTTGTTTAACCCCTTTTTTAATTAGCGTATGTAGTTTTTTTTCTAAGTCAGGAGCTACTACTGATCCTTCTGAGTCAGTTTCTATAAAGTAAGTAGACTTTTTTTCAAGACCGACAAGATCAATTCCCTTACACCATGAGTAGTGTGCCGTCGTTGGAATAAGTAGAGCATACTTTTCTGGCCGTCGTATTTTGTGTTTAAACCGATATAACATTTCAATATTGGCAATTGTGCCACCGCTGGTAAAGTGACCAATAGATGAACTGGGATAATTGATCATTTTTGCAAGCTCTCTTATTGCCATTTTCTCAATTTTAGAGCCTACTACAGAAGACTCTGAAGAAATGTTGTTTGGATTGTAAAGTAGACCTAAAAAATGCCCTAGCAATGCTGGAATACTATATTCCGAAAACATGTGAGCCATATATCGAGGTGAATGGCGAGGAATTTCATTCTGAAACATTTTTTGAAGTATTTTTAACTCATGGTTCAAGTGGTAAACGTTTTTCTTATATTTTTTATGCTGCTTCTCTTTTTTTGGAATTACAAGTTCATCATTTTTAAATGAGTTTTCACGCCACTTGAAGAGTTCTTGTAAACAACCGCTTATAAGATCTTGCACAATTTTTTTATTTTCTGAGTGTGGAGCTAAGAAATAAGATTTTAAAGTAAAATCACTTGTTGGGCATTCATTTTTCATGCATTAAGATTAAACAAGTTTATTAATGTATGTATATGATGTTCATCATGTTCTTGAAGAACTTTTTTCGCATTTTGCGGTGCGTGTTATTTAAAATAGCTTTCTCTTTCCGATTCCTTATTCAATGCCAGTCAAAGAATTAAGTATGCTTATGACTTAAATCATATAAGGCCCATGCGTATAGCGATAGCATTTATCTATATTTAACAACGGGGGAGCAAAATGGAATTGCAAAACATAAAAGATGAGTTTGAAGGTATTCGTGTAAATAAAACTAAATTTAAGGATTCGTTTTCTGAAGAGATATTCAATCAAACATATCGATTTGGTTTAGAAAAAGATGTTAACGAAAGGCATTCAAAAATTGCTGAGAATCTCGCGCAAGTTGAAAATTCAAGTACACAAAAAAAATGGAAAAATAATTTCATGGATCTTTTGGAAGACTTTAAATTTGTTCCTGGGGGAAGAATTACCTCCAATGCTGGGACTCATCTTAAAGGTACAACGTACATAAACTGCTTTGTAAGTGGTTTTCGTGGTGAAGACCAAGACTCTATGTCTAGCATTATGGATGAATTAAAAAGGCAGGCACTCATACTAAAATCAGAAGGAGGTTATGGGTTCTGTGCAAATGTTATGCGTCCTAGGGGTGCTTATGTTAATGGAATTGGGGGGGATTCTCCTGGAGCGGTAAAACTATTAGAAATGTGGGATACGCAAAGCTCAGTAATTACTGCTGGTAGCGGCTTTGACAAGAATCAAAACCGTGGAAAGAAAAAAATTAGAAAAGGTGCTCAGATGGTGACTATGTCAATCTGGCACCCAGACATTGTCGAGTTCATTACAGCTAAACAAACTCCAGGTAGACTCACGAAATTTAACATGTCTGTACTAATTACTGATGAGTTCATGGACTCTGTTAAGCACAAAAAAGAATGGAATCTTGAATTTCCAAACTATGAAGCTCATGCGGAAGATTATAAGAAATATTGGGATGGAAATATTAAGCAATGGAAAGCACGAGGTCTTAAGACACAAATTTATAAAAAATTCGAAAGTGCTGTTGAGTTATGGGACATGATAATGAGCGCTACATATCACAGAAATGAACCGGGAGTTCTTTTTATAGACACGATCAATCGTTGGAATAACTTATACTATGAAGAGTACATTCAGGCTACCAATCCATGCGGTGAGCAAGTCTTGCCCGTGGGGGGTGTTTGCCTTTTGGGATCATTCAATCTTACACAATTTGTAAACGACACAAGAAATGATTGGGATTATGATAAGCTCGCAAAGTATATTCCGATAGCTATTCGCTTTATGGATAATGTTAACGATGTGACAAGAGTTCCATTGCCAGAAAATAACGACAATTTAAAAAATAAAAGGCGAATTGGGCTAGGGGTTTTAGGTTATGCTTCTGCCCTCATGATGATGAAACTGAGATATGGATCTGAAAAAGCATTAGAGCTCACTGAGCAGTTAGCTAGATTCATAATGAACGAAAGTTATAAAGCGTCGGCACTTTTGGCAAAGGAGAAAGGGGCTTTTCCCGACTTTGATGTAAAAAAATATCTTTCAGGTCATTTTATTTTAAAGCTTGAACCGTCTGTTAGAGATCTCATTAAGGAGTATGGAATACGCAATAGTCATTTGTTATCGATTCAGCCCACAGGAAACAGTGCTGTTCTTGCTAATAACGTATCTGGAGGCATCGAGCCCATTTTTTCGACGGAGTACATAAGAACTGTAATTCAGCCTATTGTACCAACTTTCTTAAAACTACCAAAAGATATTGATTGGAAACAAAAAACATACAGTTGTGATAAAGAGTTTGAATGGAACTGGATTAAGGAGGGGGATGATGATCTTTTAAAAATCATATTTAACGGTGTGACATGGAAGATAGATCAGCAAAGAGGGCTTCTTAAAGAAAATAATGTTATGGACTATGCTGTTCGCTATCATAAAGAGTCTAACTCGTGGCGGCCAGATCAAGACTGGGCTGCTACAGCTCAAACCCTTAATCTTAATGATCACTTAAATACAATGGGTATCTTTTCTAGATATGTAGATTCGGCCATCTCAAAAACAGTAAATCTTCCGGAAAAATTTCCATATGAAAAATTTAAGAAGCTTTACTTTGACATGTACTCCACTGGATCAATAAAAGGGTGTACAACATACAGAGAAGGCACTATGGCCACAGTGCTTTCCACCGCCGAATCGATGGGATCATTTAAAGCGACAAAAGCTATTACTCGTCCTAAAAAACTAGAATGTGATATATATCATGTTAAATCAAATTCAGTTGTTTGGATCGTGTTTGTGGGCTTGTTTGAGAATAGACCTTATGAAGTATTCGCAATGAAACAGAGTTCACTCCATTTTCCAGAAGATATCCAGAGAGGCCATCTGATTAAAGAAAGTTCGGGCATGTATCATCTCGAGACCAAAGATGGTTGGCTTTTGAAAGATATACGTAAATTTTTTGAATCAGATGAGCAAGAAGCATTAACGAGGTTGATTTCCACAGCGCTAAGGCATGGAGCAGATATAGAATTTGTTGTCGATCAACTTTTAAAAAGTGAGGGTACAATCAACTCTTTTTCTAAAGCCATTGCCCGTACTTTAAAGAAATATCTTAATGATTTAAGCGTTATACGTTGTTCTGAATGCAAAAGCTCAAACGTCAAACTTGAGGAAGGGTGTTTTATTTGTCTCGATTGTGGATGTAGTAAGTGTAGTTAATATAAAAAAGTTTGTTTTATATGAGATAGGTCATACCTACAGTTGTAGAAGTCAGATAGAGTCATCAGTAATGGAGGATGTAAACTATGAACAGTGTAATTCATTTAGGAGCCTTTCAGGACAGATTTGTTAGTGGTCTCATTTTTTCAATGCTAGAGGGGCTCAATGACGGGAAATCAATAAAATTTGTATCGTCATCACCGCTGGATGACTTTCGATTGCAACTTGAGGGAGCGAAAATTGAAGGTATCAATCTAGAGCCAATTAAAAAAGAAAAGTCACATTGGGAAATCACCGTATCTCGAAAAAAAGTGGGACAAGGACATGAGTGTTGTGGAATCTGTGGTGGCATGGAAAAATCATCTTAAAAGTAAGCAGTTTAGAAAATGGTTATTGATATCATTGATGGTTTCATTTTTAATATTTGTCTCCTTTAATGAAAAAGCTCATTTTTTTTTAGGCGGAATATTTATAAATATTGGTTATAGGTTTCAAGACCATGTGGACCATGAGCATTTTAATTATGAAAAAGGAGCAAGTGGACTTTTGCTTCAATTAGAGGATTTAGTTAAAAAAAATAAACAGGCTTCTCTAGTGAGGAAATATTTTCCTCGTTCCGTACAGCATCCAAAAATTGCTTTACTCACCTGTATGGATGCAAGAATCGATACTGTAGAATTGGTGGGTGACACGAGAAGATCCTACTATACTGTAAGAACGGCAGGCTCTGTATTAGAGCCGTTACAGCAAGAAATGTTTGAGCTAGCAGTCGAGGGTGGGGTTCAAATTATAGTGCTTACTTCGCATACTGACTGTGCTGCGGAAAAAGTAGCAAATAGCTCTGAGTCTAAAAAGTTTATACATCTTAGTTCAGGCATCAATGAACGCCAATTAAATATTAAAAATTTTCTAAGTAGAAGATTTATATCTCAAAAGATTCATAATGGTGACTTAATTGTGGTGGAGGCTTTGATTGATACTAAAAATGGCAACATGTCGATTCATAGAATATACAATAAAGATTCTTTAGAAAATTACATTGGAAAAATAAATTTTTAGTAAAGTCGGCCAAAATAAATCTGTGGATCGGGATATTGTTTTAGTGCTTCAGATAGTTCATTTATTGAAAATAAACCCGGTACGTTGCTCCCAAGTTTTGGTTTATAGGTCAAAATTTGAAAATGAAGATGTGGGGGCCAGTTACCATTTTCGGTAAAATCGCCAACCCATCCTAATTGTTGACCCTTTAAAATATAATTTCCAGATTGCAGATTTTTTAAAGACTTTATAGATATGTGGCCGTATGCGCAGAAAAGAGTGTGTTGATCCACTATATTTTTTGTTACAAGGAGTCCTCCATAGTCTCCCAATTCACCAAAATAATCAAAATAGAATATTTCACAGTCTGAGACGGAATAAATTGGAGTATTTGCCGGAGCGCCAAAATCTATACCCAAATGTATAGTCCTTTCATTAAATTTATCTTTGGGATAGAAGTTTCTTTGTTCATTGTATTTACCAATTGTAAAGTCGCATGGTTGGCACTGACCATTTACGCAATTTGAGGTAAAATCATGTACATGATAATTTTGGGGTAGTTGAATTGGAGTTATGAAAGGATAGTTGCGGTTCATGTCACAAAAATTATAATATTTTCGTAATAGGTATTAAAGTTACATAAAGGAGTAATATGAATACAAGAAGATCATTTTTAAAACAATCTCATTTATTTTTAATGACGAGCGCTGTGGGTTCACTGGCGCTGGCACAATTGTCAAAAAATACAGGGACACATAGTCATGCTGGGCACACGGGGCACGGAGGTAATTCGCACAAAGAGCTCTCTCCTCAGGTTCTTAATTTGCAAAAGTCCGCAGATCATTGTTTAGATGTAGGTAAAACATGTCTTGCTCATTGCAATGTATTAATGGCTGGCGAGGATGCATCGATGGCGGCATGTCAAATGGCTGTGATGAATATGCTCTCCGTTACACAGTCAGTTTCTGAGATTTCTCACTATAACTCGTTTGATAAAGGAGCTTTTTCTCATCTGGTGAAAGCTTGTATCGAAATGTGCAAAAAGTGTGAGTCTGAGTGCAAAAAACATGCAGATAAGCATGATGAATGCAAAGCATGTATGGAAGCTTGTCAAAAGTGTATTAAGTCCTGTGAAGTCTATCTTAAGTCCTAATCTGACACGTCAAGCTCTCATATTTAAGGGAGTTTGATCTAAAAAAATCCAAAAAAAAATGAATAAATAACGTAGAGCATGATGTTCGTCATACTCTGGTTAATCTATCTAGCCGTAATATTATCGTATGAGATTAATTCGCGAGGAGGATTTATGTACAAGTGGGTTGTGGGCACTGCAATTCTAGCTTTATTAGCTGGCTGTTTTGGAGATAATTCGAACTCTGTTATGAGTTCTGAAATAAAAGGGCAAGAGGATGCTGTGTTGACGGCCCCGCCTAATGTGCCGCCTCCTATATCTAGAAAGCATAATACCAAGTTAATTGTAAAACTGGATGTTATAGAAAAGAAAATGAATATCTCAGAAGGAGTGGAGTATACATTTTGGACTTTTGGAGGAACTGTTCCTGGAAGTTTTATTCGTATAAAAGAAGGTGATCAAGTTGAGTTTCATTTGAGAAATCACCCGACATCCAAGATGCCTCACAATATAGATTTACACGCTGTCACTGGCCAGGGTGGGGGAGCAGGTGCCTCCTTCACATTGCCTGGGCACGAAAGTGTTTTTTCTTTCAAGGCACTCAACGCTGGACTTTATGTTTATCATTGTGCAACCGCTCCGGTAGGGATGCACATCGCAAATGGTATGTATGGACTTATTTTAGTAGAGCCTAAAAATGGTCTTCCTAAAGTGGATCGAGAATACTATGTTATGCAAGGTGATTTCTATACAAAAGGTAAGTTTGGAATTCAAGGGTATCAGCCATTTGATATGGAAAAGGCGATTGACGAAAAACCAACTTATGTCGTTTTTAACGGATCAACTATGTCTTTAACTGGTGACAACGCACTTAAAGCGAAAGTGGGTGAGACTGTTCGACTCTTTGTCGGAAATGGTGGCCCCAACCTTGTGTCTTCCTTTCATGTCATTGGTGAAATATTTGACAATGTCTATCGTGAGGGGGGAAGTCAGTTGGATCATAATATTCAAACAACACTTGTGCCAGCAGGAGGTGCAGCAATAGTTGAATATAAAGTAGAGGTACCAAGCAACCTTATTTTGGTGGATCATTCCATTTTTCGCACCTTTAATAAAGGTTCTCTTGGGCTCATGAAGGTTGAGGGCGCTGAGAATAAAGAGGTCTACTCCGGAAAAACTGCGGACAATGTGTACCTGCCGGAGGGCGGTGCTATTCAAAAAATTAATGAATCTGAGCAGATTTCTAAGGCGTTGAATGTAGAAGATCAAATAAAATTGGGTAAGAATGTTTTTGTTAAGAACTGCGCCGCGTGCCACCAGCTCGACGGCAAAGGAGTCAAGGGGGCGTTTCCGCCTCTTGCAGCGTCGGATTGGTTAAATCAAGATCAGAAGCGAGCGATCAGCGCTGTTAAGAATGGACTGAGCGGAAATTTAAAAGTTAACGGGGAAGTGTACAATGGTGTTATGCCTGCATTAGGTCTTTCGCGTGAAGATATCGCGAACGTTTTAACATACGTCTACAGCGAATGGGGTAATAGCAAAAAAGTTATTAAGCCCTCTGATGTTGATGCTGTTCCTGCAAAAGCTAGTGATAACGGAGGTCATTGACTTATGTTAAAGGCCTTGCTGATAGTCTTCATTTTTTCAGTCTACTTACCAAGTCTGGCTTCGGACTTGGTAAATATACCGTCTGGAAAATTGAGAGCCATCTGGCTTGCGCCAGTCACTGCAAAGAATAAAAAGGCACTGCCAGAGTTTTCAGTAAATGGTTTTTTGATGATGAGGTACGCGGTAACAAGGGAGCAATTTAAGGATTTCCTAAAGAATCATCCAGCGTGGAGCAAAGAGAATGCTGTCTTGCCATTTGTAGACCAAACTTACCTAGAAGATTGGGCGAACCCCAATCTTGATGCTCGCTCGCCCGTGACAGAGGTCTCGTGGTTTGCGGCAAAGGCGTATTGTGATTCATTGGGTATGCGACTTCCAACAGTGAATGAGTGGGAATACGCGGCAGCTGCTTCGGAAAAAGCCAAAGACGCCAATAAGAACCCTCAGTTTTTAAAAAGAATTTTAGAGTGGTATGGTGAGCCCCGAGGGAAAACTTTAAAAAAAGTGGGAGCCATTTATAAAAATATTTACGGTCTGTGGGATATGCATGGCCTCATCTGGGAGTGGGTGGATGATTTTAATTCAAGCTTTGTTACGGGGGAGAGTCGTCAAGATTCGTCTTTAAACAAAGATATGTTTTGCGGCGCTGGAGCTATGTCTTCCGGTGATAAAGAAAACTATGCCGCATTTATGCGGTTTGCATTTCGTTCGAGTCTTAAAGGTAGTAGTAGTGTTTGGAACTTAGGATTTAGATGTGTGAGGGATTTATGAATTTAATAAAATTGTTTCTAATGGTTATGCTGTCAGTTGGTGCTGAGAGCTCTATTTATGGATTAAAAACAGTTTGGAAGGATCAGAATAACCAATCGAAGGTATTGAATGATTTTTCTGGAAAGCCTACTTTGATCACTATGGTTTATACATCATGTGCTCATACATGTCCTATGACTATATCTAAAGTGGAGGAAATAAAGAAAAGTTTAGAAAAAGCAGGATTAAAAGATTTCAGATTAGTCCTAGCCTCTTTCGATGATGTTGTAGATAAGCCAGATCATCTCAAGGCTTATATGCTTAAAAGGAAATTGGACCCGAGCGTTTGGACTTTCCTATCTCCTGTATCTCAGAAAGAATCACGAGAGATGTCAGTTTTACTTGGAATTAGCTTTAAAAAACTTGGTGAGGGTGAGTATTCGCATTCAAACGTCATAACTTTATTAGACAAAAATGGGGTTCCAGTGGCTAAGATTGATAATCTTTCTTCTGATATTTCAACCTTTGAAGATGCAGTTAAAAAACTGAAGTGATTTATGAAATCCAAAGTTGATAATCCTTACAAGCCTCTTTTTGCCTTAGGCATTGTGTCTGGTGTTTTGGGCGTTATTATGTGGCCCCTTTTTAATTATCAGATTATAGGCTTCTACCCGAAGCAGGCGCACTCTCAAATAATGTTTTTTGGTTTTTTTTGGAGCTTTGTAGCAGGTTTTTTAATGACAGCCATACCCAGAATGACAGGTGCAGACTTTGCTTCCCTCGCAGCAGTTTGGGTTTCAATTATGTTGGTTTGTGCGCAGGTTATTTTGAATTATACAGATTATTATCCGTACTCTGGATTTATCGCACTGATTCAGTTTGGATTTTTACTTAACTTTATTCTTCCAAGATTTTTGCAAAAGAAGAAGATCCCATTCGATGGCTTTCTATTCTTTCCTGCTGCATTTGGAATGAGTATCTTGGGCGTGCTTCTTTATTATTTTTATAAAGACAGTCGATTCTTGGTTCTTTTTTCAGGTGAGGCCTTTTTGACAAACCTGATTGTGGGTCTCGGTAGCCGTCTCATTCCGGCCCTTTCACGTTTACCTAATGCATTTATGCATCCTGGAATGACCACGACATTAAAATGGAAGAGTACGCTACTCAAAGTTGTCTTACTAAATATATCTTTTGTATTGGAAGTGATGGGTTTTAAAGTGATTTCATATATTTTGAGAATTTTAGTCGTTGGTTATATTGCGATTGATTCTTTTGGAATTTTTAAATTAGGCAATGTCTATAGTAACATGGGTTCTGGACTAAAAATTTCCATTTTATTTTTATGGATTTCTTACGTTTCACGTTTTTTTTATGTAGATCATAGCACAATAGCAAGTGCTCATATCCTATATATTGGTGGCTTTACTTTATTAACACTTCTTATTGCAACTAGGGTGACTCTTGCGCATAGTCAAACAAGTCTTGATTACGAGCTCAGATCATCTTTAATTGCCGCCATTATTATTTCTATTTTATTTGCTACTGCTTTTAGGTGGATGTCAAATTATGATTTTAATGGTCATTGGCTTTATCTATCGCTTTCGTTTTTTGTTTTTGGATTATTGTTGTGGCTTTACAAACACCTTTCTCTAGTTCGTTCGGCAACAGTTCAAAAAGACTAATAATAAAAGGAGATTTAATGATTAATTTTATATTTATATCAATTCTGTTCTTTGCGCGCCTTACAACGGCTGTTGATCATCATTCTAGCCACAAAGAAAAAAAAGCAGAACAAGATCTAGTTAATCGTAAGTTTATTGCAACTTCCGACCTAAGACTACGAATGGATAAAATATTAAGTTTAACGAAAGAGTTAAATCCAAAAAAAGATGACGTTAAGGTTGTTAAGTCCTACGGCGATAAGATTACAGAAACAGTTAACGATATTTTCAAAACTTGCAAACTTGAGCCTGACGCAGATGCCGCTATCCATCCACCTCTAGGTTTAATTCTTGAAGGTGCTTCAGATTTTAAAAATGGTAATTATGAAAGTGGTCATAAAAAAATTCACGAGGCCTTTTTGAATTACGAAAAGATATTCAAACTTGATGACAAGACACATTAATTGACCTCATGTTAACTTTTTAAATATCTTCTGAAATTAATTTCATTTGATAGAAATCTATAATTTTAAGCTTTTTGTCAGATTCGCTGATAATACCTTTTTTGGACCAAGCGCTAAGAGTTCTCATGACTGACTCTGGGGTTGTGCCAATTGCATTTGCAATATCTTTGCGGGTTACTGAGGATAAAAATGTATCATTTGAAACTTCATTGCTGCTAAATTTTAGTAAAAAGTGGGCTAATTTTGTTTCAACTGACATTGTGGAGAATTCCTTATCTTCGTGGATTTGATTCATTTTTTCTTGAATAAGATTTTGGAGATTCCTTACTAGATGAGAGTCTTGAATCCATAGATTTAAATAATCATCTCGTGGAATTTTAAGTGATTCAGAGGCTCCGATCGATGTGGCAGAAATTGGATAAACTGGGTTAGCGTTTGGCATTATTAGAGCTGCAATAACATCACCTTTGCTGGAGAAATTAAGTACAACATCTTTGTTTATATTTACGGTTTTATGTAATTTGAATATTCCTTTTAATACAATATAAAAATATTCTGCGGATTCTCCTTGTTTAAAAATCGATTTCTTATTTTCTGTCTCGTGAAATTGGGAGTTTTGTAAATAAATGTCTATTTTTTCTTGAGATAATCCCTTAAAGAGAGAGTAGTTGGACACTAGGTTTTTTATTTTTTTAGAAATATTCATTATCAGACCTGATTTTCTTCTTCATTTTTTTCCATGCTATCAATAATTGCATTAACAGGGCAGAGATGAATAACTTGCATTGCTAATATTAAGTCGAGCTGTGTTTCTGGTTGCTTATAAAAAAATGCATAAGCATCCACTTCGTGGCTTTTTAGAATTGATGGGGCATGTTTCCAGCATGCTGCGCATGAGATGCATGTTGCTAGTACCATAAATCGTTTATTTATGTTTTCTTTGACTGGGGGTATTTCCATTTTTAATACCTATCTAGTAGTCAGCATTCATAAGCTCAATGATCTTATCCGTTTTTATAATTGTTATATTTTGATCTTCCGTAGTTATCAGGCCTTTCTTCGACCATTCGCTCATAATACGTATGATAGATTCAACAGACGCTCCGACTGAATCAGCAATTTCTTTGCGAGTGAGGGGAATAGGTATAGTAATTTTATCAACTGTTGTTGGTTGTTTGTCTATTAAATCGATCAACAGAGAGGCGATTTTTGCTTGTAGAGGAGATTTTGATAGTGCCCTTTGGTTTTGCATGGATGTCATGCGGGTGGATAATAAGTTTTGTATTTTAAAAATTAAATCGCCGTTGTTTTTCCAGTTTTCAATGTAATTAGATCGGTGAATTTTGAGGGCTCTGCTTGGGCCCATGGAGATTGCAGTAATTGGATAGATGGGTTGTGGTTGTGCCATTATAAAAGCAGCAATGACATCGCCAGTATGTGCGAAGTGAAGAATGGAGTCTTCACCGTTTGGAGTCGGTCTTGTGAGCTTGTAGGCACCGGATAATATGATGTAAAAGTGCTCTGCTTGTTCTTTAAATTGGAAGAGTGATTCTTTATGGCGGGTCACTTTAACAGTAACATCCTTGCAAAGCAACTCGATTTGTTGGTCAGTGAAACCTTCAAAAAGCGAGAAGGATTGAAGCTCTGGTAAAATTCCTAATTTACTAATAAGATTCGACATGAAGTCAGTATAGATTTTTTGTGTGCAAGAGACAAATTTTTATTCATTTTTATATGTTTTCTATGACATAGATCATGTCATTCTCAATAGGTAGCATATTAAGATGAGTAATAAGAGGTCAGTTATGCTCAATCGCTATATAGCCAGTCTTATATTTTTACTTTTGAGTAATATTTCATATGCATACGATTTCAAGTTATCGCCAGTAGGCAGGGTAAGGTACGAGTCACTATCAGACTACGATTTGAATGCAACAGCTGGTGATTTTAAATCATTTACAGGATCTCGTTTTTGGATTCTAGCAGAGATGACCCATCAAGATTACAAGATCGTCTTCCAGCCTCAGTTTTCAAGAACTTGGGGTCTGGATGAGGTTGCGGGCCCGTCAAGCGGAACGACAATAGACCCTACATTGAATGTTCATCAGGCTTACTTTACGACACCAATTTCTGAACGCTTTCAATTAAAACTAGGTAGGCAAGAGCTATCTTATGGAGATGAGTTGGTGCTTGGTTCGGTTATATGGAGCAATGTGGGCCGAAGTTTTGATGCTATAAAGTTAGAATGGAAGATGGGTCATTCTCAATTGCATTTTTTTTCGAGCAAGTTATCTGACAGAAATGCAACGGTACCAAGCTCTGGGGATAAGGATTTGCATGGGCTTTACTTCTCTGGAAGAAATGAGATGACGTTGTTCAATGAAGTAGATGTCTATCTGCTAGATATCAATGATAGCACGGTGTCGCCGCATATTGATACGCTCTCCTATGGATTTCGTTTGAAAGGTTATTATAGTTTTTGGGACTACAGGGGCGAATTTACAAAACAGCATTTGATGTCGAGAGAATCCTCTCAGTTTGACGTCGAAACGGGAGTTCAATTTGATCCATGGGGAAGACTTGCTGTGAATTACTTTGTAGCGACAGAAGGCTATAATCAATTATTTCCGACTGCTCATAAGTGGTTGGGTATAGGTGATGTCGTTAGTCGTAAAAATGTCAAAGGCTTTCAGATAAAGCATCAATTAAAGATTAACGAAAAGATAAAGACAGAAATAACGTATCATAAATTTGAACGATACGACAATGGAGCTACGGCTTTTGCATTTTCTGGCGCTGCACTAGGAGGTTCAACGAGTTTAAATAACGACATAGGTGAAGAATATGATTTGATTGCGAACTTTTCGCAAAACGAAAATTTGAGTTATCAATTAGGAGCTGCTTATTTTATTCCGGGGCAGTATCTTAAAGACAGTGCAAAAGCTGATGACTATACATTCATCTATCTTCAACTTATGTTGAAGATGTAGGCGAACTGTTATAGTCTGGTTTCATTTATGCGAATACTGTTTAATTCATTATATTCTATTTTTGGTTTTTGCTTTCTATTTCTGGGTTTAGTGGGTGTTTTTGTTCCTCTTTTGCCAACCGCGCCCTTTGTTCTTCTCTCTGCTTATTGTTTTTCTAGATCCTCAAAAAGATTTCATAAGTATCTGTTGCAGAATTCATGGTCGGGGCCACTTATTAGGGACTGGAGGGAGCAAGGTGCAATTCCTCTATATGGTAAGGTAGCTGCTTTTTTTACAATCGGCATTTCTGCGTGCTGGATTCTATTAAAGTTAGATCGGCCGGTATTTGTCATCGGGATAGAGCTTTTTTTGTTCAGTATTCTTCTTTTTATAATGACTAGACCAACCTCACGACGAAATTAAGAACTACCTCTCCATGAATTAAAGAGAGTATCTAGTTCAGTCTTGGTAAGTAGTCGAGAGCAAATGTGAAAAAGACACTCCTCTTCCTTTTTTATATTGTTTCGTAAAATTTCTTGGAATGTATTAAAATTTTTTTGTAGGTTTTCGCCTACACTAAATTCCAGAATATGTTTTAGGGCAATGTGTTCGCTTGAGGGGATTCGCAACGGACTTTTATTGGTCCAAAACTCATTCATGCTATGTGGAATTATTGGAGCAATTTTTGTGAGGTCTTCGGCTATCTTTAGCGGTGGCGAAGTTATATGGGCATCAAAAAAATAGGTGCACATAGGGCCGCCTTCACAAACTCGCGGTTTTGTGTTTAATAAACTAAAAAGGTACTGTTCTTCGTTGTGATGGTGTTCTGTCATCTTTTTGCTAAGTTCAGAAATGCTCAGGGATTCTTTGGGGGTTGTAGCCATTTCTAACAAAGATAAATGCTCGCCCCTTATAAGTTTGAATAATGGATGGTTTAGCAAAGATCCCATTATTCGCAGTGTAATAAATAAAAGATGAAATAGACATGATCTAAATCATATCCTATCAATTAATAACTAACTGATAATGGCGACTGATAAACAATTTGAAAGGGGCTTAAATGCTTACCAAATCGCAGGCTAAAGCCTTTTTTATTATAGGAACGGCTTTGTTTTCTCTCATATTTGTAGGATTAACTGTGGACACATTCCAAAGAATTCCTTCACAAACTAATTCAGAGGGGCTCACTCCAGAAGTCGTTCGCGGTAAACATCTTTTTGATAAAAGCAATTGTATGGGGTGCCATACAATAATGGGTGAAGGTGCTTACTATGCCCCCGAATTGACAAAAGTCTTCGATCGCAGAGGTGAGGCTTTTATTACGGCTATGCTCAAAGACCCAGAGTCTATGTATCCGGGGCAAAGAAAAATGACGAACTACCATTTTAATGATCAACAGATTTCAGATCTTGTCGCTTTTTTAAAGTGGATTGGCCAAATGGATCTAAACGGCTTTCCTCCAAAGCCCGACCTGAACAAGACGGCTGCGCCAAATGCAGATTCAACCACTGTTGGTGAAGCGGCTATTGTTAAGACCATGGATCGACCCAATGTCTTTAACCAAATGTGTGTGGCCTGTCACAGCCTTGGAGGTCAAGGTGGGCAGATTGGTCCAGCACTAGATAATATTGGTTCAACAAGGGACAAAGACTACATCATTCGTTGGTTAAAAAATCCTTTAGAGATCAAACCAGACTCAAAAATGCCCAAGCTCCCTTTGTCGGATGAAGATATTACAGAACTTGCTGCATTTTTATCGACGCAAAAAGGGAGCTCAAAATGAAATACACGTCACAAAGAATAGCTTATTGGTTTTTTGCCGTTTGCATGCTGCTATTTAGTTTGCAATTGGTTTATGGGTTTATCATGGGCTTTGCACACATGGGATATGATGGTCTTCATTCTTTGATTCCATTTAATGTGGCTCGCGCGGTTCATACAAATTTATTAGTCATGTGGTTGTTGTCCGGATTTATGGGAGCTGCCTATTACATTATCCCAGAAGAAGCAGATAGGGAGATACTTTCTGTAAAGTGGGCCTATGTGCAATTGATTGCATTTGTTGTTGTTGGTGTCACTGCAATCATTGGATTTCACTTCCAGTGGTGGGAGGGGCGGAAATTTTTAGAAATTCCTCGGCCATTAGATTATTTAGTGGTCGTCGATGTACTTCTCTTTATTGGTCTGATTGGGGGAACTATTTGGAAAGGGCGACGCTATACCACTACGAGCATTGTGCTCTTTTTTGGGTTATTGACGGCAGCTCTCCTCTATTTGCCGGGAATGATTGATACTGACCATCAGACCCATGATTCTTATTGGCGATGGTGGGTTGTGCATCTTTGGGTTGAAGGTGTGTGGGAGCTAATCATGGGGGCGATTATGTCATTCCTTTTGATTAAGCTTACGGGAGTTGATCGTGAGGTTATTGAAAAATGGCTTTACATTATTGTTGGTTTTACCTTTCTGAGTGGAATCCTAGGAACTGGTCATCACTATTACTATATTGGAACACCTCGTTACTGGCTTATGATTGGCGGGGTATTTAGTGCGCTAGAGCCGATTGCGTTTTTAGGAATGGCAATTTATGCAATTGCGATGGCAAAAAAAGGTGGGAAGACTCCTACAAATAAGACAGCGCTGCTTTGGACTTTAGGTACTGCGATTATGTCTTTTGTTGGTGCTGGATTTTTAGGATTTGCGCATACGTTGCCACAAGTTAATATGTACACTCACGGAACTCTTGTGACGGCAATGCACGGTCATTTGGCTTTTTGGGGAGCTTATGCGTGTTTAGTTTTGGCAATTATAACTTATGCGATGCCGTTGATGACCGGCAGGAAGCTTCAGGATACATACACGAATATTTTTGCTTTTTGGACCTCAAATATAGGAATGGTTTCCATGACAATTGCATTTGGTATAGCAGGAGTTGCTCAGGTGTACTTGGAAAGAAAAATGGGTCTTGATTTCTTACTTGTTCAAAAAGAGATTGAGGTTCACTTTTTAGGTTTAGTACTTGCGGCTTCACTTTTTACTTTGGGAATTATTGCCTTTGTTTATAATTTTATCAGATTTGGTGGTCCTGTGGGAGACTTGCAGAAAGAATCTTAATGCAGGAATTTATTGAGACCAAAAGTGAAATAAGTATTTTTGAGACATGTTTCCAAACCAAACTACCTCTTCTTCTGAAGGGGCCGACGGGTTGTGGTAAGTCACATCTTGTGGAGTATATGGCTCACAAATTAAAAAGACCGTTAGTGAAGGTTTCTTGCAATGAGGATACGAATTCAGCGGATCTCTTGGGGCGATTTATAATTAAAAACGGTGATACCGTTTGGCAAGATGGACCGATAGCGCGTGCTCTGAGAAGTGATGCCATACTTTACGTAGACGAAATAGCTGAGGCACGTGAGGACGTCATGGTAGCGATACATCCTTTAACTGATTTTCGTAGAGAAATATATCTCGATAAGACGAATGAGGTACTAAAAGCGTCGGCTCAGTTCATGTTCGTAGCTAGCTTTAACCCTGGGTATCAATCAAGTCTAAGAGAAATGAAGCCTTCTACAAAACAAAGATTTGTTGCCCTAGCTATGGATTATCTATCTGTAGAAAAAGAAAAAGAAGTTTTAATGAAGACAAGTAGCATTGATGAGTCTATAGCCAAAAAAATTGCGTTTCTTGGCAAAAAAATTCGAGAAAGTGAAAATTTTAGCTTAAGAGAAACAGTGTCTACTCGATTATTGGTTCATGCCGCAGGTCTGATTCAATCAGGAATGAATCCAAGACTCGCTTGCCATATCGCTATAGCTGAAGTGCTAAGTGATGATCGGTCGATAGTTGAGGCTCTTAAGGAATTTATCAATTTGCAAATATGAGGGTTTTTGGACTTTGTAGAGAAGATTTTTAAACAATTTTGGAAAACAGAAAAACAAAGGAGGGAATCTTCCTCAACTTGCGTTTACTACGAAAAACACGAACTCTTTTTTGAGTCCTTACTAAGACTTTCTTTGGGAAAAAAACATGGAGTGTTGGTGCGGCCCGTTGATTCTTTAAGTGGCTGTTCCAAGAACGTCATCTATCTTCCTAGTGCCATTGATATATGTTCAACCTATGAAGAGAATCTGAAAGTTTTTATATATTCCATTGTTAAGACATCAGCGGCGTTTACGCTTTATTCAAAGCTGTCGGTTATCTATCATGATTCGTTACGAGCCCAGGTTCTTGAAACATTTAAAATTCTCAATGAGATCAATTCATCAATTGACAGTTTATTTCCTGAGTTTAGATTTTTAGAAAATAGTGTTGAGCAGCAGCTAGATGAAGTTGTTAAGGATAAGAGCGAACTTTATATGTTGTGGAAAGAATGTCGTTCAATAAGAACGGCTTTAAATTTAGACATTGTTGATCGTATAGAAAATGAAATTTTAAAGCAAAAAAGAAACGATGAATTGTCATCTTATTTGTACTCAACGATCCCACTATTTTTGAAGGAAGATTCCTTTGCTGATGCAGATCACTCTAAAAATCCTTCGAAGGAGAAAAATGATGGGGCGGAGTTAAAGAAAAAGAGAAATAAGGTGAGGCCAGTTAAAAATACAAGACTCAATGATAAAGAGGTTAATCCGGTAATTCATTCTTTTGAAAAGCTTGAGACTCTAGATAAGTACGAAGGAGGAAGGCGTTTTGACTCTGGAGATGATGAGCTATCAAAGCATGAAAGTGCTTTGGATGAAGTTGATTTAAGTCAGGTAACAACAGATGGGGAATCATCAAGTTCTACCTACTCGGTAGACGATTATGGTTTTAGGTCGGTTTACGAACAAAAAACAACAACAATAGATATAAATCCCAAGGTTGTACTTTTTGACGAATGGGATTATCGAACGGGTGTTTATAAACCTAAGTTTTGTACATTAAATGTGAAAAAGAATACCACTAATTTTCCAATCAATTCTATAGACAAGAAATATTCTCACTACATTGAAAAAAATAGAAAAAAAATAATTTTTTTCAAAAATAATCCACTCTGGATTAACCGAATGAGAGATGGTGACGATATTGATACAAGTCAGTGGGCAAGAACGTCAGCAGACCACAGGGCGGGGTATATGCCCGTTTATGATGTTTTCATGAAAAAAGTGAACAAGGACAGAGATGTGTCTATTTTATTTTTATTTGATCAATCACTTTCTACGGACTCTTGGATTGATAATCAAAAAATTATAAATATCGTGAAGGATTCTATATGGATTGCGGGTGAGAGCCTTAAAGGTGTCATTAGTGATGTTTACGTCGCTAGTACGTTTAGTGTTTCAAGAAAGAATTGTGTTTTCAATGCACACAAAAATTGGGTTCAAGATTGGGTAGAGTCCTATGGTAGTATTTTTGCTGTTGAGCCAACGGGCTACACTCGATTGGGGCCTGGAGTACGGTGTGCGATTGAAGAACTTAAAAAAAGAAAATCAAAAAAGAAAATCTTATTTATAATTACAGATGGAAAAGTCTCTGACATCGATCCCTATGAAGGAAGGTATGGTCTGTATGATGTAAAGAAAGCACTGAGTGAAGCAGAGAGTCTCAATATCAAAACTATTGGAATTACCCTAGATAAAGAAATTAAGAGCTACTTTCGGATTATGTTTGGAAAGTACAAGAACATGAAGTCTGCCAACGATTTTTCAGATATTCTTATTCAATCTATGTACTCAGTTTTAAGATAGAAGTTCCAAATTTGCTCATTTTATTTTTTCCAAAGTTTCTGGTTGAATTCTTCCAGTGATGAAAATCCCTTTTTTGCCCTTTTTGCGAAAAGCGTAAGTCCACTCCTCTGCGAGGTGAAACACCAGATTTTGGGCGCAAGAGTGCCTCCCGATCACTTGCGTGATCTTGGGAAAAAATAAAATACATAAAATTTGTGAAAACCCGTGATGACGCTAACCTAAATTCAGATTCGGGATCAAAAGTGCCTGAATCAGCTTAAAGTGTGGGCGAAAGCACTTGACCAAAAACTTGACCAACTCTACCAAACCACGAAATTTCGCAGCATTTCTCGATACAATCGTTCTTTTCTTCGGCGTTAAAATTAATTTAATAAGTTCTGAGGATCATTGGGATATTGGGTCATGGCCAATTTTCTTGTGTGAAAATTGGTCGGGGAGACAGGATTCGAACCTGCGACCCTCTGGTCCCAAACCAGATGCGCTACCAGACTGCGCTACTCCCCGAGTCGATGATTAAAATGTATGACCCCTTTCGGGTCGCGAGAGCCTTTCGGCTCTGTTCTTTGACTTTGCCACTGTTGCGGCAAGAGCCTCACCCATGCTCAACGTCAAAACCTTCCACAGGAAGCCTTGGCCGCTGGCACAACCTCAACAGTAGTGAAGAGGAGTCAACTTAGTGGGAATTCGCATAAAAAGCAACCGTTTCAGTTGTTTACCTCGCAAAATACAGGAGCTGGAAATGGAAATTTAGCTAGCATATTGGAAAGGTTCCAGGTGTATACGTAATATGATTATATTTTAGGCAGAATTAGGGTCTAGGTTTTTCCGGGAAATCATGTACATCACCAAAAGGACGCTCCAAAATAGTCATATGTGGCGCATATTTCTTTTAGGGCTAGTGGTTCTCGCATCTCCTTTTGCGCAAGCAGAGCTCGAGCGCGATCCAGATACCGATATTTTTTATAAATTCGGCGCAGGTGCCCGTTTTCGACAGTATTATTTTAATCATGCGACCGCTGGTGCGGAGCCCACTGGCGAGAATTTCGTGCGATCCAGCCATCGCGCGCAAATTGATCTTATGATTCGTAAAGGCGAATTTTTTAAAACCTATTTTCGCGCTATTCATCAGGGAACATGGGGAGCTAATGCTGTAGATCAAAATAATTTCTTAATTCAGCAAGCGTGGGGTGATTGGAAGGTCAGTGAGTTTTTGAATTTACGCTTCGGTCGAGAGGCCATTCAGGTTGGGCGGGGACTCGTTTATGGATACAACGAGTGGGAAAATGCGCCAACATATTATGATGGGTTTTCTACAATTTTTGATTGGGACGTTCTTGATTTTTCGATTCATGCTTTAAAACTTTATCAATTGGATAAAGTCACAAATGTTTCGACAGCATCGGATCCAGATGTGACCAACTTTATTTTGGATGTCAATCTTAAGCAAATATCCGACTACATACGTATGGCCAATTTCAATTTTGCACAAATTCACAGTGATATCGGGCAAATTCCCAATACAACGACTATTTTAAATAAACAAAGTATTCAACGGTTTGGTTTTGATCTAGTCACTGATGGAGTTAATTTCCGTACCGGAGCTACTTTAAATTACGTTACGGGAACAGAGATTACACCGGCGAAATCTATGACCGTAAAGCAATTTCTCGTAGATGGTGAGGCCCGTTATATGCAACCAGACTGGTATCGTCTAAACGCGTGGTTTGGCGCTCACTATGATTCCGGTGATAAAGATGCTAGTGATAACGTCAACGAGCAGTACGAACCGCTCAACTATAATTTTCACATCAATGCTGGTCGACTGGATTTGTTAAAATTTGGTAATCTTACGTTCTTCCGTAGTGGATTTTCTATGGCATTTTTTGGAGATTGGGATTTGGGGATCGAAGCCTTTGTGTTTCGTAAAACAGTATCTAACGGTGCTACCAATTTTTTTCGCACACCTATGGCTACTCAATTTTCAGCGGGTACGTACCAGTTGGGGGCCGATAAACAGCTTGGTACAGAATTGGATTTGTGGATAACACGAACTTTTTCTAGTGGTGTGAATTTAGATATTACTTTGAATTATTTTAATCCTGGGCAAGCCTTCCATAAGGCGACGAATACAGCAACCAGTGCTAGTCTTCTCATGGATAAAAGCATCGTTAACCTGATCGTTGATGTGGGTTTTTTCTTCTAATGCAAAAGATTCTGGATAGTATTCCTAAAATGCTTCTCGGACCACTTTTAGTTATTTTAGGGATATTTTATTTTTACTTCCAAGATCCACCGAGTTCGATCTGTGATATTCAATTCGAAATTTTTAAAAAAGAAAACGAAAAATATCTCTACGGATATACTAAAAATGCTATTCAGGTCCCGGCGATTTATAAAAAAGATATAGAAACTTGTCGCAATTCCAACTCGATTGGTGGTTGTTACGATTGGAATGAGGGGTTAAAAAAAATGATCAAAGCCTCGCGCACCGTTCCCGAGTCATGTCGGGACCGTTTGGATGAATTAGATCCCCTCCTCAAGTATTATTCCTCATCCTTGCGTGTTTATAGTCAGATTTCGTGGAATGACTCTGAAATCGTTCGTCTGCAATTATTCCACTGGCTGGATCGGGAGGATTTGATTGTCTTCTGCCGTTTAAAAGCGGAGTACGAGCGTCTTCTTGGAGTGCCCGCGTATAAGGCATTGGAGTTAGGTTTATTCGATGAGCTGGTAAAGCTTAAAAAGCTCCCCCGTCCCGAAGTGTGGAAAAGAACCATATTATCTTATCAATGCGAGTCGCTATAAATTCATAGCTACGACACATATCGTGAACCTTCGCGCAATGTACTCGTGCGTAGAGTCTCTTCATGTTGACAGTTCTCTAGAGAGAAGAGAACGTTGTATAAGCTATGCGACTACGTTTACGAGTAAGTCTAAGTCTTTTCTGCATACTTATTACTGTTGCTCATAGAGTTTGGGCGGAAGCTCTCAAGATGGATATGCGCACGACCGTTCAGTATGCAGTAGAAAATGCACCGACCCTAGAGGTGTCGCGTCGCCAAATGGCGATCTCAGACATGCAAAGAAAAAATGCCTACTCCGTTTTTTTACCCCAATTGGATCTATCTTCTCAGCATGGAATCAGTGACCGCAACCCACAAGTTGCGGGAAACAATAAATATGTGAGTCAGCTAGGGGTAACATTAAGTGAAAATCTCTACGACAATGGCATAAGTTTTATTAAATATGATTCGGCAAAAATCACTAAAACCATTGCAGAGCTCTCTTACGCAAATGATCGTGACAAGCTTGCGCTCAGTATTATTTCCCAGTTTTTGCAATACTCCTTGGTTGTGCGCCTTCTTGAGGTGCAAAAAGCCCAATATGATATTGTAAATAAACAATTTAAATCCATTTCGACTCTGTATGAGCAAGGCATAAAAACCCGTCGTGATTTTTTACGTTTTAAATCAGAGTTGCGTCGTTCACAAATCAATCTCCAGAGTGCCAACACTCAAGTAGAAACAACAAAAGCCGATCTTGTAAAACTGATCGCTCCGACAGAAATCATAAAAAACACGGAATTTTCGTTTAATGTAGAGCCAGTTAACTTAGAGCTTGTCAAAAGTGTTCCCAAAGAAAAACCAAACTTAGATAACCATTGGTTGTTTCAAATTGCGCGTCTGCGTTCTGGGGTCTTCTCTAACGATGTTTCAATTGCTCGGCGTAGTTATTGGCCACAATTTTTTCTAAATGGTGATGTGAGTTACGCATCAAATAGTTATTGGAAAACTGGGAGCAGTTTTGCCGATAACGACTACACAGCATGGAATGCCTTGCTTACAGTGAAATTTAATCTGTGGGATTGGGGGATTCGCAATCGCAATATTACCATAGCGAAAGATCAAAAAATTCAGCAAGAAAAAACCATCGAATCTAGTCTAAACGAATTTATTGCCTCTAATGAGAAACTCATGCTGAACATGGGGCTAAGTCACAATAACTTTTTAACCAATCAAGAGTTGCTGGGGCTCGAAACAGAGTCGTATGCTTTTTTAGAAAACGAGTACCGCAATGGTCGTGCCACGTACCTGGATCTGATTATCGGTTTGCGCGATTTATTAAATGCTAAAATCCAACTTTTTTCGTCTTATTACAGTTTAAGAACACTTTTGTTTCAGTATCAATATCACGAGGGGAAGTTGTATGAATTTTTTCAATAAAAAAATATTTTTTCTCGTACTCATTCTATTCGGTGTCGGTTTTTATACGTATAAATGGTTTGCCCCGTCTCGCGAAAAAACACAAGAACAAACTATTGTAATTAGTCGAGGAGATCTTTTACAAAGGGTTACTATTGCCGGGAACATCGAAGCGTTAAAGACCACTCTCGTGACAGCTCCATATGATGGTTATGTGCAAAAAATATTTGTTAAAATCGGTGATAAAGTTAAAAGTGGTGATCCGCTGGTGAGTGTATCACAAACTCTACAGGTCACCGAAAACGTATATCCAATTCGTGCACCGTTCCCGGGAACAATTGTGCAAGTGCTGCGCACAGAAGGTGAATTTATTAAGCAGGGGGATACTAATAATTATATATTACGTCTTGATGATATGTCGAAACTTTTTGTCCAGGCCGATGTTCCCGAGATCGATATCGTAAAAATTAAAAAAGGTCAGGAAGCGATTATAAAAGCTTCTCCCATTTTAGATCGTAGTTATAAGGGCGTGGTTCGTGAAATATCTTTGGCATCGAACCAACAAGCCTCGGCAAACAATCGTTCGCAAGCTGAATACCGAGTTAAACTTGAAGTCACTGCATTTGATGAGCTTTTAAAGCCAGGTATGTCGACCATTCTCGATATTATTCCCGACAAACGCATGGATGTGCTCGTGTTACCCCATGAGTATATAAATAAAAACGACAAAGGTGATTATACAGTAACCATGAAAGATGGTTCTGTACGCAAAATCGAGATCGGTTTACAAAACGAAACAATGGTTGAGGTCACCGGCGGACTCAAAGAGGGTGAAGTCGTGCGCCAAATAGATTTTATCGGACTTGGAAAAGATCTGAACGGAGTGCCAAGTGGTCGCCGTAAACGTCACTGATCTTCAGTTTTCCTATCCGCTTTATGGTGGTCAAGAGCTGCCGATTATTAAGGGGATCTCCTTTTCAGTAGAGCAAGGGGAGCTTGTGGCGATTCAAGGCCCTTCTGGCTCTGGAAAATCCACGTTACTTTATATTTTGGGGGGACTTCTTACTCATTTTTCCGGTCAGGTTAAAATATTTGATAAAAATGTAACTACACTTTCCGATTTAGAACGAGCTACGCTTCGTAATCAGTCCATTGGTTTTGTGTTTCAACAATTTCATTTATTAGCAAAAGCCACGGTACGCGAAAATATTCTTTTGCCGCTCGATTATCCCACTGAAATTCAGCAAAACCCAGTGAACGAAGAACAGCTTTTAAGAATAGCGCGCGATTTAGGGTTAGAAGATCGTCTGGATCACTTACCTAATCAGCTTTCGGGCGGCCAGCAACAACGCGTGGCGATTGCGCGCGCCCTTGTGCGTGATACGCGTTTGATTTTAGCAGATGAGCCTACGGGTAGCTTAGATACGCAGAATGCAATTAAAACAATGGAGATTTTACGAGCCGCTCAACAGCGTGGGCGCACGGTGATTATCATCACGCATGATCCAGAGATTGCTGCCCAGTGCGATCGGGTTATTTTTTTTCGCGATGGGCACATCGAAAGCGATTCGGCAAAGAAACAGCATATAGCAAAAGTCGTTGCTGGCGACGAAAGTTTTCCACCGCCAAAAAAGATTTCTCGTTTCGAACAAATGACAAAATATTTACGAACATCACTGCGAGTCTCACCGATTGCCTTTAAAAGCCTTTTACAGAATAAATCGCGAACTCTGCTTACCATGTTAGGAATTATCATCGGAGTGGCTGCGGTTTTATCAATGGTTACAGTTGGTAAATATACCAAGCGTAAAATTCTCGATTCTTATGCGGAACTCGGTGTTAACACAATGTTATTTTATGGTTGGCCCAATTGGGATCTTAAAGCGGTGGATCGTCCACCGGCTATTTTTCAAGGGTTCGATTGGGATCGTGATCTTAATCCATTGTTAAAAATTTTTCCAGAGCTCAATGCCATTAGTCCCATTTTATTTTCGTGGAATATTACGGCAAGCTTTGGCGGTGTAACCACGGATGCCGATATTCGATTGATTGGTACCACGCCTGATGGCATTCGACTTTCCAATAAGAACATTATGCAGGGGAATACATTCAGTCCCTTTCATATTGCTAATCGTAGTGCGGTTTGTATCTTAGGATACGATGTTTATGATCGCTTATTTAAAGATGTAAACGCCATTGGCCAGATTATTTTTATTAACAAGGGTGATCGCACATTCGGTTGTCGTGTTATTGGTATTGCGGCCCCTCACAATAGTAACAAAGATTGGAATAATCCAAATTTACAAATCATTGTGCCGTATTCTTTTTTTCAGGGTATATCGACCACATGGGAGTCTTTTACTCGACAAGTGCTTATGGAAACTAAACCAGGCGAGGATGTGCAAGCTGTGGGGTTAGGTGTACGTGCTTTTTTCGAAAAGCGTTATGGAAAATCTGCCATGTTTAATATTGGTTCCGATAGTGTTTTGATCGCGCAAATGAATAAATTTTTAAATATGTTTACGGTCCTTTTGGGGATGATCGCTTTTGTGTCTCTTGCTGTCGGTGGGATTGGCATTACCAACATGATGCTTGTATCTGTATCAGAACGTTTAAAGGAAATTGGTATCCGTAAAGCATTTGGTGCCACTCATTTTAGTATCCGTGTACAGTATCTTGTCGAGGCCATTGCCATTTGCGGTGTGGCAGGCCTTGCGGGCATTGTATTTGGTTTTGTGGCTTACCAAGGAGCGATCTATGGAGCGACAAAACTTATTCCTAATTTGCAGTTTGAATGGGTCTTTGATTGGCAGGCCATTGCGCTCTCTTTTATTTCGATTTTAGCAGTTGGGATTCTCAGTGGATTAATTCCTGCGTTGAAAGCAGAAAAACTTGAAGTGATCGAGGCCTTGAGAAGTGAATAGGGGCAAGCAAGCAGTCCCGCAAATTTTTCCTTTGCCGCCAGAGTCAGAGGGCCTTTTGATCTTGTTAGTGGGGGCTTCTCTTTATCCTGTCCACACATTATACCAACTTCGGGATTAGAGAGAGGGTCCACCCCCAAGTGATACGCTCTGTGAGTTAAATCGATAAAACTTTAATCGAAGACCAGCGTCCACGATGGACTGTGCCGAGGAGGCGGAACTCCGGGTCTTTATGGTTCACGAGGACAAGTTGATTTATATGTTGTCCCGATTGAATTTTCCAATCACCAGGGTTGAGGCCGAACTGCCCTAAGGAAAACAAAAGGTTTAAAGTTAAGTGGATCACGGCCGTATCAGAAATATTTGTACTCATAGTAAATCTCCTTCTTAAGTGCTTGATTTCCGGAGATAGCAAGACAAATGCCAGATTATTATAAGGTATAAGGCAAAGAAAATTCGGATATTGTACAAAATGGAGTGGAAAGTTTCGGATTTCGGACTTTATTAAAAGAAGTCGGGGTAAGAAAAGCGCTAGAAGTTCCAGTGGGTCTTTAAAAAAATAAAAAAGACGCGGTTCTTCGCGTCTTTTTTCATAGTGACATGGCCAATTCTTTTTTCCTACTCAGAGCCGCAGATCTGAGTATCCATCAAAGGTTCCAAAAAAAATATTTTAGACCCTTCAAAGTTTTTTGGCTGGCTCTTAGAATGAAAATGGTTTTGGAGAAATCATCTCAGGATAACCGTGATCATCATAAGCCAATGAACCTTGTGGCAATAAAGAAAGATTGCGTGCTTTTTTAATCGCAGATGCAAGTTTCTTTTGCTGGTTGAGGCTTAATTTACTGATACGGGCTGGAGTGATTTTTCCACCCTCTGAGATATAACGGCTAAGGCTCGCTGGGTCTTTGTAATCGAATACATGATCGCCTTTAAGGTCTGAGCGGTACTTATTACGGATGACTTTGCGCAGTGATGTGTTGTCATTGCTGTCACCTCTATCGCCGCGGTCAGATCTTTCGCCTCTGTCAGTGCCTTTGTCTTTCATCATTTACGGACTCCTTAGTTCAAAAATCTGCCTTTAACTCCAGGTTAAAGGGGCTAAATTGCTCCCAAAAGCTCCTATAGGCGGTTTTAAGCATAAAAAAGCTCTGAGAATCTGATCTTTTACCCCAATTTTGGGTTGCCAACAAGAGACTTTTTCAATTATAAACACTTTTTCGATCCATATTTAGAGGAGGCCCTGTGGCACGTTGTGAACTATCTGGTAAAAGCCCTGTTGTAAAAAACTTGGTAAGCCATTCAAACATCAAGACTAAAACAAAGGCGACTCCCAATGTCCAAAAGAAGCGTCTTTATAGCAACAGCCTTGGCGCATTTGTCACTTTAAAGGTTGCCACCAGCACGCTAAAATCTCTTGAGCATTGTGGCGGTTTTGACAAATACATTTTAAATCAAGACGATGCAAAAATGTCTGAGCGTGCACTTACGGTGAAACGCAAAATTGCGCGCAAGCTTAAATCAAAAAAAACGGCTAAAACTAAGGTGTAATCATGTCTAAAAAATTAAAAATCAAAAAAGGTGCAACGGTAACGGTAATTGCAGGTAACGATAAAGGTAAAACCGGTTCTGTATTAGAAGTAAACCCCACGAAGATGAAAATCAAAGTTCAGGGTGTGCGTATGCAAACGAACTTGGATAAAAAAGAAAACGTTTTGGTAAAAACCGAAGGTTTCATTGATTACTCCAATGTTAAACTTGTTGAGTCTGGCGCGAAAAAGTCTAAAGCAAAAAAGAAAGCATCTAAAACTAAAGAAGCGTAATGATGAGAGCACCTTTAAAGGTCGCCCTCATTCCTATGACCTCAACCGATCGTGTTGAGGTCAATGTTCGAAATATTCTTAAGTCTCTTGCAATAATTGATCAAAAATTAGATGTGGTTTTTCTCCCGGAAAACTCGCTGTATTTTAATTTTAATGCAAAATTAGATAAAACTCATGTGATCCATGCCACCTTGGAAGCCCTTGAGCCTTTAAAGGAATGGGCCAAATCTCACCATACCGTGGTTCATCTCGGTGGAGTGCCTTTTTTTATCGGTGATCAGGTGAGCAATACATCTTTATTGATCGATACCAATGGGAAAATAAAACCCGTCTATCAAAAAATTCATCTGTTTGATGTGGATATTCCTGATCGTCGCGTGCGTGAGTCTGATAATTTTACTCCGGGAGTAAGCCCGGCGATTCTGGAGATCAACGGATGGCGGATTGGCCTATCGATTTGCTATGACTTACGTTTTTCTGAGCTCTATGTCTATTACCATGAGCAAAACGTGGATGCGATTGTTGTTCCGTCATCGTTTTTGGTTGAGACGGGACGGGCCCATTGGGAAGTTTTACTGCGCGCTCGCGCCATTGAAGCACAAAGTTACGTCCTGGCGCCTGCCCAGATGGGTGTTCATAAAAGTGAGCTTAAACCTGAGGTTGCGACAAGAACGACGTGGGGTGAATCTATGGTTATTGGACCATGGGGTGAGGTACTGGCGCGTTCGGCAAGTTTTGATCGGCAACAAAATACAGACATAGATCTTAAACCCTTAGTAGTAGAATTAAATAAAGAACCCATCGAAAAAGTGAGAAGCCAGATGCCGACACTCTCACATCGCAGATTATAAACCCAGATCGCTAGATAGAGAAAAAATGTTCTATCTCCAATGTCTAGAAACCCTATTTTTACAGTTGTGAGCCTAGTCAGAAACATCTTAAAGGTTACAATGACATTATGAAATATATCGTCATCTTATCTTCCGTTTTATTAAGTCAAGTGAGTTGGGCAGGTGAATGCATTATTGATCCAAATAAAGTCGTGTTTTCGTCTGCGGAACCTTTATTTATCTCTGCCAACGATGCAAATAGAGATGTGGCCAGTGCCAAGGATGCTAAGCCGGTGCTCGAGGTGGGTTCACCAGATAGGTATCTCGATGTTTTAAAAGAACTCCATTCGAGTGAACCACAAACAAGTCGTGTGTGGCTTGAAAGACGCATTCTTAATGAAGCAGATTAATGTGCTAGCAGCAGCGCACCCAAGACGATTTTATCGAGATAAATAGCCGTATTTTATTACATCGAGCAAGTAAACATCACGCTTGGTTATCAGTTGATTCTCATCTCTCTATGACCTAATACTAGAGAGTATACTCATTTTCTTAGATTTTACAGTGAGCACAAACTCTTGGTAGGTGAAATATGTCTTTAGATTCCATTCAGCGCGAAGAAATGCCGGTTGATATTCTTATTATTGGTGGTGGGGCCGCAGGTCTCTCGTGTGCTATACAAATCAAAAAATCCATTGATAAGCACAACGAAGCCGTTGCCAGTGGTTCGGCTACCGGGACCCCTATAGAGGAACCGATGATCGTGGTTTTGGAAAAGGGTACGGAAGTGGGTGCGCACAGTTTGAGTGGTGCGGTGATGAATCCTGTGGCCATTCAGGAGCTTATTCCTGATTATTTAGAAAAAGGTTTTCCAGTGAATTGCGATGTGAAGACTGAATCTTTTTATTATCTCACCGAGAAGGGTTCTCTTAAAAGCCCGATCATTCCTCCGCCATTTCATAATAAGGGCAATCACATTGTGTCCTTAAGCGAGATGAATCGTTGGATGGCGCAACAAGCAGAAGCGATGGGGATTAATATTTTTGCGGGCTTTACCGCGGTAGAAGTTCTCATCGAAGAGGGTAAGGTCGTTGGTGCACGCACGGGAGATCGCGGTGTAAATAAAAATGGGGAACCTAAAGAAAACTTTGAGCCAGGCATGCTCATTAAAGCGAAAGTTACGATTTTTGCCGATGGAACACGTAGTCCTTTATTAAAAACCGTGGCCGAAAAATTGGGATTGCGCGATGGCCGTAACCCTGAGGTGTTTGAGCTCGGAGTTAAAGAAATTATTCAGCTTCCAAAGGGAAGTTTGCCAGCAGGGCACGTGACCCACACGCTCGGGTTTCCTCTTTCGAAAACCATTGGTGGAACGTTTATTTACTCTCTTAAAGATGATCAAATCGTTGTCGGTATTTGCTTGTATCTCGATTCTGTGGATCCGATGCTCGATGCCCATCGTGAACTGCAAAAACTGAAAACCCATCCGTTGTTGCAAAAGATGCTTAAAGGGGGACAGGTGATTGCCTATGGCGGAAAAACTCTTCCTGCCGGTGGATGGTATTCGATGTCGAAGCTTTACACCCATGGCATGATGGCCTGCGGAGATACGGTCTCAATGGTGGATGTAAAAAAATTAAAAGGCATTCACCTAGCGATGAAGGCGGGAATGCTTGCTGGAGAAACAGCAGTGGAAGCGCTTATTGCCAATGACTTTAGCGAAAGTTTTTTAAAGAAATACAATGATCGTGTCGAAGCCAGCTACATTAAAAGCGAGCTATGGAAAACACGCAACTTCCACCAAGCTTTAAGTAAAGGGATCTTTGCCTCGGCCCCGTCATTGATGTTGCAAGAGTTAACCGGTGGATGGACCTTTGGTGATCCCAAAAAAATCAAGCACAAAGATTTTGAAGAAACCAAAACGATTGCAGAAACTTGGGGCAAGCCCGACGTACCGGAAAATAAACTCCCCGAGGCAGACGGGAAGCTCTTTTTTGATAAGTTAAGCAGTGTTTATTTAACCGGGACCATGCACGATGAGGATTCTCCCTGCCATTTATTGGTGGATAATACCAATATTTGCGCTGATACCTGCTATCCCAAGTACAATTCGCCTTGTAACCACTTTTGCCCGGCAAATGTCTACGAAATGATCGATGATGGACCTAAGAAACGTTTACAAGTCAATTATACGAACTGTATTCACTGCCAATCCTGTGATATTAAATGCCCCTTTGACAATATTGATTGGACGCTACCGGAAGCGGGCGGCGGGCCACAGTATAAGAACGTATAATGATGACTTCCATGTTGTAGGGTCAGTGTAAAGGGTTGAAATGCCAAAGTTTGTTGCTGTTACGTCTCCGGGCCTTACCGAGGCTTTGTTTTCTGAATTAGAGTCTTTGGGACTAAAAAAATTAAAAACTCACCTGAGCAGTGTAGAGTTTGAGGGAAGCTGGGAGATGTGCTACCGCGCCAACCTGGGATCTAGCATTGCTACACGTATTCTTCTTCCGGTACTAGAGTTTCCGGCTTATAAGCCTGAAGATGTCTACTTTAATGTTAAAAAACACGATTTTACCAAATATGTAAATGCCAACGGGAATCTTTGGGTCGATGCCAAAGTGGACGAGTCGGCTATTCGCGATCAGCGCTTATTGGCAATGAAAATTAAAGATGCGGTCGTCGACCAATTCCGCGATAAATTTGGCGAGCGTCCATCGGTAAATAAAAACGATGGTCTGTCGTTGTATTTGCGCGGCTACAAAAATAATTTTGTTCTTTCTGTCGACACATCATCGCCCGCACTCAATAAGCGTGGATATCGCGTGAAACAACCGGAAGCGCCGTTAAAAGAAAATGTGGCGGCCGGTCTTCTTACCATTGCTGGTTGGGATGGAGAGATGCCGGTTGTCGATCCTTTTTGTGGTTCAGGAACGATTCTTATAGAAGCGGCTTTACGCTATATGAAGCGTGCACCGGGAACTTTACGCAAATCTTTTTCTGTACAGGGTTTAAAGATATTTCAAGAAGAGGCTTGGTCTACGGCCTTAGATTTTGTAATTTCCCAAGAAAAAGACGAAGGGGATTTGGATCTCGATCAGGTTCGGTTTTATGGATACGATATTGATAGCAAAGCTATTCGCATGGCACGCGAGAACGCGCGCGAGGCGGGAGTGGATCACTTGATCTCCTTCCAACGCAAGGATGTGGTGGAGCTTGAAGCTCCTGTCGAGAAGGGGATCATGATCTCCAATTTGCCATACGGTATTCGTGTGGGCGATGAATTTTTCTTAGCGGAAACATATAAGAACTTTGCTCATACGATGAAAACCCACTTTAAAGGTTGGGATGTCTGGGTTCTTTCTGGTAACAAGGATCTTACCAAGCATTTAAGTATGCGTGCCGAACAACGCTTTCCTATCATCAACGGTGGTATTGATTGCCGCTTTATTCATTACCGGGTGAATAAGTAGTTTAGAAAGTTTTCTATAATTTATTGAGCCAGGTATAAAACTTAATGCGGTACTTACCGTTATCATTAAATAGAAAATCTGTGTGTTGTCCATGGGGAATTTCCCAAAGCTCTTTCGGTTCTGGTAGTTTTTCGAATAATCGCTTACCATTTGAAAAAGAAATAACCCGATCGTCTTGTCCGTGAACTACCAGATATTGCTTGGCTTTTAAATTATGCAAATCATCTATAGGAGATTCGCTGTTGTCCACCATGAGCCAGGCGATGGGCTGAAAGGGCCAAACCAGCCACGAGGAACGTGCAACACCACGGGCGGCGGAGCGGTACGAGTAAAAGCTAGAATCAATCACGAGAGCGGTCGGATGCACTTCATTTTGTTCGGCAAGAGATTTCATACATATGGGCCCACCAAGACTTTGGCAAAAGACAACTAGGTCTTTGGCTTTGCGTTCTTCTTGTTTTTCTTTAGCCCATTTAAGGGCTGCCAAACCATCGAGCACAGTGCCTTTCGGATTCGGCTTTCCTTGCGAAAATCCATAGCCGCGATAATCGAAGATAAAATAATCATAGCCAATGTCTCCGACCTTCCAAAGATTGAAAAAGTGCGTGGAAACATTCTGGGCGTTACCATGAAAATGTACAATTAAACCTTTTGGTTTTTGCTGAGTCTTAAAGTACCAACCAACGAGAATTAAACCATCTGAAGTTTTAAAATTAATGATCTCAGGTTTGGGATTCAGTTTATCAATATCCACGTAATAGGCATTCGTGGTGGGATAATAATAGATTGAGGAACAACTACAAAGAAAAAAATTTATGAATAAGAGGAGGGTATATCGTATGGTCATCAATAGTAGTAATTTACAGAAGCAATAAAGTTTTGTTGAAAATATTGGTATCGGTACCCGACATCAAAGGCCCAATCTTGGGTGGCTCCCCAGCGTAAACGTAAGTTGGTGGTGGGAAGTCTCTGGTTCATGCCGAGGATCCATTGCCATCCCGTTTCACCATGAAAAATAAGACTATTTGTAAATAAATACCGAAGACCAAACTGCGGTCCTGTCTCCAAAGTAAATTTGTCACGTGCAAAACCAGGTGCCGTGCGAATGTGGTTTTGTAATAATGTATAGAAAAGAAGGCGTGACGAGGGCGTGCCAAGGGTAAAACCCACATTGCCTTCAATGGTTCCTGCAAGGCAGCCGTCAGCACAGCGCTTGTCGAGGACATGATCAGCTGCGATTCGTATTTTCCAACTTATGGGCTTATCAATTGTCGTAAAGGGATTGATAGTCTGAACACTAAAAAGATCAATGTTACGAATAAAAAATTTACTAGAATTTTTATATCCACCATTTACAGTAAGCTTAAAAAACTCAATCATAGCTGAGCGAGGGTATCCATCTACTGGATCCGCTAGATCATGGAGTGCAAACCTTTGTGTCACTTCAAAAGCATTTTGGCCGTAGTTATCAGTGAGATTGGAAAAACTAAAGCGTATGGAATCATGTGAAAGATGGGGTTTTTGATCGTCTCGGGCTAAAATGGGATCACTTGGGGTCGATGGTAAATGGCTGCGTGCGATCAATAATTTATTCTTCGTTTCGTGTTCTGGAGCATTTTTATCGATAAGTTTACGAAAATTTATTAGATCATATTTGTCAATTGCTGCGTCTAACACTTTTGCGCGATCTTCTGGGGAAAGATTCTGGGGTAGGTTCCCCGCGTTCCACGTCGCTTGCAATTGACTGTAAGCTTGCATCTCTTCGTCGGTTTTTAGTTTGCTTAAACGGGTTCCAAGTTGGTTTTGTAGAGATGGTCGATAAACAACATCTTGCACAAGTCCTTGGGTTCTCCAGGCGGCTTTAATAGTATCAGCGGGAATCACCCAAAAAGAAAGTTGATCGACTAAGTTGAGGCGGGGAGCAGCAACATCTAGCAGGGTCAGAATGTGGTAGGAACAGTTGGATGTAAAAAAATAATAATTAAAGTAGGTAAAACCGAGTTCCCAAATATGCGCAATAGCCAACTCTAGTTCCTCTTGAGACAAATTTAAATTGTACTCCCAGAGATCACGAGCATCAAAATCGCTATACTCGCGAACTTTATAAAAATACTGAAGGGCGGTATATGTACCTGGAAAAAATCCAGAAAGTCCCATGGCGGCATAAAGAACAGCATTGTTTGTCCAAGGATTTGCCGCAAAGTTTACACCCACATCGAGAAGAGAAACACCTTGCGAGTGCCCATGAGGGTAACGATTAAAACGCAGTAATGTATGCCCAAAAGTCGAAGAGGGGTTGCTTGTATTATACGAAGCAAAAACTAAAGTGGCTGACTTGGCTTCGAGTTTTTTATGAAAAGCATTAAATTCCGTACACTCTTGTGTGGGCAAGTCACTGTCTTTTAACTGGAGCTCCTTTGAAAGCCACATCCAACGAGCAGGGAATTGGCAGCGCGTAGTTTGCGCAGGATGCCTGGTGTCTTTAAATGTTCTTTTTTGTTCAGAGAAGAAGCCGCGTAGTGTGGCTTCTAATTCTGCTTGCGGATCATGGGCTCCGTCAGGTGCTGCAAAAAATTCTTTCCCATCAGCTTCGCTCTCCCAACGGAAGAAACGTTTGTTGTAGTGTCCAAGGCGAATCCATTCAACACGTTCATGTAATTTTTTATTTTGTGCTGTTTTGAGAGCTTCATTCAGCACATCAGATGCGGCACTTAATGAAGGAATACCACTAACGAGTAATGCAAAAAAAAACAGGGACTTATACATAAGTCCCTGTTATCGCGTACTTTAAAAATAATGACAACCTAAAAACTTAGCCTGCGCATCCTGCCAGAGGCGTTTGACTAAGAGTTTGGCGAATCGACTGAGCCATAGCTTCTGGAGTTTGTTGGCTAGTGATCTGCTCGAAAGATTGCTTTAAAGCTTCACCGGCTACTTTTTCGTTTGCACATGAGAGCATGTTGCTCATTGTGGATACTGTTTCACCTTGACCGCGAGACATATCGTTTTTTAAAGCTACTTGGTTTTCTTCTACGAAGTCTACCAAGGCAACATCAATAGCGCTGTCTAAGCAGTTAGATGTTCCAGATGTGATACCGGATGTCTGATTGGTACAAATACCGTTACTAGTAGCCGCAACAATTTGCATGACTCCTGGTTCAGCACCAATAAGTTGATTGCCTAATCCGCATCCAGCTTGGCCAATTTTCTTAGCATGCGCTGACGCTGCGAGAACAGAAATTAAAGTAAAAATAATGTATTTCATATTTTCCCCTCTCTTAACCAGCTACATTACAGCTTGATTTTAGTGATGGATCTGAGTTGATCACATCATAGATGCTACGAATATTGTTGTAAGCGTTGCTGCTTTCCATAAAGATTTTTTCAAAGTTACTTTGAACTCCTCTATTAAAAGCACCTTGGTCTGAACACTTCATGATGTGGGCAAGGCCGTTTAATGATTCACCTTCGCCACGAGAAGCATCTTTTGTCATAACTTCGCGATTTGCTCTAAGTAAACTGCAGCTTGTGTACCCGCTTCAGTGAATTCACAGTTTAAAGATCCAAATGTAATACCAAATAATTGGTTACCAGCTGAACCATTTGTTGTGTAGGCGAGAATTTGAACTCCACCCGGTTTTGCACCAAAAAGAACAGATCCTAATCCGCAACCAGCAAGGCCGTAACCTTTCTTTTTTGCATCAGGACCAACTAGCCCATCCGTTTTCTTTTGTCCTGCGAAAGACACACTGAATGCCAATGTAGTCATCGCAATGATAAGTAATTTTTTCACTTGAACACTCCTTTGCTATCGCGCACGGACACCATATCCATGGCAATTTTGTTTTTTCAAATGTAAGAAAATTAGACGTTTTTAAAAAATCAAATGCAATGACAATAAGAAAAATAATGCGAAGCGATATAGCATCATTCGTCGCATGAACTGTTCGTGCCTAGGCGAGGTGCTTTCATAATATACTTAAACACATTCTTTAGCCTTAAGGCGAGTTCATAAACAAAACTTTTGGTAGCAAGATAGGTTGTGCCTGAGAGCATGTCAAAGTGACAGAGCTTGCCACGCTTGTAGCAGCTTTCTAAGATAAGGAACTGATGAAAAATATCTCATTCGCAGAGTTTGATGAGTTGGTAAGTCATGCGCAAAATTTTTTGGGCGCGCAAGTCGAAGGCATTATTTTAGATGAGAACATATGTATCATAACATTAAAGCATGCCACCGGTACCTGTGCGCTGATTATTGATGTGCGAAGCCAGGTTCCATTCTTTACGATTACAGATAAAAAAACACCACGGTTTAAAAAGGAAACCAAACCACTGGTGCTTTTTTTAAAGGCTCACCTTATAGGCTTACACTTAAAATCTGTTCAGCGAATAAAAGAGTATGGTAGGCTCATCGAATTTCGTTTTACCAATCATAACAAAAATTTAACCTTGGAAGCTCATCTCTTTCCGCAAGGAAAAAATATTATTGCGAAAACCCCAGATGCAATGATTTGCTTAAAAAAACCACAGGATCTCGCTCGTGTGACGGACCAACACCCATCAACACAAACTCGCTCAGCTCCAGAGCTTTACCAAGAATGGCTGACTCAATGGCAAAAGCCTAATACAAAACCTAAAGATGTTGGCAACTCAGAATCAAGCCTGCTAAAGCAGCAAAAGACTTTAAAAAAATTAGAGCAGCAAGAGGTAAAATTACTCAATTCCCAATGGCGCTCCTTTGCCCAATGGCTCAATCGCGAACGATGCGAAGATGTGCCCACAGAATATGCGGAACTCTATGATCCAAAACAGACAATCGTTGAAAACATCGAGAGGGCCTTTGCCGAAGCAAAAAAAACAGAAACAAAATTACAAGCTTTGCAAGAGAGAATCCAACACATCCAATCCGAGATGAGCCAGGAAAAACCTCATCAAGAACAAAATAAAAAAACACCTGAACCTGCTAATCCCCTTGAAGGGGCTAAGGGGCGCACGCGTGAATTTGCCCAACACAATATCCGTGCTTACATTGGTAAATCGGGAAAAGACAATCTTAAGCTCTTAAGACAATCAAAGCCTTGGTATATATGGATTCATGCCAAAGACTGGCCCAGTGCTCATGCGATTATCGCCATCAACAAAAACCAAAAACTGCCCCAAGACGTCTTAAAAGATGTTTGTTTGTGGATTCTTAAGGAAACTCTTAGCACAAAACAGTGGCAGTCATGGATTGGGATCAAAGTGGATTTTCTTTTTAGTGAGCGTCGTTATGTACAGCCGATTAAGGGCGATCATCATGGGCTTGTACGTTATTCTCAGGCACAAACAGCCACTTTTACTGTTCAATAGGTACCTAAATGCAGCAAGTATTGACCCCCTCAAAAATTAAAGCGAGCCTAAATAAGGCATGCTAAAAGTTAAAAACCTCACTCATTTTTATGGTCCCCATCGCGCGATAGAGGATTTGAGTTTTCAAATTCGTCCGGGTGTGATCGCGGGTTTTTTGGGCCCTAATGGCGCAGGAAAATCCACCACCATGAATATTCTTTGCGGTGCTTCGCTTGGTTACGAGGGGGAGGTGTGGATTTCCGATGTGAATTTGCGTTCACATCCGCTCGAAGCGAAGAAAAAAATTGGTTTTTTGCCAGAACACGCACCCCTCTATGAAGACATGCAGGTGCGTGCTTATTTAGAATTCGTTGCCGATTTAAAAAATGTACCACGAGAAAAACAACAGGAGTATGTGGACGAAATTTTACACGCCCTTTCTTTGGAAGAGGTACAGTATCGCCCCATTTATAAACTCTCGAAAGGTTTTCGCCAGCGTGTTGGTTTGGCACAAGCCTTTGTAGCTAAACCCGAACTGATTGTTCTCGATGAACCGACCATCGGCCTTGATCCGCAGCAGATCAATGAGTTTCGTAAGTTGATTGTCGCGTGTAAGGGGAAGTCGACGATTTTATGGTCCACTCATATATTAGCAGATGTGGAGTCAACCTGTGATGAAATCATTGTGATTTCAAAAGGAAAAATTATTGCATCAGGGCCGCAATCTCTCTTGCGCGAAAAATTAAAAGGTAAATCCACAGCACGTTTGATCGTAAAAAAAGCAAGCGAGGCTTTTGTGCAAAGCTTGCGCTCTCATGTCGGGTTTGAGTCGGTTGCGTGGCTCGCAGATGAACATACCTATCGTATTGAGTATGTAGAACCGATGAGTATGGATCTGATTCTGAAAGAAGCGGTTAAAAATGATGTGAGTGTGGTTAAAATGGATCAGGACTCTGTAGCACTAGAGGAATTGTTTTTGGAGTTAACGCAATCAAAGGAGCGAAGATGAACGCCATTTGGTTGATGTACAAAAGAGATCTTGCGAGCTTCTATCGACAGCCCCTCTTTTTTATGTTGGCTGGCATCTGCTGCCTCATGTGGTCGCCTATTTATGTTTATGCTTTCGGCATATTCCTTACCCAGCTTGTCACCCAAATGGGGGCGACTGGAGAGGTACTCAGTTATCATGATCGCGTTGTGGTCGAGTTTGTTGCTTTGGTCAATTTTTTACTTTTACTGAGCACAAGCAGTATCGCCATGAAGCTTATTTCTGAGGAAAAGAAAAATCATACCATGACACTTTTGTTTGTGAGTCCTATTGAGTCGAGGCAAATTATTGTAAGCAAATTTTTATCGGGACTTACAGTAGCGTGGTCTTTGGTGGGGATTTCCTTATTGTATCCGCTCACCACAGCTTTTCTTGGAAAATTGTATTGGCCTACACTATTAAGTTCCTATTTAGGGCTTTTGTTGTTTGCGGCAGTGTATGTTTCGATAGGACTGTTTATGTCGACTTTGACCTCATCATTGATCATGGCTTTTGTTATGACCTTGATTGCCAATATGAGCTTGTGGTTTTTGGGGCTTGGCAGCGATTTGGCCCCACAGCCAGCAGTGGCAGCATTTTTTGATTATATTAGTTTCGATTTGATTTTTAAAGATTTTTCATTGGGAATTATTCGCTTAACTTCCGTAGTATTTCTTTTGAGCACGATTTTCTTTTTTCTAGCGGCAGCGGACCGTGCTCTTGAAGCTTCGAGGTGGAAATGAGATTTCCACTTATTAGTCGCATCTTTTTATTTATTGCCATGTTCCTTTTTGCGGTGGCGACATTCTTACGCATGCTTTTTGCCGTTTGGGATTTTACCAGTCTTTTTTATTTGTTTTCCTTCTTTGTCTGTTTGTTCTTATCGCTCATCCTGGATATAAAAGGCTATTATAATTTACTCACTTTAAAATCGACAAAGCGCGGGTTGAGCTACGCTGGGAGTATGCTCCTTTTGCTTATAGCTTTGTTTGCGATTAATTTTGGGTTGTCTTACGTGCCTAAAAAAATCGATGTTTCAGAGTCCAGTGCCTTTACCCTAACTCCCTTAAGCAAAAGTGTAGCAAAGTCGTTCACCGACAAGGTAGAGTTTATTTACTTGCAAATTCCTAAGGCGGGATCGAAAGAAACAGATGATCGTGTTAAGGGCTCGATACAACTTTATGAAGACGAAAATCCTAAAATAGTTTTTCGTAAAGCCAATTTACTTTTGCATCCAGAAATGGTGAAAGAGTTTGATCTTAAAGATCAGGAAGAAGCACTTTTTGTAAAATACAAGGAGCGTAAGGAGCGTTTTTATAAAACCGATGAAAATAATATAACTCAAGCACTTTTGCGTCTGCTTAAAGGGCGAAAAACCATTTACTTTTCAGTAGGACTCGGTGAGCCGACCATCGACAACGAAAGACCGCGTGGACTTGTAAATTTAAAAACTGAAGTGGAACGACTTTTTTATGATGTGCAGCCCATTCATTTGGAAAGTGAAAATCTTCCTAAAGATGCCGCGGCGTTGATTCTCATCGGGCCTGAGAAAGATATACCCATTCGGGTACAGGAAAAGATTTTCGATTACTTTATGGCAGGCGGTCGAGTATTTATGGCTTTTGATCCCTTAAACGAAATGAACGCTAATGCATTTATACAGCGTTTTGGAGTACAAATCGAAAAAGGCATAGTTCATCAAGAACAAAGCCTTCTGGCTAATCTCGGGAGTCACGTTGTTACCGGTCTCGTAAAAGATCCTAAACATCCAGTGGTTGCCGACCTTCAGTCCCAGTCGCCGATTATGTTTTACGTTACAGGTGCGTTATCCATTCTTCCTGGCCATGAGGGCAAGGTGACACCTTTGATTATAAGTCCAAAGACTGCGGTCTTACGCGCGGGTTATACCAAACAGGATAAATTTTTAAAAAATGGACCGTTTAATTTAATCGTTGAAGTTAAAAATGATAAGGGCGGGGAAGTGTTTATTGCTGATGATAGCGATATTTTTGCCAATCAGTTTTTATATCAACATGCCAACCCCAGTTTGATGTTCAATTTGTTTTCTTACTTATCAAAAGATGAAGATATTGTAGGAAAGTCAGATCACAAATCTTCAAGCAATCAATTCTTAGTTACCGATATACAATTTAAAATGTACATTGGATTGTTTATAATTCCACTTCCCATTTTATTATTTTCTGCCGGTGCTTTTTTATGGTTCCGCCGTCGCTGGCTATAGGAGTCCTGTGAATACGTTTGTAACAAAGTGCCCTACGCGTATTGATTTAGCAGGGGGAACAATAGATCTATGGCCGATTTGGGCCATGATCGAGAAATGTAGTACAGTAAATGTGGCGATTGATATCTTTACGACCTGTGAAATCAGTGAGCGTAGTGATACAAAAATAATTATACGTTCGCCTGATATCAAAAAAGAATGGTCTTTTGCGGACTTTAGCGAACTACAGAGCAATACGGACAAAGATTTTTTATTCTTTAAGGCCCATATCCAGCATTGGCAACCAAAACAGGGTTTTGAATTAGAGGCGAGATCACAAAGTCCCGTGGGCGGTGGGCTTGGTGGTAGTTCTAGCCTTTCTGTAGCCATTTATAAAACATTTCAAAAGTGGCTTGCGGTGGAGGGTTTAGATGTCCATCAAATGGTGCGGCATTGCTCGAACATCGAAGCGCAGGTTTTAGCAACACCTACAGGACTACAAGATTATTATGGTGCCGCAAGCAAGGGTTTACATATAATTGATTTTTCCACCCATGGCGTACATCTCGAAACATATTCTGAGCACGTTAACGTTTTTAATGATTCAGTTGTTATTGTTTATACCGGTCGCAGTCATCATTCGGGAATTAACAATTGGGGAGTTTTAAAAAAATTTATTGATAAAGACGCGAACACCACAGCGGCACTTTTAAAAATTCGCGATGTGGCTTTAAAAATGCGTGCAGCGTGCTTAAAGCGAGAATGGAGTATGTTGCCACAACTATTTACCGAAGATTTTACGGCGCGCGAACAACTCTCACAAGAATTTATGTCCCCAGAGATTGCTGAGCTTAAGAAAATTTCCGATCAAGCCGATGCGGTGGGTTTTAAAATTTGTGGAGCAGGTGGCGGTGGTTGTGTCGCTATTTGGAGTGATGCAAACAAAAAACAAAAAATAATTGAAGCCATCCATAAAAAATCCTACCAAATTTTGGATGCACACTTTCTATGAGTAAAACGCCGCTTAAAAAAATACGATTTATGGGGCTATCACTTGGTGGTGGAAAAACCCACCGTACACATTTAGCGGTACTTGATTATTTTACAGAAAACGATAAACTTTTTCTTACACACTTGTATCGCGATCTTGGCGAAGAAGATAGAAAAAGTGCCGATACCCACTTACTTGAGGTTATTCGGAATAATAGTGAAAATTTACAATCGATTACAGTCGACTATCCATTAACCACACCTAAATGTATGCGTTGTCGTTTGGTTTGTCCGGGTGTGGAAAAATGTCATGAGCCCGAAATCCAATGGATGTGGAACCAACACGAAATGCTCGACGAAAAAAAACGACCGAACAAAATTTTTACTCCCTATACAGAACGTTGTGTGGAGCAGTATGTATCTTATAATAGTGAAATTCCTGTTCCGATGGATCACGCTTTTGGCAGCAACAAAGCTCCTCTTTATGCGCGTGGAGTATTTTTAAAAAAACGACTTCCGCGCATTAAAATGTTTGAGGCGCAACTGCGTCTCAGCGTGTGGCGTATTGGGCGAGCATTAAAAATATCCAAACACCCCCTGCTTTATTATAAAAACTCTATCGACGGGGAGGGGTTTCGCCAAATTTTTTTAGACAAATTTGTGGATCAGGAATGGCTGTTTATTTACAGCCAAGATTCTCGACATATGGTTCGCGATGGTTTTGTTTTTGATGCCGTGATGGCGGGATATGTGGGTTTTTTAAACTCTATGAGGCTTTGTGAGCCTCCGCCCAAAGGGTTTCCTAAGAGCGAGACATGGGTGCTTTATCCAAAGGCAGATTTTGTTAAGGTTCGTTAAGTTCGCACTCTAGTCACCAATGAGGTTTCTGTACCTGTGAGCAAGAGTGTCAATAGGCTTTCAATAACAATCTAAGGATGTGCTTTATCTTCCTTTATGATACGAAATCACCATGACACTGTGGGATGCCAATCCGCGAACATACATTCGCATTAAGGGTTTTATGGAGGATATGCCAGAAGCGTATCGCTTGCGCCTGCATGATTTGGGCTTTCGCCAAAACGCGGAAGTCTATTGTTTGCGTCATGCACCTTTTTCTGGGCCTAGAGTTTTCCAGGTGGAAGATGCCGTTTTTGCATTAGAGAAAACGGTTGCAGTATTTGTTAAGGTGGAGCCTGTAGAGCATGAGTGACCCTATAAAAGTTGTTCTTGTTGGTAAACCCAACTCAGGAAAAAGTCTTTTGTTTAATCGCCTGACAGGTCTTCACCAAAAAGTAGCTAATTATCCTGGTGTTACCGTAGATGTAACGAGCGGCGCTTGGGGCTCCTACGAGCTAGTGGATTTTCCCGGAAGTTACTCGATGAAGCCCATCTCTGCGGAAGAAGAGCTGGCTGTTTTGCAATTTAAAACTTTACTTGAGGCCGGACATATACACTGTGTGGTCTGTGTATTAGATGCCACCCTTCTCGAGCGCAGTTTGACCTTTGGTCTTCAGGTCGCAGAAGAGGTAGGGCGTTATGGGTATCCTATCGTTTTTGTATTGAACATGTATGATGAGATTGAATCCAATCGTCTATCGATTGATGTGAGTGGTTTAAGCGAAGAGATGGGAATCCCCTGTCTCCCGATCTCTGCGAAAACGGGGAAGGGGCTCAGTGATCTCACAAAAGTGGTGGCGGCGCGTCCCATGTTTGTAAAACTCAAATCGTCAATGACGGCGGCGGAACTCACACAAAAATTTGGTTTTAAAGCCAATGTATTTCTAAAACGCATGAACCACATTGATAATATATTTTTGTCGAGTTTTTTGGGGGCCATTTTCTTTCTTGCTATCATGTTTTTAATTTTTCAGTCGATCTTTACTTGGGCATTACCACTTATGGATGGCACCGATGCGGTGATTGTGTGGTTAGGGGAAGTGGTCGGCGGATGGATCTCTGAAGGATTCATCCATGATTTTTTTCAAGATGCTATTATTGGTGGGCTCGGAACATTTATTGTCTTTGTTCCGCAAATTTTTATTCTCACTTTCATTATTGGCCTTCTTGAGGATAGTGGTTATTTGTCGCGGGTAGCGATTATTTGCCATAGACCGCTCAAGTTTTTTGGTTTGTCGGGAAAAAGTTTTATACCGTTTTTATCGGGTCATGCGTGCGCTATTCCAGCGATCTACGCAACACGGATGATCGAATCAAAGCGGGTACGTTTTGCAACCATGTTGACGATTCCGCTTATCTCCTGTTCAGCGCGTTTACCTATATACAGTTTATTTGTGGTTGCACTGATCCCGCGCGGGGATAAGCTCTTGGGAATTTTTAGTTTGCAGGGCTTTGCTTTTTTTGCGCTTTATATTTTTGGGTATTTTGTCGCTTTACTTATGAGTGCGATTATTTCTCGTTTAGCTTCGAAAAATAAGTTTTCCAACACTCCCTTTATTGTCGAGTTGCCGGCGTACCGGGTTCCTGTGGTGCGTCCGCTTTTGATGCGTGCTTTTAAAAGTTCGTGGAATTTTCTCTCAGAGGCAGGGCCGATTATTTTTGTCACTTCGGTAGTTGTATGGTTTTTGGGATATTTCCCTAATGGTCATGGCCAATTGGAATCTTCGTGGCTGGCGACGATGGGACATTGGTTGGAACCCGTTTTGCGACCACTTGGTGTGGACTGGCGTTTTGGCGTAGCGATTTTAACATCATTTGTCGCACGCGAAGTTTTCGTCAGCACGCTCGGAACATTAAATGGTATTGGTGGTGCCGAGGAGAATGTTGGTGGCCTTGCCCATGCGCTCAACGCAGGTGGTTTAACTCTCGCCTCGGGCGTGGCACTTCTATTATTTTACAGCATTGCTTTGCAGTGTGTCTCGACTTTAGCCACAATTAAAAGGGAAACGAAGTCCAATTGGATTCCCACGGCGCTCTTTGTTTCTTATACATTGCTTGCATATATTTTATCGATTGCGGCATTTGCCGCCTTATCTCACTAGCACTAGCGCTCCTACGAGTCATAACAAAACCGTAACCAATTAATACTTTGCGCCAATCTGAGAAACATGAGATTCTGAAGGGCGTGAATAGTTAACGTTGTGTAATGAGAAGACCGTTCGTTGTTCATACATGGAGAAGCTCTACTGATGGAGCAGTGATAAAAGCGAGGTGCGCATGAAGCAAAAACTAACTTTAAAAAATTTCAATTGGGTATCGGCAATATTTTTGGTGGCAACGCCGATCCTGGCCGTGATTCTTACGTACGTGTATTTTACAACAGAAACATTCAATCCGTGGATGATCTTTGTCTTCTTATTTTTTTACTTCGCAACAGGTATGTCTATTACCGGTGGATACCATCGCTTGATCGCACATAAGGCCTATACGGCGCATCCGCTCATTGAGGCGTTGTATTTGTTTTTTGGTGCAGGTGCGTTTCAAAATTCGGCTAAAAAGTGGGTGATCGATCATCGCATTCATCACCGTTATGTGGATCAAGATTTAGATCCCTATACGGTAAAGCATGGATTTTGGCATGCGCATTTTTTTTGGATGTTTAATTCTGATAGTGAGCGTGAAACGTCATTGGGAAAAATGTATTCTCGAGATTTAGACAAAGATAAGCTGATTGTTTTCCAAGATAAACATTATTTACCAATAGCTATCCTTGCTGGATTTGTGGCTCCTATGCTTATGGGTTGGGCTTTTGGTTCGTGGTTTGGTGGGCTGGTTCTTGCAGGACTTTTACGTATGGTGATTGTTCATCATTTTACTTTCTTTATTAATTCTCTTTGTCATTACTGGGGATGGCAACCTTACACGGATACTAATACTGCTCGTGACAATATGGTGCTGGCGATTTTTACTTATGGTGAAGGGTATCATAACTTCCATCATATTTTTCATGCCGACTATCGCAACGGTATTCGTTGGTATCACATTGATCCAACCAAATGGTTTATTAAAACATTAGCGTATTTAAATCTTGTGCGTAATTTGCGTGTTACGCCTGATTACGAAATTTTTAAAGCGCGCATGATCATGTTTGAAAAACGTTTAAAAGAGCAGAAAAATCTAAGTATGCTCAATATGGAAGCCCTTTTGTTAAACCTCAAGCTTAAAACAGAAGAGGCTCATCAAAAGATGATCTCTCTGCGCGAAGAGTACGAACGTCTCAAGTTACAATTTCATAATGATTCACGTGTACGCCAGTTGCGCCGCGATCTTTTGATGGCAAAATGGGAATTTCAAATGTCTTGCCGTCAATGGCGTCTTTGCTTAAAAATGGCTTAAACTATTCGGCGCGCCGTCGTCAAAATCGAGAAGGGTTTTTTATGGTTCGTTTCTGTTATAACGTGTTTACAAAATATATTTGTGTTTGCTGTATAATTGCCGGATGCTCTTCTGCAAATACAGGAGTACTTAAGGCTCATGCAGAGAACACCCAACGTGCTCCTGCGCAAAGTGCCTTATCCAGCTTACCCATTCTCACTAATTTGCCTTCTAATTTTTATAAAGGACCAATAGCTGTTCAGATTGATGACTCAAAACGAGCGCCTGCTAAAATATTTTTACCATTACAATATAAAGACGAAGCAAAATGGCCTTTAGTTATTCTCCTTCACGGACTTTCGGGAACAGCTAAAACGGAAGATGCATATCTTGGTCTCAGTTATAGAGTGTCACGTCGTGGTTTTATTCTTTTAGCTCCCGAAGGAATGCCGATGCCGATAGGAACAACCATAGGAGGCGGGCAAGATTTAGGTGGGAATCAATTTTGGAATGCCACAGATTTTTGTTGTGATCTGGCTAAGACAGATGTTGATGATGTGAGCTATCTTTTACATTTACTTGAATATGCAAAAAAAACATACAAAGTGGATTCGGAGCGTGTATATATCATCGGACATTCCAATGGCGGATTTATGGCAAACCGTCTTGGATGCGAGGCCGGGAAACATTTTGCGGCGATGGCGAGTCTTGCCGGTGGGGCGTATGACGATTTAAAAAAATGTCGTGTACTTGATCCCGTAAGCTATCTGCAAATCCATGCGGTGGATGATCCAACGGTCTTGTATAAAGAAAATAAAAAGTACTCTGGTGGAGTGGAAACGATTTCGCAGTGGCTTACAAAAGATGGTTGTGTATCAACAGTGCAGACAGAAGGAGATAAAGATTTTGTCTATCTCATTCCAGGTTTGGACACGAAAAAAGAGCATTGGCGTCAGTGTTCATCTGGTAAAGATGTTGCCTTGTGGACGATTCGCCCTTTCGTAGTTGCTGGGCACAATCCCCACGTGCCACTCTTCAATCTAAATTTTATGGAGAGTGTTTTGGATTTTTTGTTGAGTCATAAGCTTCCGTAATTAGTATTTAAGATCGAGATCCTTCGGCTATCGCCTCAGGATGACGCTGCAGCATCATCCTGAGGCGATAGCCGAAGGATCTCAGTGTTGTGTATGTATCTTTTCTATGTGCGTTCCACCTGCAGTGGGCGAAACAAGCTGCGCATGTCGTCTTTTTTCATGGGGAGATCACCCGTGGCATTGATCCATGTTTCGGGCGTCTCCATGCACAGAAAAACCTTCCACTGAGGACTTTTTTCTTTAAATTTCCCAATGATATAAGCGAACATTTCTTCACGCAGAGTTTGGTCATAGCGCATTTTTCCCGCCGCCCCAGGAAACATTTCCGCGCGCGTGACATAGCTGTTCATGCCGAAGCGTTCGCGCATCATCTCGCGTTGTTCTGATTTAAAACGCAAGCTTCCCAAAGAAATATAGGGCATTTCGTGAGGCACAAACTGCGTGGTGATTTTTTCAATAAGTTCAGAGTAATTTTTTTGCCATTCTTCGTGCCAAATGACGGGATCTATGTGAAAGGCAATTGCAAACCCTTTATCGAGCGCACGTCGTGCCGCACGCAAGCGCTCATCGAGGTTCGCCGTTTTGTGCTCTTCTGTTTCTACAATGTGCTGAGGGTTAATGGACCAACTCACAATCACATTGCCGTCGTGGGAGCAGTCGAGAAATTGTTCCACATAAGCTGATTTGGTTTTAAATTCCAAACGCCATGATGGTTTGCCGCGGAAAAATTCAATAAGGGTACGGGAATAAAGCGACAGAGGGTCTAAGCTCAGGCTATCGATGACTTCTCCGGTTCCCACGCGTACAGGACTATTGGGGGCAGAGTCGTACATTTCCTGCAGTTCATTTAAAGCCTCATCGAGGTTAGAGTAAACAATGGTGTACGGTGTGTTGATAAAAGATTGAAGGTAACAATAAGAACAATCCATATCGCACTGGAGTCCGAGATTGAGAACATAGTAATTACAGCAGGCGAGCCCTTTTTTTGCACCTGGGCAGCGTTTAAAAAAAGTTCCTGGGTGTTTGGTGATAAATAATAGTTTTTTGCTGCGTGTATATTCTTCGCCAGTAAATTCACTGGAGGTGGGAATGTCGGGCTTGCCTTGACAGACGGTGATTTTATCGTTTGGGACAAGCTCCAGGATTCGTTGTGCGACTGGTGAGGGGAGGCTTGTCTCCTCGATAAAAATACGTTCATATTTAGCCGTAATGTTTTTTATAGGATCAATCGGCAAGTTCATTGTGCACTCGTTGTAAGGATTCAATTTTTTCGGCAAGTTCTTTTTTGCTAGAGACAAAAAAGTGCACGTCTACACCCGCGCGATCTCCCTGACGCAGCCAGCGCACAGTAAAGGATTTCGGCCAAAGCCCCAAGAGATATTCTTTCTTCTGTTCGTCACGTTTTGTTGTTTGTGGAAAACGCAAAGTGTGTAAGTTGGCGCGCCAGGCTTCAAAGGTAGACGCCTGTTTTAGGCACTCGTCTTCACTCAAGTTCATCAGTTGGCAATCCACTAGGAGATCTAAAAGCTGAATGCCAAAAGAACGCGACGGTTTGAGTTGAGCGAGGTGGCTGAGCGCTTTTTCTGGAAGTTGGGGTAGATTACAAAGAGAATACAGATCTCCTGCGGATAAAGAATGAAGTTTCGCCCAAGCATAAAAATCCTGTGGAAGTCGTCTTAGAGCTAAAAGAACTTTTTCTGTCTTCGCATCCAAACGAAATTTATAGGCTTCCAGGAGGGTAGACGGCTCGAAAGAAATTTTATGATCGATTAATTCTGAAATAAGTTCCGCAAGTTCCAAAAAACTCATTTCCGCATAGATGGACTTGTAGGCCTGAGCAAAGGGAAGGGCACTTAAGTCCTGCATAAAATCCGTTCCGCGATAAAGAAGGACATTTTGCCACTTACAGGTAGGCATCGCGGTGGGCGGCTTATAATGAGGCTCTATCTTAATGGTCCACATGGGTGTTTTGGGTACCATGTTTTGCGCAATGTGTACAACCCTTTCAGGAGCTGATAAGGAGTAGCGGACCGAAATGTCTATAGTATCGAATAACAGACTGTTTTTTTAAAAAGAATTTCGCTATAATCTCTAAGGTGGAAACCTTACGACGCCAAGTTCAAATTATAGGGGATGCTGTCTTTTTTAGCTATGCGCCTATTTCGTCGTTTTCCACATTTGATGAGGTCTACGTTTGGGATTTGGATAAGACCTATCTCGACACTCAATGGCACTCGTTAAAGGATCTCTTTCGTGTTTCGTTTACCGATAACTTCCATCGCAAAAATGTACCTGGGACAGCAACCCTGGTGAGTTCGCTTAAGCAATCTTGGGTGGAAAAAAATGGTCAAGAGACTTTCCCTATTTTTTTTATCACAGCTTCGCCACCACAGATGGAAAAAAAGATTCGCGAAAAACTTATGCGTGACAACATTCTTCCCCAGGGTATTTTTTTTAAAGATAATCTTAAAAATTTATGGCCAGGTCGCTTTTGGAAATTGAGTCAACACGTGGGTTACAAAGTGGGCTCGCTCATGTATTTAAGAACGTTGCTTAAAGAAAATGTCACGCAAGTTCTATGGGGGGATGATAGCGAAACCGATGCTATTATTTATTCTTTATATTCAGATATTTGTTCTCGCCGTTTAAGCGGCGATGAGTTGGAGCGTGTGTTACGTAATTTCCAAGTCACCAACGAGCAAATTACCCGTATCGAAAACTCTTTACAGCAAATCCCTGTTCTCGATCCTGTGGAAAAAATTTATATTAATTTGGCAGTCGATACAGATCCTGAATATTATTTAAAGTTTGGTCGTCGTATGATACCGTCATACAATTCTTTGCAGATTGCACTAGATTTATTTCAGGATAATCGTTTAAATTTGGAACAAGTTTTACATGTTGGTAAAGATCTGATGTTTAACTATAATTATTCTACCGATGAGTTGCAGCGCTCCTTCGATGAGCTTATTCGTCGCCAGGTGATCGGTGAGCAAACTTACCAACGCTTGCATGCTGATCTCGCGCAAAATGGAATTATCAGTTCGGACTACACACCGTCGATTCAGCCCTCAAAAATAATGGAAGATGTAGGCGATCGCGTATTTGAAATTTCCGGTGTTCATGAACCCTGGGTGCCAGAGCGTATCGATTATTTGCACGATTATCGCTAAGGCACTTTATGGCAGATCACGGTTGTTCTCCTTGAGGGGGCTCGTGTTCTCCTTTTAAGCTATGGCTATATTTCCACTTGTAAAGGGAACAGGGCGATCAACGGTTCTTTTAGGGGAAGGTTGCGGAAGCGTACGCGCTCTAATACTTTGCTCAAACATTTTTTATAGTCTTCATCGTCGATATCAGAGCGCACAATATGAGATTTCTCGATGGTTCCCGTCACATCAATAGTGAGCTCAAACACAGTCTCTCCACTACTTACTTGGCCTTGATTTTTTTTATAATATTTAATCAAACAACCTTGGAAAAAGTTTTTGTGAAGCCCCAAAGTTTGGAAAATTTGTTTTTCGATCATGTTCTGTGGAACACCGTCTTCGGGAGAGAACTCTTTTAGCGCCGCTCCACCGACATCAATATCGATAGGGTCAAACTCATAGGAGGAAAACGTATCCGTTGTTATGGGTGAAGAGGCATATTGGATTTGCGCGTGAGGGGCTTCTTTCTTGGAGCTATCCGGTAGTTTTTTAATGTCGCCATAAACCAAATTGGCTAACCACTGTCCGTCCTCTTTTACAAATTCCACTTTGGAAAAAGGCATAAGCCAAAATGGAGTGGAAAAATCAAAAAGAATTTTACTATCGGCATGGGTGTAAAATGTGTCTCCCGACTGAATGCGACTCTGCGTCGAAACGGTGGCGCGTGAAGCACTCTTGATGCCTTTCTTTTCGACCTTTCCGAAAACATCATGAATGATATCTAGTCCCTGCTCTTGCTCATGAGAGGTAAAAATTTGATCAAAGAAAGAGTTGGGTAAAAAAAACAAAAGCCCTGCTAGAATGAGCAGGGCGGTGAATGAGAGCACTGTTTTTTTATTCATGAGACCTTATTTGGTTTCTTTTTTGGGTGCACTTTCTGCGGGTGCTGGTGTTGCTTCTGCTGGCGCCGCCTCTTTTGGCATAGCATCTTCCATTTGTGGAGGTGCGTTGGTTACAGGAGTTGCGAGATTTACGCCTTTGGAGAACACGCCAGTCCCGGATGGGCGCGTTGCTAATGTGAGGACAATGCAAAGAGCGCCAAAAACAATGGCCGTGTAGCGAGTTAATTTGGTCATGAAATCTGCACCACCAGAACTTCCTAGAATAGAGTTGGAGCCGCCAGCACCAAAAAGACCACCACCACCGCCTTTAGGATCTTGAACCATGATAAGTAAGATCAAAAAAATACAGACAATAATTTGTAGCACAGCCAAAACGCTTACAAGCATGGTACCTCCAAAGACCGTGAATATAACGTTTGAACGGACTTCTGTGCAATGCTTTGTAGGAAAAAAATAACGCGTAGGCCCTAAATTTAGGATGCTTTAGATTTCGCTAATAGAGATTGCTGGTACCAGTAGCTACCGACGAGCTGCGCCACAATCTGACAGAGATGAATGCCCGCGTCTGTAAGTTGAGTGGATTCAGCAAGGCGAGACGACAGAACGCCTTTTACGTTTCCATCCACACAAATGGGGATCACAATCATTGTATTAAAGTGTACAGTTTTCATTTGCTCGCGGATCATGGCCATAACGTGATCGTCTTTGAGATTCTCAATGAAGAGCGGCTTGCTGGTTCTTTGCACATAGTCTATTTCGGGATACTTTTCGATTTGTAAAGGGAAAGAAGTAAATTTTTCGTTGTCACTGGAGGCAACAACGATAGGGCTTTCGGAAAGATCAATAAGCGAAATACGCACAGCATGAATCGCCAGTGAAAGCATACGTAGGAGTTGAAATTGCACCTGTTGTCTGTCGGCTCTCACTCCAGTGGTTTTAATTAAAAGCTCTACCAGGTGAAGATAATAATTGGTTTGTTGTTGGTCTTCGCTGCTGGTCTCTTTGACCTCTAACAATTTTTTTCGGGCCTGTAAGTGGAGGGCGATGCGTGTAAGAACTTCCATGGGGTTCAGTGGTTTTACCAGATAATCGTGGGCGCCCATTTTTAAGCAAGTCTCAACATTTTGCTTTGCATTATGTTGCGAGAGTACAAAGACCTTAATATTGCCGTTATCGAGCATGTCATGTTCTTTTAAAAAGCTAAGACAATCAAAGGCCGTAAAATTCGGCAATGTCATTTCCATAAGTATAAAATGGGGGCGAAACTCGAGGATCTTTTGCGCCACGTGAAGACCGTCGTTAAGATAGGCCACCGTAAAGCCGCTATCTTGCAGATAAGATACTAATTTTTTTGCCGTAATGGCATTATGATCAGCCACTAGGATACGTATAGCTTGCGCAGACATCATTTTTATATCGGTAGAATTGTTTGGAGAATAAATGGGACTATGTTACTTTTGCTTCCTTTGTAGAGATAACAGCTAAAGGTCTAGATGTGTCAGCGATGAGGTTTATCGTATTTGAAGGATTAGATGGGGCGGGAAAGTCCACGCTCATTGCCAAAGTCCAAGAGCTTTTGGTCGAGCATGGTCGCATCCAGTCCATTGTGATTCGCGATCCCGGAACTACAGCCGTGGGTGAAAAAATTCGCGGAATTCTTTTAGACCCTTCAGAAAAACCAGTTCCGCGTACGGAAGTGCTCCTTTACGAAGCGGCGCGCGCCCAACTTGTCGATGAAGTGATTCGTCCCACTCTGAAAAACAAATGGGTTCTGAGTGATCGTTTTTATTCTAGTACGGTGGCGTTTCAAGCTGTGGCGAGGGGATTGGGACGGACCTCTATCGATTGGCTGAATCGTTATGCCTGTGATGGGTTGATACCAGACCTGGTAGTTTATATTGATATTTCGGTGGAAATCAGTCAGCAGCGCTTAAATCACCGTCAGATAAATGATGGCTCTACGCCTGATCGTATGGAAAAAGAAGAGCTCTCATTTCACGAAAAAGTACGCCAAGGATATTTATTGCAAGCGAAAGAAAATCCTGCCGGTTGGTTGGTTGTGGATGGGACGCAGTCCGCAGAAAATGTTTTTCAACAGACAGCTCAGCATTTGGAAAAATTAGGATGGCTAGACAATTAGATTCTGTACTTGGACATAACAAGACTATCGAAAAATTAACCTCGTCTATTGCGACGGGGAGTCTGTTCACCAGTGCCATTTTTACTGGCCCCGAGGGTGTTGGTAAAAAAAAGGTGGCCATTTCTCTTTCTCAAGAGGCGAACTGCGCGCGGTCGCCAGCTTGTGGGCACTGTGCTGAGTGTGTGCGTTTTTCGATGATTCCCAACGAAGGCTATCTTCTCCTTGAACCTGAAAATGGAAAAATCAAAATCGAACAGGTACGAGACGTGATCGATTATTTATCTCTGCGTTCACGTCTTAAAGATCGTTTTATTATTATCAATGAAGCAGAAAAACTAACGCCCCAAGCTGCGAATGCGCTTTTAAAATCCATCGAGGAGCCGCCCCAGGGGGTTCACTTTATTTTGGTGACATCAAATCTTGCGATGCTCTTACCCACGATTCGCTCGCGCTGTCAGGTGGTTTCTTTCTCAGCTCTTTCTACCGACGATTTAAAAAAAATGGTTCCGGGTTTAGAAGATTGGCAGGCCGAGTGGAGTTTCGGTCGTGTGACATTGGCACAAAAAATTATCGAAGACGAGTGGCAACAATTGAGAAAAACATCGATTAATTTTCTTCACCGACCATTAGATGGAAATATTTTTGCCAATATGGCGCGCGAATTTTCCGATAACAGCAAATTTGAATATATCTTTCACACCTGGATGACCTATTTGCGGGATGCGATGGTCAGCCATGCGCGCCCGCATCAACATCTTTATAATCGCGATATCGAATCTTATGTACACAAGTTTGCCGATCATCGCAATTTGCAAAAAAACCAAGAGGCTTTATTTACCGTAACTTCCGATTACCTTGGGAATGTGGATAAAAATCTCATTCTCGAAAACCTTGCCCTTGCCCTGGAGTCTTAGTGTGATGTCCCATTTTTTAGAAGAAATCAAACGTCGGCCCCAATTGGTTGAAAAACCGTGGACCGATATTCATACCCACCTTAATTTTTTAGAAAAAACACCAGAGGAAACGTTAAAGCTCTGTCGTGAGGCCAATGTTCAACGCCTCATCACAATCGGTACAGAGCCTAACGACTTACAAACGGTGCTCGATTTGGCGAAAACCTATTATCCTCAGGTGACATGTACTTTGGGTATTCATCCTCACGAAGCTGAAAAATTCACGCCGGAGATAGAAGCATTTATTCGGAGTCGCGCGTCTGACAAGGAGGTCGTGGCAATCGGTGAAATTGGCCTGGATTACTTTTATAAGCACTCAGCGCCTGATGTTCAGCGGGATGTTTTTCGCCGCCAACTCATGCTTGCGCAGGATTTTGATCTTCCAGTAGAGATTCATACGCGTGATGCAGAAGAGGATACCAAAAATATTCTTAAAGAGTTTAAAGGACAGATCACGGGTGTTCTTCATTGTTTTACAGGAACTTTGGATTTGGCTATGGCGGCCTTGGATTTAGGTTTTAATATCTCTATAAGTGGTATTGTGACGTTTAAAAAGGCTGAGGAATTGCGCAATGTAGTTAGAGTCATTCCGCTCGATCGTCTCCACGTTGAAACCGACGCACCTTACTTGGCGCCTACGCCTTTCCGCGGCGAAAAAAACTCACCCCATTTGGTGCCTTTTACGGCAGCAGTCGTGGCTGAATTAAAAGGAGTCTCCTTAAGTGAGTTGTCGCGACAGACCAATTTGAATGCTGAGCGTATTTTTAAAAAATTGCCGCCGTTGTGAACCCATGCCTGAGAGCACATTTCTCGGTGTGTTTAGTCGCTGGCTCTTGCAATACGCTCTCCCGTGATATTGACAGCCTGCGCCTCGTACAATACAACCTTGAGATCACAAGAATTCGTTAAAAATGTTGATGCTGTTTGAAAAGCTTAAAGTCCCTCATTTTTAGCGATCTCATATCTAAGGAGTTATGCATGGCTAAGTTGCGAGTGGCTATTAATGGTTTTGGACGTATTGGTCGTGTGGTTACACGAGCGGCATTTGATCGAGTAGAAATCGTGGCCATCAATAACTCATCTGGAACTCCCGAGGCCCATGCCCATTTGCTAAAATACGATAGCTCCCATGGTACATTTGCAAAATCAGTAAGTAGCGACGAAAAAAATGTAATCATCGAAGGAAAGAAGATCCCTATTTTTACCGAAAGAGACCCAAGTCAACTTCCTTGGGGCGATCTTGGTGTGGATGTTGTGTTTGAATGTACAGGCGCTTTTAAAGACAGTGCAGAAAACAAACCCCATCTCCAAGCAGGAGCTAAAAAGGTCATTGTCTCCGCTCCTGCGAAAGTAGATAAAACCATCGTTTATGGTGTAAACCATAAAAGCTATGATCCAAAGGCACACCATATTCTTTCCAATGCTTCGTGTACCACCAATTGCTTAGCTCCGGTGGCAAAAGTTCTGCAAGATCAGTTTGGGATCGAAAAGGGACTTATGACCACTGTCCATGCTTTCACTAACGATCAACGTATTTTAGACAATCATCACTCGGACTACCGCCGAGCACGTACAGCCTCCACATCGATGATTCCCACAACAACGGGAGCGGCGAAAGCTGTTGGAGAAGTTCTACCAGAGCTTAAAGGAAAAATTCACGGGATCTCGGTGCGTGTGCCGACGCCGAATGTGAGCCTTGTCGATTTTAACGTGCAACTTTTAAAAGATGTTTCTGTCGATGATGTGAATAACGCCTTTATCAAAGCTTCTGAGGGAGAACTTAAAGGTGTCCTTGCGTGTGAAAAAAATGAGCTGGTAAGTATTGATTTTAATGGCCATCCGGCAAGCTCTATTGTGGATATTCCCAGCACGGTGGCGCTCGATAAACGTTTTATTAAAGTGCTCTCTTGGTACGATAACGAATTTGGATTTTCATCGCGCATGGTGGACCTTGCTCTTTATATGAACTCGGTGGAGGCCATCAGTGGCCGCTAAAAGTATGCGTTTCTTAAGAGATTTAGAAAATCTCAAAGATAAAAAAGTTTTTTTGCGTTTGGATCTTAATGTCCCCATGAAAGATGGAAAAATCTTAGATGACACGCGTATTCGCGAAGCGTTACCCACAATAAATTATTTATTGGAGCAGGGGTGTCGCCTGTTGATCGGTTCCCACTTGGGGCGCCCTAAAGGCAATAGCGAAGAGGACAAAAAGAAATACTCTCTTGAGCCGGTGGCGCAAGATCTTGTCGAGAAATTAAAAAAAGAAGTGGTTCTTATTGATAGTCCTGACTCCGATGCGCCTCGTGGCCTATTGGCTGAAGGGCGCATGGACAAAATATTACTCTTAGAAAATTTACGTTTCTGCAAAGGCGAAGAAGCGAACGATAATAGCTTGGCGCAAAAGTGGGCGAAGTGCGTTGATGTGTATGTTAACGATGCCTATGGTTCGTGTCATCGGGCTCACGCCAGCATCGATGCCCTACCACGGGCGATGCGTGTAAAGGCCGCCGGCTTTCTTATCGAAAAAGAAGTGGAAGTATTGAGTAAAATTCGCAATGCTCCAGAAACACCATTTGCGCTTATTCTGGGTGGGAGCAAGGTGAGCGATAAAATCGGTGTGATCGAAAACATGATCAATAAGATCGATATTTTAGCTGTGGGCGGCGCTATGGCCTACACATTTTTAAAAGCGCAAGGGGTGCCAGTAGGCGCTTCCCGTGTGGAATCAGATAAGGTTGCTTATGCTAAGGAACTTTTAAAACGTTTTTCGGCGCGTGAGAAAACTGTTCTTTTGCCGATAGATCATGTGATTGTAAAATCCTTGGATACCCCTAAGGGGTTTCAAACTACAAAAGAGGAAGCCATTCCCGAAGGTTGGATGGGTGTGGATATTGGTCCGCAGTCGCGCGAATTGTTTGCTAAAGAGCTAGCGCGTGCCAAAACTATTTTTTGGAATGGTCCCATGGGTGTGTATGAAATTCCTCCATTTAATGAAGGCTCTTTTGCTTTAGCAAAAACTATTGCGGAATCCACAGCGTTCTCAGTAATTGGTGGTGGTGATTCCGCTGCGGCAGCGGTCGAATCAGGTTATTCTGAAAAAATGGATCACATTTCCACAGGTGGTGGAGCGAGTCTTGAATATATGGAAGGTAAAACTTTACCTGGTTTAGACGCTTTGGAGCACTAATGAAAAAGTTCATTGTAGCGGGCAACTGGAAAATGAATAAAACTTCGCAAGAGGCGGACGCATTTTTAAAATCTCTTCTAGAAAAATTAAAACCCAAAGCTGCCCGTGAACTTTTGCTATTTCCATCTTTTTTAAGTTTACCGACTTTTCAATCGGCTCTAGCTAAGTCTTTTGTGCAATACGGTGGACAAAATTGTTATTTTGCAAATATGGGGGCCTTTACTGGTGAAGTTTCACCCACAATGCTCAAAGCTGTTGGGGCAACTCATTGTCTGGTTGGGCATAGCGAGCGTCGTACTTTGTTTGGCGAAACCAATCTGGATACGGCAAAGAAAATACAAGCTCTGCAAGAGACAGGACTTACTCCAGTTCTTTGCGTTGGTGAAACGGAATCAGAACGCACGAATAATACAACCTTAGCAGTGATCGAAAAGCAGCTCATAGAAGGTTTATCTCAGAGCGATTTTTCGAAGCCCCTCATTTTGGCCTATGAGCCAGTGTGGGCCATTGGCACGGGTAAGGTGGCAACGGCAGAAAACATCAGAGAAGTGCATGCCTTTATCCATCAGTTTTGTGAACAAAAATACAAAATACAATTACCAATTCTTTATGGTGGCAGTGTAAATGCTAAAAACTGCAGGGAGCTTGAAGCGGTAGAGTACGTCAACGGTTTTTTAATCGGCGGCGCAAGTCTTGATCCGGAATCTCTTTTAACTATTTACGGGGGTTAAGTGATGTCGAACTTATCGGTGACTCTCGAAGATGTAAAAAACGCGCAAGACTTTTTAAAAGGATCCATCGATCGCACACCGCTCAGAATGTCTCGTTCATTCTCGTCGGATGTTTATCTTAAGTGCGAAAATTTACAAAAAACTGGAAGTTTTAAAATTCGTGGAGCTTTAAATCGTATTCGTTTTCTCACAGAAGAGGAAAAGCAAAAAGGGGTTATCGCTGCCTCTGCCGGTAACCATGCACAAGGTGTAGCGCTGGGTGCAAAAATTTATGGTGTCAAAGCGACGATCGTTATGCCGGAGACAGCGCCTTTAGTAAAAGTCCAGGCAACAAAAAATTATGGTGCCCATGTGATTTTGCATGGTGATTATTACGATCACGCCTACCAAAAGGCACGAGAGCTCGCCAATAAAGAAGGGCTTATTTTTATACATCCTTATCAAGATGCAAAAATTATTGCAGGACAAGGAACCATCGGTTTAGAAATCTTTGAGGATCTTCCACAGGTGGATCAGATTGTAGTGCCCATAGGTGGCGGCGGGGTTATCGGAGGTATTTCTTTTATCGCAAAAACCCTCAATCCCAAGTGCGAAGTGATCGGTGTGGTCAGTGACCAAACACCAGGTTTGATGAACATGAAAGAGGGGACAAAAGTAACTCCCGCATCTACTGTGAATACCATTGCCGATGGTATCGCGGTCAAAACGCCGAGCCCGGAAATGTTTGAGAACTACATTAATAAATACGTTGATCACATTGTTTCCGTATCCGACAACGAAATCGCGGAAGCGATTGTCACGCTTATGGAAAAAGACAAAGTGGTTACCGAAGGCTCGGGTGCGGCGGCGACAGCGGCCATGCTTACAGGAAAAATCAAACCTAAAGGGAAAACGGTTATTTTCTTAAGCGGCGGCAATATTGATATGAACACATTAAACGTCGTGGTGGAAACCGGTCTACGTCGCAAAGGTCGCCTCACTCGCATTTCGGTAATCGTCAATGATTTACCGGGATCTTTAGCAAGGCTCACAGCGATTATGGCACAGAATAAAGCGAATGTTCTGGATGTGCATCATGATCGGGTATCCTCAGAACTTTCCGTACGTGAAACACGCATTGATTTTCTTCTTGAAACTGCAAGCTTTGATCACGCACGCGAGTTGATACAAAATTTAAAAAATAGCGGTATTCGTATTTTGCAAGGGGAGCTATAATGGCTGAATATGTTATTACTATTGATGGCCCTTCCGCTTCAGGCAAAACCTCTGTCAGCCGCGATGTCGCCAACGCCTTTGGCTGGCGCTGGGTCTCTACCGGCGCGTTTTATCGTGGTTTAGCGGTGGTCGCTTTAAAAGAAAAAATCGATTTCGATGACGAGTCGGCGCTTGTGCGTTTAGCCAACTCACCTATCTGGTCCGTGGAGATGAATCCCAACGAGACAACGGTCATGTATTCGGGTCAACGTATTAATCCCGAAATCGCTCTTGATGACACGGGTATGTATGCCAGCAAAATCAGCCAGTATCCTCTGGTGCGCCAAGCGCTTTTGCCTTTACAGCGTGCCTGTGCCAACAAAAACCATGTGCTCATCGCCGAAGGTCGCGACTGCGGCACCGTGGTTTTTCCCAATGCGCTTATTAAAATCTATCTTACGGCATCTTCCGATAGCCGCGCTCAGCGTCGTTCTATCGAAAATACTGGGAGCTTTGAGATGGTGCGCACACTTCAAGAAGAGCGCGACCGCTCGGATGAAGAGCGCACCCACGCGCCTTTACAAATTCCTGATGGTGCACAAGTGATCGACTCCAGCACAATGAACCGCGATCAAGTGGTGGATAATGCCAAACGTCTCATTCGTCAGGAATTTTCTCGTCGAAAACTTGATGCGTTGATTCGATAATATAATGCTTTCTTTTGGCCCTCAATGAGAGTGCATCACGTGGCGTTGCCTTGTCTATCCATGATGCATCTACTTAGCTTAGTCCTGATCGTCTTGTCCTGAATCAACATTAATAATGTTGCAAACAGAATTGCTATTATTGTCCATCGTCTCAACTACCGCAAAAGCAATGTAGCCATTATTGCTAAATTGCACTACAGATTCTTTGGCTGAATTTTCGATGATTGGATCAAGGTCAAAATCTGGGTAAACTTCTTCGGAATCAGTTAGACCCACAATTGTATTTTTATTTTTTACTAGGTGTAGATCGGATAGTGGATCTTGCGCACTAAGATATTCAATGATTGCCTCACTAGCTTTTTCAACACAAGCCTCATCGAGACCATCTGCATAAGAAACACTTGATAAAAACATTGCGCAAAAAATGAAAAATTTCATATTTCTTCCTTTCAATTAAGAGTTAATAGAATTCAAAAAAAATTTTAGTATGAAAGAACAAAATAATAATATCTTGTTTGAATCAACCAAAACGCTATCGCTTTACCACATATTTTTTTAAAAACATATTAGCTCATGATGGGTAATGATAATATTGTAATTATTACCTGTATTGAATGGGGGGAGGGTGGATCAAATCAAGGGTGGGGATAAGCCATTCATTAAAATATTTTTTAGGTTTTGATTTTCTATTTAAACAGCAATATCTTGGTGTTAGAAAACGCCAAACATGAGTCTTAATTTTTAAAAAATTCCAATATGTGTTTTTCTTGATTAGCAGAAATTAAATCTTCGGAGCTTAGTTGATCTCTAAATTTTTTTAATAATTCAAGATGTGATTTATTGTTAGGGTTGTAGCCAACATCTATAAGCGGTTTAATTAATTGCAGGTAAGAAATATTGCGAAATCCAAGGTCAATTAATTGATCTTGGATTCTTTGCTCCAATTTATTTAATTTTCTAAAAAATGGTCCATCCTGAAATAAATGAGTGCCACTGGCTTTATCCAATAAAGAAAAGCCAGTTACTCTTTCAGCTTTACTAATTTTAGTCATTTGTGAGTTGCCAATAATAGATATGCCACGTTTTTTCATGGTCGGTTCACTCATGACTTCATCAATAAAAAGCTGTAATTCTTTAAATCCTGTATTAAATCCACTTCTAGTCATGAAGTGAGGTCCGGCGGCATTGTCACCAATAGCGCCGTAGACAAAATTTTCATTTCCGATGACGAACTTATCAACATGACGAAATTCTACAGAAAAAGTTGTGGTGCCGCCTAATCCATAGTCGATGTATTTTAAGTCTTTAATATTCGGAAAAGCCAAATCTCTAAGTTCTTCGAACCATCGATCTCGGGCTTCGCGATTTTGCGAAAATTCAAGCCCTTTTGATTGAGGCACTTCAGCGCCAAGATAAAAAATATTGCCATTTTGAAAAATACGTATTGCTGGCAGGGTGTTCTTTTCCCAACCGAGTTTGGCAAGTTTTTTCAAGCCGGCTTGCTTTTCCTTTTTGCTTAAATTGGCATAAATCTCGCGAACATTTCGTGCATCCCACTTACGATTAAACTTATATGCTGTCACTGGATCTGCTTCAAAAATTCCTGTGCCTGCCCAATGTTCTGTGGAACCAGTTAGATTGTTCAATCCAAATAAAAATTTTGATCTACCGCTAGCACCATCTGTTCCTAGGACGATATCTGCTAAATATTTATTTTTACTAACTGTATCATCGTCTTTTTTATTTGTCAGAATGATTGCACCGTTCGAACTGTCTGTATCAACAGCAGAAACGGTTTCATTGTATTGAATCGAAATGGAGTCGGAATCGTTTTTATGTATAAGGTGAATTAACAAGGCTAAACTATTTTCTAATTGTTGGAGTCGAGCTGAATAAAAGGGTGTATCTTGCTCACCGTTTAGCTTAAGATCATGCCAGCCTGAGCGTGGCACAAAAAGCTCAAATGCTTGCATTAGACGATCTAGCTCGGGGGCATTATTTCGTAACCAATTAATAAAATCAGCATCAAATCCAACAATTTGCTCTCGACTATATTGATTGCGAGATTCAATCAATACCACATTTCTTCCTCGAGCATAGGCTTCAATTGCACCGATGAGTCCGAGAGGGCCTCCGCCAATAATCACTACCTTATCTTGATTTTTACCATTTAATTCTTGTAGCGATAATTTTCGTCTATCAAACAATTGCGCTACATCTGCATCTAAGGCCCCATGTTTGAGAGCAGATTGCACCAGCAAATTTATTCCTACGTTTCTATTTTGTACTTGAAACGGTATGTCCTTTTGTAAAGATATTTTCCCTTTTGGATTTTTTATTTTGAGCGATTCCGAGAGTATGAGGCGTCGCCCGAGTTCCCAGACATTGTCGTTGACCATGTTGCTGTGATAATAAAACGGATCACCCAACTTTAGATCTGCAGACCCGTTAAGAGAACTTACGATTTGTAGATATTCTTTTAACTCAATATTTTCTGAAGATTTAAGAGATTTGTTTATTAAACTTTTTGTGTTCGTTTCAAAAATTTGTCTACATGATTGCTGCGCATGAATTTGATGATGCGGAAGAAACCAAAATAAAAACGAGAAAAGTATTAAATAATTTTTATTATTGAATTTAAAGTAACTCATTGTTTTTCCCATATTTTTGAAACCTCATGCGCATCAATCATGTGTGACTGCAGGGTTTATGCCAGTTCATCGATACGTAGTTTTAAAGTATCTAAATGATTAAAAAATGGACCCAAGGGGGCCATATTAAAAGGCATCGCGAAAGGCATAAAAGCTCCTAATTATTGAATGTTTCACCTGTACACTGTTGTTTGCAGAATAAACAGTCGTAAAGCATTTTTTGTAATATATACTCGTGTTTGATCGTGCTTCAGACTCATTGCAGACGAAGGTGCATATTCCTGCTGAAGATGTGAGTGCCCGACTAAAGTTCCATAGAGATTCTCCCGATGAGACAACTATGAGAAAAATGGTACTTCTTTGGATATTGACCTCCTTGTTTAGTTCCCTATCTTCTGCAGAATTGGTGGGAGGAGACTCAGAGATTTCCAATCCAACTAAACAGGCAATGAATAATAGTTTTCTCAGTGCGGATATCTCCAAAGAGTTAACTCAAATCCGCAGTTCTCTTGCTAAAGCAGGAAAATCGAATAAATACGCCTATATTAATAAATGTATTCCAAACGCTAGTTGCACGACATACCTTGTGGATATTCAAAACGGGTCTGTGCTTGATAAGTTTGCTACTATCAATGGTATTGGACGCATGGGATGTGGTTCTGGGCAAACGGAACCAGGGCTATTTCAGATGGCAAAACAGTCTCAAGCGCCTGGTAGCCATCACCCGCACTGGGGTGCTCAGCAGTTGTATTTGATGAATCCCATTGACTCAACGATCACGCGTTGTCCTCATGACACGCAAAAAGTTGTGCATGGTCGCAATGATGTAAAATCTGATGACCCGCCCACTATTTCTCAAAATACCCGTGGCTGCATGGGCATGCCCCCCGAAAAGTTTGCCCAAGTAAAACAATATGCCGAGCAGGGGGCCGTTATTTTTAATACAGAAGGCTAATAAGGGGCGGGCGAAGGCGCGGAGGGCGTACCGACTTACTTGTGGGACACGTAGCGTCTCACAAGTAAGTCCGTACCTCTAATGGGCCTCGCTGGGGTATAGGGCCCGGGAAAACCGCGAAATTCTTTGACTTTCGACATTAAGCATCTATAACTGGTCCATCTCTTAAATGAACCCGGACACCGCACCAATTAAGGCGCGCCTATGCCGATCTTTCTGAGAAATCTAGAAAACTTTTTAATCTTAAGAGTTTTCACCTAGGAGGTTTTTAATAACTTATGCAAGCAACTAAAAACATGACCAAAAAACAAATGGAGAAAGAAAAAATTGAGTCTCTTTTTCAAGAGATCACACCAGCAAAAAACGCCGAAAAATCTGAGTTCGGACAAATGTTCGAAGAGTCGCTCGGTGAGCAAGACTACAAAGTTGGCGATATCGTGGCTGGTAAAGTCGTAGAAGTACAAAGCGACTATGTGTTGGTCGACATCAACTACAAATCAGAAGGCCTTATCCCTATTAATGAATTCCGCTTTGTCGATGGAAAACCTTCTGTATCTCCTGGAGATAACGTCGAAGTCTTTATTGATAGAATCGAAAATGAAAATGGTATGATCGTGCTTTCTAAAGACAAAGCCGATATGTACAAAGCATGGAACGATATTACCCGTGCCGCCGAAAACCAAGAGCTTATCGAAGGAACGGTTATCGCCAAAGTTAAAGGCGGTCTCAGTGTGGATATCGGCGTAAAAGCGTTTTTACCGGGTAGCCAAATCGATCTTCGCCCTGTACGCAATATGGATGTGTACATCGGTAAGAAGTACAAATTCAAAGTTATCAAATTTAATAAAAAACGTGGAAACATTGTTCTTTCTCGTCGTGCTCTTCTTGAGCAAGAGAGAGAGTCTCTCAAAACACAAACAATGGATATGATGAAAGAAGGTACAAAAGTACGTGGTATGGTGAAAAACATTACCGAGTACGGTGCGTTCTTGGATCTTGGTGGAATCGATGGTCTTTTACACATCACTGACATGAGCTGGGGGCGCATCAAACACCCATCAGAAGTGGTTAACGTGGGTGATGAGATCGAAGTTATGGTTCTTAAATACGACTCCGAAAAAGAGCGCGTAAGCCTTGGTCTAAAACAACTACAAAGAGATCCTTGGTTAGATACTGCCGAGAAATACTCTAAAGGTTCACAAGTGACTGGTAAAGTTACAAGCCTTGTGGATTACGGTGCTTTCGTCGAAATCGATGAGGGTGTTGAAGGCTTAATCCACGTCAGCGAAATGAGCTGGACGAAGAAAGTAAAACATCCTTCACAAATCTTAAATGTGGGTGATGAAGTGCGCGCTATGGTTCTTGATATTGATCAAGAAAACCGTCGTATCAGCCTTGGCTTAAAACAATTACAAGCCAATCCATGGATTGAAATCAAAGAAACGTATCAGCCAGGAACAATCATCGAAGGTGAGATCAAATCGATCACAGATTTCGGTATCTTTGTCGGCGTAGAAGATGGCATTGACGGTCTTGTTCACATTTCTGATTTCTCTTGGACAAAGCGTGTGAACCATCCATCTGAGATGTTCGAAAAAGGACATAAAGTCCGTGCTGTGGTTCTAGGTGTTGATGTGGAAAACGAGCGCTTCAGTCTTGGTATTAAGCAACTGGAAGCAGATCCTTGGCAAGACGTGGAGAAAAAGTTCATGATCGGTACTACTCATGACGTAAAAGTTGTGCGTATTGCTGATTTCGGTGCTTTCGTCGAATTGAGCCCCGAAGCAGAGGGACTTATCCACATTAGCGAGCTGTCAACTCAGCGTACAGGTCATCCGTCAGAAGTGGTAAACGTAGGCGATGTGATTAAAGCTGAAGTTATCAGCATCGATCAAGATGCGCGTAAAGTGGGCTTAAGTGCTCGTCTTTCGAAACTACGCGAAGAGAAAGGCGACATTCAGGAGTATACTATTCGTTCGACGTCGTCCAAATCTAGCCTTGGCGATGTTTTCGGTGAGCAGCTCAAAAGCTTCCGCGATAATAAAGAGTAATTTACTCTTATAAAAGTTTATAAGGAGCTTTAAAAAGCTCCAAATCAAAAGCTTGGCCCCTAGTGCCAGGCTTTTTTTATGTGCAAAGCGTACAGAGGTCCTATTTTGACATCCCTGCGGTGCACAAGTATCCTTGTTTTATGTCAAAAAGCTCCCGTCTACTAAATGATATTTGGCCCCAGGAGCGCGATGTTTTTGTGCGTCCTGATCGATTAAAATATGTTCGTCGTGCGGCTATACCTAAAACATGTGTGTTTTGTGAAGCTGCAAGTACAACTCAGAAAAAATCAAAACTTGTAGTTTATCGATCGGATGCCGCCATGGTGGTTTTAAATAAGTATCCCTACAATAATGGTCATCTTTTGGTACTGCCTACGCGCCATATTGGTGAGTTGGAAGAGCTTTCGGTGGATGAGTTTGCTGAGATCAGCTTACTGGTTAAGGAGTCGGTGCGTATTCTTAAAAAAGTTTATACCTGCAAAGGCTTGAACGTGGGTTTAAATTTAGGTGCAGCCGCGGGTGCGGGAATTCCCGATCATATGCATTACCATGTGGTGCCCCGTTGGTTTGGTGATACCAATTTTTTTCCACTCATCGCAGAAACGAAACTGGTCGTAGAGAGTTTATCGACAACTTATAAAAAACTTTCTAATGAATTTAAAAAACTAAAAAAATAAGAGAAGAGAATGTCAAAATTCAAATTTGAACTAGATCATATTGGAATTGCCGTTTCGGAGTTAGATGGTGGCGGTGAATTCTACAAAGCTTTAGGTCTTAATGAAAACAGTCGCGAAGAGGTGACAAGCGAAAAAGTAAAAACATCTTTTTTCCCTCTGGGAAATCGGGTGAATATTGAGCTTCTCGAAGGAACAAATCCTGAGAGTCCGATTGCGAAATATTTGGACAAGCGTGGGCCCGGCATTCATCATATTTGTTTACGTGTGCAACATTTAGATGAACTAGTGGCACAGCTAAAAGAAAAAAACGTGCAGCTTATTAATGAAGTTCCTAAGGACGGGGCACATCATTGTCGTGTGGTGTTTATTCACCCGAAAGCAACGGGCGGAGTTCTGATTGAACTCAGCGAAAAGAAGGGCAGTTAATATATGCAGCATATGCAGTTTCATCTGATGATTCCCGGAAATGCCGTAAAAAAATTGATTATTGCCAATCTTGCTATTTGGTTGGTTTTACAGCTTATTGTCGAAAAGTTATTTCTTGGAGCGCCTTACATTACCGAATATTTTGGTTTGCGACCGGATCTAGTGATTGAGCGGTTTTTTGTGTGGCAATTTTTTACATATATTTTGCTACATTCGATGAATCCTATGCATATTTTATTTAATATGCTGACTCTATGGTTTTTAGGCTCAGAGCTTGAGATGCGTTGGGGCTCCCGTCAATTTTTGACCTATTACTTTGTTACCGGAATTGGCGCTGGGGTGATTTACATTATGGGCGTGGTGGTCGCAGGGTTGATTACCGGGCACGCCCCTGCAGTTTATAGTGTGCCCGTAGTCGGCGCTTCTGGTGCGGTGTTTGGCTTACTTTTAGCCTATGCCATTCTTTTTGGTGATCGTATGATCTATTTTTTTGGTGCTTTTCCTATCCAAGCTCGCTATTTCGTCGCCATTATCGGCTTTATCGAAGTGGTTACACTCCTCAGTGTGGGTTTTACTGGGGCGGTGGCTAACCTGGCGCATTTGGGCGGTATTGTTGTAGGATTTATTTATTTAATGTTATGGACTCGGCTTAACCAATTTCGCTGGAGAAAAACCGGCGAGGCGCGTCGTAATCTGAGGTTGGTTATAAATAAAGATAAAGACGACCGTGATGGTGGACCGCGATACTGGAACTAGGCTGTGTGTGGACAATTAAATTTCCAGCTTTTTGCTACAAAAAAACAGTCTACACATCCCGGATTGAAGGTGGCTTGAAGACTTGACGGAACAGGTCAATAAACGCTAAAAAGAAATTCTTTAAGGAGAAAATATGAGTCAATTGTCACAAAATATCAAAAACCTGAAGTTAGATAAACGACTGTACACCTTAAATGTAAAAATGGGGGAGATTGATCCTCAACAACATCAAAGCTATCTTCAATCATTAGAAGATCTTTCGGCAAAATCAAAAAAATTATATGACATGAGCGAAGATCACAGCGATTCAGATTCATTGAATGGCGATTCCCACGACGGTATCAATTAAAATATGTGCTTAAGAAGTGTAGCCGTATTAGAACTGGCTATATACTTCTCCAGTTGAAGTGCTCCCTACCTCCGTTTAGGACAAAACATGGTTGATCTGTCATATTTTTTGCCAGATCAATGAAATCATCCCAATTTGATACAGTTTAAATGAGTCTTAATCTCTTTTCCCAATCCACTCTTTAGTCTAGGCAAATCCCACCGATATGAAGTCTAGTATGAGTAAAGGTTTTTTAGCAGCAGCTATCTTAAATATTATAGGCGTGTGTGGTGGAGCCTATTTGGCGTTTACAGCTTTGCGTGAACCCCTTGTCGAGCCACCGCCCCAGGACATTAAAGAGATGACGGTACAGCAGTATCTTCATCATCAGAATATTTTTACAGATAAGCCCATGTTATACACTTTTGACCCTCTGACGGTGAATTTAGCCAATATCGATGAAGATCGAGTATTGCAGTTAGAGCTTAATTTGGAATTAATGGACGAAAAAAGTTACGAAGAAGTTGTCTCTAAATCAGCATCTGTCCGCGATGCTGTGGTAAAGATATTAGCCAACAAAAAATTTGAAGATATCAACACTGTTCAAGGTAAGCTGTATCTTAAAGATGATATTTCTTTAGCCATCAATGAGCAGCTCAGTCAGGGGCTAATTAAAGGTGTTTACTTTACAACCTTCTTTATGCAGTAGGTTCTATGTTCCATCGGTTGATGAGTATATTGAGGAATCGCCTTAACCTTTTTTCTTTTTCTTAATTAAGAAAAAGGCGCCACCAGCAGCCATCAAGAGGGCCAATCCATAAAGCCATAGATTGGATTTTTTGCTAGTGCCACCCGTACCATTAACATTTATGTCACCAGCACTTTCGCCCCAACCTTCGGTGTTCATGGTATCTGGATCAATATTAACCCCTAAAGCTTCATGGGAGCCTTTGATATTACCGATTTTTTTGTTGCTTGTAGCTGTTACACGTAAACTATTGATGGCATCAAAAAACTGACGACTGTAGCGCGTGTAATATTCTTTTTTAGCAGTGAAGGTTACAAGGATGGCGATTTTGTCTTTAATGGTAACTAAATAACGGGAATAAAAATTAGGTAGTAAACTTCCCAAGTGAAGCGCGTCAGCCCACGGTTGGTTGGCAATTTGCACAGTATTTAAATGTTGAACTTTAGAGGCTGTGGCTACTGTACCATCGCGGTGCTTGGGAGTTTTTGCAGCTCGTAGATACTGATTGTAGTAGGCAAAATTATCGTTTGGTCCCACTTCTTTTGCAGTTAGCACAATGATGGCTTGTCGGGCCTGATCATTATTCGAGCTGCGGCAGACCCACTCGGTACCAGCAACTTTGCAGTCCCAATTTGCAGGGAGTTGAAAACTCACATATGAGTTGGAAAATACTTTTCCATGAGCCACAGATGTGGCAAAAACGATGAAAAAAAGAGGAACGTATTTTGTCATAGTTCCTCTAGTCTACAACAGGCCTAAAAAAGCTGTAATTACAATATGAACTTGGCTGGCTTAAGGTCGAGGGCGCGCGTAACAGCTTTTTCGGCATTCACTTGTGTTCCTGATGCTGTCTTCCCTTTTAAACTCGGCAGTGGATCACCTGTCTCCATGAGTATTGTACGCACATCCACGGGTGAGAGCTGTGAGTTTACGCTCAACATAAGGGCTGCGACTCCCACCGAAACAGGAGTGGCCATAGACGTACCAACCATACCGGCTAGTGGTTCTTGTGCAGGATTTAAGGTGGACAGAGAAAATAGAAATTCTTTTTCGTTACCACCTGGTGCAGCAATATGCACGAGCTCATCATTAAAATTGGAGTAACTTGTAATAGCATTAAGAGCCGTTGCCGCAACTGTAATTAAATTATCAAGTTTAAAAGATGCAGGGTATGTAGGTTTCTTTTTAATATCGAAGCCCTTTCCAGTTTCGTCACCATTCCCAGCTGCTGCCATGAATATCACACCATGAGTACGAGCGTATTGAACTGCATCTAATAGTGGTTTTGGTGGTTCAGGCAAGCTGTCCCAGCCTAATGATGCATTGATAATCTTTGCCCCACTATCAACCGAGTAATAGATGCCTGCAACTACGGTTGCAATGTCAGAGCCACCGGCAGCATTCAAAACTTTTACAGGAAGAATTTTAGCATGGGGGGCAACGCCACTAATCGGCGAAGCAACGAGACCCGCCACGTGGCTACCATGTCCTTCATCATCAAATGGAAAGCGGTCACCACTCATGAAGTCCCAACCATAGCGATCATCGACAAAGCCATCGTTATCGTCGTCTTTACCATCAATGATTTCACTGGTTTTTTCAGCGATGTTACTGCGGATACCCATGTGATTGTAATTGACGCCGGTATCTAAGATCGCCACGAGGACATTATCGCCTTTACTTTTCTTCCATGCTTCCGCGGCGCGGACATAAGTGAGGTGAACGAAAGGAGATTGGTCTTTTACAGTGACAGGTTTCTGTGGAGCGCTTAACTCGGGGTTGGCCGTTACAAACAAGGGCACAACGAGGAGGGCACAGCTGGAGTCAGCACCTTGTGCGACAAGGGCCACTTGATAAAAACCAGGACTGTCGGGTGTAAATGTTTGGCTCGAGCTAATTCCTTTGGCAAAGGTTTGTTTCGAAAAACCGGGAGGTTGTACATCCCACAGAAAGCGAACATCACCACCCACAGTCGCGTTGGCTTTTCCAAGAGCTTTAATGGTGACCTCATCACCAAGTTCAACTGTTAAAGTGTTTGTGTCATAGCTAAGGTCGGCATCCACTTCAGGAGCCGATTCACTTTTTTTGCAGGTATCGATAGCTGCATTGGCATCGTCACTTGTATTCTTTGCTAATTTTTCCAAGGAGAGTGCTTGCGGGCGCTCATTCATCGAAAGCCCGTGAATAAACATATTTTTATAAACAGATTGGCTGGAAATACTTTGCACAGCAGCTTCTGGAGCATGGCTGATCTCGTAAATGCCATTTTTAATACTTAGGGCACGTACTTGCGCATTTGGATATTGGGATGTTAGTTGATGCAACTGTTCGTCTGTGGTTTTAGCGATAAAGCCGAGACCCTCTTCTGTGGTCGGCGCTGCTTTTGTGGTTACATGAGATTTTTTTGCACAATGCGCCGTCCCGATACCTAAAATAACAATAATGACAACGCGAAACAGATTTTTCATCGTTTGCTCCCCCCCAAAATTTAAATGCCCGCTTACTAGAAGCGGCAGGTGAAACCTATCGAATCCACTTTTGTCGAGCAATGAAAAAAAACTTACAATTAGTATAAGAAAATCTTATAATGCATGTGGATTGGGGTATCGGCTAAATCAGGGGGAGATGGCTTATGAATTTTCAGCACTTAACAACGTTTTGTACGGTGATTAGCGAAGGCAGTATGACTGCCGCCGCCGAAAAATTATTCCTGACTCAGCCTGCGGTGAGTCAACAAATCCGTAATCTCGAGGATGAACTTAGCGTGGAGCTTCTTCAGAGAGGATCTCGCCAAGCTAAGGCCACGGCCCAAGGACAGATCCTGTATGAGTATGCCAAGCGTATATTAGCTCTGTCTCAGCAGGCACAGATAGCGATTCAGACCATGAATGTAGAGGTGGAGGGAACCTTTCGTATCGGCACGCTGAACTCTTTAGGTCTTTATATCGTAAGTCCCTTGATCGGTTTGTTTCTCAAACACAATACGAAGCTTTCGGTGCATCTTACATATAGTGATGGAGAGTCTTTAATTCGTGCTTTTGATAAAGGTGAGTTGGATATTATGATTTTGCCAGATGCTGGCATCGAATATGGATTGGAACCTAAAGGCTCCGAGAAAAAATTACTCATGCAGGATGAGATGTGGCTTGTAGGTTCTACAAAAGATGCACAGATGCCAGAGGATATCGAGCTGCAGGATTTAGTGATTAAGCCTTTTGTGAACATCATGGAGCGCTATCCACATTTTGAAAATGAATTATCCAAAGCACTAAAAAGTAAAGGGGTGGAATTACATCCTGTTTTCGAGACGGTGAATGTGGGTACTTTAAAACGAGTGTTGGAATCTGGTTTGGGTTGGGGGTTTCTGCCATCGCATAGTATTCGCAAACATGTTCGCTCAGGGCGTCTCACAACGATTCCTGTTCTCGATTTTTCCTATACGATGAATGTTTATTATTATTTTCACAAAGGTTCTAATGATGAAAATTCTAAGAGAATGCACGAGGTTTTTTATCGTGCACTTTTACAGCAAGTAAAAGGTAAAGCGGGTTAACTCTAGAACCCATCTCATAAATAGGAGCTACTGCGATTCTTTTATAAAGTTTAATTCTTCGTTACTCCTTGTCAGCCTAGCTCTACTAGGCTTTCGCGGCGTGCCTCGATTTAAACTTTATAAAACCTTCTCATTACGCTCCTATTTATGAGATGGGTTCTATTGAGATGTAATGCACGGTTTGATTTTTAAAATAGGTTAAAACATTTCAGGATCGTACTTAAATCCCATGCGCGTGCAGACGACGCGCAAAATCTCAGTGGCCGTTTCTTCGAGTGCACGCTCGGTAACATTAAACACAGGCCAACGTTTATTTTGTGCAAAGATTTTTTTGGCATAGTCGATTTCATCGTAAATCTTATCAATACGAGCATAGTCTCCCCCGGGATCTTGGCCAAATTTTTCGAGACGGTTGCGACGAATACGCTGTAGAGAATCGGGCTCGATAATGAGGCCAACAATTTTGCGTTGATCAATTTTAAATAACTCTTCTGGGAGAGGTACATTAGGTACCAGGGGTATATTGGTTACGCGCCACCCTTTATGGCTTAAGAATAAGCTTAATGGTGTTTTACTTGTGCGACTGATACCGACAAGCACGATATCTGACTTGTCTAAATCGGTAAGGAGTTTGCCGTCATCGTGCTTTACTGTAAACTCAATCGCCTCGACACGACGATAATATTTTTCGTCAACGGAGTGGAGAATACCTGCTTCTTTCTCTTTGTCTACAACATTAAAAAATTGATCGAGTTCAGTGAGGAGGGGGCCTAAGAGATCCACTTGTTTTAAACCCAATCCTGCAGTTTTGTCGCGAACAATTTGACGTAGTTGAGGGCTAACAATTGTATGTATGATGAAGGCTTTTTTGGTAAAAGCCTCATCGATAATTGTTTCTAACTGGGAAACTGTGCGCATATTTTTGCAGCGAACGATGTTAAAGTCGTGATCAGTGTAATGCACAAGGGCGGCTTTGGTCATCGTCATGGCTGTCTCGCCGGTGCCATCCGAGAGAACGTAGATAAATACTTTATTCATATGCGATCCTAAGGAGAGTGGGTTCTCTATGAGTCTTATATAAAAAGGAAAGTATGTCTAAAAAAATTAGCGAATGATTCGAGGCACGATGCGAAATCTTCAGACCTGGAGCGAATACATTTAACGAAGATTTATCTACGATAGAGATAATTATTGAAGCAATACGAAATGGGTTTTATCGATAGATATGGTATCGGTAAAAAGACTATGATTGCTCGGAAAAACGAGCGTTTTTGGACTGCCAAGATTTTTCCACACTTTTTGTATTTCTTTGGTGGTGGTCGTCGAGGAAACATCTACCAACAAGATAAAATGAGGAGGGAAATCATTGGGGCTAATATGCAGATGAAAAGCTTTTTTTTGTTTTAACTGGGTGTCGTATTTAGAGAATTTAAAACCCGATAGGTAATTTAGATATTGAAACCAATTATTTTTTGAATTGGCATCAACGATCCACAGTTTAAAATCTTGCTCAATGTTGTGAATCATGATTCGCGTTTTAATTCCGCTGAGTAAACTTTATCGAGGATGCCATTAATAAAGCCGGGGGAATCGAGCGAACTATATTTTTTTGCAAGTTCGATAGCTTCGTCAATGGCAACAACCGGCGGTGTTGGATGGGTGAGAAGAATCATTTCGGCAATTCCCATGCGCAATATATTCAAATCTACTAGCGACAGGCGACTGACGCTCCAGTTGTTGCTATATTTTTCAATGATGTCATCCAGTTTAGAGAGGTTCATTACAACAGCAGTTACCAGATCTTTAGAAGCAATAACATCTTGATTATCAATGGAAAGATGATTTTGATAGAGTTCAAATAACTCATCAAGTTGTGTAGTTTTTAAAAATTCTTTTTGAAAAAGAACCTGTAGTGCTAATTCTCGAGACTGACGTTTACTCATGCTCCATATTTCCTAACTGGCTGACAAAATCATCTAAATTACTAAAGTTTTGATGAACACTGGCGAAACGAACGGAAGCCACTTGATCCACTTCCATGAGCCCAGATAAAACGCGCAAACCAATGTCGCAGGAGGAAACTTCTTCGCTAAACGACTTTTCGGCCCAATCTACAATGCGAGTTACAATTTGATTTAATTGTTCTTTATTTACGGGGCGTTTGGCACATGCTGCTTGTAGGCCATGCAGAATTTTGGATTTTGAAAAAACTTCCTTCTGTCCATTTTTTTTACGCACTTTTGGGAGAGATAAAAGTACGGACTCTTGGGTCGAAAAGCGAAACTGACAATTTTCACAGATGCGCCTTCTTCTTGTGGTGAGGTGGTCATTAGAACTGCGCGTTTCAATCACTCGTAAATTTTGAGAATGACATTTTGGGCACTTCATCTGCGATACTCACTATAAAAAATTTAATTAAACACACTCTAAGAGGGCTCGAGATCCTAGCGCTTAACATGGCAAGTGTTCAAACGCTAAGGCATACCAAAACGGTGATACACCCTAAATCCACAGAAAAAATCGCACTAGATCCGTCCAAGGTCAAGGGTTTCAGACCAGAAAACAGGACCTATTCTTGCTACATTCCTGGGCGTTCTTTAAAATAAATACTATGTGCCATTTTGTTTGTTTAATGTTCATTGTAACGAGTCTTTTTATAGAAGGTGTGCATGCTGAGGAGCGTTTTACCGAAGATGCTCCGCCTCCTGGCATTGGTTATGAGTCAGCAATGAAGTTTTTTACAAAAACGGGTCAAACGGAAGCAAAAATTTCTGAAGATGAAGGTGCGCGGGGAAATAGTGCATTCTTGCTTGACCACAACTTATTTGTGCGAAATGTAAGTGCACAATCGAATGCGGTGGCGCCAAAATGGGGATTAAGCGCCGGTTATGAATGGGATCTCTCCTGGTTGGGATCGGGTGTTTATTTACAGTATGCTAATTTTACCCAGGCTGAAAAATATACGGTTACAGGTGGTTTTTATTTTCCACGCCTTGAAACAGGGATTCCTGTATATATTCGCGCCCATATTGGCCTTGGTTATTTATCGGAAACACAAGGGACATCGGGTGCTACCTTTGATTACAATGCCAGTTTGGGTTTGCGCTATTTTGCATCGAATCGTTGGATTTTTAATTTAGAGCTGGGATCGCGGAATTATTCGCGCATCTTGAAATCGGAATCAGTAAAAAGTATTATAGTCGCCTCAGGAATGGCGATTACATTTTGAAATACCACAGACATTTATTTGATAAAATTAACGAAACGCTTTTGCGTATTTTTTCCGAATCTTTATCGGCCGATAAAGTTCTAGAGAAACTTTTTAAAGACAATAAAAAATGGGGGAAACGGGATCGTCAGTTTGTCGCAGAAGTTATTTATGAAATTGTTCGTTGGCGTTCTGCTTATGAATATGTTTGTGAGCAGAGCGGAGGCAAGGCGAGATCACTTATCGATATTTGTCTTTTGAGCCAAGGTAAGCCCCTTCCCGCATGGTCTACAACGTCATTGCAGGAGAGTGATCTTAGCGAAATTTTAAAAAAGGCCCCTTCATATATTCAGTATGCATTGCCCGAGTGGCTTTATCAAAAAGGCAAAGAGGAACTGGGTGAAAAACTTTGGCACGAGAGTCTTAAGGCCCTAAATCAGCCGGCTTCAGTTATTTTGCGAACCAATACGCTCAAAACATCTCGAGAAAATCTGTTAAAACAACTGACTAATGAGGGTATATCGGTAGAACCGCTGGTCAACTCTGAAGAAGGAATTGTTCTAAAGCAGCGAGCAAATGTTTTTCGTACTCAGTGCTTCCAGCAGGGTTTTTTTGAAGTGCAAGATGGAGCCAGTCAACAGGTGGGGCTTGCAGTTGCTCCGATGTCTGGTGAGCGTATTATTGATGGGTGCGCCGGAGCTGGTGGGAAAACATTACATATGGCAGCTCTTATGCATAATAAGGGAAAAATTATATCTCTAGATATCTACGACAAAAAACTCGACGAATTGCGTCGCCGTGCCCGCCGCGATGGGGTTGATATCGTGGAAACGCGATGGATCGCAAGTCGTAAGATCATCAAACGGTTGAACGAAAGTGCGGATGCCGTTCTTCTGGATGTACCGTGCTCTGGCCTCGGTGTCGTAAAAAGAAATCCAGATACGAAATGGAAATTAACTCCGGAAAAGATTGCAGCTTTGAATCACACACAATCAGAGATTTTAGAATCCTATAGTTCGATGGTAAAGCCCGGGGGGCGGTTGGTGTATTCAACATGTAGCATTCTGCCATCAGAAAACCAGCAGATTGTAGATCAATTTTTGCAAACTCATCCAAAGTGGGAAAAGATTTTTGAAAAAACTCTTTGGCCACACGAAACAGGTTTAGATGGGTTTTATATTTGTAAGCTTGTGCGCTTGTAAGTATAAATGTTAAAAAGAACCAATAGAAATATGTACAGTGTAGGGTCGTTCATCGTTATAGATTGCAGATCCACTTTTTTTATCTAACTTAAAACCAATTTCAGCAGTTAAAGCGCCAATAGGAGTCACATAGCGAAGTCCGAAGCCCGCAGTATCACGATAATGATCTTCAATATTGATATTTTTTATAAACACGGCACCGCCATCGTAAAAGAAACTGCCGCCGATGGAATTGTATAGTGGAAAGCGTATTTCTGCTTTAAGTAAATAAAAATAGGATTGTGTTTTTAATTTAAAATCAGTGATCGTTTGACAACTCTGACCCGTTCTATAACAAATTTCTCTGAGCGATGGGACCCGCTCGTCACGACGTAGATCGTAGCCACGAAGGGTAGAGCGGCCACCAAGGTAAAAGAGCTTGGTGGCAGGAATTCCTGATTGTGCTTTGTCGCTCAGATTTTCTAAAAAACCAGCGCGAAAATCATTAACGAATACCCAGGTCTTTTTTGTATTAAGGGGTGTGTACATCAAGTGACCGGCTGTAGCTCGGAAGTATTCAATATAGCTTATCTCGTTGGCAGAGCTTCCGAGGAGTGGAGATGAATATTCCATAGCCGCATTAGTAAATGTTCCATCGCGAGGTACGAAGGTGTCATCGCGTCGATCATATTCCAAAGAAGGACCGATTGTGCCGATTTGCACTCGATCCTTTTTATCGGTGATATTTTTATCAAAAGTAGCTAGGCTGGAAAGGTTCCATGCGTTCCACAGGACTTTAAGCTTACGTGTTAATTGTTTTTCGAGGAGAAAGCTGACCTCGTTATTTTCCTGTATAATGACTTTTTGTAAATCCGTTGTTACCGAAAAAATCTGTTGTTCGCGAATGAGTGAGACGCGTCCTCTGAGACGATTAAAAAAGAGGTAGGGCTCATAGTATCCAAGAACAATGCGATTTTCTGGATATCGTAGTCTCGGGTCGAGTGAGTAACGAATGTCACCGCGTGCACTGACGCCACGCCCCGTTCCCTTTAAGTTTTGATAGCTTATACCTGCGTTTCCGCGCAAGGTAATGCCGCGGTCGTTTGATACCCCGATACCGCTTGAGAATAGGCCTGGATTTTTCTCTTGAACCTCGACAATGACGGTGCGTTCTCGCACGTTCGTATCTGTATCGCTGGTAGTAATTTGGGCGCGTGAGAAGAGCTGTGTTCTCTCCAAAAAGACAACGGAATCATTAATAATATCGGAAGTGAGAACCATGCCTTTTTCTAGATCAAGCTCGCGCAATATGACATGTTCCTTGGTAAAGTTATTGCCTACAACTTTTATATCTTTAACAATAACTTGCGGGCCTTCAGAAATTTCATATTTTAGATCGGCAAATTCGTAGTTGTCTAGGTAGCGAATAAGGTTTTCTGGTGGTGTTTTAATTTTAAATTCAAGATAACCATTTTTTTGGTAAAATGTTTTGAGTTTCGTAAAGCTGTCATAAACTTTAATTAAATTTAGAGTTGAGTTAGGTTTAAGATCGATTACATCATGGAGCTGGTTAGAGGTAAAATGTTGAATCCCAACAAACTGAATATCGCGAATTTGGGTAAGCATATTTTCATTGATTTGAACATGAATGTTCACTGTGGACGCTGAGTCTACTTTATAGTTTAAAGGCACAGCTTCAGCGCGAAGATAGCCTTGGTTTTTAAGGTCCATTGCGACTTTTTCGATAGCCTTATCGACATTTTCTTTAATATAGAGATTCGAGTTGTTCATTTGTGCTAGATTTTCGCGGATCATTTCTTGGTAGTAGGACGGAGGGCGTGTAATTTTTCCGCTAATAACGATATTATCAATACGAAACTGAGAGCCTTCTTTTACATAAAAAACATAAATAATTTTGTGTAAATTATCGTAACGAATAGTGTCGACGCTGACGACGACATTTGAAAAGCCATTTTTACGATAGAGAGTTTCAATGTCTTTCTGTAAAAGATTAGGATTTTTAACATAGTTGAGGTAATTCTCAGCAAGATTGAAATTAGAAACTATATTTCCAGAGGAAAAGTAATGATTACCGTCAAAAATAAACTCATAGATATCGATAGATTCTAAGCTAATAGTCAGTTTAGCTGCCGTTCTTTCTTGGTTATAAATAGGAGATATCTTGGTAATTTTAGCATTCAGCATGCGACTGTCGATTAGAAAAGTACTTACTTTTTGTTCTATTTCGCGAAGAAGGGTTTTATTAATAGTCTGGTGCATATACTCACTTAGAGAAAAATGAATGGCTGAGTTGAGATTTTTGTCTGGGGATAAAATTATTATATCTTCTAGTTTTACCGAACTACCCTCATTGATATCTAGAGTATAAATATTTGTATCGCTGGTGGTTTCTTCGTTTAAATTGAACTGAACGCTTCTCAGGCCGATGGCCTCGTAACGTTCTTTCAGTTTCGGGATAGTGCGTTCAAGTTCTTCTTTCGAAATTCTCGATAATTTATCGGTCCCAAGAATCGATATAATTTCCGATTCAGTAAGGGCTTGATTGCCGTTAATAACGACTTTTTGTGAATTACCAATCCGACTCATTTCAAAATGAATGGTTTTGTCTAGGACGGCTTGTGCTGATTCAATATTTTCCGATATAGCAATATTTTTTAAAATGGTATTGATTTCACTTAAGGTCAAATGATGAGACTTCTTCTTTAAATATTTATGCACCAGTTCAGAATCTTTTTCTGATGTAATATATTGTGCCTTAGCAAAAATGGAATTAAGTAGAATAAAGAAAAATAAGTAAAACTTTATGCTCACTTAAATTCCTTTCTATACTCTATATCTACCCCAATGACGTCACTTTGTAGGTTCCCACGAGTTTGATTGGCTTCTTCTTGAGCTTGTGACGTAATCCCGGCAGTTCCATAAATGTCTTTGTTGATTTCGTAACGAATTTTTGCATTATACTTTCTGTCTTGACCACTCTGTGCAGTTACCGATCCGGAAATTTTATCACTAAACTTTTTCCCTAGTGTTACTTTTGGAACAGCAACACTACTTGCGGTATCAAAGCTTGAGGAAAATTGTACATCAAAACCAAAACGATCTTTAAATTCTTTACCCAAAGGGTTTTGTGAGAAAAGCCCTGTGCCGACCTCTAGATTAGACGAATTAGTATTCGATTGACCAAAGCTCGACTGGTTAGTAGTTGATGACTGACTATTAGCTTGCGCTTTTAGAGAAGTATCTGAAGTATAACCTAAGGCTAAGAGGGAAATAATTTCTTGTTCGCTAAGGCTGGGTTGGCTTGAAAACTTAAATTTTTGTTTCTGAGCTGTGCCGATGACTTGCATCTCAATCGCATAGCCCTTGTAGTTCGTATTAGCAATAATGTAAAGATCTGGGTTCGGTGGAGTTTGACCGCGGAATGTAATGTTTGAGTCGCTAACGCGAAATTGAGCATCTTTAAAATTAATTAACGAATTTTTAATAAGAGAGATACGTCCTGTCAAAGAGGGTTGTTGCGGAAAACCTTGAACCTTTAGTTTTCCCTCTACTTTTCCATCAAGAAGTGAGTTTTTAATAGCGATAGGATTTTTAGGTTCCAACTTAAGATCCAGTGCAATTGGAAAAACAGATTTTTCTCGCAACGCTTGTGGTAAAAATATTTGATAGGGGCTTTCTAAGGAAGAATCACTCGAGCTCGAAAACTCACGAGTTACTGAACCATCAAAAATATCGTAATCTCCGGATAATGTAAACGGTAGCCAATTGCCAGTGAGGCGCAAGTTGGCATTTCCACGTGTATTTACTTGGGGGGGGAGGTTGAGATTAATATTATCTAGGTGCAGATTGAGGGCCATTGGCAGATTTTTGGATCCTTTAATGGAAATCATCCCATCGCCGATTAGATTACCTGTGGCAAATTTACCATTAATAGCATTGAGCACAATTTTATCCTGATTGAATAAAATATCAGCTTTCATTGACTCAACTGCATGAGGAAGTTCGGCGAGTTTAATATAACCATCTTCGATGTATGCGGAGCCAAGCATTTGTGAAGTATTTCGACCAAATTTGAGTTGTAAATTTATCGTCGTTTGTCCCTCCATAGTTTCTAGGAATGGTGCAAAGACTTGCATAAAGGAAAGACTAAATAAGCCCGCGATTCTGACATCTATTGGCGTGGTGCTGCCACTCGCAGAGGAAAAATGAAGCTGTCCACCATTTCCAGTTATGTTAAAAGGAGAAAAATTAACTTTGCCATTTGTCAAGAATATGGAGGTTGGTTTTTCAAGGCTCATTGAGTTAGCATTTGATACAACAGACATTTCAGAAAATTGAATATAGCCACTGCTGTATTCTGTATTTGTTTTAGGTGCTTTTATATTAAATTTTGATGATGCTAAAAATTTAAAAGAATCGACGTAATCCGAATCAAGAAATGTAGATATGAGTGGCGAAAGATCAAAATTATTTGTTGTACCGTCTACTTCGTAAAATGGTGAGTTTATCGTATTCTGTAGATTAAATTTAAACCGATCGCCAGCAATAAGTTGGGTTTGTAGTGCTCGCTGTGAATAAACTACTTTTCCTTTTAGGGGTGATAAAGATTGTTTTAGGTAAAAGAATTCATCAGAAAAAAACGAAAAAGCGATTTGAGGATCGTGAAAAGATTTGGTAATGCTACCATCGATAGAGATGGTGCCTTTAACTTTTTTCAAAATTCGATTGGAATAAGCAAGATCTTCTAAATGCAAACGCTTAGAGGAAAAACCAAGATCATATTCTTTATTTTTTATATCGATAAAGCCAGTCAGTTTGACATTTGTAGTTTTTTCTTCCATATATGCGGAGCGCAGTTGCATTTTTCCGTTTTGCGAAATGACGTCAACATCTATGTTGTCGACATGTTGCTCGTCAATTTTACAATTGTACATACGTGCTTTAGCTTGTAATCCCAGTTCGTCAATATTTAATGGGCTGGAGAGAACAACCACGGCAGAGCCTGAACCTGCAATGGGAACTGGTATATCTAATTGCTCTTTAATTGAATCCTGAACAATAGCAAGATCAACAAATGGAAATTGAATTTTTCCAGTTAACTGATCTTTTGCTAAATCCACTTGTAATTCGCCGAGGTAACGTGAGCTTATTAAGGAGCCTTGGATTTTATCAAAAAAGAGTGAATTATTTTTATACTTCAGCTGAGTAGATATATCACCAAGTTTAAAATGATTAAGAGTCATGTTCTGTCCATCAATGGCTAATTCAAATGTTGCTGATTTGCTACCTCCCTGAGTACTGCCTACCACTTTGGCGTTACCAGTGAGTTCAAGTTTGCTGATGGATTTAAGATTTGAAACATTGAGCTTTGCTGTTTCAAAATGAATTAAAAATCCACTGTCGTAGTTGATGCTACCTGAACTGGTGCCAGATGAATTGAGCGCTTGAATTTCAGCCTTATAGGTAACTTCTTTTAAATCAATATCGACTGAACCATGTGCATGTGCTTCATCAATATATACAATAGGTTCATTGTTTCCTGTTTTTACTGAAGCATGCGATGCTAATAGATTGCCAGTACAATTTATATGAAATTTTTTAAAATTCCCCGAACAATTAACATCACCTGAAGCATCTACGTTGGTCGTAATTTTTTCTTGAATGGAATAGTCGAGATAATCAATGAGATGAAATGCTTTTACATGCACAGGAAGATCGGAAAATTGTAAGGTATCTAAATTTAAAGTCGTACTTTTTGTAAAAGCCGTAACACCTTTATTGGTTAATCTTAACTCGTCAATTTTTACGTGTTTTTCAGTTCCATTATAGCTGGCGCGTGCAGCTATATTTCCTAAACGAAATTTTTCGATACGAAAATCAAATAGAGCGACTTCGGCGTGTACTTGTGAGTTTTCCAATTTTCCATCGAGCGCGAGGCGAAAATCGCCTCTCAGCATAGTTGAAAGTTTATCAAGAGGGGTAGAATCTTTTTTTGTTACTAGCTTATATAGGAAGCGTATTTTTTCGCTATTTGTTTCTGTACGTATATTAATGCTGCCTTTACCAAAGGTCTTCTTTTTTAAATCAATTTGACTTGTGCCTGATGCAACAATAAATGAACCTTTATCTTTTAGCTTAAAGTCTGTGAGTACCAAATTTTTTCTAGTTAATATAAATTTGGTAGCAAAAGAGCCTTTGTCAATAACTCGAGCATTGTCAATATTGCCTGTGAGCTGATGAATGGCTAAATTGAGATTTACGAAATCTTTATCTTGGATGACCGTGGCTTGAATGCCATCGAAATCAGTAGATATGGTCTCATTTTCTAAATTTGTTTTTAACTTTAAACGTAAGTTATTCAACTCAACCCGCGAAATAGGAATCTTTGCAAGGATATTAAAAATATCAACATCCTGAGTTTTTTGTTCTTTCTCCTGTTGAAGTTGAAGTGCAATCAGGGCGGTATCTATTTTAAGAGTAGATATATAAAGTTTGCCAAAAACCATATTCCACAAACTTGGTTGAATACTTACAGCATTTATGGTTACTGGTTGGATGAGATTGTTTAGATTTTTTTTAGGTTCAATATGAACATCTTGAACAGTTAGTTCAAGAGGAATAAGGCGAATAAGCGATTTTCCCACCGATACATTTACTGGCATATCTTTAGAAACAACTTTTGCAAGTTCAGCATGGAGGAGTTTGTCGACTTCACTAAAATTCCATGGGATCATGGCGCCAATAACGAGAGCAATCAAGACGGTTCCTGAGAGAAAATAAAAGATTTTACGAATCATTTTTCATTGTCCCATTCAAGAAGCAATGTGTCTGCGGAGCGAAAATCAGGTCGAATTTTGACAATATTGGCAATGATTTGTTTGGCTTCTGATTTTTTTCCTAACCCAAATAAAGCGAGTGCCTGATAGTAAAGAAGTGAAAATGAATTTTCACTATTGAGATATTCCCGACGAAGTAAATCTATCATCGACAGCGCGCTCGCAAACTGTTTACCATCGATTGCAATTTGCAGAGCGTGCCACAGTAGGGAGGGCGATTTTTCTGTTGCTAGATCGAATACTTTCATCGCTTCGCTGTGCATTTCTAAATGGTAAAACATAATCATAAAATCTGATAGAAGTGCGGTGCCATTTTTTTTAGTATAAGCTTTTACTTTTTTGAACAAGTGATTGGCCGTTTTGGTGTCAACATCGTTTATTCCAGAATACCAATCATTCTGCGAAAGTTTTTTTTGAACAACTCTATTTATTGTATTTCTGGCGACGTATTCTCGTTCGGAGTGAAAAGCAAGATCAACATCTTTATCTGATGGGTAGAATTTTTTTAATTCATCAAGAATTTTTGCGCGTTGTTCCTTGAATCCTTGTTGACGGGCAAAATCGAGTGAATCTAAAAGCTCTTTCTTTTTGTTTTTATAATTTTCAATAATCTTTTCTTTATGTTTTATCCAGAGCTCTATGAGTTGGGGCATGTTCACACGAAATCGAGTCATTTCTTGTGAAGATGTTTGTGCCGAAATCAACGAATTTAAAATTTCTGGAGTCAGCTTTTTAATTCTCAATAAAATTGCAAAAAGATAAGACCATGGAATAAAAGGTTCGTCGAGACTGAGCTCTGTTCGTAATGCACTCAAAAAAGTTTTATGTTGGTCAGAGAGGTACAAGAAATGAAAAATTTCTGCTTTTTGTTGTTGAGATAACTTATCCCAACAAAGGCGTAGAAATTCTGCCTGATTTGTTTTTGTGTGGAGAAGTTGAATAATTACAAGATTCGCTGATGCCATACTTATCCAGACCAAGATCGTGTTTGTTGTCTATATATATAGTATCCGCTGCCAGTCTTTTTCTGTGGAGTTGAAAAATAAAAACTCCACTAAGGACAGGTGCGAGTTCTTTTAGAAATTGAGCTGGATATAAGCCACGGGCTTTAGGCGAGGGAAATTTGCAACAAAAGCCCAGCTTGTAATTCAATAGAACAGATTGCAGGAGACAGGCGGGCCAGTGCTCGTCTTAATTATTAGATCGTTCGATGTAACTACCATCCCGTGAGTCGATTTTAAGGACATCGCCTTCGGAAATATGCAGTGGAACTTGTACTACATGGCCCGTTTCTAGAGTGGCTGGCTTGGTGGCACCAGAGACAGTGTTGCCTTTAAGGCCAGGGTCAGTCTGTGTGACCTTTAGATAAACGGAAGTTGGAACGTCAACGCCAATGGCTCTTGAGTTAAAAAATAAAATGGTTACGGCTAAATTTTCCGTCAGAAAATTTGCAGCATCGCCTACTTCTGTAGGATTTATAATATATTGTTCGTAATTTTCCTTGTCCATAAAGACGTATCCAGATTCATCTTTATAAAGGTAATTACAATCGCGAGTCATAACGTCTGGAACTTCAAATTTTTCTCCAGATTTATACGTCTTTTCTAAATTACTTCCTGTAATCATATTGCGCAACTTTGTGCGCGTGAACTGGTTACCTTTTCCGGGTTTCACATGCTGAAAATCTGTAACGACATAGGGTTGCCCATCAATGAGTAGTTTTAAACCTTTTTTAAAATCTGACGTAGTATACATTTGTTTCCCTTTGAAAGAATTAAAACAGGACGCCATCCTAGGCGGGGAAATAGAAATCTTCAAGTGTTTTAAAAATGATCGGAGGCCCGCGCTTTTAATGTTTCGATGCGTTGAAGCCATTTTTCCAACGCCTGTTTTTTAACTTCCGTCACATGCAGGTTACGACGGAACTGATCTTTTTTCTCCTCACTAATAAAGTCCTTTAATACGATCAACTGTTTTTGTAAGAGGGGGTGGTTTGGCCAAAGACATAAAGCTGTTTCGACTATAGATCGAGCGCGTTGAATTTCATTGCGTACGATAAGAGCATCTACAAAATGGGCTACATGAATAGGGTCGGAGTCGGAGATAAGTTCCTTCTCTTCAGTGTCTACTTTAAAGGCATTTTCAGTGTAGTCGCTGGCTTCGAGATATTCCCAATTTTCGATGAATTTTTTTGCCTGCATGTCCGTTGGATTTAAAAAGAGAACGCGCTTATAGGCCTTCAGAGCCTCTTTGTGCTGACCTAACTTTGATAAACTGAGTGCTTGTAACTTATAAGCTAAGATATTATCGGGTTGTTGTGAGCCCGCTTTGCCAAAAATATGAGCAGCCTCTTCGTGGCGGTTGAGTTCAAAAAGAATTTTTCCATAAGCAACGAGACCCGATGGGTAATTGGGGTTAAACTTAATCCCCTTTTCACAAATATCCAGTGCTTGCTGGAGTAGACCCATCTTTCTATAGGCCTCGGCAAGAGGGGCAAAAACACGTGACGAGGGTGTTCTCATCAAGATTAATTGATATTCTTCAATGTTTTTGTCCGAATACATAAAGTTAGCCTAACACAAGCGAGGGTGGAGCGAAACAGCATTTACAAGGACGCACCCTAGTAATCGTGGATTTTCTCTCGAAATGTATGAGTAAGTTTGGGATACTGGGCGTGGGTAATGGAAACAGCTCAGTTTTAATCACTTACTTCAAAAGTAAGTGTGTACGCCGTTAAAAGTAATTTTGAAAATCAGTCATGAGGTAAGGTGTGATTATTTTAGGGGTAGATCCGGGGACACAAAACTTAGGTTTTGGTGTGGTAGAAAAGACAGCAAAAGGAGTGCGATATATTGCTCACGGAACTTTAAAGACGGGTAAGCAGCCGGATTTCCCATCCCGCTTGGGTGTTATGGGTGAAAAAGTGGCACTCCTTTTTGAAAAATGGTCGCCGCAGATTTGCGTTCTTGAAAAAATTTTTTTAGGGCGCAATGTGGATAGCGCTTTTAAACTGGGTCATATTCGCGGTGTATGTATGCACTATGCTCTGCGGGGTAAAGCGGAACTTTTTGAGTACACGCCTCGTTTAGTCAAACAAGGTATCACGGGCTCAGGGGCGGCCACCAAAGAGCAAGTGCAAATGCTTTTATATTCTCAGTTGTCATTAAAATGGGATCCATCGTTGGTAACCAAGGAGCTAGACGCATCTGATGCCTTAGCCTTGGCTTTTTACCATAGTATGCGTATAGATGTTTTAAAAAGATTTGCCAGATCAGGAGTGGATTTATGATTGCATATTTAAGGGGCAAGATTCATGAGATAGATGACAATGCATTGATCGTGGATGTTTCCGGAGTGGGTTATGAGGTGTTCGTTTCTAAAAATACAATAGACGATATGACTTTAGGCACAGATTCCGCACTGTGGGTTCACACTCATATTCGTGAAGATGCAATGAGTTTGTTTGGTTTTTCATCGAAGGTAGAAAAACATCTCTTTGAAAGTTTAATCAAGGTCAATGGTATTGGTCCTAAATTAGCTATCCAAATTTTATCGGGGGCGAGTTTGGATCATATAATTCAGCTCATTGAGAACGAAGATGCCAAAGGACTGTGTCAGCTTCCCAAGGTAGGTAAGAAAACGGCAGAGCAAATGATCTTGTCCTTACGAGGTAAACTGGTTGTTGAAGGCACGAAACAAAAAACAACTAAAACTACCGAACTGCATTCAGCATTATCCCATTTGGGCTTTAAAGGTGCTGATATTGAATACGTGACATCGGCTCTTGATTCCAGTCAAAGTTTTGAGGATCAGTTGCGCCAAGCTCTGACTTTATTGGGAGGTAAATCGTGATTGAAAATGACAATGAACGTGATCTTTTATTCGGTGATCAAGTCGAGGGCGACAATTTTTGGGAAAATCGTTTACGCCCGCACTCTTTTTCTGATTTTCCAGGGCAAAAAAATATTGTTGAGAAATTAAAAATTTATATTTCTGCGGCAAAAGAGCGTAAAGAGCCCATGGATCATGCCTTGTTCAGTGGTCCTCCAGGTCTTGGTAAAACCACATTAGCCCATTTAATTGCCACTGAGTTAGGCGTTGAGATGCGCTCCACGAGTGGTCCAGCTCTAGATAAAAAAGGCGATCTAGCAGCCATTCTCACAAGTCTTCGTCCCAACTCCGTGTTGTTTATTGATGAAATACATCGGCTTCATCGTACGGTTGAGGAGTATCTATATAGCGCAATGGAAGATTATTATGTGGATATTGTTACGGGCGAAGGGCTTGGTGCTCGCACTATGAAATTTAAATTGGCACCATTTACATTGATTGGAGCGACAACCCGTGCTGGTTTACTCAACGCACCTTTTCGTGATCGTTTTGGAATTGTTGAGCGTTTAAGTTTTTATGATCGAGAGCAGTTGGTGTCGATCATTGAACGTTCTGCCAGTGTTCTCGGTGTGGAAATGCGGCATGAAGGTGCTGTGGAAATGGCTTGTCGTAGCCGGGGAACTCCGCGGATTGCCAATCGTCTATTGCGACGCGTACGGGACTTTGCTCAGGTGATGAATAACGGTGTGATTGATCAAGACTTGGCGATCAAAGCATTAAATAAAATGGAAGTGGATAGTTTAGGGCTCGATGAAATGGATCGAAAAATTCTCGATGTACTGATCAATAAGTTTGCCAATGGACCCGTGGGGCTGGAGACCCTATCTGCAGCGCTTTCAGAGGACAAGGGCACCTTGGAAGAAGTTTATGAGCCTTTTTTGATTCAGGAAGGTTTGTTGCAAAAAACACCGCGAGGTCGGGTGGCCACGGATTTAGCAAAACAACATTTTGTGTCGGTTAACTTATGAGATGGGTTCTAGAGTCTATTGGTTAGATCAGGGCTTGAAGCAAGATATTGAAATCCATCGGAGATATAACGGATCTCAGTTGTCAGATTTAGCTAAACGTACTAAGTTAATCCTACATGTTTTTACAACAAACTATTCGTAAAAAAGTGACCATATCAGGAATTGGGCTTCATACTGGAGCGGAAGCACAGATCTCATTTTGTCCAGCTCCGCCCAACACGGGCGTCCATTTTGTAAGACGCGATCTACCTGGCTGTCCGTCTATTGCTGTTCATGCCAAGTACGTTAGTGCCACGTCCTATGCTACCACGTTAGGTAATGATCATTTTGCTGTGTCCACGGTTGAGCATTGTTTATCCTCGGTGACAGCTTTACAGATCGATAATTTATTTATTGAGCTCAATGGGCCGGAAATTCCCATCTGCGATGGTAGTGCCCTTGTTTTTTTGCAGGAGCTTTTAAAGGTAGGCGTGGTGGAGCAAGAAATGCCGCGCCAGTATATTTTTGTCACTCAACCGATTTATGTGGGTAACAATGAGAAGCATGCGTATGTTGTGCCCTATAATGGTTTGCGCATTACCTGCACGATTGATTTTCCCCATCCAAAAATTGGTCAGCAAAAACTCGATATCGATGTGAATGTTACCAATTTTGAACGAGATATTGCTCCGGCTCGTACTTTTGGATTCCTGCGTGACGTGGAGGCCTTGCGTGCGCGGGGGTTGGCGCGCGGGGGGACCTTAGAAAATGCGATTGTTCTTGATGATGACAATATCATGAATCCAAATGGTCTGCGTTTTAAGGACGAATTTGTACGACACAAAGTTTTGGATGCTATTGGCGACTTGGTTACTCTTGGGCACCCCTTGTTGGGGCATCTGGTTTTGTTTAAAGCTGGCCATGATTTGATGAATCAGCTCAATGCTGAAATTTTGCGCTCCACGGATAAGATGCGTCTTTTGGATTTAGGGAAGGAAACACCGCAAGTTCCACCATACCAGCTCCCATTTGCCCCCTTGAATTAGGGCGTGTCCGCATCATATGCCTGGACGTGGTGATAAAATCAAAATAAGAAGCAACCAAGGCATATCCAGAAAACATTTTTTACCTTCTCTTAAACCTTATAGAGGCCGGGCTTCTGATTGTGCGGAATCCAGAGTCTTCCATTGACCTTTCAGGCAACCTATCATACACATCGAGTCAAACATTTAATGGGATAATTTGATGAGCAGGACGGCTCGTTAACGGCAGTTTGCCATTCCCAAATCGAGAGAGGTTGCAATGATTATTGGTGTACCTAAAGAAATTAAAATTAGCGAAAACCGTGTAGGGTTAACTGAAGCCAATGTAAAACAATTGGTAGCCGAAGGGCACAAAGTATATGTGCAAAAAGATGCGGGATTGGGATCCATGATCACCAATGAAAATTACATCAATGCGGGAGCTAAGCTTCTGGATACAGCGGAGGAGATTTATAATACGGCAGAAATGATCGTAAAAGTGAAAGAACCGCTACCACCAGAATATTCTCTCATGAAGAAAAACCAAATTTTGTACACATATCTTCACTTAGCTGCAGAGCCAGAGCTCACCAAAGTACTTTGTGAGCGTGAAGTCAAAGCAGTTGCCTATGAGACAATCCAGGATGAATCAGGTCAATTACCTTTATTAACACCTATGAGTGAGGTGGCTGGCCGTATGGCAACACAAGTTGGTGCATACTACTTGCAAAAAGACAAGGGTGGTAAAGGAATCCTACTTGGTGGGGTTACAGGAGTTCAGCGTGGGCGTGTAACAGTTATTGGTGGTGGGGTTGTTGGTATCAACTCCGCAAAAATGGCTGTAGGGCTTGGCGCAGAAGTGACAATCTTAGATGTAAACCATGCACGCTTGGCGTATTTGGATGATATTTTTCAGGGGCGTGTTACGACAATGTACTCCAACCTGCAAAATATCGAGACCTGCGTCGCACAGTCTGATCTTGTGGTAGGAGCCGTATTGATTCCGGGACGTAAAGCACCGAAACTGGTTACGCGTGAGCTCATTTCTAAAATGAGTCCGGGAAGTGTGGTTGTGGATGTAGCCGTGGATCAAGGTGGCTGTATCGAAACATGCAAACCCACAAGTCACGTTAACCCCACATTTGAAGTGGACGGTGTTATTCATTACTGTGTGCCTAACATGCCAGGTGTTGTGGCGCGTACGTCGACTTATGCGTTGAACAATGCAACATTTAAATATGCATCAATGATTGCACAACTGGGTTTAGAGGATGCCATTGCGAAAAACCCACCATTATTTAAAGGTGTGAACGTATATGGTGGCTCTGTTGTGTATGAGCCGGTTGCGAGTGACCTTAACATGCCATACAAGCCGTTAAAGATTTAAGGCCGTTCTTCTTTAACTGCCCATTGCGTGTAGTAAGAAGAAATATCAAAAACAAGAGTTCCGTAGGTTTCTGTATCGACAAGAGGTACATTGAGATCACGGAACTTTTTTTGAGTTATAAAATGAGGGTGCCCGTATTTGTGTTTGCGCGCACTAACAATAGCTGATTCAAGATTTGTCAATCGATGGAGCAACGATAGCGACGAGCTTGTTTTACTGCCGTGGTGGCCGACAAGAAGAAAACGGATTTTGTCTAGGGACCCTGATATTTTATTTTCTAAAACTGCCGGTAGATCTCCGGTGATTAAAAAAGTATTAAACAATAAAAAAGCATGGCCTTCGTTTTGTACCTTAAAATGTGAGGTGAACACCCTTTTTATCCACGGCAGATGAGATTGGTTACAGTTGGTGAGGGTGATTCTTTTATCTAAAGGGTATGTGGTTTTTTCGAAGAGGCAGAGGGCGATACGTTTTTGCATATTAGGAATAAAATTACGATGATCGCGATCCAGATGGGTGAGTAGAAGAACATTTTTTTTACTGACACAATAGCGTTGTGCCATTTTTACAACTTGATAAAATTCACCCCCCATATCTACATGAATACAATAGTTATTATCTATCAAGGTCGACCATGCTCCTTGACCAACATTCCATACAATAAATAAGTAAGAAAAATCTAAAGCGGTGGGAAATGGCAACAATAAGCTGAATGTAATACAGGCAATATGTTTAGAGCTCATAAGGACCTCTATTTTTAGGGTGGCGTTCACTGCACAATGTGAAAAAAAAACGGATAGTTTTTTATTTTTGCAATAAGGGTTGAGGTCATAAAAGGGGGTTACGTGTTGGACGTAGACACGAGTGGGTTAATTGTAAAATAAAAATATATATCCAATGGTGTAGTAGTATTGTCGGAGAGGTGATTAGGGGCATAGTAGATGTATGAGGTGCCGCTTTTAAAAAATAAATAGCGCCATCCCACAAGAGTGAGACAAGTTTTTCTGAATAAGGTACAAAGAGTGCAATTAAAGATGCTGGAAATAAAATAATATCAAAAAAAACGGCGAAAAGCATATTGTTAATTCCCGAGGAGATATTAAACCCGCCGAAAATGGGAGTAATGTAGAGAACGCATAGCCAGATTTTTTTCGAGTTACTTAGAGGGAGAGACATCACAAGGGTGGCAATCCAACTGAGCTGCAATGAGGGCGAGGCAATCCATTGTGGAAACAGAAGTAAGGCGAAAAGTCCTGCACTTAAAACCAGATGGTCAGGTCGAAGAGAAAGTCGATAGTGACGGGAGATTTTATTGAGTATTCGTCCTGCTAACGCACGTACAATCGGGGGTTGGAACTGACAAATAGCTGCAAAGCTAATAAGAACCAAAAAACGTGACCATGCTTTTCGGATCAGGAACCATTCGCACAGCCGTTCAATGGCAACGAGGTGGCTTCCAGAGACTACAATGAGATGATAGAGACCTGTTTGTAAGAAAAGATTTTGATTTTCTTCACCAATTTTATTGCTACCGCAAATAAGTCCTTGGAAAATTTCGGGCAGATGTCGCCAATGGATGTAATCAAGACAGGCCTGATGGGCGTAAGTCATGTCGTTTGTAAAGATATGAAGATCAAAAAACCAAAGACAACGAGCCATGCAAAGAAAAATCAAAACCCAAACCACTGGACAAATAAAAAGCAAAAATGGAATCAAGCGGATAACGAATTTATGCATAGCAATTTTTATTTTCTCCGAAATCCAATTTAAGAAATGAAATTAACTAATATTAATTTTTTATAAATCGCTAATTATTGATAAAATTCAATATGTTATCCATGAATAACTTCTAAGCAAATCGCTTAAACACAATATTATCAAGGCTTTAAGGGGAGTCGGTGAATCCTATTCCACATTTGTTGTGGAAAAGTGTTGTATACCGAAATAATTGACTGAAATCAGTGCAAAAATCTCGCTTAAGGTTGAGTTTCTTGCCATTTTTACTGGCAAGAGAAGAGAATACTTTTACAATAAAGTTTGCTGGGAATAGGTGCACTCCATTGATGAGAAAAAAATGAAGAAAATATCTTGCAACGCGAACAGAAGTTTAATAATTTTTTTGTTTTTATTTTTTTCGTCCTCCTTTGCGTTAGCACAAAGTTCACCCAATAAAGCCTTAGAAACTCGTTTACATAAAATATACGAGCAGTATTACACTCGACCCGTCTTAGACAGTGATTGGTTTCAAATTATTGATGCCATCGAGGTTCAAAAGCATATTGTACAGCCTGGTGATACATTGTGGGGTATCAGTAAGATTTATTTTGGTGATGGCAATTATTGGTCTAAATTATGGTCGGTCAACAAAACAATTACCAATCCGCATTTAATTTTTGTGGGTGATGTTATTCACTTTCATACAGGGTCCTTTCGTAAAGCACCTGGGATTGATCTCGAAAAAAATAGCACCCTAAGTCCAGAGCAGAATATGGCGAGTAATGAGAGCAGCGGAGCAACTGTGGCCAAGGGAAGTGCTGCTAGCTGGCGCAAACCAACGCCGTTACCGAGTATTTTTAAAGAACGGCCACCATTAACCAGAAAGCCACCACCTCCGGTGGTATTCATTCCACGACCCAAAATGCATTATCGTACCAAGTTTGTATTAACTCGCGATCTTCTTAGTCAGGAGATAGATAATTTAGGATATGTGGACTCGATTGGTGAGTATCGCACGATAATACCAGATCGATCGATTATTATTATAAACTCCGATAAAGCACTTACTGAAGGCACTACATATAGTATATTAGAAGACGATTTAAAGAGCTTAGAAGGGGGATATCAGGTTCATGTTCTGGGCACGGCGACCGTGCAAAGAAAAATTGACGACTCCCTCTACGAAGCTCTTGTCATACAACAGTTTCAGGGGATCGTACGTGGCGCAATCATTTCGTCATATCAACCACAAGTTGTTGATATGGAAATCGGTGATCACGCCCCGACGGAGGCGCCAGTCCATGTTATTTCTGGACAACAAAGTATGTGGTCATCAGGGGAGTCTATTTTTTTAAAAATGACAGAGGGTGCAGCCGTGGCCGTCGGTGACGTTTTAAAGATTAATAATAAATTTTCTGATCGCATCAATTTTTATGTAGGCAATGGAGCGATGAAAATAGTGGCCATCAGTCCTCCTTATGCTACGGGCATTGTGATCTACTCTCAAGAGCATGTCCGGGAAAACTCCATCTCTTCACCAATACAAACGAGTTGGTCACTTTGGTGACGTGTTGATATGTTATTCCAAGCGCTATGGTGCTCAAAAGGGACGGGCGCTCAGGCGAATGATTGATTCGAAAACGGGATCAAGTTTTATGCACAATAATAAAATAACACATTTAAAGTCTTCATTTTTTGCAAGAATTTTTTTCTATGAGCTTGATCACCCTTTCCGTTCTTTGTCGTATGCACAATTTGTCTGCCCAGGATTTTATATACTTACGTGGCTCCACTCAGTTTGCCATAGATCTTTATATAAAAGAGAAAAAAAATCTTACTGTCGAAGCCTATCTACAGATGTGGCGTCTGTGTCAACAAACTGTAGAGGACTTGAAGTCGTTTCAGGTGTTATATCCGGGGCATGCGGATTATCCAAAAATTTTTTTTCACGTGGTAGATCCCCCAGTCTTTCTTTGTGCTAATGGTAATTTAAACTGGTTAAATGAAGAATTAATCACGGTTGTAGGAAGTCGTAGGGCGATGCCTGACTTTTTACAGTGGATGAATGAGCACTATTTGCACTATTTGCTCAAGACTCACGCGGTGACCGTCAGTGGTGGGGCATTTGGTATAGATTATAAGGCCACCTCTCTTGCCTTGTTCGCAGGAACTCCCTCTATAGTGATTTTACCAAGTGGTTTTTGTTCGCTATATCCGAGACATGTCAATTCTTGGAAAGATAAATCCAATATACTCCTTCTTAGCGAGTATTTTCCGGATCAAGAATTGCGACCGTATCACTTTATCCATCGCAATCGTCTGCTAGGGACTATGAGCACAAATGTGTTGGTTGTTCAGTGTGCAGTAAAAAGTGGTACGATGACGACGGCACAATATGCAGTTGATCATGGACGTCAGGTGTTAACCCTTCCAGATTTTCCTGGCCGAACGGAAAGTTCGGGAAATTTGCGATTGCTGCGCGATGGAGCTACCCTTGTATCTAACAGTGACGATCTCATAGGAATTACGAGCTCCATCTCCTCGCGTCATAGTTCGGTAAACAGTATGTAACTGTTGGTGGGTAGATGGATAAGGACTTTTCTTATTGCGTCTTTTTATCGATATTCGCATAATAAAAGTAGGGTGTGTGCGCATCATAAATTCTGAGCGAAAAATCGAATCAGGGAATATCCATAATAGAACAATGAATGCATTGTGGGAGAATGAGATGAAGAACATCTTGCTTATTTTAGATAATTCGATGGAGCTTGATTTAGGACGAACAATTTTGACTAAGTTAGGTTTTAATCTGCTATCTTTTAATAAAAACTTAGATCTAACTGGCAAATTTAAGGAAAATTTTCCAGATTTAGTGGTGACTTCGGTCGTTGGTGGATCTGAGGAAATGCTAAAAGAATTTATTAAAATTCGTCAGCAACGAGGTGTGCCCAAATTTATTTGGGTAGGTCCTGATATAAAGCTACGTCGTTTAGGGGCGTTATATAGTAGACTCATTGATATATCGCTTAAGCGACCCTTGCAGCCAGAACAGTTTATACGTGCTGTGTGTGACTTACTAGAACTCTCTGCAGAGGATTTTGTTGGTCAGTACTATCGCATGCTCTCGGGCTCAATGGGTGCCCAAGAAGGTACACAGTCTCCGTTAATCCATGATAGTGTCCGTGCGGCTCAGTATTCCGAAAAGGTAAAATCTATTGAAAAGTTAGATAAAGTATTCACGGCTAAGGATTTGGTGAAACATAATTCTCCGACGGCAGGCGATGAAAACACAGAGGATCTCTTGAATAAAAAGAAGGAGTTCTTAAAGTCCATTTTTCGCAAAAAAGCATAAAGTCGAATTTTTGAAATGAGCTTTGGTGTTAGAGTTCAGATGTGACATCCAAGCATGAAAAACGAAGTTACTTCTTTTTATTTTTCTTAAAAAATAATCCGACCACATCTCGTAAATCGGCATTTAAAATATTCACATTTTGTTTTTTATCGTCTTTTGTGAGTAAAGATAATTCGCGCCGTGAGGCAACGAAATTTGTATCTTTGCTGACAGCATTTTTAAAGCTTGTCAGCGCTTTATCAACTTCATTCATTGCTAAGTGAGCAAGGCCACGAGTATGTAGATAAAGAGCGGTGTCTTTTTCCTCATTAGGAAGTGCTAATATGATGCGCATAGCTTCCTGTCCTGGGAGCTTGTTTGACTTTAACTCCATCCATGTTTGCAGTAATTTTGCTCTAGGCGACGAAGTGGGGGAGAGACCGTTGGCCGCTTTGAGCTCCTCCTCTGCGCCAGAGATATTTCCCTGTACAAGTTGGTTGAAGGCCACGTCAAGATGACGAGAGACCTTTGCTGCAGATTCTAGTTTGCGGGCCTCTAGTTGATTGACATACTCCAAACGTTTTTCGTTCGTCTTGAGATGGCTATAGGCTTCTTGAATTTTATCGAAGACTTGTGCTGAAAGTTGCATCAACTCTGGAGTTGCGTTTTTGAGCTTGTCAGGGTGAAGTGTGGTGGCAAGTTCCGTGTAGGCTTTTTTAATATCTTGATCGGAGCAGGATTCTTTAAGACCTAAGCGCTCGAATGCATTTTGTTTGCTTAGGTTGACTAAGAGTTTACCCAAACGATCTACTTGGGCGGCAAAGTTTTTACTTTGTGATTTACTACCAATAAAAAATTCACGATAAATCATCAAGAGATGAATCAGGCGAAAGAGAACATCCTCCGAAGTACTTGGACTCAAAGAAATCAACTCCTCTAGGGATTTTTTTTCCATCATATGTGAGACGATTTTTTGATTGCCCATAACAAGGGGAAAGAGATGAGTTTTGTTTTGGGTTGTATTCATTTTTTGTAAAATATTTTGCATATAAGGCAAGTAGTATGTTTTAATCCACGTGCAATCAGTAAGGTGAATCCATCCGTAAAGGATGTCGTCGATTTCTTTTTGATCGATAACAATGTTGAATGGCGTGGTGCGGCCTGGCTTGAAGTGGATTTTTAACGATTGATTAACGACAAAACTATTTAAGTACTGTAGCGAATTATCTTTTTGGATGATGGCTGAAAAGTGAGGGCTTAAAAAGTTTTGCACAATTAAATTTTGTAAGTTCAATTCGGCAGGACTGATTCGGTTTAAATCATCACTCATGACGTAATCTTTAGCGGTAAGTATATTTTTTAGTTTGTCTCCTTGTAATTTGGTTATTGGTAATGAAATATTATTTTCGTTAAAGTGAATAGAGATTTCGGCATCACCGTTTAAGAGCGTGAGTGCCCCTTGTCCACGTGTAGCTAATAGAAAATTAAAAATCAGCGGAAGCTCTTGACCATTGATTTCTGATATTTTCTCGATTGTCGAATACACCGTGTTTTGGGTAATGTTTTCTTGTAGGAGAAAATTCTTAAGGGGATTTTCGGAGAGCACTGGTTCCGTACCGGTATCTCCGCCGATTTCTTGTAGTTGAGATATGAATTCTCCAATGTCGAAGGGCTTAATGAGGAATGATTTGGCGCCAGTTTTTTTTAGTGCTGAGATGGTAAAGTTACGATCTTTATAAATTCCACTCATCATAAAAATTGTGAGATGAGAGCCGAAGTTTTCTTTGATTTTTATTGCCAGATCAACACCGTTCATTTGTGGTAGCATACAATCGATCACGGCAGCATCAAATGTATGGAGTTTACAAAGCTCCAAAGCAGTTTGCGGTTTTTCTGCGTGCAAGCATTCAAAACCTTCTTTCTCAAGTAAGACTTTTAGTGACTGCCCGAAGCGTTTGTCGTCTTCGACCAGTAGTACTTTGAGTTTCTTCGCCATCGTTTCTATATCGGCGGATTTACGAGCTTTTTTTACTATTTTTACGCTTCACATTGCTCATGACTTACTTTGGTCTGTACGCTATACTACCCCATATTAATGGAGGTTAAAAAAGTGGCAGCAAATATTACAAATTCTAGTGATGCAAGCTTTGATACCGATGTCCTAAAGTCGAGTCAGCCTGTTTTGGTGGACTTTTGGGCAACATGGTGTGGTCCGTGTCGTGCCTTGGCGCCTAAGTTGGAAGAGGTAGCCGTTGAGTTCAAAGATAAAATGAAAGTGATAAAAGTAGACATCGATAACAACCAAGCGACACCAGCGAATTATGGTGTGCGAGGTGTTCCAACACTTTTATTATTTAAAAATGGTGAAGTGGTAGATCAGCTTGTCGGGAATCATCCAAAAGAGAATATTACCAAAATGCTGACAAAACATTTGTAGTTCATGCAAATTTTTACAAGTGCCACTGTTGGTGGTGCTTGTAATGTGTGTTCAGGCTTTTCAACCAAACATATCTTTTCTAAAATAAATACTAGAGACCCATCCTAAACCAGCCATAATGGTCAGGGTGCTTGTTCCTCCATATGAAATAAGGGGCAGTGGCACGCCAACAATGGGGAGTAAACCTGTAACCATTCCTGTGTTGATGAAAACATGCCACAAAATGAGTGCAAAAATTCCGACACACATTAAAGCTGCTTCCATATCTCGAGCCATGATCATTGTTTGAATAATCGACAGCAATAATATGGCGTAGATTCCTAATGTGGCGATACAGCCTAGAAAACCGTACTCCTCACTGAGAACGCAAAAAATAAAATCAGTTTGTTTCTCCGGTAAGAATTCCAGCTGGCTTTGCGAGCCATTACGAAAGCCTTTGCCAAAAATCTGTCCGCTGCCGACCGCAATTTTAGCTTGTATACTATTGTAGCCAGCTCCGCGGGGATCGCGATTAGGATAAAGAAAGGTGAGCACGCGATTTTTTTGATAGGGTTTTAAGCCCACTTTCCAAACCACGGGTCCAGCGATAAGAGCCAGACACAGCGCTGACAGCAGAACACGAAAACGAATTTTCATAGTGAGGAGCATAAGACCTGTCACCATGAGGATTAGAAGTGCCGTGCCTAAATCGGGTTGTTTAGCGGTTAGAGCAAAAGGTAATCCTATAAGTAATCCTGGAATGAGTAGATCTTTAAAATCCATACCGATGCGCGGATCAAAGCGGGAAAGATAGCGTGCCATCACTAGAATCATGGCAAGCTTCATAGTTTCAGACGGTTGATAATTAAAGAAACCCAAGTCGATCCAGCGCTGGGCCCCATAGGAACTTTTTCCAATGACCATGACCGCAATCAAGGCCAATATATTTAGCGCATAAATTACGTAGGCTAAGCGGATAAACACACGGTAGCCAATAGCCGTGATAAAAAAAATCAGTAACCACCCAAGACTAATCCAAATCATTTGATCGTTAAATACACCTCTGAGATGGCGTGCGATGTTGGTGGTGGCGCTTAATAGATTGACAAGGCCGATAAGATTGAGGGCTATGAGGGAGCCAATAAGATAAATATTAATTCGTCTAAACAAGCTTTTACTTGGGTCGCTTACCATAATATCGGAATGAATCATTTCATGTCCTTTGTTTTTGAAAGTCTATCTGGATGATATTTCGCAACATATGATTGGTAAAAATCGCGAACGATTGGAACAGACTTTGAAGATGAACAAGAGTGTTCAGTGAGCACCGCAACCGTGATCTCCGGAGTTTCGTAGGGACCATAGGCGATGAAAAGGCCATTGTGTCGTTGCTTTAATGGACGCACATAACAACTTTTATAAATTTCGTCTGCAGAAAATCCGCGGACTTGGGCCGTTCCTGTTTTTCCGGCAATAATAAAATTGGGTATTTTCGAAGATCTTGCTGTTCCGTGCTCGCCATTTGCGACACGATAAAGTCCTTTTTGTACCACTTTAAAATTTTCTGCGGAGATATAATAAGGTTTACTTTCATCACCCAAATCCGTTACTAAAAGAGCAGGAAATTCTTGGATGGTGTCTCCCCTGGGATTTGTTACTTTGTTAATAAGGCGTGGCTGGTACACTTTGCCGTTCATGGCGATGGCCATGTAGGCATTGGCAAGCTGAAGAATGGTGGCGTTGACATAGCCTTGGCCAATCGCAATGTTCAGATTTTCTCCCTCTTGCCAGGGTTCACCGCGGTTGAGTTTTTTCCATTCTGTTGTGGGAATAAGTCCCGGGGCTTCATTTTTTAAATCAATGCCGGTCAATTTTCCCAACCCTAGAGCCTTCGCATATTGAGCAATGGTATCTACGCCCACCGCCAAGCCCTGTTTGTAAAAGAACACATTGCTCGACATCTCTATAGCTTGAGTGACGGTGATACTACCTTGCCCGGTTTGGGTATGATCATGATAGGTTCGATTGCCAAAACGAAATGCACTCGGTGCGCTCACTAATGAGTTTTCCGAAATTTTTTTTGTTTGCAGAGCAGATAGGGCGACAAAAGGTTTAAAAGTGGAGCCCGGGGACAAGTGATCTTGTATGGCTTTATTGCGCAGGGGTTTACTTGGGTTGTTTACTAGCGAAGACCATTTTTGAGATGTAATACCTTTGGAAAAATCATTGGGGTCGAAAGTGGGATGGCTGTAGAGAGCAAGGATTTCACCTTCGCGATTAATGGCAATGAGTGCCCCAGTGTATTCGGTTTTTTTAAAGGCGTCAGCAGCCGCTTGTTGCAAATCTAAATCTAAAGTGGTGTGCAGATTGTCGCCATGCTTAGGAGGGAGATCATCAATATGACCTAAAAATTTGAGAGATTCTCCGAGTGCCTCGCGGCCTTTTGCATCCACTTTAACGAATGAAATTCCGGGCACACCTCGCGCATAGGAATCATAGCGATCTTCCAAGCCACTTTTACCGATAATGTCACCTTGCTGAACATGAATTTCGCCTTTTTCTTGCAGGCGTGGCAGCTCGCGAGAAGAGACTTCGCCGATATACCCTAAGGCGTGAGCAAAAAGATCTTTATAGGGTTGCGAACGAAAGATGAGCTCCTCAATGTCGATCCCTTGAAAGTCTAACTTTAAAAGTTCCACTTTATTGATTTCTGTCCAGCTGAGAAAATTCTTAATGACTACCGGGCGATAGTTGCCGTTTTGGCGAATGCTTTTTTTGATTTCATGAGTGATATCTTGGGCGGGGATATCAATGATAGGACTTAAATGCTCAGCTAAGTCTTCTGTGTTTTTAATGTACTGCGGAGAAAGGGTGAGCGCGAAGTTGGGAAGATTTTCGGCAAGTATGCGCCCGAACCGATCAAATATTACCCCGCGTGGTGGTTGCACACGAATTTCTTTTAACAGATTTTTTTCCGAGAAAGCGTAGAGTGTATCTCCTTGGATAATTTGCAACCACACAAGACGCATGAGCACTAAAGAAAAAAGTACAGCGAGAAAAATATAAAGAACAATGCCTCTTTTATGCAATTCTTTGAGATTATAGCTTTCGTGGATAATATTCAGTCTCATAATTTTATAAAAAGGAGCCCTTCATCTTCAATGTTGAGAACACGATCAATTTTTTTACCCATAAATAGTATCGGTGGAATAAACGGGATAGAGATAAGAGTAGAGAAAATGTGGCTCCATAGATTAAAAGTAAAGTTCATTGCTCCAATCGAAGAAAATGTGGCGTAAACTATTGGGTACGTAAAAACGGAAAGTACGCTAAAAATCACCAGGTCTGATGTGGCGAGAGCGGCAAAGCGTTTTTGAATAAAACGAATTAAAGCACCCAAAGTGCACAGGGAAAGAAAAACCCAAAGGGGGATCGCAACGGAGTAACTGGTAAGTAATATAAAGAAAACCACAAGCCACAGGGTGCGATCACGCCATTCACGGGTAGTAAACAGATAGACAAAGATGGCAGGCCATAAAACAATGGGTGGAAGATCGCCAAAAAGATCATACCAAACGGTACACTGAATATTTATGGCAAATAAGATCAGTGCAGTAAAAAGGAGGGGAATAAGAATTTTGCGTAGAATTGTTTTACTCATCATAGCTATTTGGCTCGCAAGACTAAAACTTCTGATAATTTTTTGGCATCGACAGTGGGAGTGATCACGGCATAGTGACCCACTCCAGAGGGGTGAACATGAATAGAAGAAATTTGACCAATGGGATATCCTGGTGGAAATAATTTTTGCTCATGACTTGTTACGACAAGATCACCAATACTCAGTTCTTGTGGGCGATCTAAGAATTTTAATATGGATAGATTTTTTCCATAACCACTGATCATTCCTCTCGAGCGTGTTCTTTGGACGACGGCATCGATACTCATGAGGCGATCTGTGAGCAAGAGAATTCTCGCAGAGTTCGCCTGTACGTCTATTGTATAGCCAACCACACCGTCAGGCGTGATGATTCCGGCAAGCTTTGGAATATTCTGCTCCGAGCCTTTATCTATAAATAAAGAGTAATGATCAGTGAATAGATCTCGACCACTAATGCGCGCGGCGATGTCTGTAAAATGTGGAAGTTGCGAGCGCAGTTCCGTAATGCGGGTGAGTCGGTCGTTTTCTATTTCCACCTCTTTGAGGGTTTGTAATTGTGCTTTTAATTTTTGGTTCTCTTCTTCAAGCTGAGTCAGTTGCTCCTTGAGGTTGAGAATTTGTAGGTAGTGAGTCGTTGTTGTGCTTATTGTTTGAGCAAATGATTTGTAGATCTCTTGAATTTTTATGGTCACGGAGCTAGGCGCAAGAACAAAATAAGGGGTCTTTCGCTCCTGTTGCAGTGTATAAATTAGAAAGCAAATAGCGATGAAAGTGAAAACGTAAAATCCTGATTTTAAATTCAGCTTGAAAAACTGCATATTCGATAACTGTAACAAAAAGTTTATTTTCTTCCAATATTTCTCCTTGAAAAAAAACGTTATTCCTAACGATAATGGCGATCGGAGGAGCTCACATGTTTGAATCAATGTACAAGAAAAGAAAAAATCCAGTTTACAATATTGCCGGATGGGCTTTACTCGCTCTTGTCTGCATCATCTTCATGTTTGTTGGGTATTCTCCCAATGTGGATTTTATGGGTAATAGCAGTTCAGTGGCCGAGGTGAACGGCGAGGTGATCAGCTATGCCGATTTTAGCCGTTATTATGAGCAGGTTCAGGAAAACCAAAACTCGAAAAAAATGACAGCTCCTGAGCGCATGCGCATGAAAAATGAAGTGGTGGATAGTCTTGTAAATCGTTCGTTGATTATCCAAGAGGCCAAAAATCAAGATATCTTTATTCCGTCGGAGGAGATGCGCGATTTCTTAATGCAGATTCCACAGTTTCAGGATAACGGCGTGTTTTCATTATTAAAATATAAAGAGCTTGTGCGCATGCAGGGGCTTAATGAAGCACGTTTTGAGGAAAAAATCGCTGATGACATGCTTGTACAAAAAATGAACAATCTTTATCAACGTGTTTCTAAAGAAAATGCTCTTTTAGAAAAGCATGAAAAAGCGGTGTCGTCTTTAACCATGGATATAGAATTTATAAGGAAGCAACCGGCTGATCTGGTGGATCTGGCGGCATTGAGCCCTGAAGCTATTCAAAAAGCGGAGCAGGAAAAAGGCAAAGAAATCGAAGAGTATTACAATCGTAACAAAGACATTGAGTTTAAGCAGGATGAGCAGGTCCAAGCACGTCATATCCTGATTAAAATAACACCACAGACTTCTGAAAAAGCTGCCGAAGAAAAAATCAATAAAATTGCCCAAGAAGTGACAGCAGATAATTTCGCCGATATGGCAAAAAAATACAGCGAAGATAGTACCAAAGATCGCGGTGGCGATTTAGGTTTCTTTACGCGTGGTCGTATGGTGCGTGAGTTTGAGGATGCGGCATTTACTCAAGAGATAGGCAAGGTTGGAAAACCAATAAAAACATCCTTTGGGTATCATATTATCTTAGCGACAGATAAGAAACCGGCACGCACTGTGCCTCTCGATGAAGTTAAGGGCACGATTGCTAAGAAATTACTTACTGAAGAAGCAACAGACAAGGCAGTGGAAGACACGAACAAGCGTTTGGCTGCGGGCGAGGCGAATAAAATAGTTTCTGATAAAAAATGGAAGTGGGAAGATACGGGAATCTTTTCGGTTGGGGATATTGCTATTCCTAAAATCGGTGACGATACAGCCGTGATGACTGCAGCTTTGTCTTTAAAGCCAAACGAAACCTACTCCAAGCTTATTAAGAAAGACAATGCTTATTATTTGATTCGCTTAAAGTCCTTGTCGGCATCAGGTGCAGTTGCCAAGAAGGAAAATAACATGGATATTTTCCAGCAAATCATGGAGCGCCAAAAAGCCTATGAGATGTTTCAATCGTGGATGGAGCACCTTCGTAAAGAGGCAAAGGTTAAAATTAATTCTAAACTATTAAGTATGTAGGGCGCGCATACGCGCTCTTATTGATACAGCTTGATATGAAATTATTAAAAGCATAGCCCTTGAGCTGTACATAAATTTTCCACTGCCGACTCTAAAAGAAAATAAGGCCTTTTCACAATAAATTTCCGTCTTAAAAAGAGACACAACTCAACTTTTTAAACTTTGGTCCGAAAGGACTAATGTAGTGCTAACAAGGGGAGTTTGCTTGTCTATTTTTTGTAAATTTATTTCAGCGATCGCTATTGTCGGTTGGTCCTATGGTGCTCTTGCCGCAGATTATGTCGAAGGTGAAGTGATCGTTAAATTTAAAAATAGCCAGAATGGCTCTGCTGCCTTTGCGAGTAAGGCAACCGGGAGTAATTTAAATTTAAAAAGATCTTGGGGTAAGCTCAATCTCCACCAATTTTCTGTTTCAGGTAAAGCGGGTGCAAAATCGAGCGTTCAGCAGATGTTAAAGTCTCTTCAAGCGGATCCCAATGTGGAGTTTGCCGAACCAAATTACATACTTAAAAAACAGAGTACAGGCATAGAGGGTGGTGCTTTAAGTCGTAATGATGTTCAGTCTGTGCGTGCTCAGTCGCAGCCGCAAATCAGCGGTAAAGTAAGTGCTATGTCGACCGAGAGTTATTATCAATCGGATGCTCCGATTCAGGTAGAGGATGCTTGGGGTATATTGGCGAGTAATAGTTATGTGCCAGTTGTTGCGGTTATTGATACCGGCTTAGATTACAATCATGATGTTTTTGTCGATTCGGGTGCGGTATGGACTAACCCCAATGAAATTCCTAATAATGGAATAGATGATGATAACAATGGTTACATTGACGATGTTCATGGTTGGAACTTTGTGGCCAATACCAATGATCCCATGGATGATGAAGATCATGGAACCCATGTGTCTGGAATTATTCTAGGAATGACTCAGGATATTTTTGCATCCACGATATCGCCGGCTAAAATTCGTATTATGCCACTGAAATTTTTAGACTCAACCGGTAGTGGAGCCACGTCTGATGGTATTGAGGCAATATACTATGCGATCAATAACGGAGCGTCGGTGATCAATGCATCGTGGGGTGGTGGTGGATTTAGCCAAGCATTACAAGATGCTATTTTAGAGGCGTATAATAATAAAATGACTTTTGCGGCTGCCGCTGGAAACGCCAGCACAAACAATGACAGCAGTCCAACTTATCCTGCGAATTATTCATTGAGCAATATTATTTCGATTGCCGCAACAAAGGACAATGATCAAATGGCCAGTTTTTCCAACTATGGAAAACAAACGGTCCATGTGGCAAGCCCAGGGGTAAGTATTTTAAGTACCCTGCCAAATAACTCTTATGCTTATGCTTCGGGAACCAGTATGGCAACGCCAATGGTGGCGGGTATTATTGCACTTATGGAAAAACAAGCGGGCCAACCGATTAATGGTTATCAAGCTGCCCAAATTATTCTTGGGCAAAATGACAGTAACGTTGGCAATATTTCTGGAAAAGTAATTACAGATGCGCGTGTGAATGCTTATAAAGCAGTGAATTATGTAAAAACGAGTGGTGTGGATGAGTATCAGCCAGCATCGGGCGTAACCGCTTCGCGCTCTTTAGCTTCTGCTGCCGGTGGATCCGCTGGTGGTTGCGGTCTTGTCGGCAAATACTTTATGGATAACAATAACAGTGATGGCGGAAGCGGTAATTATTTTGGTCGCATTCTTCTTTTTCTCATTATCTTAAGTCCATTTGTTCTGGCAATGGCGCTTAAGCATCAGCGTAAAGAGGAAGAGGATCGTCGTATTCACCAACGCTACAGCATCACATCTGAAGTGCGCATTAGCGTGGGTGACAAAGAACTTGTTGGTTCAGTAAGTTCCATTTCTCTCGGTGGTGTGAAAATTAATACGGAAGCTTTGCTGGAGCAAGGTGGTATTGTCGAGATGAACATTATGAGCCCTGACGGTAAAGAAAAAGTTCAGGTCTTGGGTAAAGTGGTATGGAGTCAGGAACGCAAATCCTATGGTGTGCAGTTCTGTGACATGGCAGAGACACAATCAAGCTCCATCACAGGGTGGACGAAGAAATTGGTCAAATCCTCCTGATATGCTGACCTCTTAGGCTGAATGGCCGTTTATGCGGCCATTGCCAAGTGATGCGGGGGGGCGTTTCATCCCCCTTTCTTGCTCCTCAGTAAAAACGAATTTAAACTGGCCTCCATTATGGAGGTCTTCATGTTTTTGTATTCCGTGCTCTTCTCTATGACTTTATCTCACGCTGAACCAGCGACCTCGTGTTTTGATTACAAAAAAGATTCTATCGAGATCAATTGGACAGCCTACAAAACCAGCGAAAAAAAAGGTGTTTCAGGTAAACTTAAAAGCATTCAAGCCACAATCAATGGCAAGCCACAATCCGTGGAGGATATGATCCTTGGCACGAGTTTTATTGTCGACCCGATCACAGTGGACTCTGGAGATGCAGGTCGTGATAAAAACTTAAGGGAGAATTTTTTTAAATATCTTAAAAATCCCAAAATAACTGGCAAGGTTGTAGCTTTTGCAAGTAACCTAGCTCGCGTAGAACTGCAAATGAACGGTGTGACAAAAGCGGTGGAGTTTAAAGTCAACTCGATGAGCCCCCGCATCGAAGCTGTAGCGACAATTGATATTCTCGACTTTGCCATGAACGAATCTTTAACAAAGCTGAATGAGGCATGTTTAGATCTTCATAAGGGTAAAGACGGTGTTTCTAAAACGTGGAGTACCGTCGATCTCAAAATATCTGCGGAACCTGTGCAGATTTGTAAGAAGAGTGCTCACTAATGGCTCTTAAACAATTAACCCCTGAGCAAATCCGCGAGTGGTCTTTAAAGCAAAAAGACGAATGGTGGTTAAAAAATGTCTATCGGGGAGACATGCGTCAGCTCTCTCTACGCGCTATGATCACAGGGGCTCTGCTGGGCTCCATCTTGAGCCTGACCAATCTATACATAGGTATTCGTACGGGTTGGACTCTCGGGGTTGGCATCACATCGGTGATCTTGTCATTTGGGGCGTTTAAGGTTTTTTCAAAATTTAATCTATCCACAGAAATGACCATTTTAGAAAACAATGCCATGCAGTCCATTGCGACGAGTGCGGGCTATATGACCGCACCACTTGTGTCATCCATAACTGGTTATATGATGGTCGCAGGTATTATACCTCCAATGTGGAACATTTATTGTTGGATTGTTGTTTTGGGTCTTATGGGTGCACTTTATGCTTTCCCACAAAAAAAACGTGCGATCAACGACGAGCAGCTCCCCTTTCCCGAAGGATATGCGGCAGGTGTGGTTTTAGAAAATTTGCATACAGCAGATCCTAAGGAAGGTCTTTTAAAAGCCAAGCTTCTCATGATGGGAGGGGCATTTGCCGCGATGATCGAAGTTCTTCGCAGCGAAAAAATATTGGGATTTTTTCATGCATCGTTTTTAGCAATTCCTTATTATTGGGATGAATTTGTTTATCGCTTTTTTACACCGTCTCTAATGGGTGTGCCACTAAAAGATTTAACTATCAGGTTGGATTCTTCTATTGTGCTCATGGGCTCTGGTGCGCTGATCTCTATCCGCACCGCCACCTCCATGCTTCTCGGCGGTTTGTTTAATTATGCTTTTTTAGCTCCGCTGATGATGAACAAAGGTATTATTCACGGTGGAGGGTTTAAAAATATTTCGATATGGGGCCTGTGGGGCGGTGCTGCCATGATGACAACAGCTTCGCTGTATTCATTTTTTACCTCGCCGAGCACAGTGGAAGGTTTTAAAGAACTTTTTAAACCGCGCCATAAAAAACAAGCGCCAAAAATAGACGTGCTTAAAGATATTGAGTTGCCTTTAATCGTTAGTATTGTGGGCGTTGGTATTTTATCGATTATCATGGTTATTTTAGCGAAGGCTTTTTTTAATGTTGATTATTGGTTAACAGCTATTTCCGTACCTTTGGTTTTTGTCTTTAGTATTATGGCGATTAAATCCACCGGTTTGACAGGCATTACTCCCGGAAGCGCTCTTGCTAAAATGACTCAAGTGGTTTTTAGTTTTTTAGCTCCAGGGCACACGGCGACGAATCTTATTACCGCAGGAATCACGTCAGAAATTACTTTAAGCGCGAGTAACTTGCTGATGGATATTAAACCTTCCTATATGTTGGGTGGCAAACCCCGCCAACAAGCGATAGGACATGCTATTGGTATATTTGCGGGTAGCATGGTCGCTGTTCCGGCATTTTATTTTTTATTTAATGGAGACATTTCCTTATTTGGTACGGAAAGACTACCCATGCCCAGCGCTATGGTGTGGAAAGCAGTAGCGGAGGTTTTAAGTAATGGAATCTCCTCTCTGCATCCATCGGCTCAGCTGGCAGTTGTGGTGGGGGCTATTGCCGGAATTCTTATGGAAATGCTGATCAAATCTACGAATGGTAAGTTTCCCATTTCTCCGATTGGTTTTGGAATTGCCTTTGTACTGCAGTTTCCAGATATTTTAATGATGTTTTTGGGATCTTTTATTTTTTGGGTTTTAAAGCTTCGCGACGAAGAAAAACGATCTTCGCGCTACCATCATTTTGTCGAGAACCAAGAATCTATCGCAGCGGGCGTCGTTGCAGGTGGAGGTTTGAG
>JACKAL010000010.1 GCA_020635085.1 Pseudobdellovibrionaceae bacterium
ATTGCCAATAGTCGACACATCGATGTGATCGAAATCGATGGGGCTTCTAACAATGGTGTCGATGCGGTTCGTGAACTTCGCGACTCCGTTGGTTACTCTCCATCGTCAGGAAAATATAAAGTTTATATTATCGATGAAGTACACATGCTTTCGACAAGTGCATTCAATGCACTTTTAAAAACTTTAGAGGAGCCACCAGCACATGTGGTTTTTATTTTAGCAACCACCGAAGTTCAAAAAATTCCTAATACAATTCTGTCGCGCTGCCAACGCTATGATTTTCGCATGATCTCCCAGCAAGATATTATGCAGCACCTTACGCATGTATGCACAAACGAAAATGTGCGTTTCGATAAAGAGGCTCTGTGGCTCATCGCTCGCCAAGCTAAAGGCTCCATGCGCGATGCTCAAAGTCTGCTTGATCAAATCATCACCTATGCCAACGGTCACATCACCGTCGCGTCTGTAACAGAGCAACTGGGACTTGTACAAAGAGTGTTGATCAACTCGTGCCTTAAAAGTATTTTAGATCAGGATATCGCAGCCTTATCGCGCGTGGTTGCCGATTTAAGCCTCGCCGGTGCCGATCCAATGTTATTTGTAGAGGCCTTGCTCGAACAGTTCCGCAACTTACTCATGGTAAAAATCCAAGCGCAAACACACCATGTCCCCATTCCTATTCCTGAATCAGAGCTGGAGTTATTACAAGAGTGGTCCAAACAAGTAAGTGAAGAAGATATTCATCTGCTCTTTGATATTACTCTTAAAGGCAGCCAAGTGCTTGTGCGCGCGGCGGAACCACGGCTTGCGCTTGAAATGCTTCTTCTTAAGCTCGGCTCCGCGCCAAAGATCGTCAGCTTGTCTCAGTTGATTGAAAATACAAACAGTACTCAAAGCCATGCGACGGTCTCACAACCACAGAAAGCCAAGCCTGCAACCTCGCCGATAACTTCGACGGAACGTATTTCGATAAAGCCACGTGCCTCTGTTTCGGAAACTCCGCCGGAGGAAGTTTCTTTAGAACAAACTCTCCACAACATTTCTGATCCCTGGCTTAAATTTGTCGAGATGGTTCGTAGCTCCAATGGGTTTCTCGCTGCACTTATTGAACACACCTATATCATCGAAGAATCCGCTACCGCTTTGCGCCTAGGACTTCCCGAAAAAATGGCTTTTCTTCATGATAAAGTCAGCGATCCCAAAAACCTTGAGCGTCTAACTGCGTTTATTCATAATTTTTGGAAAAAAGAATTGCAGGTGAGTGTGGAGATGGTGCAATCCAAGCCCACCACAACGATGACTCCCAAAGAAAAAGCTCAACACTCAGAACAAGAGAAACGCAACAAAGAACGAGAAGACATCGAAAATCATCCCATGATTCAAAAGGCTAATAGTCTATTTAAAACAGAAATAAGATCCATTAAACAGGAGAAAACATAATGAAAGGTAATCGCGGCGCCCACAGCATGCAGGCTATCATTAAACAAGCGAACCAAATGCAAACACGCATGAAGAAGCTACAGGACGACCTCGCCCTTAAAGAATACACAGCTTCGAGTGGCGGCGATGGTGTAAAAGTAGTGGTTGCCTCTGACAAACTCAAAAGCATTGCCATTAGCGCAGACGTGTTTAAATCAGCAGATGCGGAAACATTACAAGATATGATCATTACCGCTGTCAACGAAGCCTTAATTGCCGCAAAAGCGGACCATGATCAACAAGTGCAAGAGCTTTCCAAAAATTTTAACATTCCTGGACTCACTTAAGACGTACATGTTTAACATTCCCGCTCTCGATAAGCTCATTCACGAACTCAGCCTCTTACCGGGTATTGGCCCAAAAACAGCGCAGCGTTTGGTACACCACATTTTGCGCGAGCGGCAATACTCGGAAAATTTACGCGAAGCGCTGAGTGCCGTCGAGGATTCTATAAAGCTCTGCTCCTCCTGCTTTAGTTACACCGATGACAGCCGTGGCATTTGTCACTATTGCACAACTCCTAAGCGCCGCGATGATGTGATCTGTGTGGTAGAAACTCCCGAAAGTGTGATGCAAATAGAGGCGTCTGGTTCCTACAATGGCCGCTTTCATGTGCTTCATGGAGCCATTTCCCCACTTCATGGACTCACTCCCGATAAGTTAAAAATTAAAGAACTCTCACTGAGGATTGACCTCTTGCTAGAAAAAGCGCCACAATCTAAAGTAGAAGTAATACTGGCACTCGATGCGGATTTAGAAGGGGATACGACAATGCTCTATCTCGCTAAGCTTTTCGCAGAAACACCGCAGGTGACCGTATCGCGCTTGGCCCAGGGTGTACCGATCGGCAGCCATCTTGATTTTGTCGATCACCGCACATTGGGGCGTGCTTTAGAAAATAGAGTGAGATTGTAATGGCATTAATCAACCAAGAAACCAAAGAACTGCACTGCAAGATTGTGTACTATGGCCCCGCTCTCGGCGGAAAAACTACCAACATTCGCCAAGTCTTCAAGTCCACACACGATGACCAGGAGAAATCGGATCTCATTGAGTTCGACATGGGCACTCCTGAGCGCACACGATTTTTTGATTTTCTACCCCTGAATGTGGGCGAAATCCGCGGTCTTAAGGTTCGTTTTCATCTGTATACCGTTCCAGGACAAGTTATTTATGATGCCAGTCGCCGCTTAATCCTAAAAAATTTAGATGGTATTATTTTTGTCGCTGACTCACAAATCGACCGCATGGACGAAAATATTTTGTCTCTGCAAAACTTAGAGAAAAACCTTGATCTTGCTGGCTATAATATTCGCAAAATTCCCTTGGTGGTTCAGTATAACAAAAGAGATCTGCCCAACTCCGCATCTATTGCTGAGCTACGAGCTGCTTTAAATAAATACAACTCCCCCGATTTTGAGGCTGAGGCTGAAAAAGGGGTTGGTGTCATGCAAAGCCTCAACACCTTAGCAAAAACCATTGTGGCCACATTAAAAAGCGGTAACGTATAAAATGCATTCAAAATATGATGCGGAACATTTTACACCACCATTACTTCCACCGAGATACTCATCTTTGCGTATATTCCGCGCACCCCATTTAGGGAGCCAACACAAAGACCATCGCACTCTTTTACGTAAAATGATCTCAGACACACTCGTTGCTGAAGGACACTCAGCTCCTGAGCACGTCGATGATTTAGACCAACGACTGCAACACGACAGCTTAAGTATTAGTGTGAGCCATACCATCGATGCGAGTATTTTTGCTTGGATTCCCAAACCCTTACAGGTGGGTGTCGACATAGAGCTCGTCAATCGGATCACAGATCCTGTCATCGAGCGGGTTTCTACTGAAGAGGAAGTCAATACTGCACCAGATGTAAAACTACTGTGGACCGCAAAAGAGGCTGTGTTTAAAGCCATTTCTCCACAAGCCAAAACCATGTCTGAAATCGAAATTTATAATTGGCAACCCGTTTCGGGACATACGTATACCTTCCAGACACGCCGACAACCATCGGGAGAAATTATCGATGGATTTGGTTCCATTTGTCTCAGTATGAGTCACTTTTTATCTTTTTTCGTCTTCGAGCATTAACTTTAGTCTATGTTCTCCGATAACAGGCTTATACGCGCTCTTAAGTGCGAACTGTAGATCGAAGGAGAATACATGGCAGAAAAAAGATATTCCGACAGACATGACATTACACCGCTAGAAATCCATGGGATGATTTCGATCGCAAATCTTACACCCATTTGTGATTTTGGCCTCATTACCGATGCCTCTTCCACCGGATTTAAGTTAATGGTAAAACACAAGGACCTGTGTAGTCAGGATCTAAAAGGCGATATGAATATTGACAGCATTCGCGGCTTAGAAGTGTCTCTTTATATTCCAATTATGGACCTTGATATCACCGGCTATATTTCACGCACAAAATATGTAAGTAATAAACAGTACGAGATCGGTATCGATTTTAGAGACGATGCACCAGAATATTGGCGACAATGTCTATGTGATCTTCTCCCACGTGTGAGTTAAAGTTTTATTCGATATAGAATACAGGCAAGAGCTTGCTGCAAAGTGGGTGGACACCTTAGCTTCCCTCTTTTGCGTATAAAATAAAAAGGAGAGTCTAAACTCTCCTTTTTATTTTTATCGCACTAGCTCCTATTTATGAGATGGGTCTAGTGCCCCCTTACAAAATCAAACGCACACGAACACGCGTGCGTGGCCTTGAGTAGAAGGGGTTCTTAATTACTACTGTTGGACGTGCGCTACAACACGACGGTTTTGCTTACGTCCCTCATCAGTAGCGTTGTCAGCAATCGGTTGCGATGGGCCATAACCTTTTGCCGTAAGGCGCGCCTTATCGATCCCAAAGTTTTTTACCATGTAGGCTACTACGGCTTGAGCCCGTTTTTGTGAAATCGAGTAGTTTAATTTTTCACTACCAGTATTATCCGTATGCCCTTCGATCTGAGCTTTTGTCTCTGGATATTTCTTTAAAAACTCGGCAAATTTTTCCAGATCACTCACATACTGTGGATCTACTTTGGAGCTTCCTGGAGGGAACTGCACATTTAAAGTGAATTCCAATTTTTCTGTTTTTGCACAACCCAAATTATTTACAGCTTGGCCTGCAGGAGTCCCTGGACATTGATCTTCTGTATCGACCACACCATCACCGTCACTGTCGGCTTTTATCGGACAGCCATCAGATCCAACATTAGTTCCAGCTATTGTGCCAGGGCATTTGTCATTGTCATCCATAACGCCATCACCATCGGCATCCATGGGCGCCGGTGCTGCAGAAGACGATGTGCTGCCAAAATAGTATGTTACCGCTAGCATCGGAGATAAAAGACGTATTTCAGAATCAGGGCCACTTCCTAAGTTCACTCTGTAATAATCACCATACAAAGAGAGCATCCAATCCGGGTGCGCCATATACTCGAAACCAAAACGAGCTTTGATGTGAAAGTCATTGCGGCTACCGGCTGTCGTAGAGTAATCAGAAATTTTTGAATATCCCGCACCAAGTTGCAACAACACATGGAATACATCCGTTGGCCACATTCTATAAGCCAAGCTCAAATCTAGAGCTCCAATGGACGGATTCAAGCTAGAAAAAGTGGGCGATTTAAAATCTTGAGCTAAGCGTGTGTAAGCTAATTCTAAACCAAAACGGGTCGACAAATGATAACGGGCCCATAAGCCAGCCGCCAATTTACCATCAATCTCTCCTGCTCCATTTTTAAAAACATCGGGACCACTAACAGAGGACATTCCAACCCCGAGGCCAAGACCCCAACGACCTGCTAGATCATATTGTTCATCGGCAACTGCCACTGTTGAAAAACTTAATGCCAAAAGCAACGTAATAAAATATCTCATGAAACCTCTCTTTTTGAATTCTAGAACGTGTAAGCGACAATACTTACGCCAATTCGATAAAGACACAATGAAAAAGGCAATGACAAGAGGCACAAGTTACGCATCTTTTTTTTGTAATGGCGAGATCAACAGCGCACATCTCATTAGAGTGTGATGCTTTAAACATCCTCAAAATACGAACTGCCTATTTCTTCTTCAGAGACGAGTACTAAGCCATAATGTCGGGGAAAAAACCACGAAAAGGCTTCTAAAATTTGCGTGTGCTCTTGCGCAGGAGGATTTCCTATGGACGCCAACGAAATGGCCAGCTCAGGATCAGCTTCTGGAGATTGCGAAAATACACAAACTTTCGGTCGCACAATACCCTGTTGCATTAAAAATTCTCGAAAAATTTTTCGTGGTATCTCTGGCCAATAAGAAGATGTTATTTGACGCACAACCATCTTCTCCGCAACCGCCGTGTTTTCTCTCTCGTGCACCCACTCAGAATAAAATTCACCGCGATACTTATAGTTCCATAGCATACCATAGGTGAACAGATAATCTTCACCTTCATCGGTAGGGTTTAACACGGCCCCAATGCCCCGATCCGCACACCAATGCACCACTTTATCAAAAGTCTCGTCAGTTTCCCCATAAGTTGTTAACAACATGTAAGGATACCCCTCGGGACCACTCTGTGGATCAGGAGATAACACACGAATCGTCGCATGACGAATTTGTGTGAAAAACTGTAGCTCCCAATCGTAATCGCGCAAACTGGTTTTGACAGTCAAAAGTTCTTTGAGATTCATAAAGCTGTTTTTAATAGAGTTTTCTAGAAGATACCAGCGCCTTTCCACAATTTGACAAGATGTAGCGAGGTCACCTAGTTCCACTAAAAACTCACCTTGATACTCCCAAACACTCGCCCTCATTCTTTTTCTTTTTTTCATGGTCAGCGCAAGAACGTTTTCATATTGACCGAAGCCTAATAAAACAGTGCTAACACAAGCCTATCGGGTCAAATGGGCCACTTATAAGGACTGTTTATGGGCAAAAATATTGCGCAATTCGAACGTATTCGCTTTTATCAAAAGCCCATGGTCAATATAGATCAAAATACAAAACTTCCCATCTCTCTTGGTAATACTCTTACGCCAGTCCCTAAGATACCATGGACCAGACAATTTAAAGATCGCATAGCCTTTAGAGTTCTTACATTAGTAAGCTTCTTCGCTATCATGAATTTTACTGAGAATGTATTTGCCACTGCACAACTAAATTCTTTTTGTGAACTCAGCAGCGAGCAGAACCTAAAGGAAGAAAATGGTTTTTCCCCACAAGTCATAGGCTCTCTTTCTAAAATCTTTGTATCACAATGGGCATTACAAAAATTAGGCCCACACTTTCAATACAATACACAAATTTATATTCACCCCAACAAAGATAGTGTCGATATTCACATTCAGGGAGCTCAAGATCCATCATGGGGACGAGACATGATGCATTTGCTTGCCTCGGAATTATCGCGATTGAATATTAAAAAAATTCGTCGCCTGACATTTGATGAGAATTTTTTCTTAAGTTGGAAAACAACCCCGCAAATCATCCATAAAATAAAATACTACTACGATTTTTCCGATATATCCTCTGCCGAAACGATTTTTCCGACCGCACAAAACATACAAGAAAGTTTATCTGTCCATTTTGTGCCACGGACTAATGAATATCAGGTAACGTCTGAACATGTCGAAAAACTTGGTTTTGAATTAATAAAAAAAGTAACCATTACTTCTCCTCAAACCATACAATTTCTTGCAGCAAAAGATTTCATAGCCCCATCTTCTGGTCAAATATTATCCATTAAGAGTCTTCCCTTAGTAGATCTTCTTAAACGTATGAATTTAACCTCTAATAATTATATGGCCGATCTCTTTTTCTGGCAGCTTGGTGGAGAAAAGGAATTTAAAAAATCCCTGTCTAATCTCAATTTGTTGCCTTTTTCCAAAAATATTTTCTTAAAAAATGGCTCTGGTTATCCCATTAAAGACAAAGATAAAAAATTCTACAACCAGGCCCCTTGTGTCGCTCTTGTCAACTCTCTTCAAAACATGCAAATTTTGTTAAATGAGAATAAAATGAACTTATCTCATGTTCTGGCAGTTGCCTCCAGCGACGAAAGTACCCTAGATAAATATGAACTTCCTCCCCAACTGCTCAGTGGCAAAACAGGCACCGTCAGCCCCGCTGTAACTTTCGCAGGTAGCTACTTAACAACTACAGGCCCAGTATACTTTTCCCTTCTATTTGCGACAGATGGATCTAAAGACTGGGACAGTGCTCGCAAAGAAATTAAGAGTGACGTACTGGCGCAACTTACAGAAGCCCAGAAAATGGACTACACTCCTAACCCCGACTTGCTCTTTTTTGGCAGCGCATTTTTTCAATAAAATCTCTGTAATCTGTGATCGCCAATGAATGGAGTCGAAAAAGAGCATTCCTCTTCTCGCCTGTGGTCCATATAGTCCTCTACAAAAGACTAAAAATCCCCATTAGCCGCGAGACATGGACTGTACAGGGCATTGAGTTGCTTTAAACTAAATTTTAGGAATAAAGGAAGGTTATGCGATTTTTCGATAAAACGCTCTATTCTCTTTGTATTATTATCTTCGCAATTGGTTGCTCAAAAAAAACAGAAGATAGCTCCACTTTACCGTCTGTAGATCCAACCACTCCTGGTTCTGGCATTGGCTCACCTGATGAGACTGCTGGTTTTAATGTCTCTGTCGTACCACCGTCTACTGCCAATTATTTTATTCATAAAGATGGCGATTTCTCTGCGGATTGTGCCGTGGATCCTGATGCAACAGCCTACGCTGATCGTGATATTAGTTGTATCATAGAAGTAGAAGAGCTCGAAGGTCGTTTCCACGGTATCGATATGAAGCTGAATGTCCCTACCGGTAGCTGTAGCTACGCTACATACTACCCCTATTTCTATTACGGTTTAGAGCACGGCACAGGACCAACGGCAGTTTCTCTCACTTATGATGCTGATAATGTTCTCACCGGTTCTTCTGTCACTGGGCCTGGTTATGTCACTAGTGATGGCACCCCCATGTGCGACTACGATCATAGCCCTGCCGATGGACCCAACTGTTGTTACGGAACCTACACACTCACCAAAACTGTCGACGTCAATCCGCCAACAGTGGAAACGGATATAGACTGGGGCGGCACCCCTGGTAACTGTGTACAGGGCGCTGGGAAAACAGCTGAAAGAACTAAAGTCTACGGGTTACCTGTAACCACGATTTACGATACGGCCATAGGTCTCAGCGTAGAACATACTGTGGGTGATTCCTTGCTGCTCCCTGATTCTCTGCTCTTTGCTAATTATTTTTCGGGTGCTACACCTACGGCCTTTCAAGCGGCATCCACATTTCCCGGCAATCCTTACTACGAATTCGCTTGCTATGACACCGCCCACGAATTAAAACGCCGCATCCGCGTGATGGTGCGCGAGTGGAACGAGGAAAGTGAATTCGAACTCGAAGCCGCTGGCGACCCTGATACAACAGGTGTTGAAGCCGATTGGGGCACTCCGATCAACGATTATGAAGACTGGAAAGATATTGTCGATGGTGGTGATGGATTCCCAGGATTCTACGATTAAGTATTCTATCTCTATGCTGTTGATGCAAAGATTCCAGAGAAGATCAGAATCATCTTCTCCGTCTGAAGGTTATCTAAACTATTAAGAAGATTTTTTCACGCCGTTGGCGAAATCAGCATATTTCATATCAATTCCACGAATATGTGCGGTTAACCAAACTTTGAGAAAATCAAAAAAACTACTGGTAAACTGCTTACTGCTTTGAAATGCATCCGCATGACCTTTGAACTGGTTGAGCAACTGTGTGTGAATAATCTTATGTGTACTCAAGCCTGGAAACTTCACTTTATCCATGTACGCTTCTTCATCAGCAAAATGTTTTACTGTATATTGCGCCAGTGCATCTAGATGACGCTTTTGTGTATCGAATGGATCTTTTTTTTCGTAACTGTCGTGAAGTGTATTCATTAAGTTGATCAAATGAATATGCTCATCATCCATTTCTCTTACATGTAAGCCAAATTCTTTTTCACTCCATTGAAAAAAACTACTCATAATAAACTCCTTTTTTATCCATTTTACGCAGGCTTACTATCTCGATGAATCAAAAAGAAATAAATTACTACATTCGTAAAGTTTAATAAATTCTTGTTAATTTAAAAGCTTGTTTAAAGAATGGTAGGGACTACCGGGATCGAACCGATGACATCCACCTTGTAAGGGTGGCGCTCTACCAACTGAGCTAAGTCCCTAAAAGAGGATTTTTTATAAAGGAATACGGAGCACTTGTCGAGACAAAAAATCGACGCTCCCGAAAAGGGATCTATACACAGTTAGCATAGGAATTGATGTCATTCGTGACCCATCTGAACCATTTAAATAATTTATAAATTTCAGATACTTAGTGTCATGCTCAAATGAAAAAGCCCTCATCAGAGGGCCATTTGATAAAGGACAGACATCCGTCATCCTGCGCAAATATATCTATAAGAAACTTTGGAATCCCGACGGATTTCCTTTTTACGGCGCTGCACTCTCAACTGAGTAGTCCCCCATTGGCGGCCACACAGGTTCAGAGTCATTGGAGTATTTGAAAAAGACATCTGCAGCTTTTAATACCGGACGCTCACTTTCATCGAAAATTTTAACTCCAAGATGCTGCTTTCCTAAGCCGCTGGCCCCCTCATCTTTACGCACTCCCACGATATCAATCTTGCCATGGTATTGGCCATTTTGATCATAGAGATTAAAAGTCATCGAATTTTGTGTGATCTGACAAAATACCGACCACCCTGCTGACACGATTGTTTGATTGAAAGGATTCATTTCCTCCACTGTTAATAAATACGGACAAGAGTATTTATTCGTGCTCGATGGATTCTTCTCGACATAAAAGAAATACAAATATCCTGGATCTTGTAAGCTCATGCTCACCCATGTACCCGTAAGGTCTTGGATACGAACGGCCTCTTGTGCATTAATTGGCCACGGGATTTCATTACCCGCCCACGCAACACTTGCAAAAATAATATTCGCAGTGATTAACTTTAATAACTTCATATGTTCTCCCTCTGTGGCTTTTCCTCTTCAATGAAAATAGAAATATCTTTGTTTAGATAATATCCGTTCTTTGATCTAAAAATGTAACGGGGTCTTTCTACGCTGGGCTCAATCAGCTGACGTAGGCGTTTAATTGTGACGTAAATTTTATTGTCATGGACAGCAGGATTATACGATTGTTTCCAGATCAAACGTACTAATTGCTCTTTGCTAAACGACACTCCAGGGTTCAATAAAAACAGGCGCAACAAGTCCATCAAAATAAACTGATTATTAAAATCAATACGTCCCAACTGTTTTTCAATTACAGAATGGGTAGAGCTATTAAAAACAATGTCATACTTTTGCTTTTGACCTTTATCAAAAGTACTATAAAAGTTTTCCAGATTCATAGAAAACCGTTTTAAATTTTTTGGATCTACTACACGTCGTGCAAACTCCACATATTTTCGTGCTTCTTCTTCATTACCAGATTCTTTATATGTAATCGCTAATCCGTAAAGAATTGCTAATGAGGCATAAAAGTTCTTATGCGTTTTTAAGTTGTCATAACTTTGCCAAAGCATATCAAGAGCCTGATCGTATTTTCCCAGTTTTCGTAAAATTTGTCCCTTAATCATATGTGCAGTAATACGCACTTGCGGCAATTCAAGGACATCCATAAAAACTTGTAGATTGTAAATTTCTTTTAAAGCATCTTGCAAACGATCAAGATGATAATACGAAATAGCTAATGCTAATATCGCATAGCTAATAGATTCTTTATTATCTTCCGCTAAACCTTGAGCCAAAGCCTTTTGACTATATTCGAGCGATAACTGATGGTCCTGTTGGTAAGATGCACATAGAGCCAGCACATAATACATCTTACTATTAAGGCTTAAATCACCCTTCTCAGTTAGACTTAACAATTCAACTTTTGCTTTTTCAATTTTCTCAAAATCTAGATACTCGGCGTAGGATCGCAAAAGAACGTGCACACTTTCTAGATAGTGCCTAAAGTCTTTGTTTTGAATGCAGGAATCCACGAGAGGTTCTAACACCTCAATGGCTTTGAGAATATCGCCTCTCTCAAAGTATAAGCGTCCCAGCTCTAATGTGGATGCTGAAAACTCCATTTCCCTCCCACTTGCGCCTGCAAAGCATTTGCTGGCACGAGGCCCTTTCAAAAAAAGGGCCCGCTCTTCGGGAAACAAGTCTACTCATGAGAAGCTGATTTACAACAAAGACCTGAAAAATTATCAGGTCTTTTATGCTGCGTATCAGTGATAGGAATGACCCGTATATTGGGCTTTAAGGCCTAAATTCGTGTCTTTAGTCGCTTTAAATAGATCTTTGGCGCTACGTATCTCTAACGCATGCACAAGGACCTGATCCACGTGGTCCACCAAAACGATTTTAAGCTCTTTCACAACCTCTTGCGGGATATCGCGTAAATCCTTTTCGTTTTCCTTCGGTAAAATCACTGTTTTGATCCCACCACGATAGGCTGAAAGAACCTTTTCTTTCACACCGCCAATAGGTAGCACCCGGCCGCGTAGCGTAATTTCGCCCGTCATAGCCACTGTGCGATGAACAGGAATTTTTGTTACCGCAGAGACAATGCTGGTCGTGATCGCACAGCCCGCTGATGGTCCATCTTTTGGTATAGCCCCTTCGGGCACGTGAATATGAATATCCACATTAAAGAAATAATCTTTGTCTAAACCAAACAACGGACCTCGCGAACGCACGTAACTCATAGCTGCCGAACAGGATTCCTTCATCACATCGCCCAATTGGCCGGTCACAGTAAACTTCCCTTTTCCAGGAACAACTGTCACCTCGATGGGCAGAAGATCCCCGCCCACCTCTGTATACGCCATACCATTGGTTAAACCGATGTCGTTTTCTTCCTCAACACGTCCATGCTTATATTTATGCGGCCCGAGCATCTCCACCAATTTTTTACTGGTGATTGTGTAGGTCTTTTTAATACCGGCTTTGCTCACCTGTGAACGGTTCGGTTTTTTCTGAGATGTTTTCATGTGCTTCTGAATTTCCTCTTCGCGCACAATCTCTTTGGCGAGTTTGCGACAAATGGTCGCCAGGGTTCTCTCCAGATTACGTACCCCCGCTTCGCGAGTATAATAATTCACAATATCTTTAATTACACTATCAGGAATTTGAATTTTATAATCCGACAATCCATGCAGCTTGAGCTGCTTGGGAAGCAGATACTTTTTAGCAATATGCATTTTCTCACTATCGATATATCCCTCGATAGAGATGACTTCCATACGATCTAAAAGTGGTCGCGGAATCGTGTGCAGCGAATTCGCTGTGGTAAAAAACATTGCCCGCGATAGATCATATTCCACTTCTAAGAAGTGATCTTGAAAGGTCGAGTTCTGCTCGGGATCTAAAACCTCGAGCATGGCTGCCGAAGGGTCACCACGGAAGTCATTGCTCATTTTATCGATCTCATCGAGAAGAATCAGGGGATTACTATATTCTACCTTGCGCAATGCTTGAATGATTTTACCTGGCATCGCTCCAACATAGGTTCTTCTATGGCCGCGAATTTCTGCCTCGTCGCGCACGCCCCCTAAAGAGATGCGTGTAAAACTGCGATTTAAAGATTTTGCAACCGAACGTGCGAGAGATGTTTTACCAACGCCAGGAGGACCAACTAAACATAAGATAGGTCCCCGCGCCTCATCGCTTAAACAATAAACGGCGATCTGCTCTAAAATACGCTCTTTCACTCGCTCAAGCCCCCAGTGGTCTTCGTTGAGAACCTGCTCCGCATAATCTAGCTCTTTGCGTTCTTCGGAATAATTGAACCATGGCAGAGCCAAAATCCAATCGATATAATTGCGCACAACCGCTGCTTCGGCGCTCATGGGCGACATCATCTTTAGCTTTTTTAGCTCTTTAAAAACCTTCTCTTTAGCCTCTTTGCTCATTTTCTTTTCGCGGGCTTTTTCCTCTAGCTCCATGAGCTCCGCTTGATAATCGTCTTTTTCACCAAGCTCTTTTTGAATCGCCTGCATCTGCTCGTTGAGGTAGTATTCCTTCTGCGATTTCTCCATTTGTTTTTTTACGCGCGAGCGGATTTTCTTTTCGACCTCGAGAATTTCGATCTCGTTGGTCATCATGCTTAAAAGCTCTTCGAGACGCTTTGTCGTATCGAACTGCTCTAAAAGCTTTTGTTTGTCTTCTAGTTTTAAATTAAGCTGGGCAACTATAATGTCGGCAAGCTCTCCCGCAGATTCAATGCTCGACACCCGCATAAGAATTTCTGGTGGAATGCGTTTATTTAATTTTACGTATTTTTCAAAAGTGGTTTTTACGGAACGCACCAGGGCCTTGGCCTCTAACTCGTCCAATACCTCTTCTGGGAAAACCTTCACTTTAACCTTAAAGAATTTGTCGTCATCGATAAAATTTTCGATTTTGGCGCGACGTTTGCCTTCAATCAAGACTTTCACAGTGCCATCTGGAAGACGCAACAACTGGATAATTGTTCCCACGGTACCAATCTGGTAGACCTCATCGGGATTGGGATTGTTGGTTTTTGCATCTTTTTGTGCTGCAAGAACAATGTCAATTTGCTTAGACATGGCCTCTTCGAGAGCGTTAATACTTTTTTCGCGACCCACAAACAGGGGCATCATCATGTGTGGAAATATAATAAGATCTCTGAGGGGTAGTAAGGGTAACTCTAAATATTCTTCTCCGGCCATTCATTCCTCCTTCGCCCAACATCCCGGTTGGGTATTGACAAGGCAGAGGGAGATTTCGGTTATCGCGCCTAATAAAATAGCCTTTAAACTACTTTGTAAGGGGTTACAATAACAGCACCTCTCCATGTGCCTGATATACATTTTACCGATGAATAAAAGATTTTCAACCTAAGAGACGCATGAACTTACTAATGTATCGCGCCCAGACCTTGAAAAAGAATACCTAGGACTATCAAAACAAAAAAAGCGGCATAAAAGCCGCTTTTTAAATATTTTTAAATTGTTAATATTGACTTACGCGCTTTCTACACCAGAACGCTTCTCGTTTTTCGTTTCTTCCTCCGTCTTGTAAACTAGTTTCGGAGTGCCCTTCTTCATGATGACGTCCTCATCAATGATACATTGTTTGACGTTCTCGTTGGAAGGAATTTCATACATAATATCTAGCATAGAGTTTTCAATAACTCCGCGCAATCCCCGAGCCCCTGTTTTACGGTCCAAAGCCTGACGAGCAATGGCGGTAAGCGCTTTTTCCGTAAATGTGAGTTCTACATTTTCGAAAGAAAACAGTTTTTGATATTGCTTGACCAATGCATTTTTAGGTTTGACAAGAATTTCAACTAGTGCTGGTTCATCCAGCTCATCCAATACCGTAACTACGGGTAAACGACCAATAAATTCTGGTATCAAACCAAAACGCGATAGATCGTCTGGCTCAAGACGACGAAGGGCATTGTGCTCCCCTTGCAGTTCTTTTTCTTTTTGAGTGCGGATTTCAGCCGTGATCCCCAATGTTTTATTAGAAATACGGTTTTCCACAATTTTATCTAATCCTACAAAGGCACCACCGACAATAAATAAAATATTGGTTGTGTCCACCTGAATAAATTCTTGCTGTGGATGTTTACGGCCCCCTTTAGGAGGAAGATTCGCCACAGTTCCTTCAAGAATTTTTAAAAGCGCTTGTTGTACACCTTCACCGCTCACATCGCGGGTGATCGAGGGATTTTCTGATTTACGCGAAATCTTATCGATCTCATCAATATAAATAACGCCACGCTGGGCTTTTTCGATGTCGTAATCCGCAGCCTGTAAAAGATTAAGAACCACGTTTTCCACATCTTCACCCACATATCCCGCTTCTGTAAGAGCTGTCGCATCGGCCATAGCAAAAGGTACATTTAAGATTTTTGCTACCGTCTGGGCGATATATGTTTTTCCTGAACCTGTCGGACCCACCAAAAGAATGTTACTTTTGGCAATTTCGATATCGTCTTTTTTACGACCCTTCGACAGATGATTGATTCTCTTATAGTGATTATGTACGGCAACAGCTATCGCTTTTTTCGCCTGATCCTGACCAATCACATACTCATCCAAGAACGTTTTAATTTCGGAAGGCTTTGGCACTTTAAATGCCTGAGCACTCGACTCATCTCGGCCCTTTTCTTCCTCAATAATATCTGTACAGAGATCAATACACTCATCACAAATATACACACCAGGACCGGCAATGAGTTTCTTGACTTCGTTTTGATTTTTTCCACAAAAGCTACATCTTAATAAGCTTCCGTTTGCACCTTCACGTCTACTCATTGTTTGTTTTCCTTTTTCGTTTTTCTAAACTGCACAACATGATCCACTAAACCAAAATCTTTTGCCTCGCGTGCACTCATATAGTTATCGCGATCCATTGCCTTTTCTAGAGTTTCGAAATTTTGACCTGTATGATGTTGATAGATCTCGGTCAACTGACGCTTTGTTTTTATCAACTCGCGCGCATGAATCTCGATGTCGCTAGCTTGACCAGCAAGACCACCACTAATGAGTGGCTGGTGAATCATCACTCGGGCATGTGGTAAGCAATAACGCTTTCCAGGAGTGCCCGCTGTTAATAAAAAAGAACCCATGCTCGCAGCAAGACCTATACATGTCGTCGCCACATCACACTTTACAAACTGCATAATATCATAAATGCCCATGCCAGAAGTCACACTTCCACCAGGTGAATTGATATACAACTGAATATCTTTCTCTGGATTATCTGCCTCTAGAAAAAGCATTTGTGCAATCACATTATTGGCAACTGCATCATTGATGGGTGTCCCCAAAATAATAATGCGGTCCTTTAATAGGCGTGAGTATATATCGTAGCTGCGTTCGCCACGGGATGTCTGCTCAATTACTATTGGAACTAAATTCATTTGCTCATTCATTAAAACTCCCGTCTAAATATGGGCATCTCTTGATGTTGACAAGGTCTCATCGGGAAAATTTGACGCCGATTTAAGATAAAAACCGTTTAAATTGCCTTTTCGGACCATTGTAGGCAATGACCTCTACTTTCATCCAGCATTTTAGCTCTCTTAGGTCGTGTGGACAATGAAGAGCCCGTTCATGGCGCACCACTTCTAAAGTCAATCGAACTGCATCCTCTTTCTTCTCACTATTTAAGAATTATGATAGCGTACTTCCTCTATCACGACCTTGAAGGGGGAATCTCGTATGAAAATATCCATGGTATCATCACGCACCAAATGCACAGCTGGAATGGTAGTTTTGTTTGCTGGCTCCATCACGAAAAAGAAGGATCCAGAAATGACCTGGCTCAGCCATTTCCCTTCGGAACTAGACAAAGCTCGCATTACACACAACATGCCCTCTCACTTTAAAGGTGATGCTGGCCAGTCGCTCTTTTGGCGTGCCGAAAAACATTCTCCCGCTATTTTAGTGCTCGGCACAGGTAGCAATAAAAAACTAACCGCAGAAAATGCACGCGTCTGTAGTGCCACAATTATGCGAGTTGCAAAACAGGAACAACTAAAATCGGTGCGTATTTGTTCACCATCATCACTTGCCGCAAACGAAGCGGCTATCGGTTTTACAGAAGGACTTTTACTTTGCGATTATAAGTTCACTACCTTTAAAGCCCCAGATAAAAACGATGTCGCTGTGGAAAACATCGAAGTCTCTGTGGATAAGTTTTCAATGAGCCTTAATAAAATTGTCGAAACCAATGCTATTATTGCGGATGCAACCAATTTTGCTCGTTGGCTAGGCGATTGCCCCGGTAACTTTATGACACCGACTCAACTGGGACAAGAGGCCGAAAACGTCGCCAAAGGCACAAAACTTAAAGTGACTGTTTGGGATAAAAAACGCATCGAAAAAGAAAAAATGGAGTCTTTCCTTGGTGTGTCTTATGGAAGTGCGCAGGAGCCAAAATTTATCGTGATGGAATATAAAGGTGGGCCAGTAAAACAAAAGCCATTTTGTCTTGTTGGTAAAGGTCTCACCTTCGATAGTGGTGGTATCTCCATTAAACCCAGCGGTGGTATGGAAGAAATGAAATACGACATGTGTGGTGGTGCTGCTGTCATTGCGGCCATGTCGGCAATTGCCAAATTAAAGCTAAAAATCAACGCTATTGCCTTTGTGCCCGCAACTGAAAACATGCCGGGAGCCGCCGCCAACAAGCCTGGTGATATTCGTAAAGCCCGCAATGGGAAAACCATCGAAGTTAATAACACCGATGCCGAGGGTCGCCTCATCTTAGCCGATGCTCTTTGTTACGCCTGTGAACAGAAGCCCGGCATGATTCTCGATGCCGCAACCCTCACTGGAGCTATGGTCATTGCTCTGGGCAATACCCACACCGGGTTTTTCTCACGCAACGATGATCTCAGTAAAAAAATTGATAGAGCTGCTGCCACTAGTGGTGAGTGCGTATGGCGCATGCCTTTAGTGGATGAACATGTAAAAGATATGAAAGGTTATTTTGCCGATCTCACCAACCTTGCACCTTCGCGCAATGCGGGAAGTGCAACGGCTGCCGCTTTCCTCGAAGCCTTTGTCGAAAAAGACATCCCGTGGGCGCACTTTGATATCGCTGGCACCGCATGGAATGTGGGGAACCGTCTCCCCTATGCCGCTGGCAAAGGGGCTTCGGGCGCCATCGTCCGCACCTTCATTGAAATGGCACGAGCTTACAAGTAGGAGAATCTATGACGTTTTTGGTGACAGGTGCCGGTAGAGGCATTGGTTTAGAATTCACTCGGCAACTCTTGGGCACTGGACACCACGTCATTGCGTGGGTCCGCCACCCAGAGAAATCCTCGGGCCTTGCCCAACTCAAAAAAGATTTCTCCGCAACCCTCACCATTGATTCAGCCGATGTGACAAATGAAAAAAGTGTGAGCGATGCAGCTCAAAAAATCACAACACTCGATGTTGTGATTAATAACGCTGGTGTACTGCTCGATGCCGATGACGATTTCGAAAGTTTAGATTTAGATACAGTGAAACAAACTTTCGAAGTCAATGTGTATGGTCCTATGCGCGTAGCCCAGCACACACTTCCAATCCTTGAACAAAGTAAATCACCACTTCTGATAAATATCTCAAGCCTTATGGGCTCCGTCACTGACAACGGCACCGGCGGTTATTATGCCTACCGTATGTCGAAAACCGCCGTAAATATGTTCACAAAATCGTTTAGTGTGGATCATCCAAAAATTAAGACGTTTTGTATGCATCCTGGATGGGTACAAACAGATATGGGTGGCCCCAACGCCACCACCACCGTGGAAAAGTCAGTCACTGGATTATTACGTATAATTTTGGAGCCACAAAAACATGCGACAGGTTCTTTTATTAGCTTCGAAGGTAAATTTTTATCTTGGTAAGGTACCTACTTACTGAACGACGCGAACAAGAACAGGTTCGCCTTTTTTCATGAAAATTTCACGCTCACCAATGCTCTCCGGAGAATCCATTAAGTAGTCGTTAGTGTCGCGCAAGAATTGTACTGATTCCAATTGCCATTGCTTAGGTAAATTTCCATTCACGTCTTTTAAGTATGCATGACCCGTCATTCCGTCTTGCGTATACTCTATATCTTGATCCTGTGCTGGTTGACGATACAGCTGTTCGAATGGAATCGGAATCGAACGAATCACATCTTGATTGCGTGACTGTAATCGACAGGGGGCGATCACAAATAGTTTAGCTTTTTTACCTGCGACCACCACACCTTCACCTTGCATGCTTAATTTAATAAAGGGGTATTCGATACACATGAGATTAGCACCCTTGTTTCCCATCACCGCAAATTGCCCCATGGTAAATTTGTACTGTCCGTCTTTGTTTAAAATATCGATCGAAGAGGCCACCGCTTCACGCTTGAACACACGTAGTGGTTTATCCACAAGATCAGACATATGTGAATCACGCACAGCAGCTGGCGCCCGCTCACTCATGTAAGGGACAACCCACTCGTAATCCTTATTAGATAACCAATAAGAATAAAACGATGTCGCGATAAGAAGTGCTAAAAATATAAAGGACCGAAAATGGTTCACAACTACCCCACCATTCTCATTATACACACTATAGAGTGTAACCGTGATATTTTATTTGGTAACTCGACGTCTCACGACCTATGGCCAAGAGTCCTATCTTGGCAATCCACCCATACACGTTCTCGAGAGGACAACCTTGTGCTTGAATACGTAAATCACTTAAACACAAACGTTTGTATACCGCACCCGGGCTATTTAGACTTTCGCGCTCGTCTTTTTTATCATGAGCGCGCAAAAAACCACCCGCCAACTGTTCGCCAATCATATAAATAGTCGGCTCAGCCGTTGCAGCATCCGATTTTACTATAGTCGGTACACCTTCTTGAATAATCACCTCTGAGAATTTGCCTCCGCCTTTTTGTGCCTTCATTTTTTTGCGCGCATCATAAGTCCAGTTGAGTACATCTTGGCTCGAATTCACTCGGGTGACTCCTAGGCCATAAGTTCCCGCATTGTTTTTTACAAAAACATAGGGTTCTTCTTGGATACCGCGCTTTTTATACTCTTCACGAAGTGCCCCTAAAAACGTTTCCACATTATCAGCCAATGCCTGTCGTCGCTCATCGGAGCCTACATCAAAGTGTTCAAACACTTCGGTTTTAACAGTAAATAACCAGGGATCTAACTCCAATATGTGGGCAAATTCGCTGGCTACATCATTGTAATGTTTAAAATAAATACTCTTTTTTCGTTTGTACCATCCCAAATCCATAGAAGGAGTCAATGCCACACGGCTTATATCCGTCCAATGTTCATATAATTTAGAAAAATCGTTATTGCTAATAACCACATCAGGAATAAATCCATTTGGTGTTTGCAGTTGACCCTCTTTATTAACTATTGGCTCTACCGGCACTTTGGTGCCCAAATAGCTTTCCATTTCGCGAGCAGCAGTCGTAACATCTAAGCCGGGCATACCCACTGTCACCGTATAGCCTGCACATAAAATGAGTTTGCGAATAGCCGCTACGTTTTCCCAGTAGTACAAATTTTTAAAATGATCCTCAGTAATCAAAAGAATCTTTTGCGCACCAGGATAGTGTTTTTGTAAATAGGTTTTGACGAGTTCGGGCGCACTTTCTTTATCGGTTTGGCAAATATTATTAAACCCCGCAGGAAAAATATTAGCATCAACATTTGTCACCTTAAAGCAAGCATCGCGAATATCGTAACTCGAATAAAATGGTAGATAGAGGGATTTTTTTTGTGAATTGTACCAATCACACAGAACTGGCATGTTTTTTAAAATTTTATCATGTAAGAGCGCGTTGTTCATGGTTCTCCAAATTTTTTTTATCTGCGAAGGCGTTGGCGCCGCCTGCGATAAAAAAGGGTAGAATTAAAGTAAACAGGCCAGGAATAATGCTAACGACAAGAATACTCATCGCTAAGCCCAAAAATAATGGAAAATGGTCGAAAAAATACGCCAGGCGTTGACGCAAAGACATTGTGACACATTCAAAAGAAAAATCCATACAGTCATAAGACACCATCAAGCTAATAAATATGGGAACAATAAACATACCGAATGTAAAAAAAGAAATAATAAATAAAATAAAAGATAAACCCATAAAAAACGTAATTTTAATTACACTAATTATGAGCATCCTGATGGTGGTGTAAAGCCAGCGAAAGAAACTATTTTTAACTTTCAGCTGAAGTCCCTTTCGCGCAAGGATAATATCCGCTAAAAGCGAATAAAATGGTGCACCAATAATACAAAGAAGCACATAAGAAAAATAAGAAACAAAAATAAGCAGGAAAAACCAGAACATTCCCTGAGCTAACGCTGCAATTAGGGAAAATTCTCCTATTTTTAATTTTTCGGTAAAACGATAGAGACCTGGAACCCAGTCCATAAGATAGGGCACTATGGAAAAGGAACTATTCCAAAATGCCCAAATAAAATAAATGGCTGAAAAAAAACAAATCCAAAATGGAAGAATGGCCAAAAGAAATAACCGAAAACTGGTAAACACCAGCAATGCTCCCTTAAACGGAATACCGAAACCTCTTACAAAATCTGCCATACTCTTTACCTTCAACTTTTATTTTCTGTGTAGATATTTAAAATGTCGCCTTTGTTTTCTTGATTACACAATTCTAAAAAAATAGGCTCTATTTTTTCTTCACCCTCTTTTTTTCCTTTTCAATGCCAAATTCCAATTCATGTGCCACTTGGCGCGTCTTCTCTTCGATCTCTTTAAGTTGTATAAAAAAACCTTTTACTGAAGGACTCTCCGACTTTACAGCCTCTGGTGTATGCATGGCTTTTAACACTTCAATGGCATCCATCAGGTCTGCAAGACCTCGCAATTTCTGTGTATTGACCTCTTGCTTGTCGACAGAATTTTTCGGCACTGGCACCCCAACAATTTTAGTAAAATATTGCCGGTAAACATGCAATAAATCTTGTGCGGCTTTTTCACTCATTTCGGGAGACGCGTTTTCCATAACATACAACAGATCTTTTTCTGCCAAATGCAGAACCTCGGAATAATGCCTATCAAGATCCTTTCCCGGTGTGAGTTGCATAAAGCTCAAGTAAAAATATGGACGCAGTAAAGAATCAGTGGGCTCTCCACGCAAAGGGTGTTTTTGCCAATAATTGAGAGCTGCACTACGATACTCAAGAGCTTTTTCCCATACGCCCATAACATAGTACACATTCGCAAGGCGTGCCGGTGTTTCGATATATTGTATAAAATCGTCTGGCATTCTCGCCTTTTGTAGATCAATGAGTGTTGTAAGAAGATAATCGTAGTTTTGCAAAATTTCGTACATCCAAGAAATTCGATACAACCCTTGTCTCTGATGACTCAAATCATACCCCTTACCATGCTCAATTAATTTTTTGTACGTTTCCAAAGCGCCAGGATAATCACGCGTCTCTTCCTGAATCTCTCCCAGAAGCAATAATGCTGTTCCATGCCAGTAAATATCGTTTGTTTGCATAAGATAAGACTGGGTTTGTGCTTCGGCTTGTTTGTACTCTTTTTCTTTGATGAGATAACGAACCGTATCCAACTCGTCGGGATATTTTCGCTGAATAGGAGCTTCTGTACCGGGAAACAATGCACATCCAGAAAATACAATACATAATAAAAGAAAAACTATTTTTAATTTCGTCATTGAAATCCTTTTAGCAAATTTTTACTCACACTTTGTAAGTTTGAAGTTTGCATCTCCAACATACGTTCAGCGACAAAATACACACCCATATTCTGATCAATTTTTTGCACCTGTTCTTTTGTCGATCCTATTTGATTATGGTAATAATTAAAGAGTTTGTCATAATAATTTTGCAGACTCTTATCTTGTTCGGAAAAATCCGTAAATTTTTTATCAAAATCCAACCAATCCGGATACGCACGATTGATGACCATATTTACAGACCGAATTCCCTGTTTGCGCAGGCCCACCACAACCTCTAAAACTTCTTGTACCTTAGTCGGATCGGGAAGGGTTACCGTAAAAAAACAGGTTGCCGGGGATTTTAACAATTCCACCAACGCATCGGATGATGCAACAATATGAGCTTGAAATGAAAAAAGAGATTTAAAGAAAACCTCTACATCACGATAAAATTCCTCGCCCACTAAAAACGTAAAAACTTTATAAAACAATTTTTGTGCTGACCAAAATTTAAAACTCTTCGCCTCAATCGCTGCTCGCGCCAATAAATTTTCTTTAAAAATATGAATCACTGATTCCGGTGCAGTAAAAAAATCCATGGAATTATTGGATGGTGGCGTATCAACAACAAACAAATCATATTGGGGATCCTGAATGAGTTGGTTTAACTTGTAAATGGTGGATATCGATTGATTCTCGGCCAAGACGGAGGACACTTGTGAGAAAATTCTGTTTTTCTTAAGGTTTTCATAATCTTCGACCGAAAATTTTTGTGTGACAAATTCTTCGATAATTTTTTGTGAATCGATCAGATGAACATCGACGGCACCGCTACCAAAAAGTGCTAATTTATGTGTTTCTTTTTGCACATCCATACCAAAAACATCGCCAAGACGCTTCGCGGGATCTATTGTCAATAGTCCCACTCTTTTCCCGGTTTTAGCCGCTTCTATAGCCCATGTTGCTGACAGGGTGGTTTTTCCGGTACCGCCATTACCAACAAAAACAAAGGTCTTATAATTTTGCAAAAAGTCTCTGTAGTTCATTTTGATCCTGCAATATGTTTTTAAGCGCCGAAAAGTAAAACGGAATTTCTAACGACAAAGGAAAATCCTGCAAAATTTTTTGCCGGTTCTCCTGATACAAAAGGCGCAAACTCGCAAGCTCCTGAAGCACCCCTCCTCCTCTTATTGGTCCATGCACTTCAGGAATATCCTGCATTTTGTTTATCACCACATGAATCGGCGATGTCATTAGGTGTTTCATACTGGCTACTAGCTCTTTAGTTTCTTGAATGGCAAAAGATTCTGGCGTGGTGACCACTAACGTTTGCACCGAGGAACTGTTCAGTGCCTTTTCTATAGACTCGCATTGCTCCCGAATGGGCCCTGTTTTGGTCATATTTTTTAAGCCGTGAGGCGCCTGCAGTAAGCTCACAAAATGGCCCGAGCTCATGGCATCCACAACGATGGTATCATAGTGAAGCTTGGGGCCGTGATCTCGTAACTGACTTGTGATTTTTCCTAAAAACGAGATCTCACGTAGGCCTGGAGCCACTTTAATCAGCGCTTTCATCCAGTTGTTTTCAAAAAACGCTCGGCTCAACCACGGTAGCTTTACCAGGTAACCCACATACTCTTTCAGACAATCTTCTCCCGTCCACATGGACCAATCAAAACCATATGGCGTCGGAGTGGGCACATACAAATCCGTGGACTGAAACCCCAACCAGAGAGACAAAAAACTCCATGGCCCCATCTCCACAAGCAGGACTTTTTTATCCAACGAGGCCTCACGGGCAGCGAGAAAGGTCGCTACTGTGGATTTCCCTACCCCACCCTTACCTGTTACAAATACAATTTTGTGCACGTTTTCCTCTGTAATATCGATCCCTTAGGGTCAGTCTTAGACTACCGCAAATTGACCTGAGATACCATCCAAGAAATAAACGCAAAAAGACCCACTGTGCGAGAGCTCAAAAATCATGCATATTCTTGATTTTACGAGAGAAATTCCCTATATTGCCGAGAAATCAAAAAAATGAGGAGATTTGCATGAAAACAAACGTAGAGAATGTTGGGCCATTGGAACGAAAATTACACATCGAGGTCCCCTCATCCCGCGTGAACGAAGAGTTCGAAAAAGCCTACAAATATCTACAACAACAGGTCAACATCAAAGGCTTTCGTAAAGGCAAAGCTCCTTTAGCAACCATCAAAAGCATGTATGCCGATAGTGTAAAAGGGGATGTAGCACAAAATCTCGTGCAGCATGCGTACATCAATGCTCTTAAAGAACACAAACTGGCTCCAGTCTCTATGCCAACAATCGATTTTGAAGAAATCAAAGAGGACGCTCATTTTAATTTCACAGCCCACTTTGAAATTCGTCCCGAAATTAATATTGTCAAAAAAGATGGCTTCTCTCTTGAAAAAGAAAAAATTAAAATCGACGACGAAAAAATCACCAAAGCCCTCGAAAATATCCAACAAAGCAATGCCACATACGAATCTTTGAACGAAGACCGCGCACTTAAAAATGGCGACTTTGCTATGATTGATTTTGAAGGTTTCGTAGATAACGCACCTCTTGAGAATGGCTCGGCAAAAGGCCACCAATTAGAAATTGGCGGTAATCAGTTCATTCCCGGTTTCGAAGAGGGCCTCGTGGGCATGAAAAAAGGCGAAACCCGTGAGGTGACCATCGCTTTCCCAGCGGAATACCATGTAGAGTCTTTGCGCTCTAAGCCTGTACTCTTTAAAGTAACCTTAAATGACATCAAGGTAAAACAACTGCCCGAATTCAACGAAGAACTTTTAAAGAAAATCGGTCAAGAGTCATTAGAATCTCTCAAAGGCCAAATTCGTAAAGACTTTGAAGAGAACGAAAAAATGCGCATCGAAAAAGATCTTCGCGACAGTCTCTTTAAAAAATTTGTTGAGGCCAACCCTGTTGATGCACCTAAATCTTTGGTGGAAGAACAGCGTAAAGCTCTGGTCGAAGATTTTAAAAATCGCATGAAGTCTCAAGGCTTCAGCGATGAGAACTTTAGTGAATACCAAGAGAAATGGGCTGGTGACTTTACTCAAACTGCAGAGTTTATGGTGAAATCGGCATTCTTAATCGACAAACTGGCAGAATCTGAGAATCTACAAGCCACCGATGCCGATGTGGATAGCAAGTTTGAAGAGATGGCCAAACAATGGAATTTGGAAAAAGAAAAAATCAAATCCTACTATCAACAAAATAACTCTTTAAGCAATATGCGCTACCAGATCACAGAAGATAATGTGTACAATTATTTGTTAAATAATTCTAAAGTTAAAGAGGTAGAACCCAAACCAGCAGAACCCACTCCCTAAAGGGGAATTCTGCAGCGTTTTAAGGAGAGAAGTGAATGTTCATCTTACACGTATTACTTAGTTTGTTGATGCTCGGTACGGCCGCCCACGCAGAAGAAGATGTCTCCTCTCCCGATGAGGTTTTACCGGCGTATAGAGAGCCATCTCAAGAGCCACGCGTAGGTGAAATCACACCTGAGCAACAACAACGTGTGCACACCCGTGTACAAACTCTTAGTTTAACATCATTGTCTTTTGGACCCTCATGGGGGAAAGACATGCAAAACCGCAATATGTTTTATGCACTTCATCTTGGCCACCATTGGGAGGCAACAACTAATGCCGAAATTCGCCTTAACCTGGATGCTGCTATTCCCTCTAAGGGTGATGGTCTATGGCTTGCGGGCACGGTTGGCGCCGGCTGGCTTGTGTCTACAGAGAATTTTTCACCTGTAGTGGGTGCTGAGTTTGGTTTTGGCTATGCCCACATCACACAAATCTCCGATCCCTCGGGATTTGTGTTTGGTGGGTTTGCCGGCTTACGCCTCTTCCGCACTGCGACCACACAAATGAGTGTGGAGGGTTTCTTCCAAGCCCTTATGGATGGTAATAAACCCGTCCTATCTGGCGTCCGTGTTGGAGTGCTGTTTTAATAGAAGCAATGCTCAGTCATCTCTAAGAACCCGTAGATACAGAAAGTCTATTATAAAAATTTTGGAGTAGTGTTATACCCATAGGAGTCCCTACAGACTCCGGATGAAATTGCACACCTTCAATCAAATGAGTTTTGTGACGAACCCCCATCACTTCTTGTTCATCTCCCAGACTCCACGACGACAATTGTAACTCGTTGGGTAAGTTAGGGTTCACAATAAGCGAATTGTAGCGCATGGCTACAAACTCTTGAGGGATCTCTTTATATAGAGGTGAATTATCGTGGCCAATTTTTGACGTCCTTCCATGGTAAATTTGGGACGCACTTTCGACACGAGCTCCAAAAAACTGCGCAATAACCTGGTGCCCCAAACAAACGCCCAATATGGGTTTTTTTCCAGCGTATCTTTTAAGAATTTCATAAAATATTTTTTCCTCTTCAGGTTTTCCAGGTCCAGGAGATAATATAAACGCAGCTATGCCAGAATCCTGTTCTTCAATAGTTGCCCAATTAATGAATCGCGTATCTTGCACAATAACTTGCGCACCAAAAGACTGAAAGATTGTTGCTATATTATATGTAAAAGAATCCTGACTATCTAAAAGATAAATCATGGAGTAGACTCCAAAACCACTTCCACAGCTCCTCGTATAGAATTTGTAAGAAGAATTTTTTCACTTGTAAGTATGTCTTCATACAAAAGATGTTTTTCTTCGGCATCTAAGCGTTCAATCGTTTTTTGTCTTTCTATTCCAGGAAGAAGGCCATCCTCGATTGGCGGTGTGTACCAGCGGTTTTGTTTAAGGATAAATACATTGTGACGAGAGGCTTCGGTAACATGGTCTTTTTCATTTAAAAAAAGAACCTCATAAAATCCTGTTCTTTGTGCTTTTTGCCACTCTTGTTCATATAAATATCTCTGTGTTGTTTTATGCTTAAGAAAAATATCGGTTGATGTGGTATGAGTTTTTGAAAAACGAACCTTCATAACTGACGGAAGGGGGGCGATCAAAGATGTTTCAACAGAAATTTGGCCACTTTGATCGACAAGCAATCTTACTTTGTAAGGCTGATTCTTTTCACGAACCGCGTCCATCAATTTTTGTCGTATTAAATGATCATCTACAGAAAAACGAAAGACTCGAGCACTTTTCATAATACGCTCTAAATGCTCGCCTTCGTTTTCGATATAAGATCCATTGTATAGCATGGTTTCAATCAACGAAAAAGTATTCGCCCGCGCAATAAACGACGCCTTGCTTTGCGCCTCATTAAATTCGTCTTGAGCCGTTGACTGAACAACAATGCCTCCGCCAACTCCATAGGACCACTTTTCTTTTTCCTTCACAAGAGTGCGAATAGCCACACTAAAACGCATGTCATTTTCGGGCGTAATATAACCTATCGTGCCCGTGTAGATACCTCGCGGTCGAGACTCAATATCGCGGATGAGTTCCATTGTCCGTCGTTTTGGTGCTCCTGTTATAGAACCACAGGGAAATAGGCCTTTGATAATCGTAGAAAATGGTAGCGTAACATCTACAGTTCCCGAAATGGTCGAAACCAATTGCTGTAACGTTGGATACTGTTCTAGCTCCATAAGTTTATCCACGCGGATCGAACAGGGATCGACAATTTTAGCGAAGTCATTACGAAGTAAATCCACAATCATGACATTTTCAGCATAGAGCTTGTCATAATGATCTTTATCTAAATCTTTAATACGTTCATGAATACCTAATGTTCCTTTCATGGGCTTTGTTAACAAATGCGTTTTGGTTTTGTTAAAGAAAAGCTCTGGCGATAAAGATAAAATCTGCATCTCAGGTAGATTTGCCCACATGCCATAAGAAACAGGCTGCGCTTGCGAAAGTTTGTAATATAAATCTTCTAGTCGACCTTGTGATTGGCAAGTATTTTGAAAGGTCAAATTAACCTGATAGGAGTTGCCACTATGTAAATGCTCTTGTATCTGGTTAAACTTTACCTGATAAGAAGAAAATGTTTCAGAACATTGAAAGTTAAAAAATCCGCCGTCGCTAGACGGCCCTAAAGTTCTCTCCTCGACAGTTTCAAAGGCATAAAAATCAATTAAAGGTACATTTGACATCTTATCTGCTTCAAAAGGAATATCTAAAAGTGCATAGCCGGCCTCATAGGAAATAAAACCAGCTAGATAATAACCCTTTCTTTGTAGATCATCTATGGCGCATAGAGCCGGATGCACCTCAGAAAGTTCCCATGCAGAAACTCGTTTGATCGGGTTTTGAAAGAAGAGTCCTCTTGCACACGCAAGATGATCGAAAAATGCAAACGCTGCAGAAGTAGAAGAAATCTCTTTAGTTACACCCCTCATAGAGAGGACATTATTTGAGATCTCTAAAAAATTCAATCCTGAGAAGATATTATTAGAGCCCACCTTATATAGATCCTTCGGCGGACGCCTCAGGATGACGTGCAAAGCATGAGATGGATGCTCATTATAACATCTAATAATTACTCGACAGTGGATGCTGACGCTTGTAGTTGACTAGAGCTTCCGAGACGTCCATTGCCGAATCTAAAAGCTGTAATTTCGCTTTTTTACCCTTAATACTTTGGTTTTCTGCGGTTTGTGAATCAATGAGAGTTTCTGTCTGTAAAATAAGAATTTTAAAGTGCTCTTCGCAAAAAAGATTTTGATTTTTTTTTGCAAATTTCTCTATAAAATACAGCTGATAATCAATTTCCTTCGCTTTCGAACAGCGAAATTGCTTGCTTTTCTTTTTAAAATTTGAGTTATCTTCCCACACTGTACGATAGTTTTTAACTCGCTTTTTTAATTGCTCAAAAGTATGCTTATCTAATTCTAGAGAAGGGTTTTTGCAAATAATCGGCTCTATAAAAGTACACGTCGAGGCATAAAGAGCTCGGCCACACCCAAAATAAATAAAAACAAAAAGTAAAAATCGCATGGACTAAAGACTCTTAAATACTTTCCAAGCTTTTATGTAATTGTAAGCTTGTAAAACTTGGTAATCATTTGTCAGTAAAGAATTTTTGTCATTTTTTTCTTTCGCATTGAATTTTTGCCACCAAGATGATTTAGCCATTTCTTTTTTCTTCTGTTTTGCTTTTTCGGATTCATTTACTAAATGACCCTCTATGTCTGCCTCACGTCTCACATGATAATTCTCTTTAGCTTTTTCTATAGTTGCCATATCCATCTCATCTACTTCTATATCTGGCTTAATGCCTTCGGCTTGTATCGAGATACCACTTGGCGTGTAATAACGAGCCACGGTTAGTTTTAATCCCGATCCGTCACCCATTTTGACAACCGATTGTACCGACCCTTTACCAAAACTACGTTTACCCATAATCAGTGCACGTTTGTTATCTTTTAATGCACCGGCCACAATCTCGCTCGCGCTTGCTGAAGATTCATTGATAAGTACAATCACTGGAAATCCTGAGTAGGTACCGCTATCTTTTGCTTGAATTACTTCTTTCTTATTTTTATCGCGACCAATAGTGGAAACGATAACCCCGCGCTCTAAGAAAAGATTACTCACCTGTACGGCTTGATCTAAAAGACCTCCCGGATTTCGGCGAAGATCTAATATAATACCTTTGATATTTTTTTGTTTTTTCTTTAGATTGGCGAGTTGCTCTCTCATTTCTTTAGCAGAGTTTTCTATAAAACTTGTCAAACGTATATAGCCATAGCCATCTTCAAGATCCACGAATTTCACCGAATGCAGCTTTACAATTTCCCGTGCCAGCGTATATGTTTTTGGTTCTTCCAAACCTTCGCGCATAATTCCCAGTTTAATTTTTTCGCCGTTTTTCCCTTTCATTTTTTGTGCCGCCTCTACGAGACTCAAACCCTTTGTACTTTCTCCGTTTATTTCCACAATCTTATCCCCAGGCTGGATTCCTGCTTTCCATGCCGGTGTATCTTCTATAGGAGAAATAATGGTTAAAATACCGTCTTCTACGGAAATTTCTATGCCGATACCGCCAAATTCGCCCGATGTTTCGGATTCAAATTCTTTATAAATGTCTGGTGGCAAAAAATTAGTATGGGGATCTAGTTCGCGTAACATGCCTTTTATACCACCATAAATAAGTTTTTGCGAATCTACTGGCTCTACATAATATTGCTGAACTATGTTGAGCACTTTAGCAAAAATTTGCAAATTTAAATAGCGATCATCCGCCGCAAATGTCTTCCAAGCGAGCCAACTTGAACTTAAAATTATAAATGAAAATATTCCCAACTTGCGGATCATAGTGCACTCTCCTTCAATGATGATATATGCAAGCGATTCTGATCAAACCACTCAACAGGGTCCTCTGATTGTGAAAAATGTCTTATTTCAAAATAAAGGCCATGACCAAAAAGACGCGATGTGCCTGCTCCACCAAGAGCTTCCATGGCAGTGATCGTATCACCTTCGCGAACAAAAACGTTTTCTAAATTAGCATAAACAGAATAAAAATGGTCCCCATGATCAATAATAATTACATTTTGTCGCTCTGGAATAGTACCCACAAAGGCCACAGTGCCGTCGTGTACAGCTAATACGTCTTTTCCGGGCACACAAGAAATAAACCAACCTTTATGATAGACTTTAATTTTTTCCTGCATAAGCGAAAGTAAACCAAATTTTTGCGTCACAATTCCCGAAACAGGAAGATCCAACTGTCCTTTTTTCTCATAAAGACCATTAGCAAAAGCGGGAGCATAAATACTAAAAGAATTTTTACTGTTAGTTGATTCTTTTTTCATTTTCTTTAATTTATCAACAATCACTTTGTCTTCTGCTTCCAGTTTTTGCAACAAACCCATTTGAGCATAATAATTAGATTTAATATCCTTTTCTTTTAATTCTAAATCTTTTTGGGTTGACTCAAGCTTTACAAGTTTTGTCTCAAGCTCTTGTTGTTTTTGATCTAATAAGTGCTTTAGTCCCCGATAATCTCTTAATTGCACCATTTCTGTTTTTGAAAGTTTATAGAGAATACGTGCATTTCGATCCATTTCGGAAAGATGCTGTGATCCAAAAATGGACTGAAAAATCGTCGGAGTATTTATTTTATAAAGATTTCGCGTTCGTGTTGCTATTTTACGACGCATTTTTTTTATTTGCTCGCCCACGGATTCGATATTTTTCTGTAAATCAGCGACATCCGCTTCCAATGTTTCTCGCTGTTCGAGATACTCTGCCTTTTGTGCCGCTAATTTCCTCTGTCGACGAGTCATTTTATAAATGGAACTTAAAATTTCACGCTCTTTCTCTTGTAAAGAGATGGATTTATTTTTGTATTTATCGATTTTTTCATTTGTTTTTGTAAATGTATCCAAACTGATTGCACAATGAACGCTTTCAGCGTTCAAGAATAGTGCTAATATAATGCCTGCAAGACGAATCCACCCCATCATTTATTTGACCTTGTCGCCAACGCCCACCCCGTATTCACCGAACGTGCTGTAAAATAAGATGATAGTAATCCCACTGTAATACTCAAAAATAATCCAGTGGAAATAAACCCAAGCTCTGGATGCGCCACAATTCCTGCTAAATGACTTAAAATAGTGCTTTGGGCAAATTCGTTAGCAATCCAATTAAAAAGAACCATATTCATTAAAAGACCGATAGTATAAGCAATCACGCTAAATACAACACCTTCAATAATAAAGGGCATGCGAATGTTCGATTTTGTTTCACCAATTAATTCTAAAATTTCGATTTCATCTCTCTGGTTGTGAACCATAACTCGAATCAAATTTGATATAATCAAAAGACTTGCAGCAATAAACAACGTAACAATGATCGCAACCAGTGAGTTCATCAATCGTAAAAACGCAGAATATTTTTCGATCCAACCTTGACCATAGGATACTTCTTCCACGCCAATTTGATCATTAATTTTATCTGAAACTTGCTTAATTCGATTAAGATATACCGTATCTTGTATACTACCATTCAAAGTAACTTCAAAACTTTCAGGAAATACTTCTTGTTCTTTAAGGTCGTCTATAAAATCATTAGTAAATAAAGAGTTGCTTTTAGAAAACTGGGCGATGGCCTCATCTTGTGAAATAAATTTTATACTTTCGACATCCTGTATACGCTTCAAATAGTTTTCAATTTTTTGTCTGGTGTCCTCATTTTGCCCTTCCGCAAGATAAACCGTAATTTTGGTATTATCGCCCCAGCGATTCATCACTCGTTTAAAATTAAAAGCAGACTGCGCTAAGAAAATGGTCACAGAAAACGTAAAAATAAGAATAATCACTGTAGAAAGACGAAGGGTCATCTCTGATCCCCACGAACGCAAGCTAAAATCGATGTAGCGTTTAAGCACTTGCTTCATCGGCGAGCTCCCCTTTACTTAAACGAACCACGCGTTTTTGCATATCTTTAACAAGATTTTGATCATGAGTAGCTATAAACACCGTGGTTCCTAAAGCATTAAATTTTAAAAAAACATTCATTACTTCACGACTCAAATGTGGGTCTAAATTACCCGTTGGCTCATCAGCGATAATCACATCGGGTTGAGCAATTAATGCACGGCCAATAGCTACACGTTGTTTTTCGCCACCAGATAGTTCATCGGGATAATTATTTGCTTTATCTGCAATTCCCAATGACGATAACATTTGATTACTTTTTTCATGAATCATTATAGAACTGGCACCAGCGATCTCCAAAGGCAATGCAATATTTTCTTGAACTGTGCGATTATTTAAAAGCTTAAAATCTTGAAACACAACGCCTACTTTTCTACGAAAGTACGGAACCATGTCATCACGTAAATCTGCGAGATTATAATTGGCAACCATCACATGACCGGATGTTGCGCGATCAAATCCCGCAAGAAGATTAAACAGTGTTGTTTTTCCTGCACCACTATGACCAGTTAGAAAAACAAAATCACCTTTTGGTATTGTAAACGAAACGTCCCGCAAAGCATGGACTTCGCCGCGAAATGTTTTATAAACATGAGAGAAACTTATCATTTATAAATGGTAAAGCAGATTAGAGGGGATGACCAGAAATTAGCAGGTCTAGAATTTGATTGTGCTGGTACTCTACGGCTTTCTCGACTGCAGTCTTGTCCCACATAGGCGCTTCAATCAATTCCGTATAGGGAGTTTTAATGCTTCGAACAACGGCACCATTTTTAAAAACTCGACTCACAATAAATGGGCTCGCCATACCCCAGTCTTCCGTCTGGATATGGTAGCTATCAGAGCCAAGTTTGATATCAGAATTGCGACTTAGTTCCATGTGTCCCTAATCATTTTTTAGACAATGAATCTCATAATGAAACACAAACAAAAATCTGGCAACACTAATTTGATTCTACAAATTTCGGCCTTCATTACCACTGATAACTCCCCGATACGTCTCTATGCGTTTATTACTACTTGCTTTGTGCATTGCTGCTTTTTCGGTCACGGGTTGCTCTTCTGGTGGAGGCGGCAGTGGTGGTGGAACGAATAACCAAAATGATTTTACCTGTACAACAGTGACTAGCTATTCAGATGGTATTACAATTACGGGTACGGCTCGGTATGAATATCGCAGCAATGGCAATGGATCGGTTGCCACACCTAACCCTATTCGTCAGGCAGAGGTAGCCGTTTACAATTCTAGCGGTTCTGTCGTTCAATGCGGCACCACTGACGAGAGTGGTAGTATCAGTGTCGTTGTTCCTAAAGCAAGTGATACCTACACATTGCGTGTAAATGCTCAAATATACAATTCCACTTCAAAAATCTTTGTGTTTAATAATCCTTCAGATAGAGCCGTACATTATATCTCGCAAACCTTTACACCCGATAGTAGCAAAAGTTTGGGAATTTTAACTGCACAAGCCACCGGCGACCTAAAAGGCGGCGCTTTTAATATTTTGGATAAAGTTCATTCTGCGAATGAATACCTTCTAACACAAACCTCAAACTGCAATAATACCTTTAGCTACTGTACACCTTTTACCGGTGCTCCAAAAGTTTCTATTTTTTGGGATAAAGGCGTAAACCCTGGCGACTACTTTGCTGCCGGTCCCATTAGTTTTTATTACACCGGTCATAGCGAACTTTACATTCTTGGCGGTGACCAGGGCGATGTGGATAACAGTGATTGTGATCATTTCGATAATTCTGTCATCATTCATGAATACGGTCATTTTATTGAAGACATGTTTGCTAAAACGGATACTCCGGGTGGTTCTCATAGCGGCGATACTATTCTCGATGCTCGCTTGGCCTGGGGTGAAGGGTGGGCCGATTTTTTTCAAGCGGCCATTTTAAATAATCCGCTTTATCGTGATACATCAGGAAATGTGTCGGGCACGGCAACGGTTCTGTTTAACGAAGATCTCGAAACTCCAACGAATGATATTCCCAGCACTCTTGGCGAAGGAAATTTTCGCGAATTTTCCATTACTCGCCTCCTTTGGGATGCGATTGATGCCGCCAATGAACCTGGTGTGGATAATGTACAAAGTACTTTTGCAGAACTGTGGACTGTTTTCACCAGTGCCTCTTTTGGCTTTATGTCATCTAGCCACCATTTTCGTAATATGGGCCTTTTTCATGAGTTGCAACAAGCCCTACCAGATGGGGCAAAATCCGACTGGAGTTTAATTCGCACGAGTGAAAAGCAGCGCGGTGATCAACAGGACTACGCACGCAGTACAACCCAAGGTGGCGCTTGTAGTAATGTTACAATTCAAGCGCAAAATGTTTCTGGATTCAGTCCAGAAAATGGTACACCGACCAATTCCAATCAATTTGCATCAAATGATTTTTATCAAATATATCACGCCGGAGGGAGTTTTAATCTTCAGTTGAGTTACACAACAAACTCTGCGGCACCCGCCGACCTCGATTTGTATCTTTATGCAGAAAGTTATAATTTTTTGAATGATACAAACCTTAAAGGCTCAAGCACAGCTAATGTAAACATCGGAACGAGTAGTGCAACTGAAACAATTAGCTTGTCATCATTAGCCGCTGGGTATTACATGATAAATGTACGTGTCGACACGGGTGTTCGCATGGGTGATTCTGCATCCTACTCGATGACTCTAGGAGGCCAAAGCTTATGTCCAAATTAAAAGTCTTGTTAGGATCTAGCCTTGTTGTTGGCTTTGCATTTTATGCTTGGTCTATTTTTTCTTCAATGAACAGTGTAAAAAACCAAGCCGCATCACTTGATAAAATAGATGCCAGTGAAATTTGGGGAAAAGCCAATGGGCCAGCGCTCGTAAAAATTGAAGAAGCAGAAAAAACAGATACGACCGTAGTATTACAAGGGCTCATACGCTCGCAACTTCAGGAACTCGAAGTGGAGTGGAAACTCCCTGAAGGCGCTGAGATTCTCGAGGGTGATTCCGTTACAACAGTTCAACAAAATCCCGACGGCTCATACGATTCTTTACAGATCACCGTGGATATCTCGTCGGTAAGTGGCAATGAACCCATTGTGTTCTCCGCCTTTATTAACAAAAACAATGAGCGCATGGGACACACAGCAATTTATAAAATTCATAAGAGTCCGGAAGATCAAGAACGCATCGAGAACGTTAAAAAAATGATGAAGGCACGCAAAGCAGACTTCGTACGCTAGTTTCTACATGCCAATTTCGACGCGAAGTTCGGGATTAAACTCTTCCTGCAAAATGGATTGAATAGCATCGAGTGTGCCATACATGGAACTAGGGCATGTACCACAGGCACCTTGATAATTGATGACCAGAACATTATCTCTGTACTCAATCACTTCCAAGTCTCCGCCATCAGCCTGTAAACCAGGGCGAATGGTACGATCTAAGATTTCTTCGATTTTCATTTCATCAGGGGATAAATTTTCGCGCTTTTTCTTCGCCACCATTTCCTCTGGTGTTTTAAAATCTGCGTTGTGAACAGGTACACGCGTTTGTAAAACGGCCGTGATTTCTTCCGTGCGTTTATCCATGGGTGCATCTTCGGTAAATGTCACTGTCATCACGTTCTCAAAAATGTGCACTTGTATAATATTTCCCAGAGAGAAGATCATTTCTACAAGAGGCACACCTTGCGCCTCCTGCGGTGTAGAAAAAGTGGCTTTGCCCACCGTTTTAAGTGGAGCATTTACCACAAATTTGAGCGCTGTGGGGTTTGGAGTTGGCAGAGTACGCACAAGTATTTCGTAAGACAACATCATAAAATTTCCCCAGTTTTCTGCAAAGCCTGTACAAGAAAATCAACATCCGACTTTAAATTATAGGGCGCAAACGATACGCGCACTGTGCCTGCAATACCTAATTTTTTCATCAGTGGTTGTGCACAGTGATGCCCTGCCCGTACGGCAATCCCCATTTGATCAAGGATTTCTCCCACATCTGAGGGGTGGGCACCTTCATAGATAAAAGAAACTATATCGGCCTTGCGAACCCCGTTTGCAGCGGGGCCAATTACTTTTATTTTTGGCATGTTTTGTAAAGCATTTTCTAAAGTAGTAACCAAATTTCGCGTGTGCTCTTGCCAGCTCTCTATCCCATAATTAGAGATAAAATCTAATGCTTCACCAAAACCAATCACATCAGCGATATTTGGTGTGCCCGCTTCGAATTTGTAAGGAGCATCTTGCAAAACCAATTGGTCCCAACCTACTTGCGAGATCATACTCCCACCTCCCATAAAGGGTGGCAGCTTTTGCAACCGCTCTTTTTTCCCAAAAAGAACACCAGCGCCAAATGGTCCAAACATCTTATGCCCAGAAAAAGTGAGGAAATCACAATTCCATTTTTGTACATTTATTTTTTCATGGAGAACACATTGAGCCGCATCGAGAACAGTTATCGTTTCTGTTTTCGCAAAAGCAGATAAAATTTTCTCCACATCGAAGCGTACTCCCGTTACATTGGAGTAGACCTGCAAAGATAAAATCCGCGGATGCAATTTTAAAACGCGCTGAATTTCTTCGTCACTAATAGAACCGTCATCATTGTAATTGAGAACTGCCAATTGGCAATTGCGACGCTGCTTTAACAGCACCCATGGTACCACATTAGAATGATGCTCGTAAGAACTAACAACGACTGTATCTTGAGCATTAAATGTATCACCATAAGTGTAAGCAAGTAAATTGATCGCTTCGGTTACACCACGAACGAAAACAATTTCTTCAGATGATGAGGCATTAATAAAATTTTTCGCTTTTTCACGTACCGCTTCGTAATGTTCTGTACCTAAACGGCCCAAATAATGTGAACCACGATGGATGTTGGCAACTTCATACAAATAATAATGCTGTAAACGATCAGCTACACATTTCGGTTTAAGCGATGTCGCCGCCGTATCAAAATAATAGTAATCCTTGCCGTTCACCGGAGTGAAAAGGACGGGAAAATTCTTTCTAAAGGCGGCGGCATCAAAGGTCATGATGGTTTCTCGGTAAAATTCTGCACAGCTGGGGCTGCGAGAGCGTAAAATTTCTGGGCCAATGCATTTGGTAAGTGATCCGCGGCAGAAAAAACAAAACTTTTAATCACTAATGCTCGGGCTTGCTGTGCAGTAAGCCCCCGGCTCTGCATATAAAATATTTCCTCTTGATCAAGCTGACCAATCGTAGCACCGTGTTTGGCCTTTACATCATCGGCATCGATAAGAAGCTCCGGTTTGGCATTGGCTACCGCATTTTTTGATAAAAGAAGATTACGGCTGAGTTGCTCCGCATCAGACTTTTGAGCATCGCGACGTATATGGACTTTGCCATTAAATACACCTTCGCCGCGACCATCAAGAACGCCGGCATAATCCTGGCGGCTTGTTGTATACCCAACGCTATGATCAATATATGTATGATGATCAACGAATTCTTTTTCGCGACAAAGAAAACTTGCTTTTAGATCGGCATGAGCCTCTCTTCCTGAAAGATCCACGTATGTGTTGTGTCGACTCCACATATTTTCGGAGATAAAACTCACCATATAAAACTGGGAAGCTTGGCCTAAACGCACGCGTGTGGTGATCGTAGTTCGCGGACTTTGCTGTGGTTGGGATTTTAAAAGATGTACACTGGCATTGGCACCAATATAGAGATCTGTTGTAGTATTTAAAAAACTGTTCGCGTTCCCATTAAAAGTTTCGTGTAATTGCACACTTACTCCATCGGCAACGACCAAAGATACACGCATGGAACCGAATTGAGCGAGTGCAGCCGTCGATCCTTGCCACTGTAGCTGAAAAATTTTTTCTGTCGACCATTGTTGATCAAACAGAATATAGACATCGCTCGTGACTGTGCTTTCCGATAGACGAGAAAAATAATTTTGCTCTTGCCATGTTTTATTTAACAGAGTCAACGAGACCCCATCATCCTTTAATTTTTGTCGGAGAGAGCCCCCCTCCATAACACTGAATCCTTGAGTGGTAGGTAATGTCGCTTTATTTCCCAATTTTATTTTTACAATCACCTCTTGCGCCGCCTCAGAAATATCAAAGTGGAGATAAGTTTTTTGTAGATCAATAGCTAAAGGCTCTGTGTTTAAAAAAGAAAGATCCGTATACTTCCATGACTCATCTTTTTTAGTGGGTAAATTTTGACGAAAAAAATTGGCGCCGTCGCTGCTAACAGATGCTGGTAAAAAAGATATTTGTTCTAATAGTTTTTCTTTAAACATTTTAAATGTACGCTTCGTAACCTTGTTTTTCCAATTCAAGAGCGAGTTCTTTTCCGCCTGACTTTACAATACGGCCGCCCGATAACACGTGCACGATATCTGGCTTTACATAATCTAAAAGACGTTGATAATGTGTCACCAACACAAAGGCATTATTGGGACTACGCAAACGGTTGATACCATCCGCGACCACTTTAAGCGCATCGATGTCTAGGCCGGAATCTGTTTCATCTAAAAAACATAGCCGTGGTGACATCACGGCCATTTGGACAATTTCATTTTTCTTTTTCTCGCCGCCTGAGAAACCCGAATTCACTGCTCTATGCAAGAAACTTTCGTTGAGCTTTACAATCTCTAATTTCTTTTTCACGAAGGTTGCGAACTTTTCATCGTCCATTGTCGGAAACCCTTGTTGTTTGGCGAGTGCATTATAAGAAGCTTTTAAGAATTCAAAATTGGTTACACCTGGAATTTCTACGGGATACTGAAATGCTAAAAAGATTCCTTCCCGCGCCCGCTCATCGGGAGACATCTCAAGAATGTTGGTCATTTTAAAATTAATATCGTATTCCATAGTCCCTTCGGTGACTTTGTATGCTGGGTGACCGGCGATGACCTTAGATAAGGTACTCTTGCCTGAGCCATTGGGGCCCATGATGGCATGCACTTCCCCAGCTTTAACTTCCAGATTAAGACCTTTTAAGACGGGTTTATCATTAACAGAAACATGAAGATTATTTACTTTTAACATTTTTAGCCTACACTGTTTTCTAATTTCATTTCGATCAGCTTTACTGCCTCAACAGAAAATTCCAGAGGTAATTGCTTAAAAACATCTTTACAAAAACCATTTACCAACATGGAAATAGATTCTTCCGACGTCATTCCCCGCGACCGAAGATAAAACAATTGCTCTTCGCTTAAGCGCGATGTGGTCGCCTCGTGCTCCAAGACGGCGGTGTCATTTTTTACTTCTAAATAGGGATAGGTATTTGCGGTGGCCTCATGACCCACCAGCATCGAATCGCATTGGGAATAATTGCGAGCGTTCTCGGCTCCTGGCATAATTTTAACTAACCCACGGTAATTATTGCGAGAATGTTGAGTGGCAATGCCCTTAGAGATAATAGTACTTTTCGTATTTTTCCCCACATGGATCATCTTGGTTCCAGTATCCGCTTGCATGTAATCATGAGTCAGCGCCACTGAGTAAAATGCACCTTGGGAACCATTACCTTGTAAAATACAGCTTGGGTACTTCCAAGTTATGGCTGAACCAGATTCAATCTGTGTCCAGGAAATTTTGGAATTTTCGCCAATACATTTGCCACGTTTCGTGACAAAATTGTAAATCCCACCTTTGCCATTTTTATCGCCCGTATACCAGTTCTGCACTGTAGAGTAGCGAATCTCCGCATCTTTAAGTGTGACCAGTTCAACGACCGCCGCATGCAACTGATTCGAATCGCGCATAGGGGCCGTGCATCCCTCGAGATAATTTACGAAGCTCGCATCATCAGCAACAATAAGTGTGCGTTCAAACTGTCCTGTATCTTGCGCATTAATACGAAAATAAGTGGAGAGATCGAGAGGACAACGTACGCCTTTGGGAATATATACAAAGGAACCATCAGTAAAAACGGCAGCATTTAAGGCGGCAAAGAAATTGTCTTTATAAGGAACAACACTACCTAAATATTTTTTTACCAAGTCAGGATGCGTTTTTAATGCTTCGGAAATGGAACAAAAAATCACTCCGTGTTTACTGAGCTCTTCCTTATGTGTGGTTGCAATAGAAACACTATCAAAAACAGCGTCTACAGCCACACCGCTAATACGTTTTTGTTCGCTGAGTGGAATTCCCAAACGTTCAAATGTTTTTAAAAGCTCTGGATCCAACTCATCGAGACTTTTGAGTTGTTCAGGACGTTTCTTAGGAGCTGAATAATAACAAATATCTTGATAATTGATGGGCGCAAAGTGCAGGTCGGCCCACTGAGGTTCTTGCAAAGTTTGCCAGTAGGCAAAAGCTTTTAAACGGTATTCGAGCATCCACTCCGGCTCCTCTTTTTTAGCCGAGATGGTACGAATGACACTTTCATTTAAACCTTTACCAACGCTATCGGTTTCTATGTCTGTCGAAAATCCGTATTTATATTGATCGATATTCAGTGCGGGATTGTCGTGGGTCATTGAGTGACCACCTCCATGGTATCTCCGTCGCTAACCATTACGGAAGTCGTTGTGTCTCCTGCTCGTTTTGCTGTCAGTAATTGATGTAAATTAATACCTTCGTAAAATTTGACCAATTGTTCATTCAAAAGCATAAGCGGTTGTTTAATATTACATGTGTCTCGCAATTCACACGTGATAGATGCGGCATTTTCGGGAGAAATACATTTCACCAGCTCTAACGGACCCACCACTCTTTCGATCAAATCTTTTACGGAAACCTTCGTAAGGTCGCGCATAATAAGATAGCCACCATAGGCCCCTTGTTCAGATTTAAGAAATTTTCCTTGCACCATTTGTTGCATCACGCGAGCTGTAGCATCGAAAGGAGTACCATACTTTTGACAAATTTCTTTAACTGTTGTCAGCTCTCCAGGACGTTTTTGACTCATATGTTTTAAAGCGATCAAGGCATATTCCATTTTTCGATGAATCTTGTTCACAATCGACCTCATTTCGTTTAATTTGTCTTAGGCAAAGGTATTTCTTAAAATAGGGTATTTCACCTCGTATTCAATTAGTCAACATATAGGGGTATAATAATCCTATTTAAATCGCACAGATGGCAAAACTAATAATGTTTTTTAACTAATATTTTCAGTAGTTTATGATTTCAAAAAAGTTTACTAGATCGTTAACCGTTTTATCAGTGGCACTAATTACGCCTGTCTTCACATGGATTTTGCTTAAAAGCTTAGCAAATAATTCGTTCTCTGCTTTTGATCCAGACCCATGGATTCAGAGCCTGGTCACCTCCCCCCACAACTTCTATCTCAATGACGAAGCCAATCCTTGGATTCATATTCAAATCAAAAATAGTGAACTACTATTTGTGACCACCAATGGGGATTTGGAGCCCATTGCTCATTTACCTGTCTTTAAGGCCGATCATTTAGTTTTTCTCGTCGATGGCCAAGGACCTTCTGCCGCAAAAACCTTCTATGATTTCCTACAATCTAACCATTATACCGAAAAATCATTGGTTTTAAGTGCGAGTGACGGGTTTTTAAAAGATGTACGTTACTACAATGCGAATATCAAACTCAGTTGCGGCCAAGCTTACCTGATTCGCTTCCGTATGCTTAATGATTTGGGACTTGCGAACTTAATGACTATCAATATGAGTGGCGCTTTAGTCGACCCATCCATTTTTTCTGACAATATAGTAGAATTAACTCTTGCTCTTCATCAAAGACATGTTCCCGTGTTTACTTTTCCATCAACAACAACTGAAGCCCAGAAAGTAAGTGCCAACATGTTACTACCTAGACGTACTGAATAGCACTCACACTAACTCGCTGTGTCTGGTCAATTTTCGATGTAAACCTTAACCTATTCCCTATGACATTTTTTATTTCTAATGCTTGGGCTGAATCTACAACCAATGTAACAACGGATCACCAAATTCTCTCTGGAATTGCGAACGCAGGTATTGTCGTGCAGACACTCTTACTCGCTCTCATTGCTCTCTCAGTATGGAATTGGTTTATTATTTTTAAAAAACGTGGTGAATTTCAACAAATCGCTACTGAGAATGAAAGCTTTCTCAAAGTATTTTGGGAGTCTTCCAGCCTCCAGCAAATTCAAGGTAAGATAGGACAATACGAGCATAGTCCCATTGCACGCATTTTTAAAGCTGGCTACCAAGAAATTGAGCGTATACTCAATACCCATCAACAGGAACTACTCGCTAGTGGTATGGAAAATTTAGAACGCACAATCCGCAAAACCCATGACGATGAAATCGCATCCATGGAAAATCATCTGAGTGTTCTCGCCACAACGGGCAGTACGGCTCCGTTTATTGGTCTTCTCGGTACGGTGATCGGGATCATGAACTCATTTCAAGATATTGCTTCCTCTGGGTCAGCAAGTCTTGCCGTCGTGGCGCCAGGGATTTCAGAGGCGCTCTTTGCTACTGCTGTCGGACTTTTTGCGGCTATTCCCGCTGTTATCTCCTATAACTACCTCTTGGGGAAAATAAAGAAAGTCGAAAATCAACTGAATGGTTTTGATTCCGATTTCCTGAACATTGCTCGACGTAATTTCTTTAAAGGTCATGGGTAAGGAATTCTATGGGGATGAACACCTCGTCCAAAAAATCGCGAGTGGTCTTAAGTGAGATCAATGTAACACCTCTTGTCGATGTCATGCTAGTCCTTCTGGTGGTGTTCATGATTACCGCGCCAATGATGCAGCAAGGGATTGATATTAACCTCCCCAAAACAGCCACCGCTGGTATTGAAGCACGCAGCGAACCGCTCGTCGTGACTATAAAATCCAATAATGCGATTTTTATTGGTGAAGCAAAAGTTCCTCTGACTTCGCTTGGTACGAAGATCAAAGGTATTTTTAAGACCCGTGCTGATAAGCAAGTATATATTAAAGCGGACAAAAAGGTAGATTACGGTATCGTTGCTGAAGTGATTGCAGACATCAAAGCGGCGGGTATTGAAAGTGTTGGTCTTGTTACTCTACCCAAATAAAAAATACTAATGAAAACGACTTCAGATTTAATCTATTTTGGCTCATCCTTACTATTGCATCTTACTGTCATGCTTTTTGTGTTATTTCGTATTTTTATTTTTCCGTCTGAGCGACCCGAACTCATTAAAGCCATTCGCGTCGATCTAGTTGCCTTACCAGATAAAAATCCTCAAGAGGGACCTGTCGGCACACCACCCCCTGACGAACCACTTGCCGAAAAAGAAAAGCCCCCTAAAGATGTAGCAAAAGAAGCAGTCAGTGAGACTAAGAAGCCTGAGTTTGTAGAAAAAAAGACGGAAAAAAAAGAAGAAAAAAAGAAAAAAGAAGAACCTGAAAAAATCACAGCAAAAAAAGATGACGGCAAACAAAAAAATAAAGAACAACAAAATGCAGCCTTAGATCGCTTAAAGGCTTTATCCCGTTTAAAAGAAAAAATGGCGGAAACTTCTGAAAAAGAGGGCCATGCATACAAAGGGAATGTTCTCAGCGAAGGAAATTCGCTTACAGGTGTCGATAAACTTCAACACGACCAATATCTTGGTAAGCTAGATGCGCATATAAAAAATAATTGGCGCCTTCCTGCATGGCTGGTGAACAAGCCCCTCTCGGCTGCTGTCTTCGTTCGTTTTGACGATAAGGGACAACTCCTAGAAAAACGAATTGTTCGTAGCTCTGGCAATACAGAGTTCGATACGGAAGCTCTACGCGCGATCGAAAATTCCGCGCCATTTCCTGCTCCACCAGAACATCTCGTTAGTTATTTTAAAGTTAAGGGAATTGAGTTAAGATTTCCTGAATAAGAGGAAGGTAGCGTATGCAAAAAAAATTATCTCTTTTTAATAGTACAACACTTCTCGGACAGATCCTCAAAGGATGGATCAAACCCCAGATTCTGTTTAGCCTTTTTCTCTTGGGCACACCCACTCTCCACGCCGAACCCGATACGGCGTATATCAACGTCGGTCAAGCGAGTGTAAAGAAAAGTCTCGCAGCTATAACACCACTGGAATACCTCGGAACACCGAGTCTCGCGAAAGCCTACCTCAAATACGAAAAAGAACTACAAGATATCATCGAAAAAGATTTAACTATTGTATCTTACTTTACCATACAAGATCCTTCAGCGTTTCTGGAACATAAAAAAGGTTTGCGTCCTTATCCGGTCGACAGCAATGGCTTTGATTTTAAATCATGGTCATCGATTGGTACTGAATTTCTGATTAAAACTGGATTTAATATTACCGATAACAAAATTATGTTGGATACCTATGTCTATGATATCAATCAACGCTCGCTTGTTTTAGGAAGAAGTTATAATGCCCCCTTAAAAGATCTGCGCGGAGTCGGCCATAAATTCTGCAATGATTTAATCGAAAAACTATCTGGTAAAAAAGCTTTCTTCATGTCAAAGCTTTTAGTAAGTCGTTCCACAAGCAAAACGGATAAAGAAATTTTTATGATGGATTGGGATGGTGCCAATCAACAGCAAATTACACAAAAACACAGTATTGCGGTATCTCCTAGTTGGTCATCTGATGGTCGCTATATTGCTTACTCCGTATTTAATTTCCATACTAAAGCGAAAACTCGCAATGCGGATCTGTACCTACAAGATTTAAAAACAGGTAAAAAAACCATCATCTCCGCCGTTAAAGGACTCAACACCACGGCTTCTTTTTTTCCTGATATGTCAGCAGCTATTATTCGCGTTTCTCCTTCCAACGGAACGAGCGATCTCTATAAGCTTCCTTTTAATGGTGGCAAAAGAGAACAACTCACGCAGGGCCCGCGCGGTGCTATGAACGTAGAACCAGCTCTCAGTCCCGATGCGAAAAATGTGGCGTTCTCATCAGATCGTAGTGGTAAAGCCATGATCTATATTAAAGATTTAGCCAGCAATCAAGACAGACGACTCACTTTTGCTGGACAATACAATGCCTCGCCGGCGTGGTCTCCTGATGGTAAGCAAATTGCTTTTGCCGCCCATATTGATAATCATTTTGATATCTATATTATGGATGTCGATGGCAAAAACCTGCGTCGTTTGACCGATGAAAAACAAACCGGCTCTCGTAGGGCCAATAATGAAGACCCCTCCTTTTCACCCGACGGGCGCCTGATTTTATTTCGTAGCAATCGAACTGGACACTACCAACTCTATGCGATTACTGTAGATGGAAAAAATGAATATCGACTCACTTTTGATAAATATGATTATTATCGTCCACAATGGTCACCCTTCCTGAATTAACCACCTATTCAGCAAGTGAATATGCAAACGCCGAAACTATTTCTTCGGCGATTCGCCATTATTTACAGTTACAATCTAAAACACCCAACTCACCCACAGACATGCTTCGCAAACAACGTAACGATGCCTGGTTAAAAGCCGCCTTTGCGGTGATTTCTCATCGTCAATCTCCTGAAGATGTTTGTCGCCAGTGGTCTATAGATACCGTTAAACTTTTGCAAAGTGCGTGGAATCAATGCGCTCTGAACGAAGAGAACGTGGCACTCATCGCCATGGGTAAATTAGGCGCTATGGAGCTGAACCTCAGTTCTGATATCGATATTTTTTTTATATCACGAGAATCTCCCCAGAGAACACTCGCACGTAAAGTGCGTCAGTTTATCAAAATGATTTCCAGCCCTACAGAGTATGGTTATGGCCACAGAATCGATTTATCTATCCGCCCTGGAGGAAACAACTCACCAGTTATTAGCTCTATAGAACAGATGTACAACCACTACGGATATCACGGTGAAACATGGGAGCGTAGTGCTCTTATTCGGCACAATCCAATTCTGGGAACAACTGAGCTACTTGCGGAATGCAGTTCCTTTCTTACAAAATTTGCTTATCGTCGACACCTGGATTTAAATCTCTTTAACGATTTATCCTTAATGCGCGATCGTATTCGTCATTACCGTACAGCTGAGAAAGCCATCAATCTTAAATTTCATCCTGGTGGTATTCGCGAACTCGAGCTCCTTGTCCATGCTTTACAACTTATTCATGGTGGGCGCCACCCTTCAGTACAAACACGCTCTACTTCAGAAGCTTTGGCACAATTAACCACAAAAAATCTCTTAGATAAGGATAGTGCTCAATTGCTCCATACAGCTTATTGGTTTTATCGAGATTTAGAGAATCGCATACAGCTCATCGACGACCAACATACCTATGATATGCCCGAACAAACGAGTGCATTTATCACTCAGGATATGAAGGAAACTTTTGTTTCCTATAGTTTGCAAGTCGATCAACTCATCAATACTTTACTAAAACCCTACAAACAACACAGTGTCACTTTTATTTCCAATGAGGATTTGGAGTCCGCATTTACTCGCCTTAATATTGCTGATTCTGCTCAACACAAATCGTGGGAAAATCTTCTACATACTGAAGCACGTTCGAAAACAAAAGACCGTGATGAATTACAAAAACGCCAATTCTTAAAACGCTTTGTTGAATCCCTAGACTCTTGCAATGTCGATAACGAGCTTGCCCTCGTACATCTTGAAAAATTTATTACCAGTGTTAAGGCTAAAACAAGCCTGTTCACTCTGTTCAATTCTTACGATGATCTGCTTCATGAATTGGTGTGGATTTTTTCCTGTTCGCCATTTATTTCGAGCATTCTTATTCATCGTCCTGAGCTTATGGATAGTTTTTTATTAAAAAGCGTCGAAATCGACCACTCCTCAGAAGAAGCTCTTTATGCATCACTGCAAGATCATAAATTGCTCAGCGAAGTGATTAGTGCCTCTCATTTTTTACGGAAAAGAAATATCGAAAATCTAACAAATACGTTATCGATAACAACAGATACCATCGTCAATCATCTGCTCGATGCTCTATCAAAGCGTTTTCAGGAAAAAATTGATATTCTAACATTAGGTAAATGGGCCGGACAGCAAATGGGCTTACGCTCTGATCTTGATTTTGTTTTTTTAAAAAATTCTTCTGGATCTTTTGAAAAACAGGCCAAGTTAGCGCGACGCTTTATTAGCTTTTTACAGTCACCAACTTCAGGCCAAACACTTTATTCGATTGATTTGCGTTTACGTCCGAGCGGCAATGCCGGGCCGCTTATGTCAACAACGGAAGAAATAAAAAATTATCTCGACGAAAAATCGGCAGCCTGGGAACGCCAAGCCTATCTGATGAATCGCAGACTGTCAGACAATACCACGTTACCCTTGTTCGCCGCACGTTCGCTCACTCCTGAGGATAAAACTTCCTTGCGAGACATCCAAAAACAACTGTTAAATGCAAACGAAGAAATCACAATTCTAAAAAAATCCCACGGGGGCCTTCTCCACACAGAATTGACTTTACAAGCCGCTTGCTTAGAACTACAAATTTTTCCCAGGCAACCCACACTTTCTTCTCTGTGCCACGCGCTTGAAGGAAAAACTCCACCGATGAATTGCCAAGCCGTCCTAGCGAATTACATGATTCTTCGCACCTACCAGCAATTATTTCTTTTAGTTGGTGGTGTTTCTGGCATGGAGGTGCATGAAACAACCCCTGAAGTTATAAAAGCCTGCAAAATTATGCAAAGCTCTCCTAAAGTCGTGGTCACACAACTTAAAAATGTCTTGAAACAACAAAGGGATTTACTGAATAATCTTGACCCACTTTCATCAGAACATAAACTAGTCTTATGAGGATTTTTTTCTGTTTTGTATTTTTTCTTCTCGCCTCCCCCGTTCATGCCGAATTAAAAGCGCGAATGGTAACCTCAATAGGCACCATTGAGTTTCGTTTTCTCTCCAATACGGCTCCAAAAACAGTGGAAAATTTTGTGAAGCTTGCCACTGGTGAGCAGAAATATATCGATGTCTCCGGCAATAAGGCGAATAAACCTTTTTATGATGGCTTGCTCTTCCATCGCATTCACCCAGATTTAGGAATTTTTAGTGGTTGTCCCTGGGGTACAGGGCGTGGTTGGCCTGGTTATTATATGTTTGATGAGAATCCCAGCATTTCCAAATTTGATCGCGCCGGTCTAGTCGCCATGGCAAAAGTTCCTGGCGACAATCGTGTGGGCAGTCAATTTTTTATTACTACGAAAGAAGATCCGCGCCTGAATGGACGATATACAATTTTTGGTGAAGTGACCTCAGGCATGGATGTGGTGAATAAAATTGCAAATATGCCACGCACTGTGACGTTGAATCCAAAAGATCCCATCTACATCAAAAAAATTGAAGTGATCAATTCCAAATAGTCCTTCTCCTGGGATTTCACCTCTACGGATACCGATTCTCCATCTAGCTCCTACGCAACATCTGCCCGCCCACTCATGTTAAAAGGCGCTTGTTTTGCAGAGCGCTATATCCCATTTATCCCTATTTCATACCATAAAAACTGCTGCTAGATTGAATTTAAGGGTTTATTCTGTGGTCCGCATAGAAAATGAGGAAACTCTGTTGATCACCGTCTAAAAGCAACACCCGCAGTCAGCCCTCTCTGGATATGTGGCGCGGTGTAAGTCGGTTGTTAGTTCATCATCCTCAAGGGGAAAAAAATGAGTCAGCACAATACAAATATCATCGCGCTTTATAAACAGTTAGTAGAACTACTACTCGCTAAAAAACAAGATGAAAAATTGATTAAAGATTTGATGTTTCGCCTCGGCATAGAGTACAAAGAAAATACCGTGGATCGACTGTCGACAGTGCTCGCTTTCAATCCCGTGACAGCTGTTAAAGGAAGGTCTCATGATTTACGATAATATTCTCGAAACTATCGGCAACACTCCAATTGTAAAACTACATAAAGTCGTTCCGAAAAACTCTCCCCACACATTTTTAGCAAAGTTAGAGTACTTCAATCCTGGGTTAAGCGTAAAAGATCGTATTGCACTGGCTCTTATTGGTGGTGCTGAACAGCGTGGTGATCTAAAACCAGGTGGAACTATTATCGAGGCCACCTCAGGAAATACGGGCATGGGATTAGCCTTGGTTGCTGCGGTTAAAGGATACAAAGCGATATTCATCATGCCCGACAAAGTGAGCGAGGAAAAGCGCGCCGCTTTACGCGCTTATGGCGCCAAGGTTGTAATCACACCGACCGCTGTGGAACCCGAAGATCCTCGTAGTTATCTCTCCGTATCTAAAAAATTAGCTGAGATCACACCCAATAGTTTTTTAACCAATCAATATCACAACCCAGACAATGCCAGACAACACTACGCTACGACGGGACCTGAAATATGGAAACAAACAAACGGTAAAGTTGATGTGTTTGTTGCTGGTGCTGGAACCGGTGGAACCGTGTCAGGGGCTGGTCGCTTTTTAAAAGAAAAAAATCCTAATTTAAAAGTTTTATGCCCAGATCCTGTCGGTAGTATTCTTTATGATCTTTTTTACTACAAGGAAGTCCGCACGGGTCCACAACCCTATAAGGTCGAAGGGGTCGGCGAGGACATGCTTCCAGACAATGTCCACATGGACATCATTGACGATTTCGTACAAGTAGAAGACAAAGAGTCTTTCCATCTGGTACGCGAACTAGTAGCAAAAGAAGGTATCTGTGTAGGACCTTCTTCGGCTATGGCACTGGCTGGTGCGATAAAATACTCGGAGCAATTTAAAGAACCGAAAACATTTGTCATTATGATGGCCGATAGCGGTCGCGCTTACTTGAGTAAAGCATTTAACGATGACTGGATGAAAGACAATGGCTTTATGCCATCTCCTATGCGCTCCAATACGGTTAAAAAACTAATCCAAACTTTAAATCAGCCGGAACTTATTTTTGCAAAAGTAGGGCAAAAAGTTTTAGAGGTGGTGCAGCTCCTTAAAAAGCACAATATCTCTCAAGTACCCGTCTACTCAGAGGGAGAAATCGTAGGGATTCTCGACGAATCTGATCTGATTTTTCCATTAGCTACGGGAAAATTAAAAGCCGATGAGCCTATTATTCACTTGGTAAAGGGAAATATTATTTGGGTCGAAGAAGACGATAATCTCGAAAGCTTGTCTGATCATTTCCAAAAAGGTTTTATTGCTCTAGTGAAAGATTCCAGCGGCACCACGCGCTTGATTACCAAAATTGATCTATTGGATTTTATTTCTAACAACGTCACTCAATAGGAGACAGACATGAAACCCATCGACAGAAACGTCGGTTTTTCTACCCGTGCAATTCACGCTGGCCAACAACCCGACCCCACTACCGGCGCCATCATGATGCCAATTTACTTAACTTCCACTTATGTGCAAGAGTCTCCCGGCGTGCACAAGGGGTATGAGTACAGTCGTACCGCCAATCCCACCCGCAAAGCCTATGAGACTTGTCTTGCGAGTCTCGAATCTGGAAAACATGGTTTTGCTTTTGCCTCTGGATGTGCTGCTTCGACAACTCTTATGCATGCACTTAAAGCAGGTGACCATGTGATCGTAAGTGATGATCTTTACGGTGGAACGTTCCGCTTATTTGATAAGGTCATCCGTCACCACGGTATTGAATTTTCTTTTGTGGACCTCACCAATATCGAAAACTTTAATAAAGCACTAACCGATAAAACAAAAATGGTATGGATTGAAACGCCCACCAATCCCATGCTAAAGCTCATCGATATCAAAAAAGTCTGTGCGGCGGCAAAAACCAAAAACCTCATTTCTGTTGTCGATAACACGTTTATGAGTCCTTACTTCCAAAGACCCTTAGAGCTTGGTGCTACTGTTGTTCTCCACTCGACAACCAAGTATATTAATGGCCATAGCGATATCGTTGGTGGTGCTCTCATAACCAACGATGACGCTCTTGCTGAAAAGCTCGCTTTTTTAAGCAACTCCACTGGTGCAATTCAATCCACTTTTGATTCTTATATCTGTATGCGCAGTCTTAAAACACTGCCCGTCCGCATGAAAACTCACGCGACAAATGCAATGACGATTGCACGTTTTTTAGAAGAACATCCTAAAGTCGAAAAAGTTCTTTATCCAGGATTGCCTTCTCACCCCCAACATACTCTCGCAAAAGAGCAAATGCTTGGCTTTGGCGGCATGATTACTTTTTATCTTAAGGGCGGACTAAGTGAGTCGCGTACCTTCCTAGAAAAAGTGGCCATCTTTTCTCTGGCGGAAAGCTTAGGGGGCGTCGAATCCCTTATTGAACATCCAGCAATTATGACCCACGCCAGTGTGCCTGCAGAAAATCGCAAAGCACTCGGTATTGATGACAACCTTGTACGCCTGAGTGTTGGCATCGAAGATATCGATGATTTGTTGTGGGACCTGAAACAAGCTCTTGAGTAAACACTTGCTCTAGGTATCTCTGTCCATTATTAATTAGCCCAAATATTGGGCATTTTTATTATAAGATGAGTCTATATCTCACCTCGCAGGATTCCTCTCTTGACTTCAATTATCCCTTTAAGTAGCTATGGTAGTTCTTATTTTGTATCGACAGTGGTCAGGTAGCTCAGTCGGTAGAGCAGAGGACTGAAAATCCTCGTGTCGGGGGTTCGATTCCCTCTCTGACCACCAATCTTCAGCCGTTCTCAATATAGAGCCCAAATTACGCTTGATCTACACCAAAGACCAACTTAGTCGAATTTTTTAGACACAAAATAAGAAACAATCGAAAATCATTCTAGATGTATTTCCATTTGCCATAGTATTCATTTATGGCTAATGGAGAAACACCCTAAGAGCCCGTCTAAAATGTGGCGTGTTCTTAAAAGCGTAGATAATAAACATTAACTATTTTAAAGACTGGATAAACTATGCCTCCCTTTGTCTTGATTTTAATTACCAGTTTCTTATCGGCACATGCCTCATCAAACACTCATCATGCTAAGCAGGAACAAAGAGAAAGGAAAATCGCCTCAGAAACAAAATATTCGTTGCCTGAAACCGTTAGCGAGGAAAATCAAGTCATAGATATTGATCAGAAGAAATTACTTGGTACGTGGAAAAATATTGATTTTAAATGTCGATCCGGAGCTCCTTTTACACAAAAAGATCCTGCAACTTTTGATCGTTTTTCTTATACAAATAGTTTTGAAATAACCGATAAATTTATCGTAAAAAAAGAGCAACTTGATATCAAATATAAAAAAGATAAAATAAAAATTGCAAAAAAAAATATTCGTTTTGCCATCAATAGTCTTACGAAAAAACCTCACAACTTAGAAAATAAAGAAAAACTGCTTGAATTAAAGCAAGCAGAAAACCAGTTTGATTTATTAGAAAAAGGTATTACTTGTTCACATGAAGTATCTGCCGAATATGTTGTGCATGGCTCGACCATGTCATCAAAAAGTGCTAAACAAACATTTAATTCATGCCCATCTAATTTTACTCCAGGGAACAATTTTGAATTTCAAGTCAGCTTTAAAGACGACCATCTCGTGCTTTCGTACGCCA
>JACKAL010000011.1 GCA_020635085.1 Pseudobdellovibrionaceae bacterium
AACTCCGCCAACCATGCTAAATGGACTCGCTAGACCAACTTCAGATAAAGCGGTAGCGCTTATTGATCCTGAATTTGTAAGTGTAAACGTATGGTGAACCACACCACTATTAGAAACTAAACCAAAATCATAAGCGGGTCCGTCTGATATACTTATCACGGCAGGGTTCGCACCTGTGCCTTGCACTTGGCGCTGACTGACTTGCTTTGTGGCGCCATCATTATAACCGATTTCCAAAACATCCGACATCACACCACTTGCAGTCGGCTCAAAAGCAACAACAACCGTGCACGCGGCCGCGACATTTAAGGACGAACCGCAGGTTCCCCCTGTGCCTGGATAACTTCCTCCTAAAAAAGAAAACGGCGACGCCAATCCACCGCCGCTCATCTGACGTGCTTGATAACTTCCCGTATTGATAACAGTAAATACATGCGATGTGCTTCCTCCAACAGCTTGAGTACCGTAATCATAATTTAGTGCATCAGAAATGACTAGAACCGCTGGCGCCAAGTGAGCTCCCTGAAGGGACAAATGCACCTTTGCAGCACTCGTTCCATTATTGTAAGAAAATTCCAACTCCGTGGTGTCACTCATGCTCATCGCTTTGGGCGCATACGCCAGCACGATCGTACATTTCTGGTGTGCACTCAATGTGGCCATACATGTACCCCCCGTACCAGGGTAACTTCCGCCTAAAAAAGAAAAAGGTTCAGCAAGATCCGACGGAGATATGGAACTTGCCGCCAAGTCTCCATCATTGGTGATTTCTACAGAAGTGGAACCTGTTTGTCCTACAGCTACCGATCCAAATTGTACTGAGCTCGGATTAAAAGTAAGTTTTGCCTCTCCCACCTGCGGCGATTTATTACACTTAATCAAGTAATTGCCATCAGGCTCTTGAAAATAATAAGACTGCACATCACCAGAAGACGTCATCTTTCTACGGATATACAATTGATCAAACAATTCGATGGGAGAATCCACATCTAAGTACAAATCACCTAACTGATCCGCCCACGGCCATGTGGGAGTTCTCACATCGGTTAAGCTATAGGGATAACGACCACGGAATTTAGTAAACTGTAAAACCTCTTCATCTTTTTGAAAGGGATTGGTAAACTTATAAAATTGAAAGGCGATAAGCTGGAGATCCTGCTCATGATGGGCAATGCATTCGTTTGCATCTTGTGGCACTTCGGACAAAAGAGAGGTAAAATCATATTCAGAAAACAAATGGGCCACAATTTTTCGCGAACGTTGCGAAGTTTTGTCTCCTAATTCTCGTTCGTGAGTGTAAATCCCTTCGTGGGCAAAAAGTGCGGCTTTGTTTAAATCATCCATCTGATTCCACAACACGCTGTTCACCAAAAGATAGGTATTGTTTTTATAGAGTGCTAATTGCTCCAAAGTACAATTGGTTGGGATCACGAGTTCTGCACCATCGTTTACTGGAACAAGCGCTGCATCTGGTGGTAAGAGTTTAAAATCTTTTTGTGCTTTATCAATGTAGTAAGCAGGTGTTTTGCCCATCGGAACATTTTTAAAAACCACTTTTAATTTATCTTTTATAACCTTCAGACTATCTGGCACAGTTTTACCTGGCGCTTGAATATTTAATCCATAAATCACTCGACCTTCGTAAAGATCTAACATCTCCACACTAGTGATGGTTTGATCAGGATTGCGACAAACAACGGCAATACCGCCGCCACTACTATCGGCACCGTCACCTGGATCAAACGGAGGTAAAGCAAACACCGAAATGCTAAACAAAAAAAGTATGAGAGAAATTCCTGTTTTCATAAAACGTACCTCTATATTGTAAAATGGTATGCTCCATAAGTATCGATAGACAATTCAAATTAAAATAGATAAATTTTATTAAAAATATGCAAGTTTATTAATTTTATATATGCAAAAACGCGAACTGTTTGATTTTAAAGACTATAAAGACTACGTCACACAGCGACTCGATGAAGATCTTGCTGGACGAGGGGCCCGCTCGCGCTTAGCAAAAGCTATCAACTGTCAGACAGCTTATTTGTCTAGTGTGCTCCGCGGCCATCAGCATTTCACGCCTGAACAAGGCGAAGCGATTAATGATTATTTTCTTCACAGCGATTTAGAGTCGGAATATTTTCTTTTGCTTTTGTTTTGGCAACGCGCGGGATCTAAGCCTTTAAAGCAACGCCTCGAAAAGAAAATCACAGAGCTTAAGCAATCTCGATTCAACTTGTCTGCACGACTCAATGTATCCAATGTTCTCAGTGAGAGGGATCACGTCACTTATTACTCCGAATGGTATTATTCTGCGATTCACACTTACACCTCCCTTCCCTTGCCGCACACCATTTCCTCTATTAGCAAAGATTTACAACTGTCGCCTCATATTGTGAAAAGTGCTCTCGCATTTTTAGTAGATGTTGGCTTGGTCTTTCTCAACAAAGGAGTCTATAAGATTGGTACCACGAGTATTCATCTTAAAGCCGACTCTCCTCTGATTTCTCGTCATCATGTCAATTGGCGGCTCTATACGACGCAAAAACTTCCTGAGCGTCGCGAAGAGGATATCCACTATTCGTCCGTTGTTACACTGTCGCATGCGGATGTGGTTCGTATTAAAGAAAATATCGTAGAGTTTATAAAAAATAGTAAGGCCATTATCAAGCAGTCACCTGAGGAAGTGCTGTACTCTCTTGATTTAGATTTTTTCAAAGTCACAAACGACGAGTAGTTGGTAGTTGGTACGGACTTACTTATGGGACACAGGGCGTCTGATCGGTGGATACGTCAGCGCCATTAGTACTGTGATAAGATGCCCTGTGTCCCATAAGTAAGTCCGTACCCCTAGTGCCCCAGAAGGTATTGCAAATAACCTTTCGGATTATGAACCATTTCCGGGGTCACTTCTAGCGAAGTGATTTGGCTTTCGGCAAGTTCGTACTTAAAGTCATTTAAGAGAGTTGCGCACACATGAGCTAAGCCACGCGCTCCGGTTTTTAAAGCCCGTGCTTTTTTAGCGATCTCATAAAGAGCTTCGTCGGTAAAGCTCAACTCAATACCATAATGAAGAAAACTACGCACATGCTGATGAATGATCGAAGCACTCGAGTATTTTAAAATCTCAAATAGCTCCTGCTCGGTGAGTTGATGAAAGCTTGTAACCACAGGCAAACGGCCAATAAACTCTTGTTCAAATCCAAAGTCTACCAGATCGCGGGCTTGCACATGTTCCAAATAAAAATATTTATCTTCTTCAAGCTCTGTGCGCACATCGGAATTGATACCCATTTTACTTCCCGCCAAACGCTTACGTATGATTGGTATGATGTCATGAAAAGCACCACTGAAAATAAATAATATATTTTTCGTGCGCACGATCTCTTTGCTGGGTTCACCTTTACGCTGAAGGCTCATAAACATTTTAAACTGCGATTGAATGTCGTGGGAGGAATTCAGATCCACTTCCGCATCTTCGAGTAAGCGCAATAAACCGAACTGCACACCGCGACCATTAACATCTCTTCCGCGGTGATCAGGGCTTGCGGCAATTTTATCGACCTCATCGATATAGACAATACCATTTTCGGCAAGTTTGATATCCCCCTTGGCCTGCTGAACAAGATCGCGAATAATATCATCGACATTGGCTCCCATGTACCCCACTTCACTAAAACGAGTCGCATCAGCTTTTACAAAAGGAACGCCAATCATGCGCGCAATGGAGCGCACCAAAAACGTTTTACCAACTCCAGTCGGTCCGAGGAGCAGTACGTTTTGTTTTTGAAAATGTTCCGCCACATCGCCTTCTTGCTCGGCTTGTATGTGGCGGTAATGATCACACACAGCTAACGCCAGCGCACGCTTCGCCTCTTCTTGCCCTATGATAGAATCACTAAGCCCTTCGACAATCTGTTTAGGGGTATAATTAAATGAGAAGTTGGGTAAAGCGGGATTCGCAGGCGACTTCTTTTCTTCCGAAGGAGGAACCGCATCAGCTGTATCCACTGCGAGAATCTGCACTGAATTGCCAAATTTTTTACGAATCAATTCTTGAAATTCTTTTTGCAATTCTGCAGGACTGGGAACCCCGTGGGGAGGAATCTCCGCCTCTAGTGGATGAATCTGACCCTCTTCGCTATTTAGGTTGTGCTCTTCGTTTTTCATTTTCTGGCCCCATGATAACGCGCTTAGCTCCCGAATGTGAGTACTTTTTATAGGGTCGCAAGGCCTTAGAGAATAATTACATAATAGCTGCTCATTTTCAGCACATCAGGAGTAAAAAAGCCGCTCTAGAGGCGAATTTGAGGCCTTTTTCAGGTATAAGCCATATTTATCGTATGGATAAAAATAATGAATTTTTATTATTGGTTCCAACTTGATATATCTATCTTCACGACAGGGGCGCTTCAGTAAAACGAAGCTCACTGCAAAAGGGAAGGGAAGAGACTCAACTCCCAACTCGCAGACCCTGTAGGAACGACAGAAAAAGCGTTCCGGAAAAAGCCGTCACACGACCTTTTCTTAAAACCTTTCTCACTTTCTTTCAGCCATGAGTCAGGCTCCCACCTTAAAAACTCGAATATAGAGTCCCACCACCGGCTTTCCACGCGTTTGTGGTGCGATTGAGTTTCCGGATAGTAAACTCACAGATCAAGGCTGGAAAAAACATGTTATTTAATACGTGTCGAGGGACGTGGTGAGTAGCGATATGTGCGGTAGTTGGGACTGTATGACACATCTGAGGCCTCTCGAGAGCTGCCCTCAGACGAAGAGCTCGACGATGAGGATCTGGAAGAAGAACCATAGGGCCATGTTTCAGAGTACGGATCGTATGTGCTTCTGTGGGTACTTGGACTGTGCATAAAATCAAACCGTAAATAAATCATAAAAGCAGATTGCGAAAGACTTACATCGCTACTCAACCCAGATCCCATTGTCGGCAAAGAACTATTAATAACCTGATAAGCGAAACGCACAGCTTTGGTATCCATTCTCCACTCATAACCCACTTCCAATTGCGACATATAACGCGAATATGTACTCGTATTATTAAAACTGCCCTCGGTCGTGATATTGGTTCGCGCATGCTTGTACTGCCAGCTAAAAAAGAAATCATAAACCGTTAACTCCAGCCCCAAGCCAAAGTTGAGAAATTCCGTTTTTTCACTAAGGACAGCGGAATTTGCGTCGTTCTTCATTTTAGAATAAAAGACCGACCCCTTAATACCAAAATCATAATTTTGATTTGCCCAAATACTGTAATAACCACCCACTGCCCCACCCACACCCGTGGAACGGGCGGTTGATCCGTCAGGATTTTTTAAATCGATAAGAGAATAACCAAGACCCAAATCCAATGAAATCGCTTGCGCCGATCCGTAAAAACCAAAAATAAGAAGTCCTAGGAGGAGCCTATTCAACGTGTCGACTCCTGAAGAATAATCATTTGGTTAATAGAATTCGTATAGGCGTCTTGAATCAAATTGGTAATACCAATCATCGTACCATCCGTACGTATGTTAATAATCGCATTTGTCCCATCTGATGCTACCAGTAAAGAGCCATCGGGCATCTCTACAATCGCAGATGGGTTATTAATGCGCGTGCTATCGTTAAAAATAACAGTGCCTGTACCACTACCGTCTCCGGCAAAACGATAAATGCGATCATCTCCTTGGGTGCCTACATATAGAAATCCATCTGAGTGTGCTAAAACAGCTACGGGGTCGACATTACCCAATGTGGTGTTGGCCCGCACACAAGTGGGAGTTGCAGGATCTGAAACATCATAAACATTAATATCATCATTTCCCGTATTCACCACAATCAATTGCCCTTGTTGATTAAAAGTCATTCCGCGAGGAACATTGAGCTGACAAGATCCTACTGTTGTTCCAATGCGTGGATTTCCGCTACGCACTCCATCTAAATCAAAAGCTTCAAGCGTATTACTCTCAATAAAAAAGAGTCCATAATCATCATGTTTTGCCGCCTGATAAAGTGTACCGGAAAACCCAGTTGATGCAGAAAACTGAGAAACACCATCTACTAAAGAAATTTTATCGATATGATCGTTTCCATCCACAGATACCAAAAACTCTAAGGGACTAAGGGCAATCAAACCTCGTGGAGTTCCACCTTCTGCATCATAATCATGAAGCACTTTAAGTTGCTCACCGTTTAGATTGTACATCACAACAGCCGTGCTCCCGCCTTGTTGACTCGAAATAATTAACTTTGGCGTTTGTAGGTCGAGTGACGCTGCAAAAAAAGCCCCCTGATCTTTAGAGCAGGCGAAAAGTGGCAATAGCAGAAACCACAACAAGAATTTGTATTTGTAATTCGCGAGCTTAAATCCATAGTTCATACTCGATTAATATCGGTTAATACCATGATTATATTTCGACACAAAAGTCTAGGTTCTGCCTATCAGGAGGGACTTCTATACTATCCACTAGGGCGCCTCCTCATTTTGAAAAAATTTTTATGTCTCAAAATAATACACTTTTGTTCCGCTCACTGTTTTGACAGTACATATGTTTTTAACCACTCTCAATACTCACCCTTTGTTTACTTTAAGCTCTATCTGGCATGGCACTTGAATAACTTCTTTATCTATAGGGGTGGATTTATGAATCAACAAAAATTCTTTTTTATTGTGGCTCTTAGTGCAATGCTGGCAACATTCTACGCTCTCGGAGTAAAAGCAGGAAAACGTATTCCTGCAAGCATTGAAACAACAGGCTCCCCTGTCTACGTACTACAGCAGGCCAATCCTGTTGTGAATCAACCTTATTACGGCTCACCGATACCACAGACCTATTCGGTAGATGATTTAAATCAAGCCTATGCACTCGCCATAAACAATGATGCACAACTGCGCCAACAACATCTTATGGTTCTGGGACTTCTTCAGCAAGCACAACAGCAAAAGCAAATGGCCCTGCAACGAAATTATCGTCTTGTTGCGTACCCAACAAATCGCTTTGATCAAGAAATTCGTCGTTTACAAGATGTTGAGCTAAACATACGCAACACCCGCGATAACAATCTCTCAAGTGGCTATATGCGATTTCTTATGACATACCTGCAAATTCAGAATGGTTTAACGCAAGAACAGCACACTTTAATTCGCAGAAAATTGGAATACCTCACCCAACTTCGTACTGCCGCTCGTATGGAGGGAAACTCTTTGTATGCTTATCCTACATCTACCCAACCGTGGTTAACGGCCAACGTGGGATTATCGCAAATCTACGGAGTAAATCCACTAGTTACGCCGTATAGTAGTTCTGGGACTAGTTATACAATACCAACTGCTGTACCACCAGTGGTTCAATAAGGGTTTTTCTATCTTTTAGATAGCTTCATGAGTTAAAGCCACCCTACCTTTCGTTTATCATACCTAATTTAGTAGGCCCCCAGATGATATAGCGTATAGAAGGCAATCAATCCTGAAACGACTGCAAATATTAAGCTATATATAAAAAGAGTAACTAGTGTTCTTTGAATCGCTCGTTTTGTACTATCACCCCAAACGCTTTTTAACGCTATAGTGAGGTAACCAACAGCCCATATCAACCAAAATAACAAAGTATCCATTAAATAGCTCAGGGGAATTGTTAGAATAAGACCCGCAAACAAAGCGGCATGGTAGTGCAAGGAAAAATATAAATACTGTGGGTATCTTTGTTTTCGGCGAAAGTAGGTCATTTTTAATAGCCAAGCAAAGACTGGTAAAAGCAAGAATAAAGCTTTCGCAAGTGAGTGCGCATAAAGATTTTTAAATTCACCGTTCCCATTTTTTTCAATTTTTCTTAACCCTTCTTTAAAAATTGGCTCTAATTTTTTTATTTTTTCTCTATAATAAGGGTCTTCGATATGCTCATAGATATTGATATCTATCTTGTCTGTATTTTGAACTTTAATCTCCGTATGTACACCAACCAAAGAAGATAACAAAAAATAAAGAATACTCAGAGACAAATACAGACGAATAGGATTAATATAAGGGACTCTTCTACCTTGCAAAAACTCTTTGGTGAGTTTGCCTGGGTACCGCAACAAAACATAGATGGTATTAAAAATTTTTCCATCAATATGGAGAAATTCATGAACCCCATCATGAATAAGATCATGTAATGTGGGGTTAAGATGTAGTTCCATCTTTTGACCACACTGAGAGCAGTATTTGCCATCGTTTTTATATCCGCAGTTTGCACATTGCATAGACGGTTCAATAGAGGCTTGCCTATTAAAAAGCAATAAAAACCTTTAAAGCAGAAATTTTTGCCAATAATCACCAGTATAAGGATTACGGCACATGCTGTATAGAGGTTCTTGCAGCACAACTTTGCATTGCTGTTTTAAACTTATCAGAAGAGTTTTCAGCTATTGCTTGCCAAACTTGCGGACTACAATCGGCTAAGTTCACAGATAGCGCAGGATGCCCGCCTTTACTCACCTGCACCCAGGTTCGTGTTCCTGTTTGATTATTGAAATGATATTGTGCTTGTGAAATAGGGGTAACAGGATCGTGTTCTCCGCTAAAGTAATAAATAGGACTTTTTACCGGATAGCGTTTCGAATCAAAGGGGTGATCCATTTTTATATTGCGACATAAATTTTGATTCGAAATCACAATGTCTCCGCCTTTAAGATCAAAATCAAATTTAACATCGCGAACATCTGGGACAAGCTCACGACATGTGATTTGAGTATAAATTTGAGTTCGACCAGCTGTTGGCGGAGCAATAAAATGTTGTATTAGAGATAATAGTTTTTCCTTGTCATTTGCAGATTTTTGAATCGCATTCAATCGCAGAAGCTGAGTGACAGCCGCATCATCCCCTTGAGGCAGGACTCCATAAATCAAGTTCGATGTGATCCATGCCGCCCACTCTTTAGAGCTCAACCCTAAGGGCAGAGGCTCTTGGATCAACATATGTTGTATATTAATTGGAAGTTGAGGTTTAATACGATTCCATACACTCAGATAACCTTTATAATACTCATCTGGTCCATAGGCATTGCCAATAACACCCTCGAGCACAACCGCCTGCGGCAAAACAGTTTTTTGTGATTCTGCCAAAGAGGCCACCATCGTGGCAACAACTGTTCCATACGAAATACCATGTAAAATGTATTTTTTTAGATGAAGATCGCGAACGACCGCAAGTATATCCTGGGCTAAGATTTCAGACGTAAAATCCTCATCAGTTAGAGCTACATTTTCGTTACAACCAACCCCACGGGGATCTATTCTGACCAAACGAAAATCGTTGGGTAATGCAATAAGCATATCCATTGATGTTTGCCCAGGACCACCTGGAACAAAGACTACGACATTTTCATTTTCTTCCGTGTTGATGTCATCTCTAACACTATAGCGGTAACTAAATGTTTTTTTTCCCTTTGCATATGGTCTTTGAATTTGATGTACTACCTCACTATTACAATAGTTTGGTAGAGCATAACCGGGAGAAGTTATAATAAAAATAATTTGTGAAATTATTAATTTTATTTTCATGTGCACCCTTATCTATAAATAATTTTTCAACAATACTACTTCGCTTTTGATTGGTACCAACAGGCAGGCCGTTGCCCGACTATTTGTGTACAATCTGATTTTTTATCCATCACAAAATCCCATTGTTTTTCGTGAGGGTCAGGACACAAAGTTCGTGCGCGAAGCGTGTCCATACGACATTGTCTCGATGGATACATATCAATAATTGTTTGCGGAACCACCTCTGGATCATGCCCACGAATATCAACTTGAAAATCGGCAACGAGGGTTAAAAAATTTTTTGCCGCAAGAAGCGAACGAACGCAATGGTCTTGCATAGCGGCTACGGTAAAACCATGCTCTGTACACACCTTATAAGCTTGCTGATAATCTGTGGAGTGCACATCATATTCTGAATTATTGAGAATAGTTACTTTGGCGAACCAATCTTTAAGACATGATGGTGCATAATAATCCGCCTCCCCTTCAGAGCTTGTGAGTGATTTACCATCTTCAGCCATTGGCCCTGGCCAATCCATGGGTATGTTTCGTCGAGGCGCACCTCCAAACAAATGTCCCAATTCATGACAAATCGTCAATCGTAAGCCATCCTTGCTCATTCGAGGGGAGTTTAAAAGGGCTCGACTTAAAGTAACCTGCTTTTGTTGCTTTTCGCCGACTATGTCGGCTGATGCAACCACTAGGGGATCTTTTTCGTCGACAACAAACTCTGCTGATGGGTAAAGTTTTTTAGCTTGCTGAATAAGCGTACGTGCATCTTGCTCGGAAATTCCAGCTATTGCAATAAAGGGAACGAAAATAATTATGAGCTGGACTAGCAGACGTTTCATTATAACCTCATTTTTTATCGCACAGTAGTTCGTACTTCTTCTTGATCCACGGGACGAAGTGAATTGTCTAAGTAATAACGATCAACAAAAACATTCTGTCCCTTCTCCTTACGACTCACCACCAAGTCTCTATTTAAATCATCAACGGAGCTCGCATTGGCGGAAGTCACAAGATGATTAAAGAATTTCGCTAAAACACCTTTTTTCACAAAGGGTGCTCGTCCATTATATATAAGCTCGAAACGTTCATTGCTTGTATAATGAGAAGCCATCATTTCTTTTATTTTTTTAACATCTTCTAAGACTTGAGGATGCTGTTTAAAAAACACTTTGTTATCAGCAAACTCACAATTTTGTTTTCCATCACCAGTATTTTGCAAAATTTTAATATCTGAATCGACTAAATCAAATGTAACTGAAAAATAAGTATTACGTCTGTGACCGAGACAACGGAAACTTAACTCGCTCGATCTCTGCCCCGCACGCAAAACCATATCTACGATCACTAATCCCAACCCCGTGCTCTCCTCTTCGGCAGCAACTGTGGTACTAAATGAGAGTAGCAATAAAAAACATACTGTTCGCAACATACGCACCTCGCTTGCCCATAGAGCGATTTCTATGCCATACTGAAGTGCGATTAATAGCCAGAAAATCCAATGATTTTGCAATGTTTGGCATTCTCTACATCTCTGGTGCCCATTTTTGTCCTTCGAAAAAATAATGTTTCTGCGCATTTCCTCAAATTAAACGATACCGAAAATGACAGCTGAGGCAGTCCAGAATGGAGAAGTTGTTTAGTGATACGAGATATCTTATTTTTTTTACAAAACAAAAAACCCCGGAGATTTTTGCCCCCGGGGCCCCTGCAACCGCTTCCATGTTGTATTCTAGATGCCATCCTGGCTGATATATCAAAGCTGCTGTTCAAGCTGTGTTAAAATGTGATAGCGGCTTTAGTCTCTAAACCATAGGCAGTCTGCTTGTTGTATAAACCACCGGCTGCAAATGCAGCACCAGGCGATAAAATTCCTATACGGTTTATCCATTGGACATTGTCATAGGGTTTATAATTTAACGAGATATCCACCTCGAAACCCACAGACTTATCCACATTGACTCCCACTAAAGGATCACTAGTAAGACGGGCATATGTCAACCCTAAATCTGTATCGAACTTACCGGACCATTTGTATTTCACTTTTGGAGCAAAATACATCACGTTACTAATCGCCTCCTCATCCACGCGCGAAGAGGGTAAATCTTGAATGTTTTGATAATTGGTTTTACGAATACCTGCTGTTCGAAACAAATCGTACTGACCGAGGGGTTGGTTGAATAATAAAAAGGCAACATCGTAATTGCGATCAAAAATAAATCCTTCGTACACATTAGGAGTAGAAGGATCGTCACCACTAGCAATACCCGCTTTTAAATTAAAGTTCCAATTGGCCTCTTTAGGTACCCAATCTAATTCCATCGCAACACCGTAGCCATCGAGACTAACCGCCCCTGCGGATGAGGAAACAGATGTTGTACCTTTTTGTGTAGCAGCTTCTAAGCCAAATTTAAGGGAATCGGTAATCCAGCGCGAGAAAAATAAATTCCAATACTCACCCTTAAACCGTCCCTGTCCTTGTGGAGAAATGGTGTTATCACCAAAGACAGGAGTTCCTGGTGCTGTATTGCCAAATTTAGCAGCATGGCGCATACGATACATAAGACCCAACTTTAACTCAGAATCAGGATTCTCGTATTGTAGGTGAACCATGTAGTCATTGATATCATCTTCAAAACCGATGTCGTTCTCCGCTACTTTGGCAAACATGGGGGTTACAGATATGTTACCCGTAACGAATTTATACGCAACCAAATCGCGGTTATCAAACCAGTGATCAAAGGCTTTCGCTCCCGAATTGTAGCTCATGCCGAGACCAAAGTGTAATGGTGCTCGTCCCACAGTTAAAAGACCGAACTCATGTGCATAGGTCAGATAGAGATTGTTTACCGCAATAAAATCAGATTTTTGTCGATCACTCAAAATGTCATTCGTATCGCCATTTTGCGCTTGGGTAGAATCGCCGACACCTGAACCAAAAAATTGTCCCACTTGTGAATTGGGGTACTGATTGGAATTTAAAATATCAAAACGCCCATAAATAGTTAACCCATCGTAAGCGGTAATCTTAGGGTTTAAAACCAAATGATGAAGAATATAATTTTTATTACGTTTAACCTCGTTGAGTTCCGAGTTTTTCACTCGAACACCTTCGATACGATAGGTACCATTCCACTCGATATCAGCAGATGCTGATAAACTCATAAAAAAAACATAAAGAAAAGTTATTTTCTTCACTTCGTCCTCCACTTTATGGCTGTAATGTAGCTCTTAACGATAACCTTTGCGAAGCATTTCTTCTTGTAGATATTTTTTGTATAGAATAGTCCACTCGGACGATCCTTCCACTACGCCTCTTTTTAGGTTCTGAATTTTTTCGCGCACAGACTGATCGATGTCACCCTGTTCTTCGACCCAATGGGAGATAATCATGCGTGCTTGGCGGACGATGGTATCCTCGTGCTCTTCGTCAAAATCGATCAGCTCATCGCCCCACAGGCCATCAATCACAGTTCTTGCTAAATGGACTTGACGTTCTTCACTGATAATCACAGTACCATCCTTTTTTCATCGGCCATTTTCTTTTTCATCATTTTGAACATTTTATGACGATCAAAGCCCTCGGTTCCTTGTGCTTCTAATTTATCTAGCGCTTTGTTCACTTCGTCTTCTAAAACTTTTTCGTCTTGATAATCTTCGCCAATCAGCTCAATGGCGCGCTGGATGGCCTTATCTTTTCCTTCACGGAAAGAAACGATGTTTTTTTCGGCCATTTCGTTAATAAGTTTTTTGGCAAGACTCTCTATTTGAAACGCATTTAATCGCATGGTTTGACTAAACGCATAGTCGCGCATAAAGTCAAGCGGCATGACGAGAACAAAACTGATTTTGATCACTCTGTCGATCTTGGTGACGCTTCCTATCATTTACATCGCTATTTGGGTGGCTATCGTTGACGTAGAAATTCGCGAAAAATTTGGAGCGCAAGGGCTTGTTCATCCCACCACATACTATTCAGCAGCTCCGCGTTTGACTCCTGGAGATACCTTTAACGAAAAACGCTGGGTACAAGTGCTCGAAGAGCAGGATTATCGTAAAAAAGAATGGGGCTCCATTCTGCGCCGCTCAGATTATGCGCAAGCCACTGGCACAGAATGCACAAAAATTTATGAAAAAGCCCTTAAGTGTTTTGCGTTTTATCATCATGTTGATAAAAAAATATACTTGATTGCCACCGATGAGTTGGATTCTGTGCTACTCCTTTTAGCAACAGATCCTGAAACCAACCAATCATCGCCAACTGAAAGCGTCGAGTTGTTTTCACAAATACTCGCCCAATATTTAGGCGATGCTCCCATCATTCAAAGACGCCTACCATTAAACCACATCCCCTTGAGTTGTTTGGATGCACCTTTGGCTATTGAAGACCCGGACTTCCTGCACCACCAAGGTGTTTCGTTTCGCGGACTGGCCCGTGCTATTTTTGTAAACCTTAAAAGTTTGCGCTTGTCTCAGGGTGGAAGCACGATCACCCAACAGTTGGTTAAAAATTATTTTTTAAATTCCGAGCGTACTTTTAGCCGCAAAATCAAAGAAATGCTCATGGCCTTTGTGGTGGAGGCCCGCATTCCCAAAGACCAAATTCTGGAAACATATCTCAATATTATTTACCTGGGCCAACAAGGCAGTTACCAAGTACGTGGTGTGGGAGCGGCGGCTAAATTTTATTTTGCTAAACCTGCCGAACACTTAGATTTAGCCGAATGTGCTCTGTTAGGAGCTGTCATCAATAGCCCTGGACGCTACAATCCTTTTGCTCACCCCGAAAGGGCTCTGGCTCGCCGAGAAAAAGTTTTAAAAAATATGCTCGAGCAAAATCGTATTCTCGAAAATGATTTTAAAAAAGCTATGGCCGCACCTCTCCCCAAAAAATCCACTATCGAGATAAAAGAAACCGCACCGTATTTTATCGAAGGCGCCAAGCGTGAGCTTGCTAAAAATGGTTTTTCTGATCTTACCGGTTACAGCATTTACACAACCATGAACCCTTGGCACCAAGAGGCGGCGCAAAGATCTGTGCAAACACAGCTGAATGAGCTTGAAGCAACGTCCGAATATCATAAGAAAAATAAAGCTCACTCCTTGCAAGGTATTCTCCTTGCAAATAATCCCAAGACGGGAGAAGTTCTCGCCGTCGTCGGCGGACGCGATCATCGTAAGTCGCAATTTAATCGCGTCTTCGATAGCGCACGACAAGTGGGCTCAGTTTTTAAACCCATTGTTTATCTAACCGCTTTTATGGAGAACAAAGACTTCTCTCCGCTGACTCAAATTGAAAACACTCCATTAACTCACACATATGGAAAACAATCCTGGTCACCGCATAATTATGACAACACAACATCTGATAAAGTTCCGGCGTTTTATGCATTGAAAGAATCGTTAAATATCCCCACGGCTCGTCTCGCCTTACAAGTGGGACTACCTGCCGTTATTGATGTGGCCCATCGCCTCGGTGTGGAGTCCAAGCTGCAAGAATACCCTTCTGTTTCTTTAGGCGCTTTTGAAATGAAACCCCTGGAAGTGCTCACTGTTTACAATACCTTCGCTCGCTTTGGTGAAAAGCCCGATCTCTATATGGTACGTCGTCTAGAAAATAGCGAGGGCCAATCGCTTTACCAACATCATCCGCCAGATTGGAAAGATCAAGTGGGAACCAAAGAAGATTTTATTCTCCTCGATAGTATCTTAGCGGACGTTATGAACACAGGAACTGGTCGCGGTGCACGCAGTGTGGGGTTTCAAGGTGAATGCGCCGGTAAAACAGGAACGACCTCAGATTACAAAGATGCTTGGTTTGCAGGATTTACCGCCAATCAAGTTGCGGTTGTATGGGTGGGCTACGACGACAACACACCGTTAAAACTTTCCGGCTCTTCTGGTGCCCTACCAATATGGGCTCACTACATGACAAGCGTTTACAAAAACACGATCGTGCCTCCACTGCCCTGGCCCGTCGATATGAACGTAGAAAATATTGAAGTCTCCACACGGGAGCTTATCGAAGCCGGCGTGCCCGAGGACAAGGCAACCAACACGCGTATTTATATTCGCAAGAATTAAGTAATCTACTCATTTTTATATTTTTGCTCATAAATAAAGCATCACGGGATTACATTTTAAGATGCTCTTTTCTTTCCCTAAGATACATCTTATGAGCAGTACAGATTCGTTTAAAAAAATGTAATTCGCAGTGAGTTAGTACTTGCCCCTAAGTTCTAGTTGCAAACTCTTTACGCTTTCATTAAACAGCTAGTTCCTATGTCTTTTTTTGCGCCGCAAGCTTATACAAAAGAAACTCTCGCCAAAGCCTTTGAGTGGTTGCACCATCAACCGTCAAGTGTCAAGCAAGCTGCCTCTTCACCTGATTTGTTGGTGAGTATTTATCTTCAAGCTCAGCGCCAAGGCATACAAAAAATCGATGCGGATGCCCCGGTAAGTAGCAAAAAATTTATCGATGATTTAAAAGCCCTCTCGCGCGACTTCGCTCAATTCGATGAGGTACCTCCTGCCGTAGATGGAAAATATCAACTTCCAACACCACAACCTATGATGCCAGCTACAGCACCAACAATGGCGCCATCCATAAAACCACCTGTTGCTGAAACACTCACACCACGAGCCCCTACTCCTCCGCCTACCGTGGCAGCACCAATCCACGCGACTTCAGAAAAAGTCTCGCCGCGCCCAGCACCTCCAACAGACGGATTCTTTTCGTTGGATGAAAAATCTTTGAGCATGATTCGCAAAGTACAAGAACGCTTTAATTTAAGCTCTCCACAAGAAGCTCTGCGCATGACGATAGTCCTTGGTATGGAACAAATCGCCCGATGGAGCGAAAAATAATATCCTCCTGCACTTTCATAGCGCTATTTTGTAAACCCCTTCAAAAAGCTCAGACAGTCCTCGCACGGCTACATGCTCGCATGTAGCCGTTGCTGCGGAACTCGTTTTTGAAGGGGTTTACAAAATAGCGCCACTCAAGTGAATCAGCAGGAGTCTATCGTAAACGCGAAGAGACCTCCTCACCCTGCCTGCGGCTTGACCAAAACCAGTGAAACGCCTAAATTCAGTAGACGTTTATCTACAAGGAGCAATGGTGTCCCAGGAAGCCCAAAACTACAAAGATTCCATTAATTTACCGCAAACCGATTTTCCCATGAAGGCCGATCTGCCAACCCGCGAACCACAATTTATCGACCTTTGGAAAAAATCGTACACCTACGAACACATGGTCAAAAGCGCTAAGCAAGGCAGCTTTGTTATGCCCGATGGCCCCCCATACGCTAACGGTGGCATTCACATGGGGCACACGCTCAACAAATGTCTCAAAGATTTTACAATTAAATACCAAAACCTAAAAGGACAAGCGGCCCCTTTTATTCCGGGATGGGATTGCCATGGACTTCCCATCGAACACAAAGTTCTTAAAGACTTAGGCGACAAAAAAGATGTGGGCCCCAAACAAATTCGCGAACTGTGCCGCAAAGAAGCCCTCACGTGGGTTCATCATCAACGAGAACAATTTGAACGTTTAGGAATTTTAGCCGACTGGGAAAACCCGTACCTCACCCTTCACGCTAGTTACGAAGCGGAAGAGGTGCGCGAGCTGGCGCGTATTTTAAAAAACGGCATTCTCTATCGTGGACAAAAACCCGTGTACTGGTGCTATGCTTTACAAACCGCACTCGCCGAGGCGGAGATTGAATACCGCCCCCACAAAAGCCCTTCGATTTATGTGAAATTCCAAATCGATCTGCCAGAAAAATTTGGTAAATTTTCGACACCCACATACTTTGTGATCTGGACCACCACGCCATGGACATTGCCCAGTAACTTAGCCGTGGCGCTTAATAAAGATTTTGATTACGGTATTTATAAATCGGGAAATGATCATCTCATTATCGCCAAGCCCCTTAAAGAAATGGTCGAAAAAGACACGGGCCTCCAACTAGAAGATACCGGTAAATCTTTTAAAGGTAGTGAGTTTGAAAATCTAAAAGCCAAGCATCCTTTTTACGATAGAGACTCTTTGGTTATTTTAGGGGATCACGTCTCTCTAGAAGCTGGTACGGGTGTGGTACATACAGCTCCCGGCCACGGGCAAGACGATTACATCGTTGGGCTGCAATATGGCCTAAAAGTATTAAGTCCGGTGAATGAGCGTGCCGAATACACCAATGAAGTTCCTGAGTATGAAGGACTCCATGTGTTTAAAGCCAATCCTCTAATTGTCGAGCGCCTAAAAGAATCAGGACAGCTGTTGGGCGTAAAAACCATCGAGCACAGTTATCCGCACTGTTGGCGCAGTAAAACGCCACTAATCTTCCGTGCTACGGCTCAATGGTTTATTCGTATGGATGAGCCAAAATTTAATGTACGCGAAAAAGCGCTATCTGCTATCCAACGCGATATTTCCTTTGTTCCCGATTGGGGCATTAAGCGTTTAACCGCCATGATCGAAGCCCGCCCTGACTGGTGCATTAGTCGACAACGTAACTGGGGTGTACCGATTCCGGTTCTGTACTGTGAATCCTGTGGCCAATCCCATATGACCCAAGACTTTCTCAATCACGTCGCGGAGAAAATGGAAACAGAAGGTGGTATCGAATATTACTTCGAAGCCTCTGTCGAAGCTCTTCTTGATCACAAACCTCTAAAATGTTCCTCTTGCGGCAGCGATCAATGGAAAAAAGGTTCCGACATTTTAGATGTGTGGTTTGATAGTGGTGTTTGCCATGCGGCTGTTCAGAAAAAACGCGACGGCTTGGGTTTCCCGGCGGATCTTTATTTAGAGGGCTCTGATCAACACCGCGGTTGGTTTCAAACGAGTTTGATTTCTTCAATCGCCTCCAATGGTCAACCACCGTTTAAAAAACTTCTCACCCACAACTTCGTCAACGATGAACACGGCCGCAAAATGAGCAAAAGCGTTGGTAACTACGTCGACCCGATGGAGCTTATTAAAAAAAGTGGTGCCGAGCTTTTACGTTTGTGGACCGCTTCGCAAGATTACGGCCAAGACATGAACTATAGCGCTGAGGGTTTTAAGCGTATCTCAGAAACCTATCGCCGCTTGCGCAATACCTTTCGCTTTCTGCTTGGCAATATCTCGGACTTTAAAGCCGAAGACAAAGTCCCTTACGAAGAACTTCTGCCTCTCGATAAATGGGCGCTGTCGCGCTTGAATGTGCTCATAGAGGACTGTGGTCAAGCCTATGACAATTTTGAATATTACAAAGTTTATCAGCTGATAAATAACTTTTTTACCGTCGATCTTTCTGCCCATTACTTGGATATTTTAAAAGATCGTCTCTACACCTGGAAAACAGATGGAAAACCACGACGATCGGCACAGACGGTGTTAAGTACCATGACCTTACATTTGGCATCGATTATGGCGCCCATCACCTCGTTTTTAAGCGAAGAGGCCTACCAATATTATCCGCAAAAAGAAAAGACGAGTATTTTTGAATGTGGTTTTCCTACGGTGCAAAATCAATGGAACAATCCTAAAATCAAAGATGATTTTGCGGTCTTGTTTCAGGTGCGTGAAGCAGTCTCGAAAAGATTAGAGGTCTTGCGCCAGGAAAAAACCATTGGCTCAAGCCTTGAAACATTTTTAACCCTGCATGCCCAAGGTCAAGAGTTCAATGTGCTCACGGATTATAAAGAGCATCTCAGCGAGTTTTTTATTGTTTCCCAAGTACAAATTGTTGAAGGTGAAAAGCAAATCATTGCCGAAAAAGCATCTGGTGACAAATGCCCAAGATGTTGGAATTATAATTTAGATATCGGCAAAAATACCGAGCACCCTTTACTGTGCCCGAAATGCGTAGGAGCTCTAACATGAAAAAATATTTGATCCTAATTGCCATGAGTGGATTTATTATTTGCCTCGATCAGGCGACAAAGATGTATATTCATTCTCAATTTAACCACGGTGACACTGTATCTGTGATCCATAATTTTTTTAACATCACCTATGTACGCAACACAGGCGCGGCATTTGGATTTTTGCGCGATGCCAACGAAACCCTTCGCAATTTATTTTTCTTATCGGTTCCACCACTTGCGGCTATCGTGATCTTCTTTATGTTACGAGCCACACCCAAAGAGGATGTATGGGCCGTTTTTTCCTTGTCTGCCATTTTTGCCGGTGCCATCGGTAATTATATCGATCGTTTGCATTACGGTTTTGTCGTCGACTTCTTAGATTTTCATTATTATGGCCAAGTCTCTTGGCCCGCATTTAATGTGGCCGATATTTCCATTGTGACCGGTATTGGTTTGATGGTTCTGTTAGAGATGCGGAAGAAAAAACCCGTCCCAGCGAATGTTTGATTTTGTTGGGGGTGCTTTGGAAAATACGATTGTTCTCGGTCCTTTACCCACTCTAGATTTCGGCGGGGGATTTGTCCTCCCCACCTATCCTGTTTACATGAGCCTGCTCCTCATGGGACTCGTTTACTATGTTTATAAGCGAGCATTAAAGCGAGATCATTCGGGGGTAACAGCGCTCGACTTGTTCCTTATTTGTGTCGGTGGTGGGGCAGTTGGTGCACGCCTCTTACATGTGATTTATGAAGAACCTGGTTATTATTGGCAACATCCCTTAAAGATTTTTTACTTTTGGCAGGGCGGCTTTGTTTTTTATGGCGGTCTTCTTTGTGGTTTGTTGGCGGGTTGGATCGCCCTTAAAATTAAAGGGCAATCTTTTACCCATTGGTTAGATTTTTTTACTCCTGTAGTTTCGGTGGGCTATGCCTTTGGGCGTTTGGCGTGTTTTCTCGCTGGTTGTTGTTTTGGAACGATTTGTGATCTTCCATGGGCCATATCAGTAAAGCAGATGGATTTAACCACGGGGCGTATTCTTGAAGTACATCGGCACCCGACGCAATTGTATGCGAGTGCTCTAGAATTTGTTCTTTTCCTTGTCGTTCTTCATCTAGAGAGAAAAAATATTTTGGTAAAACGCCCAGGACATCTTTTTTTATTCTGGTTAATTTTTCATTCTCTCACACGTGCTGGTCTGGAATTTTTTCGCAATGACGATCGCGGAGCCACTTTCGGCTTTATGAGTATCTCTATGATATTGAGCTTCGTTATGGCTGCGTTCGCATTAACTTTGTTTTTACGGCAGCGCCGCTCTTAAAATTGTGATTCTGGTTAGAAAAAGACTTATATGCTTCGTTACAAGTAGCGTTTATCAAAAACTAATAATCATTAGTGATATTCATTGGTTAGATCATTAAAAAAACAGCTATGACCGATTAAAAAGAATAACAACTCCCTCGATTTGTTTTTACTGTCTATTTTTCACAACAGGCGTATAAGGAAAGTGTCGAAATGATTCGACACAAAACAAATGCTCCAAAGATAGGAGCCAAAGGGGGTTCAAATGAAATCAATTTTTCAACTATTAACTATCGCTTTTGCCGCAATGGCTTTCTCGAATGCACAAGCTGATTCAGTGATTCCATCAAAAACGGTTGCTGTAAGCATTAATGATGCCTACATTCCAAGTGGATTCGACTCATCTTCTGATGCTTATGTTGTTGTAACTGGTTTGTTTCCAAACAGTTGTTATAGCCTTAGCCAACCACAAGTAAATCATGTGGATGCATCGACAGTAGAAGTAAAAACGATGGCCGATGTGAAACAATCTGTTTGTCTTCGTGTGCTTGTGCCATTCACTAAAGAAGTTTCTTTAGGCAAATTAGATACGGGTAAACACACTGTACGTTTTGTTTCTGAAGATGGCACATCTTTCGAAAAAACTCTTAACGTTGAGTAGTAGGAGATAGTCATGAGTAAATTATTATTTATTTTTGCTAGTTTATTTGTATGGTCGGGAGTGAGTTCTGCGGATTCAATCCATGACTTTAAAAACATCGTGCAGGAGAAGTTTGTAGAAGTGAGCTTGAATGATGCTTATTTCTTAGGAACACCTGAGACAGAAAAGCCAGTTAACTTTATCGTTACTGGATTATTTCCAAACAGCTGTTATTCGTTCGACAATATCGACGTACAACATGCAACGGAATTTATCCATAAAGTAAAGTTGATCGCACGGGTTAAATCTGGTGTTTGCTTGATGTATCTTGTTCCATTCACACATGAAAGCACTTTGGGTGTACTCAGCAAGGGTGATCATAAAGTATTCTTCGTTGCTGGCGATGGAACTCAGTTTGAGAAAACTGTAACTATCAAATAAAGGAGACTGCCATGAGAGGGGCGTGGGGAAAAGCACTGGTCATTGGTATCAATATCGGTTTACTCTCTTGCCACAAAAGCCCCTCCATGAACTCCAATATTTGGTATCCAGCTCTAAAAAGTGAAGCGCCAACAGCAGATGTGAAGCGCTTCTTTAATCCGCCCCAGAGTATAAAAAAAATTGGGGCGGAAGTTGTCGAAAACCACAAACAGTTCTTGTGTGGTGCTGAAATCTGGCATTCTTCTGCAAAAATAGTTTATGATGAAATTCACCACAAACCACAATTTATTGGCTTAAAATATCTTGCCAATCCACCTCAATCTTTTTGCCCAACGATTGAGAAATACCAAAAACAACTCCCTGCTTTGGGAAACAGAATTAAAATAAAATACCCCGTCCTCGCAAAAGTACCGATCAACAACCTTAAGGTTGTTTACGTTCACGATGAGGGAACCCCAAAGGTTCTATTTACTTTTGACTGGCTTGACTCTACAAATGAACTCGCTCGCCGTTGGTTTCTGAATGGGCGATTGCAAATTGTACGCGAGGAAAAAATAAGTAGTGATTTTCACTCAGCTCGCGCAACAGCGTATTCTCTTGGTGGTGGCCGACTTAATAGTTTATCCACCGTAGCTTTACGAGACCTTCACGATTCAGGCCCCTTAGCTACTGATGCAGTCACTATCACAACACAGTCCGACCAACAGCTTACATCGAACTCAGATATTTTTGAGTATCCCTCTCAGGATGTTCGCTTTGATCAGGTACAGGTACTCTATTACGCACAAGTGGCAATGAGCCAGTTTCAGCAAAGATATAATTATACACTTTCCAATCCTCTACAAGTTGTCACCCACATTGGTTTTCCCGAAAAAAAGAATGCGATGTTTTACTTCCGCCATACTGTTAACTTAGGCCAAGGGGACGGCATTAAATACAAAAATATTTTGTGGGATCCAACGATCGTAACCCACGAGATCATGCATGCTTATGTCGACGATGTGGCTGCTTTAGAGCCCGGTTCTGTCAATGAAGCTTTTGCCGATTATTTTGCCTGTGGTCTGTTACATACATCAAAACTTGGTGAAGTTAGTTATATTCCTAATGACTTTGTTCGCAATCTCGATAGCAATATGCCCTGGACATCGCAAAATGGCGGCACATATAATGATTCACTCGTATTGAGTACTCTTTTGTGGGAGCTTCGTAAAACTGTCGGTGATAAAGCTACCGATGAGTTCGCTTTACGACTGCTCTCTCGTCTGCCTCCACAAGCTACACTCAATGATGTACGTGAAGTTTTTGTATCTTTTTCACGTGAGCTTCCTCAGTTTGACGAAGCATTCACAACTGTCTTAAAAAAGAGAGGTTGGTATGAAAAAGAATAACTTATTCCTCTTTTTTTTTAGCTTCCTGTTTGTAGTATCAGCATTTGCTGGTGCTCCCCAGCCTACAGATCAGCACGATGCTGACGATATTATTGGTGATTGGCAAGCTGTTGGTTACTATTACAAAGACGATTATATTAAACCGGAAGATCCTAAGGTCATTCTTACTTTTTCCTTTCATGATGATACAACCAACCAACTGTTCTGGAAATACAAAGACGAAAGCGCTTTTTGTGAACGTCATGGTCAATGGGTTGTTCAAGATGGTATTCTTCATGATATTGTCACCTGGGTAAATCCAGAAAACGGTCCATCTTGTAGCTCTGATCCTGATATGCAATTGGGACAGTCCACATTTACTCGCTTTTGGCGTGAGGGAGATAACCTCTATCTCCAAATTCCACTGGGAGAAGACTTCTTGGTATATGTATGGCAACCTCTTGTGACTGTGACTACCCCAGATCCTCAATAAGCTTCTATCTTCTAAAATAGTATGTGTTCGTATCCTGAGACAAACTGCCTATTGAAAAGGTACCCTTTTCTTTCGTGTCTATTTTCCAATCCCCGCAACTCGCTCTTTGGCTTCTTTCTTTAATTAATGGAAATTTTGTGAAGAAGTCCATCCGAATTAACTCATAGATAAATGATACCAAATACCAGCTGGCCTAAGAATTGCTGAATATTCAACTATGACATCGATCGGCAATACCCTTAAAAATTGGCGTCGCTATACAGTACTACTGTCAATACTCTGGTCAATTGGCTATTCAAATTTGTCGCTTGCTCAATCCTCTTGTATGGACTTTTTCGTACAAGAAGTTGCTCCAAACTCCCTTTCTTTAAGTGATCGCTTAAAGCAACTTCTTGAAAAAGACAAAATTGAAGATGGATTAAGTGCAACCAAATTAGATGCTTCGCGCAAGCGTGTCATCGGCATGTTAGACAAGTCTATCTCTGAGATACACTCTGTAGCTGATCTTATTGCTTTATTTAAAGAAATCGATCGTTTGTTTAAAATTGGTTCTTATCTTAGCCAATCTTTAATTGGAGAAGCTCTTCGGCATGTAGATATTCTTCAACCCATTCGTTCCAACTATACACAGCTATCGTCTACAGATAAAAATAAACTGTTGCGTGCGCTGGCGAGCAGAGAGAATAAAAAAGATGAGAATGGCACTTCCACTTGGTCGCCTTATCTCTCTGCACTTAAGATTCTTGATAACTCTGCGCAAGCACCAGAAATAGTAAGCCAACTCCTCGACTCAAAACAAAACTTACTGAATGATTTTGAGTGGTCAGGCTACTACGTAAATCGTTCATTCTTTAAATCCTTACAGGACATTCCTGAAAATATTCAATTAACCATACTAGGTGCCCTATCTAAAAGATTGGATACTTTTGATAGATGGTACAATAAACAAAATTTTTCTGATGAAAGCGAACGTGTAAACGCAAAAGAAAGTCGTCGCAGCTTGCAGTTTTTGCAACGTATTCTGCTCGAAAAAGAATTTACAGAAATGACAGAACTTATAAAAAATACTCGTGGAAACGCTGAGCGTATCAAAGCAGCTTTATTTAAAATCGAATCCTATTGCGAAAAAATAAAAATGGATACCCTTGACTACCACTTGGATACGGTCATTGAGATAGCCAAAATCTTTAAAAGAAAAACTGACTCTTTATTTCAAAGCAAAGACAGTCTAGAAATATTTGGAAGCTTTCCTAACCTCGCTGCCAAAAGAAAAACTTCTGACATAGACCTTATTTTTAATGGCCGATTCGAAGCCCTTTATTATCACCAAATTAAAGGCGGAGAATACGGCGAAGGAAAACTAAGCCAACCAGCAGATCTAACAACTTCTGATGGGCGCGAACTGCTAGATACTTTGCTAGCAATAGATAAAGAAGCGCGCCATGTCTTCTCCTCAAGCGTGACTCCAGGAGATTTGTTATCCGTTTCGGCACTTCCACGATCCCATTCTAGAAGAGGGGAAGTCATCGAAACAACTTATAGTGAGCTCTTAAAATTCTTTACTCAGATCAGTCCGGTAACTGTACTGATTAATAAAGATAAAATCGTTCTACGTATTTACGACAGTATAAACGTCGCTCCACACGCCAAACCAAATATCTATCAAATTGAAATCAATATCTAAGATTCATGCCCAGCCGCGAGTATGGATCAAATTGATACATTTAGTCGATCTAAGTCCCTGTGTAATTAGAACCGGTCAAAATCGCTGTGTAGTTATAGCTCTGTCTAAATATTGGTCAGCTGTTTGACAATAGCGCGGATATAGCAGGGGCTATCACTTTGATATGAGATAAAATCTCGTTCTACTCCCTGTAAATCCATTGCTCACACCTCATATCATCTTTTCCAATTGGCACAATTTATGAATTAAAGATGGGTAAAAGAAGTATTCGAGGGGGGAAACAATGAGAAACTTACTTTTACTATTATTATCTACCACATTATTTTTTAATGTGGCTTGTTCAAAAAAGGGCTCTAGCTCCACAGCAGCAACAGCTCCTGTGACTACACCAACCACAACAGTACCACCAACCACGGTGCTTCCAAGTGGTTACATCATAATACCTAATCTACCTGTAGCAACATATGGTAGTTTTTATTATGGCCAAGTTAATATGACCAATCTTGCTGTGTATAGCTATTTTTTAAAATCGGCCTTTGGCTATCAAGCATACAATAATGGCGGATACTATGGCTCCAATACTGGTTATGGCTATAACTATAACTATTCTTGCGATATCAATATTTATCGTTGGATTTTTGGTGGCAATGTCGCCGACTGTGGCTCTTCACAAAGTCAATTTGACCAATACCTTAATACTCTCACATACCAAACCGCCATCGTACAATTCGCGTTTCGTAATGACGGAACTGTACAAGGACTATGGCTCGCTGGCGGCACTGTGGACTTACAAGGTAACTTTTATGCCTATGAACAAATTCCTTTTCAAGGCAGACTCACAATGACTGCAGATGGCCACTATCAGATCACAGCAGGACCACTGGTCTTTGTAACCACAGCTTTAGCAAGTAACTTTGATGTTTACTTCAATAATTTACCATTTGGTAATGTAACCATTCGTTAATTTATATTTGAACCCAACCCACTCCTTTCTTTTTGCCTCGCCAGAAATGGCGAGGCTTTTTTATTTTGAGGTGCACAGACATGTCGTTGCATATGCAAATTCTTTTAGCACTTTTTTAAAAAGTACTGCATTTGCACTACATATTCTTGAAATTATTTTATTTTTTTATTTCACAATAATAGTTTTGCCTTGACCCACGCGAGAGAAATCGTTTCAATCAAGCAAACGAAGGCAAAGCAACACGTAAAAATCAACGAAAAGGAGTTTACGATGAATAAAGCCGAACTAATCGAAAAAGTAGCCCACGAAACTGAGTGCACTAAAGCTCAAGCTGAGCGTTTATTAGATGCAACTCTTGAAATCATCCGCAAGTCAGTTAAAAAAGGTGACGAAGTAAAGCTTGTTGGTTTCGGAACTTTTGCTAAAGCAAAAAGAAAAGCCCGCAAAGGTAGAAACCCACAAACTGGTGCTGAGATTAAAATTCCTGCGACTTGGTATCCTAAATTCCGTCCAGGCGCAGAATTTAAAAATCTTGTTCGTTAATTGCTAATTATACTTGCAGATGCGCTCTAAAGAGCGCCTATCTGCAGAGATCTGAAGAAACACAGATCGTTTCCTTGTCACTTAACGCAGAAAAAAGCCAGCCGTGTTGCTGGCTTTTTTTTTGTCTTCGTCCTATAAGAAATTATGACTTATTTTGCATCTTCCGGGATCGAATCCTTTGCCAATAATTTGTTTGCAACTGTTAATAATGCCATTGCCAGTGTACTTTTTGTGGATGTTCTTTTTTGGCGAGACGGCGTGCAATTTCCCTTGGCCGTTGCATGGCTGATCGTTGGTGCCTTATTTTTAACCATTAAAATGCGTTTAGTAAATCTGCGCTTTTTTCGCCATGCCATTTTACTAACCATGGGAAAGTATGACAAAGCCGAAGATCAAGGCGAGGTCAGCCACTTTAAAGCACTTGCTACAGCGCTCTCTGCCACCGTTGGCTTAGGTAATATTGCAGGGGTAGCGATTGCTGTCTCCTTAGGGGGACCTGGAGCCACTTTTTGGATGATTATTGCGGGTCTTTTAGGAATGTCTTCCAAGTTTTCAGAATGTACTTTAGCACAAATGTATCGCCAGACGGAATCCTCGGGACATATCCTCGGTGGCCCCATGCTTTATTTGAACTCCGCATTTAGCGAACGCGGTCTTCCTGCTATTGGTAAAGCCATAGCGATCCTCTTTGCTATACTTTGCATCTTTGGATCTTACGGCGGTGGTGGATCGTTTCAGGTCAACCAATCTCTCAATGCTATCGCGGAAGTTTTTCCTTTTTTTATCGATAATAAGTGGGTTTATGGCATTTTGATGTCTGTGCTTGTCGCCATTGTCATTATTGGTGGACTGCGACGTATTGCAAACGTCACGGATAAAATCGTCCCTCTCATGTGCGGGTTGTATTTGATCATGTCTTTGTATGTATTGTCTTTAAACATTCACCTCATTCCTTCTGCTCTCTATCAAATTGTAAATGAGGCGTTCTCTCCTGATGCCCTCTATGGAGGTTTTTTGGGTGCTCTCATCACGGGATTTAAGCGCGCAGCCTTCTCCAATGAAGCCGGAATGGGCTCGGCCGCCATTGCTCACTCTGCGGCTAAAGTGGAATACCCCGTTCAAGAAGGAATTGTCGCCCTTTTAGAACCCTTTATCGACACAGTTGTTATCTGTACGATGACGGCGCTGGTGATCATTATTACGGGAGCCTATAATAACCCTGAGTATGCAGCTCTTATCCAAGCCAATAATGGCGCAGCTCTCACCTCGAGAGCACTTGGTCACATCAATTCTTTTTTCCCGATCATTCTTTCTTTTATCGTCTTTTTATTTGCCTATTCTACAATCATTTCCTGGTCTTACTACGGCGAGAGGTCTTTTACCTTTATTTTTGGCCCGAAATACTCCCTCGTTTACAAAATATCTTTAATCACCGTTATTTTTCTAGGTTCAGTTACCACATCAACCCATATCTTAGAATTCGGAGATCTCGTCATCCTCTCCATGGCTTTTCCAAATCTTATCGGTGTTTATTTACTCTCTGGAAAAGTAAGAAAGGCTCTCGACGAGTACACAGGATTTTTAAAAAGTGGCAAAGTAAAACGAACTTCTTAGACTATGATATCACAGTTCTTTCATTTTCTTTTACAAGCTTGGGAATTACTTACTCACTTCCATTTTTACCTCAGTGATTGGACAGCACAATTAGGTCCATGGATGTATCTTCTTCTTTTTCTTATCATCTTTGCGGAAACAGGCTTAGTGGTAACACCATTTTTACCTGGAGATTCCCTCTTATTTGCTATAGGCGCTCTATGTGCTCTACCTACAAGTCACTTGAGTTACGAACTCCTCCTCATTCTTTTAATCATCGCCGCCTTACTGGGGGATTCTGTGAATTATTGGATTGGGGAAACTCTTTCTGCTAAACTTTTTAAAAATTTAAACGCAAAGATTCTAAATCCACAACATTTGGCGCGAACTGAAGATTTTTATAAAAAATATGGCGGTAAAACCATTATCCTCGCTCGCTTTGTACCAATTGTGCGAACCTACGCCCCATTTGTTGCAGGCCTTAGCCATATGCACTACAAACGATTTATGATCTTCAATGCTGTTGGCGGCATAACTTGGGTTGGTTTGTTTCTAACTCTAGGTTATTTTTTTGGTAATATCCCAGCGGTTCAGAAAAATTTTACGTATTTGATTTTTCTTATTATTCTTATCTCCATTTTACCGATGGGCATTGAATATTGGCGTCACCGCAGAACAAAGAAAAAGATCAAATAAATATATCATTTATCTGAAAATATCCTGCCATAGGCACCTCTCAATCATCCTGACCGAGCCATGGCTGACTTTGTTTAAAAAACCTCCTGGTCACGATGACCAGGAAATAGGAGCTACTGCGATTCTTTTATAAAAATAAACCGATAAGATCATGAATACCACTCTGATCGCTCACTTCGAGCATGTGTTCCACCTCTTCTTTATAAAGAAGTTCTGGTTCATTGCTGGTACCTATAGGTTTATACATAGATCTCTTAATGGCTCGCGCATAATCAGCAAGCTTAGCCATTTTCTGATCGTCAGGGTACATTTCGGCGTATTTTAACATCTCCGTACATTCTGAATAGAGTGTATCAAAAATCATGAGCTGTGGCTGTCCTTTGGCATCAAGATTTTTGTAATATGCTTTACGTTGAGCAACTAAATCGTCTTTAGGCGATGGTTGTGTTTTACAAGAGGCGCTGGTTTCTTCTTTCCATTGCAACATATGCTCTTTGTCGGAATTACCAGAGCGCGGATGGAAATTATGAGACCCGATCATATAGAGACGATAATAAGCTCCCTCGAGCTTCTTGGTTTCTTCGTTCATCTCTTTACGCATTTGGCAAAGGAATCCAGCACCCTTAAAGTGAATCATGTGACCACTATCAATATGCTCCATCTGAACAACAAAGCGCTTAGGGTACTTTTGCATTGTTTTTTCAATCCAACTGCGCATTAGTAAGCGAATTAATTTGGAAGCCCCATCGCTGATAAAAAGGCCATTGGTAATTAAAACCACGCGAACTCCACGAGCAAGGGCTTTTTCAAGAGCACGTCGTACAGCACCATTAAACTCGGCATAAGCCGTTTCTATATAGATTTCTTTTTGCTCTCGTTCAATGGCACGCAACAATGCCCACTGCACTTGATCCTTCTTAGGATCCCAACCAGATAAAAGTAATTGGGGTTCACGAAGATTCTTAAGATCGATCCCGGCAACAAATGCTTGTGCAGCCACTTTACTCGAAAGTAAGCTTTTATATTTATTGTTTGCTTCTACCTGACGCACAGGACTTTCATTTTTACCTGGTATAAAAGGATCTTGCGTATCATCGCGCAATTGATCAAATGATGTATTCACTGAAGTAAAAAAGCTCTGACTTTCCTCGCTACTCGTATGATGACGACACAAAAGAACATCTCCATCGTGAAAAGATTCTTTGGTAGCTTTAAGATAATGATCCCCAAGATTACGTCCACCAATAAAAGTACAACCCGTGCTTTTATCGGCGCTTTCGACTAAGAAAAGCTTACGATGATTCAATCGATTGTAGCGACGAATGTTGTTATACACGTCTTTAAGAGAAATCTTCCCATTTCCTTTATCGTGCAAAAATGAATCGTTGACAGTCTTTGCAACAATTTTCGCCTTTTCTACATCCAGTTCTGACCATAATGAGTTGTCGACGATATTCGCGTAGCGCGTACTTAATCCTTCAATGGGATCGGAAACAGAATCTGCTTGCTTTTCGAAACCAGCAACGCCCACAAAATTAAGCATATCAAAAGACAGACTTTTAATATCTCCCACTAAATCTGAAAAAGAGGATTTGACTCCCAGTTTATGTAAAACAGGTTGGATAAGCTCATCACTAAGCCGTGATAAAATTGCATCTACACGACCAAGTAATGTGGTCAACGATACGGATTGGCCATTAGCTACACCAAAGATATTCGGCATCTTTTTCCCTAAAAATGTCGCGTACGCTGAAGTACTATTATGAATATACACCTTTACTCCACAGGTAGCTAAATAAGCATAAAGTTGCTCCGCTTTTTTGATCTCTTCTGTGCTATCAAAGGCATCCTCTTGATCCACACGATCTCCAGCCTTGCTATCTACCAACAACTCTACATTCACTTTGCGTTGAGCCGCACTACAAAGATGAGATGATAGCTCTTTTACTCTCTCGCCGTAATCAAATACAAACGTCGCTACTTTTACCGTAGCCCCTGCTGGTGCATTATCTAGAAGAAAAAGGCGAGCCTGAAAGGCTTGATCATTATTATCAAAGAATTGCGGATATTTATATTTGTGCACCTGAGTGTCAAAATTTTTGACATCCGCATGTACAAAAGTAAAAGAAAAAAGAGAAAAAAGAACTCCAAATAGTTTTAAATGGGTCGACATCTAGCCTCCATAAATATATGACCTTGGAAAGTGCAAGGTATATGCCTGGACGCCGGTCATCCGCACCCCTCCATTGACAGAGTGCGGATTTTATTATTTGCATAAAGCACAGAGGGGCGCGCCCTCTAAACTAGCTCTTATCGCTTAATATTAATTACATCACTGAGCATCTCATCCGATGTGGTAATCGTCTTAGCATTGGCTTGGAAGTTACGTTGTGTTTTAATCATATCCACAAACTCCCCAGCAAGATCCACGGTCGAACGCTCAAGCGCACCCGCTAAGATCTGCCCACGACCACCGTGAGAGGCAAGACCAATCGCGGCTCCGCCTGATTCGCGTGTTTCTTTGGCTTTGTTATTACCTGTTTTCGCCAGTGCTTCCGGGTTTTCAAAACGCGCTAATGCCACCTGCGAAAGATCCTGTGCTTGGCCATTACTATAAAGAGCGGTCAATATACCATCATCGCTAAAAGAAATACCGGTAAGAGTTCCACTAGCCGCGCCATCCTGCGACCATGACATTAAATCTGACACATGTCCAAATTGACGTAAACCTTTAAGGCCGGTTCCACCAGCTGCTATCGCATCACCAAAATTAAACACTACATCCTGATTCGGAATAGCTCCGGCAAACGAGAAGTTTTTCTGATTGGTTTTCTCTTCTTGTAGTTTTCCCTCTGGTGTAAATGTCATATCACCGCTAGCCACCTCAGCATAGGCCTTTCCCGGCTCAGAACCTACTACTTCTGATCCTTTCGCTAAAGCCTTCCATGCCCAGGCATTCTCACCTTTTTTAACGAAAGCAAGTGTAATGAGATGTTTTGTTCCTTGGCTATCATGAATCTCCACACCTGTAGTAAAGTCAGCTGATTTGTAAGGATCTTCTAAATTCACTTCTTTTTCTGGGTTTCCGGGGATTCGAGAATCTAAGTTCATGTCCAAGCGAACCAATTTAGTCGGTCGCGCTGGCACAAGCGAACGGGGAAGCTGCACATCAGTGAGCTTTTGCGTGACCTCGCCCACTTCATTTACTTCAAAACCTTTGAGACGAAAATTATCTGATGTCGTAAAAAATCCATCCTTATCAAAATGGAATTCACCGTTACGAGTGTACGAACGACCCGTATTGCCGTCTACAATAAAAAAACCCTTACCATTAATGGCTAGATCTGTATCTCGACCTGTATTGTCGATATTTCCTTGAGTTAAAAGAGGAGTGATCGCAGCCACTTTTGAACCACGTCCTACCTGCATACCACCATATGCACCTTGAATGCTTCGACTCATCATATCCTGAAACTCCGCACGACTAGTTTTAAAACCATTGGTCGATGCGTTGGCAATATTATCGGCAGTTACACTGAGCGCCTGACCATTACTGTTCAAACCACTAACCGCTGTATGCATAGAGCTAATTACACCCATTTATCCCCCTCTTTTCCCTTATTTTAATTTACTATTTAAATTTAATTGTGCCAATTCTGCAGCTTGCATCGGTAGCCCTTGAGGAATTGGCGATTTCATCGCTTCTACAGCTGATGACTGTGGAACCATACGTCTTAACGATGCCACTGCCATGTCTGAATCATTTTTATTATTTTCTTCTTCAATGATTTTTATATCCTTAAGTGGAATAGATTGTTTACCGATAGAGACGATAGGGCCGGTTTCGCTAAATTGAACTCCAGTTACACGGCCACCAAATTCACTTTGTGTTGCAACTCGAGCGCCAGCAGCATCTTTTGCTTCCACGCCAATACGATATGTTCCTTGGGGTTGCACCACTCCAGCATCATCTTTTCCATCCCACTGCACATGATTAGGTCCTTGATTTAAATTACTCAGTGTAAAACGCTTGACAATTTTTCCTTCGGTATTGGCAACAGCAATGTTCACCTCGCTGGCATTATCTTTTAAGGTGAATGATAAATCGTGAGCAGCATCATTTTGCAGACGATTTAATTTACTACTATCACCACGAACCACTTTCCCCATGAGATTGAGAGCTTGAAACTGAGAATCCTGCCCTTGTTCGTGATGCATTGATTTTAATGTCTCATTAACATTCGACATTTGCTCTAGAGAAGAAAACTGTGCTAACTGAGCCGCCATCTCGTGATTTTTCATTGGATTTGTAGGATCCTGGTTTTTTACTTGTGCCAACATCAGTTTAAAAAATGCATCTTTATCTAATTGAGCATTTCCTTTTCCTTGAACACGTCGTCCCGTGGGTTTTCCTGAATTAGCAACCCGATTAGCAATATCACCTACGGACTCTTGAGGCATCTTTGATTTTGACCCTGCTATTTCAGTTGCAGGAGATGTATTGGTATTTACTTTCATTGTTACCTCCTATGCAATAATATTTAAACGTCCATTACTGTTCATTGCAGATGGGCGACTAACCGGATGCAGCCCCTCTGGAGAATGTGACATATTTGGCGATTTTTCTAAATCATAACCAAGAACTTGATTACGTAGCCCCTGTCTCTCTCCTCGGAATTGATTCAAGAAATCGCGTGCAAATTCTCTATTCATTTGCTCTTGCTGCTGATCCATAAAATTTTGTTCTGCTTTATGACTAATATCTACTTTAAACGTATCTACTTTTAGATTCTGACTTTCTAAAGCGCCACGAATATCTGCAAGACCATCTTCAAACATTTTCTTTACATGATCATCTTTAGTTAAGATCTCAATATGTACCCCAGAATCTTGCACGCCGACCTTTAAATCAACTTGCCCCAACCCTTCTGGGTTAAGAATAATCTGCATTTCACCGCCACCATCTCGCATTAAAGTTCTGGCACTCTGAATAATATTTTCCATGTTTGCTTCATGGGTTTGTTGTGTAGGAGCCGTTTGAGTCGCTTTTAGAATTTCATTAAATTGCACTTCTTTATTTTTTAAATGATTACCCTGTACATTTTTTAAAGCATCTCCGAGTTGCTCCGACGCTAAACTCTCATACTGGGAACCTTCCTCTGACATACCTTGATCTTTACTGCTATCTTTCGCAAGGTCTGTAAGAGCTGCCAACGCTGCAGAAAGTTCGTTTCCACCATCTGCAGTGGTCGCTTCCGTATCCGCAGTGACTTCTGTCTCGATAAGAGATGTCATCTCTTGAGGATTGATTAGGGTCATTCCTTCGAGAGAAATACTTCCCTCTGAAAGAGCCGGCTGCACAGTGGTGAGAAGTGGAGATAGGGTAGCATTCTCTGCTTGTAAAGCTGATATCTGAGGTACAACCTTACCTGTTTCTTGGGGAATATTATTTTGTGCTTCAACCGGAAGAGAGGGGACCACTGTTTTCTGACTAATAGATTCACTGGCTGGAGCTTCTACTTTAATATCTGATTTATTAGTTTTTTGTGCATTTTTTTCTTGAGAAAATTTGTTTTGTGAAGATCTCGTTTCCTGCGATGCCTGATGGTGTGCAGATAATTCTTCACGATCAGAAGATTTGCCCTTCTTTTGTTTTTCGTTTAATTCTTTTGCAAAAGAATCGTCTTTGCCTTTTTTACGCGAAGGTGATGAGCTTTTCTGCGTCTTTAAATCTAATGGATTTATTGGTGAAACTTGACTCAAGTTTATCTCCTCTTAATATCCGGTGTATTTTTCTGAAAGCGCTTTTGCTTTATCTGGAGCCATAAAATTAAGAATTTCTCCAGCATTCTGTTTTTTCATTCTCTTTAATATGCTGATCGCAAGATTATCATCGACGCTAGACATGACTTGTGCTGCATTTTGCGGCTTCATGTTTGAATAAAATCCAACTAGCTTCATAATATTTTCCTCATCTTCTTTCACTCGATTTTCGAGTTTGGATGCGATCTCCCGTCTCTTGCCTTCCAACTCTTCAATTGTTTTTTCCAGAGCTAATTTTTCTATGTGCAATTTTTCTTCCAATTCTTTAAGATCCTGCTCTTTACGATCTAACTGTGCTTTTCTCTCATCTAAATACTGAATATAACTAGAATTATCTGAAACTGCGTTCGATTCTTTTTTAGGTTTATTTCCTTTTTCAGATTCTTTTGATGTAGAAGTTTTTTCCTGTTTTTCCGCTTTAGTCTGGGAAGTTATTTCCGCATCGCTTGCATATCCTTCACTAAATAAAGAGAAGTGATCTGTTATACTGATAATATTCTCGGGAAAAAGAAATCCGTAGATAGCAATACAAAATAAAAAAAGTGTAGAAAACAATAGCGTATAATTATTTTTTTTATTTTTTGAATTTTTCAAACTAGATCTTTTCTTTATTGATCTACTAACAGTAGATTTTCCTGTTTTCTGTTGAATTGGATGTGCATTTGATCTCATCTTATTAAAATGATCTTTATAACTATTCATGATT
>JACKAL010000002.1 GCA_020635085.1 Pseudobdellovibrionaceae bacterium
AATCACCGTCTTGTAGTCGTCGATTGTCGAATCGTTATTCAGAGGGATAGTGGAAGGAAATACTTTAATTTGTTGAACCATTGCCTTGAGACATTTCTCATCACGAACACTTTGATCCGCATCAAAAGTACAAAATGCTTTTAAAAATGAAAGTCCTCCACCCTCTTCAAAATCACCCCAGTAACCATTGTAGGTAAAATAATCTGCTTTTAAACGATAACAAGCTCCCTTTGAACAACTAATGGCATCTTTAAAGGACAAATCATTTATGGTTAAAAAGCTCCCTTTGTTTGGATACAATTTTTCATCATGAAAATACCACTCACCATCTTCAAATGGTTGTTGAAAGTTGGTCGCAGTTAATGAACCAAAAACAGGAACACCAATCAATTTAGAAAAACTCGGAGCCTGCCAAAAACCCGTATTGCAGCCATGCAGAACAATAAATCCGTCATCGGTAAAATTGAGTTTATTTAATTTTTTAGTTTTATAACTCCATCGCCCATCTTGATCACGATCCGTTAGTCCCAAGCCGTTTTCTAGTGCTCCGTGGGTTACGACATGCATCGATGTTATTTTCTTAAATTTCAGAAGATTGTTCATCAACAGTGATGTCGTAAACGCACTGCTGTCAAACATGACTAGGTTAAAACCCATCGCACTCACATATTTAGATGCTGTTTTGTCTTTTTCACGATTTTCGACAAAGATAACCCGCTGACGATGGGGATATTGCTCTTTCGCTTTGTAGGCTAGCGTTGCAGCTGTTCTTAAAAAACCACTTCCCAGATCTCCAGCATAGCCAACAACAAATACATCTGTTTCTTGGGTATAATCAACCGTACTGCTATCCCCCAAGGTCGCTATCAAAAAAGCATTTGATGATGGAATAAGTAGTGCGAATAACAAAGAAAAAAATGACATTATTTCTCCTAAAAAAAGAAGTTTACGGTATACATGACATTAATAATTTTAGATAGACGGTTATACGAATAATCTTGATCCATGAAATGGTTTCATAGTTTAGAGCCGTTAAACCCTAGAAAAATATCGGCTATTCGCCTTTTTTGTGTAGAAATTTACCCCTTACACACTTTATATCTTCCTTGAGAATCCGTCCTCGTAACGAAATCCACTCCCTTGTTGTTTTTACAAACTATAATAAAATATTAGTATTTTTACTACCTTAGCTATAAATCCTAACCTCAATAACAATCTTTATGCTTTTCAGTAAGGAGATTTTCTGTGAAACACCTCACCTGTTTTTTACTTTGTTTGTCCTTTTCGATTTCTGCAATGGCCGAATGCTTCGAACGAACATATGATAAAGATCATCTTAAAAAATTTCCCAAACAAGAAATTCGTAACATTATAATGAACGCAAATAGCGTGAATATTCCCGACTCAGATACGCAAAATGCATTTATTCGTTTGAGTATTAAGCTTATTCAAAAGAATCAAGTCAAAATGGCAAATCTAGAAGGGGTTTGCAAAAATGTACCCTATTATTTTTTTTACTTTGATGAAAACGATACCGAAGAAAATTCACCAATCACATGCACCGAAAAAGGTGGTAGTGGCACGTTTACTATTACGAAATCCAAACCTGGGATGCCGGCTGTCGCAGTAAAATTACAAAGTTCCCTTAAGCTAAATGGCAGCAACAATAATGAGAAAATTTCTCTTATTCCTGGCGACAATGAATTTAAATTAAATTTCGATAAAAACATAGACTACAATCAATGTGAACCTGTTCTATTTCTTCCACACAACGTTTCGATAGGCCGTCTCTGGAACGAATCTTTGTTACAGGCTGTACGATACGATTTGGCGCGACCAACAGTTACCGCACGCAACTTATTTCATTTATCTATCATTATGTGGGATATCTATGCTAGTTTCGATAAAAATTTAAAAACTTATTTTTTAGAGCAAAAACCGACACTTCCAAAAACTATCGATATTACGGCGGCACGCAATCAAGCCATTAGCTATGCAGCATACTCTTTTATAAAAGAGCGCTATAAACTCGCTCCTGGTAATGTTAAGGATGTTCACCCGCAAAACGAAGCTGAGTTTGGTGATGGAAAACCAGATTTATTAATTAATCGTTTTATGGATAGAGTGATGGGTTTACTTGGCTACGACTTGGAGAAACCAACCCTAATTAATAATTTTGATGCCGCAGCTTTTGGTCGTGATGTTACCAAAAAATTTATTGCCGCCCATCTCAATGATGGATCACGCGAAGCCCTCAATTATGCACCAGAAGAAAACTATGTTCTTGTTAATAACTACGGCCACCTCGATGTGATGCAATCAGGGGTACATAATCCGCCCACAACTCTGGAAATAAAAAATGATAAAGGTGAGGTGGTTGAGTATAAAACAATTCTTGGTGATGAATTCGCTGATAAATATGATATTGATTATTGGCTCCCAATGTATGTGCCTGGATCTTTAGATCAAAATGGCAATGAACTTGATAGCCCCCAAGCACCCCTGACTCTTTTCTGGGGAAAATTACCCACATTTTCTGATCTTACCAATTACAAATCATCAAATAAGGTCGGTGTTTATTTTGATGAGATCGCCAAACTTCCTAGTTTTAAAGAAAATCCTGATGAGTTTATTAAACTCAACTTGGCTGTTATGGAAGCCAGTCGTTACTTAAGCCCAATTGATTTAGTGTCACTCAAAAAAGATTTCGATGGCGATGGAAATTTCGACATCAATCCGGGTGCAGAGAAGATGGATATTTCTCCAGCGGCAACCGGAAATAATACGCTAGGCACCAATGATGGACATGGCTACGGCAGTAATCCCACAACAGGTAAAAAGTATGCTCCTCAATTGGTTAAAAAAGGTGATTTTTATCGTTCGCTAGCAGAGTTCTGGGCCGATGGTCCCACTTCTGAAACACCTCCCGGCCACTGGAACGTTATTACCAATTATGTTGTTGATCAAATGAACCTCTATCAAGTGCCATATAAATGGAATGGTGCCGGTCAACCTCTGCCACGCGAACAGTTTGAACTTATGACCTACTTCGCCGTAAACGGTGCGCTCTATGATGCCGGTATTGTGGCCTGGGGATTAAAAGGTGCTTATCAAGGAAGTCGTCCCATTGGAGTTCTAAGAAAATTAGCAAAAATGGCGGAAACAGATCCTGCATTTGCTCAGCACTTAACAAGTCTGTCTCCCCATTTAAAAATGGTTACTTTTAAATACAAAGAGACCGCAACGGATGGTTCGCAAAAAGAAACACTTGTCACCAAACTGGCTATCCACGCATGGCGTGGCCCTAATTTCTTCGGAGAAATTCCAAATTATCGTAATTATAGTTTTCAAGATAGAGATCCTTTAGCTGTGGAAGAAAATGATTTCTATTATGGGCAAACCTCCGCAGGTGTTGGATGGATTCTGGCAGAAAATTGGATGCCCTACCAACGACAAACATTTGTAACACCGCCCTTTCCAGGTTTTATTTCTGGGCATAGTACATTTAGTCGTGCGGCGGCTGAAGTTCTTGCTGGAGTTACCGGAAATGAATACTTTCCTGGTGGTTTGGGAACATATCCTGCGCCAAAACTTCTTTTCGAAGAAAATGAAACGCACTTCGATTTTCAGTGGGCAAAGTACAGCGATGCCTCGGATCAGAGCGGTATCTCGCGAATTTACGGCGGTATTCATGCCTCTTTTGATGATATTCCTGGACGCATTATTGGGGAAAAAATCGGAAAATCTGCTGTCAAAAAAGCAAATGAGTTTTTTAAGAAATAGATGACCGCGGGTATGCTCGTGGGTTCTTTCTTTTATTTGTAGGAATTTTATGGAAAAGTCCATCCAGGACGCAAAGGGCCTCTCTGCCCTTCGAATCCCGTTTCGCTCGATCCTCGTGATCGAGCGATCATTATTTTCTCTCAAAAAAATCAAATTTCTTTGATTAAAGTCCTCCTGTCACGATGACCAGGAGCCACACCCACTAATAGTGTCTACTTTTTTGTCAAATAAAGTGCAAATTCACTAATGCATGTGTATAGACTAATGCCCACACCCTATAAATATACCCGTTAAAATACATCTACCATTGTCCAGTATATCTACATTTTAAGTTTCATTAAATGCATCTTAATATCTGCCGTTAAATAAAGTATGAAATGCTCAAACATTTTCTACATTATTTTAACGGCAGGCTTTTTCGTCAACTGTGCACAAAATTCTGGTACAAATAAAACGAGTCTGACCAATCAATCATCTGTAGATACTTTAGGATCTATAAATTCCTATGATAATGATAGCAGCGATCCCACCCTCGATGACACAGACACGGCTAGCGTATTTAAACCGATGATTTGCTCTGATTTATCTTTTAAACAAGTTTCATGGCCAAAAGGAACAGATGAAATGGTGGCAACCACTTTTGGACTCGCCATGAATATTAGCGGTAGTTTTGAAGGACACACCGGTTGGACAAATATTTCGAATAACTTTGATGGTCAGGGTTTAAGCCTTGGCTTATTTAATCAAAATTTTGGTCAAGGCTCTCTTCAGCCACTGATGATTGCTTTACGACAAAATCATTTAAGCGCAATGAAACACTTTTTTACATCATCACAGTTCTCTTCCGTAGATTCTATGTTAGCTAAATGGAATGGTGGTGCGCTTAAATCTGCACAAAATAAAGCATTAAAAATGAATTTAAATTTTTACGAGAACACAACTTCCCCACTGGATGATCCCGAACTTCTAGCACAGGCGGGTGAATTGCCATTAGTTCAAAAAGCGACCTCAAAAAATCAGGCTTCCGTCAATTGGGCGGTAAGTACTCTCTATTCAGGAAGCAAATTTAAAACAGCATGGCAAAAAGCTCTCCAGGCGATGGCCGCATCCCCCGAATATGTGTCCCTACAGATCGAAGCGGCAAAATACATCCATAACAAAGCCATGGGCTACATGAAAAAATTTAATCTCAACGAACTGCGATCTTATTTATTTTTCTTTGATATCATTGTACAAAATGGCAGTGTGACAACAAGCATCGAGAATAAATATATCAGTTGGGAAAAATCTCACAAATCCGCCTCTGAACTGATTAAAATGAAGCAACTGCTCGAGTACAGATTAACTCTGGTGAAAGCTCAATATCGTAATGATGTTCGCTCGCGTAAACTGGCTGTACTTGATGGTACAGGAACTGTGCATGGTTCAAAAAGAGATTTTGTTAAAGAATATTGTGCTCCATCATGGCAAACTGAGTTTCAGGATTTAACAACACTCCAATAAGATGCGTAATTTACAGAATGAGTAAAGCCGCTGTTAAAATCCACAAATAATAACTGAAAAAATCGAGCCGAGCCTTTCCAGTAAACAGATATTTCATTAGAAACAAACAACCCATGCCAACAGCAAAGGCCACAGATGAGCCAAGAATATATGGCAAAATATCGTGATCATGAATTTGTGCATCGTGAAGCTCAAGCAGTACAGCTCCAGCTACAGCAGGGATAGAAATTGCAAAACTGTAAAAGAGTGCGGTTGGTCCCGTCACTGCAAATAGTGCGGCAACCGCAATCGTGCTCCCCGAACGACTCAACCCAGGCAATGCGGCAAGTCCTTGCCCAATGCCGATCAAAAAAGCAATTTTATAATTGATCTGTTTATACACATCTTCCATCGTAAACTCCGTTGAAGGGTGTTTGCGCAATTGAATGTGGGTTATAAAAACAGCCAATCCTGAAAGGGCAAAATACATCGCTACAACCCACAACGCCACGTGGTCGAAATCAAAATATTTCTTTATCATAAGACCAATAATCGCCGTCGGCACAGAGGACACAAAACCAAGTTTTACAAAGCGCCAATCAATAGCTTTTAAAAGATCTTTCCAAAAATAAATGATCGTTGCCAGCAATGTTCCAAAATGCAAAACAATGTTCATGGTTAATGTTCCCGAACTTAAAGAAAATAATTTCTGAAACAAAGCCAAATGGCCGTCGCTAGAAATGGGTAAAAATTCTGTAACGCCTTGGACCAAACCTAAGATAATGGCTTCAAATATAGAAATAGCGTACCTACCGTGTTGGGAGAATCAGCCTCTCGTTTTTATGCAATCGAAGTCTCATTCTCCCCGATTTTTGAGCCGAAGTCCAGTAGAGGACAAATTCCCCAGCAGGCAATGATCGCACTTTAGAGGGCAGATAATGATCCCCATAGAGATACTCCACTCCGTTGATGTTGCGATAGAGTTGCCCTTGAGCCCATACAGCACTTCGAACATCAAGATCAAAATATTGCCCAAATTCATTATGAGAATGTGGCTCACTTGCCGAAACAACGACACTAGCAAACAGTGAGCAAACGATGGACACTACAGAGTGGGTCTTTCGAGGTATATTCACACGCACGGGTTGTAAACAATGGAGGCGCGTTGTGGCATGGGCTTCCTTAAAATAGGTTTGCGCTTCTCGAACTTTTTGAGCAATTTTTATTTGTTTCTCCGCACTGAGAGTTCCTTTTACAAAATGCCTTTGCGTAGGATTTTCTAGTAAAAGTGAATTCGTATTTTTAAGTGAAACAGCTCTCTGTTTCCACGACCCCTTATTGATATATGAATCACACAATCCACTTTTTAAATAGTCTTGGATTAATCCCAGAGAAAAAAGATCTGATTGTGGTGTAAGTAAACACCCATCCCAAGCTTCAAGGGACATAAACTGCGGTGTCCCATATTCAAAAATCTTCTGTGTATTTGAACTAAAGCCGAAGTCGAGAATTTTGATGGTGCCTTTGTTAGTTACAAAAATGTTTTTTAAATTGAGATCTCCATGGACCACTTGCTTCGCATGTAATTCCTTTAAACCTTCTTGAATTTGTAGAATAATCTCATCCGTCTCATCAGTGGTTAAGGTATTAAACTGCTGCAACTCTTGTAAAGAAACTCCATCCAGGAACTCCAAAACAAGGGCCAAACCCTTTGATGTCTCCTCCCAACCGAGCATCTTAACGCAAAAGGGTGAGTCTACCGTTAGTAAAAGCTCCATCTCATTTTTGAGAGATGAGACCTGATCTGTGGATCGCAAGATCTTGAGTGCCACGACCTGCTCCACCCCCAATTTTTGATGTTTACGGATAGCTTTGTAAACTCGGCTAGTTAGGCCTTCTCCGAGCAGTTCGAGAATTTTTATATGATTTCTTTTCCAACGCATGGGTCGGTGTTGTTTCAATTTTCTTGCCAGATTTCTTAATCACCTCCAGTAAACGTCCAGGAGCTGTCACTTTTGCCTGATAGCTCCATTCCTGAAAAGCCGTGAGGAGTGCCTGTTGGCAGGGCTTATCCGCGAGCATATAGTCAGTCATATGGAATTCTGCTGCGTTTGCATCTTTTTGTAATACTTTTTTACATACGGAATTAAACCAATGACGTAAATAAATCTGCTGTGATTGTGGCAATTTCGTCTGAGACACCCAACGGAAACAGTTCATTGGAACATACTCCTGTTGGAGCTCAATCATGCATTTTTTCTGTAAAATCGATACGTCCGAAAGCACTTCCGCATGAGAAAAGTTCGTCCACTGAAGAAAGAAAATTATGTTCAACCCAATCATGTTCCAACCTCTAAGAGAAATTGTTTTATTAAAGGGCCTAAAATCAACAGCAGCACCGCTGGAAACTGTAAGAGGAGTAAAGGTATCATCAGTTTAAAGGGTAACTTGTCATTGTGGCGATCCAGGTCGTATAAGCACAATCTCTCAAACTCTTTCTCAAGTGCCTGTAGGGCCTCAATGATTCCTATCCCTTGCAAAGACATGTCCATAAGATCTAATAAAGAAGAGCGGTAGACATTTAACAACTTATGGTTCCTACTTATTTTTTTACCCTGCTGTTGAGCCATATGCCATTCACACAACAACACACAGAAGGAATCCTGCGGACGTGCTGTAATGAAAGAGCGCACAGTCGCCGTGAGCGTTCTACCAGCCTGTAAACCCTGCCTCAGTTCCACAACAAAGACATAAGGTGCTGCTAAATTGTCCATTTTATTTTCCTTCCAATAAAAAGTGCGATGGTTCCTCCTAGTAAAAAGAAAGCCAACGAGACAATCAAAATGTCACCTATGAGTGAAACTGGCATCGTCCATGCGATGTAGGCAAACGCCGATACATAAATAAAACTCATAAACCCGAGCTGCACATAAATATTTTCTCGAATTCGACCGGACCTACGTCGGAAATTATTTGCAGTTATTAACCTGGTGCGAAAATTTTCGATTTTGTCGATCGTTTGGTGAGTTGATTGATCGATTTTACGTAATTCATGCAATAAAATTCCGCTAAAGCTGCGATGGAATGTCATTTTTTTGTCATTCGCTTGTGGTAAAAAAACAACATTTTGATAAATTTTGCTGAGAATCTCTTTTTGATACGTCGGTAAATTCTCGAGAGAAAATTGGAAGCTAGAGCGAAAAGATTTGCCGATTTTCATTTGTAAAATGATCGAAGTTAGAAACTCTGGAAACCCATATCTGAAAAGACTTTCCTGTCTTTTTTGCAAAACAAAAATCAAAACATAAACGACACTGAGAAGAAGGGCGTTCAACAAAAAAATCGAAAAGAAATTTGCCAGAAAAGGAAATGCAAACCATTGAATGAGAAAAAAAATGCTGACAATTTTTGTCATCCATCCTGTTGTGATAAAAAATTGTCGTGCCAACATTCGCAGAACGAAATATCCGATGCAACTTCCGCACAACTTCATTAAAAAAATCATTTTGATTGCTCCAAAAAATAAAAAATCAATCAATATTCAAAAAAAGTACTAAAGTTGTAATTTCCTATTGACGAATATAGTCACATGAGTAAACTGAAAGCATTAGTAACAACAATAGTAACAACAATAACTAATGCATCTAAGGAGGCATCAATGGCTAAAAAGAAAAAAGCAGCTAAAAAGAAAGCAGCTAAAAAGAAAACTACTAAGAAAAAAGCAGCTAAAAAGAAGAAGAAGTAGTTTTTGATTTCACATTAGAAATCAAAAAAGCCCCTGAAAAGGGGCTTTTTTTTTACCTAAATGAGGTGGGTGTCGGCACCCTAGGCTAGTTTTTTTATCTCGTCGCCATAAGCCAAGCGATTCCTACGAATAACCTAGCTTAATGCTTTTTTAAGATTCTGGTCGATGGCTTCCAAAAAAGGAACCGTGTTTAGATATTTATCTGACTCCACCTTGTCGCCGTGGATACAAACCGCCAAATCTTTGGTCATTTTCCCAGACTCTACGGTTTCAATACAAACACGCTCTAAGGTATGACAGAAATTAATCAGATCTTTATTATTATCTAACTTCCCACGATGCTCTAATCCACGAGTCCAGGCAAAAATAGATGCAATGGGGTTAGTCGATGTGGGTTTACCTTGTTGATGTTGACGATAGTGGCGTGTAACAGTTCCATGGGCTGCTTCCGCTTCCATGGTTTTACCATCAGGAGTTACTAAAACAGATGTCATCAACCCTAAAGATCCAAAACCTTGGGCTACGATATCCGATTGTACATCTCCATCATAATTTTTACAGGCCCAAACAAAACCACCGCTCCACTTGATCGCAGCTGCAACCATATCATCAATCAAGCGGTGCTCATAAGTTAAGCCAGCCTCTGCGAATTTGGCTTTAAACTGGGTTTCGTAAACGTTTTGGAAAATATCTTTGAAGCGACCATCATATTTTTTAAGAATAGTATTTTTTGTTGAGAAATAAAGTGGCCATTTTTTTTGTAAAGCCACGTTGAAGCAAGATTGAGCAAATCCGCGAATCGACTCGTCGGTGTTGTACATCGCAAGCGCGACACCATCCCCTTTAAAGTTATACACTTCATGGGAAATTTTTTCGCCACTATCTCCTTCAAAAGTAATAGTGAGCTTCCCTTTTCCTTTAGTTACAAAATCTGTCGCACGGTATTGATCGCCAAAAGCATGCCGGCCAATACAGATCGGTTGTGTCCAATGTGGCACCAAACGGGGAATATTTTTAATGATGATGGGTTCACGAAATACAGTTCCATCTAAAATGTTACGTATCGTTCCATTTGGGGATTTCCACATCTGTTTAAGGTTAAATTCTTTAACCCGCGCTTCGTCGGGAGTGATTGTCGCACATTTAATACCCACATTATATTTTTTGATAGCTTCGGCGGCTTCAACCGTGACGCGGTCTTCGGTTTTATCGCGATGCTCAACACCAAGGTCAAAATATTTAATATCCACATCAAGGTAGGGAAGAATCAGTTTTTCCCGGATGAAGTGCCAAATAATACGAGTCATTTCATCGCCATCAAGTTCCACCACTGGATTTGCTACTTTGATCTTTTGCATATTCCCTGCCTCCGTTTATATAACTACTATATAGAGGCCAATATATTCAGATTTGGAGGAAATTGTCGATGTCTGCTGCTTGTTGAGCGGGGCGTTAATCATCTTAGCAAGAAGTCCATTGGATCAAGAAAATGGCATGGCAAATCTAAAATAAAAACTGCAAGAAAAAATAGCTCCGCATGTCTTTTCTATAAAAAAATTAGCTGTTTTACGAGAGAAAATGTGAGAGATCTAGTCTATCAAATTATGTTTTAACCGGGGTGTACCCTCATTGACCTCAAATCTACAAGGAGAACAAAAAATCAAGCGCTGGTAAGTTGTAAGGAGGAGTAATAGTCGTTGCTATTGCCCTAACAAACACCAATATCCAATGCTGAAAATGTTCTCTGCGCAGGATAGGTAAATAAGAACACACCCCAAATAAATTCATCGCAATCGAGAGGAGCCTTGTATGAAACATGTAAGAAAAAAACTGTCTGTTATTGGTGCTGGTTTTGTCGGATCAACCTGCGCCCATTGGGCCGCTGCCAAAGAATTGGCCGACGTCGTCCTGCTCGACATCAATGAGGGAGCCGCAAAAGGTAAAGCACTAGATCTTTTCGAAGCCTCTCCCGTCGAAGGTTTTGATTCCATGGTCAAAGGAACAAGCGATTACAAAGATATCGCAGGCTCCGATGTGGTGATCATCACCGCTGGGCTTCCACGCAAACCCGGTATGAGCCGCGATGATCTTCTTGCCACCAATGCCAAAATTGTAAAAGCCGCTTGTGAGGGAATTAAACAATACGCTCCGAACTCTGTAGTCATCATCGTCAGTAATCCACTCGATGCCATGGCCTTTGTCGCTCAAAAAGTTTTGGGTTTTCCAAAAAATCGTGTTCTCGGAATGGCTGGTGTGCTAGATAGCGCCCGTTTCCGCGCCTTTATTGCTGAAGCAACGGGCATAAGCATAAAAGATATCGACGCTTTTGTACTCGGTGGTCACGGTGATTCCATGGTGCCCATGCCGCGCCACTGTTCTGTTGGTGGAGTACCGCTCACAGAGATGCTCCCAAAAGAAAAAATTGATCAACTTGTAGAACGCACGCGTAAAGGTGGGGCTGAGATCGTTGAACTTTTAAAAACAGGTTCGGCTTACTACGCTCCTTCGGCTAGCGCTGTGCAAATGGCAGAAGCGATCTTAAAAAATCAACACCGTATTCTTCCGTGTGCGGCCAATCTTGATGGTCAGTATGGCATTAAAGATCTTTTCATTGGTGTTCTTTGCGAACTCGGCGGCAACGGCTTGGAGCGCGTCATCGAAGTGAAACTCAATGACGAGGAAAAAGCCGGGCTTGAGAACTCTAAAAAGCACGTGCAAGAACTTGTCGATGCATTAAACAAATTGGATTACTAAACCTAAGGATAATAAGAGATGAATATTCACGAGTACCAAGCAAAAGAGATTTTTAGAGAAATCGGAGTGCCAGTTCTTCAAGGAAAACTGGCCCACTCCCCAGAAGAAGCCCTAGCTGCCGCGAAAAGCATTGGCGGTAGTGTGTGGGTGGTCAAAGCACAGATCCATGCCGGTGGCCGCGGTAAAGGCGGCGGCGTAAAAGTAGCGAAAAGCTTAGACGACGTCAAAAGCCTTTCCACACAAATCATCGGTATGAACCTTGTCACGCCACAAACGGGACCAGAAGGGAAAAAAGTTCAGAAGGTCTATATCGAGCAAGGTTGTAAAATTGCAAAAGAATACTATGCCGCACTTTTTTTAGATCGCAACAAAAGTAAGGTGAGTATCATGGCCAGCTCCGAGGGAGGCATGGATATCGAGGAAGTGGCTGAAAAGCATCCCGAAAAAATTCACCACGTCACCATCGAACCTTCTGTGGGTTTGCAAGATTATCAAGCCCGCGAATTGGCATTTAAATTGGGTATGAAGGGCAAAACCGCCCTTAAAGCTGCCTCTTTGTTTACTGGATTGTACAAAACCTACATGAGCAAAGATTGTGCGATGATTGAGATCAATCCACTGGTGACCACTGAAGAGGGCGACGTTTATGCTCTCGATGCGAAAGTAAGCTTTGATGACAACAGTTTGTTCCGTCACCCTCAATTAGCTGAGCTTCGCGATGTCACCGAGGAAGAACCTTCTGAAACAGAAGCGGGTAAATATGATCTCGCTTTTATTAAGCTCGATGGCAATATTGGTTGCCTGGTTAACGGTGCTGGTCTTGCGATGGCAACAATGGACATTATTAAGCTTCACGGCGGTGCCCCTGCGAACTTCCTCGATGTTGGCGGTGGTGCGAATAAAGAAAAAGTCACAGCTGCTTTTAAAATTATTCTTAAAGATCCCAATGTAAAAGGTATTTTGGTCAATATTTTTGGCGGCATCATGAAGTGTGACATCATTGCCGAAGGTGTGGTCGCCGCTTCGAAAGAAGTGGGACTTAAAGTGCCTTTAGTGGTTCGTCTTGAAGGAACAAATGTAGATCTTGGAAAGAAAATTTTGTCGGAAAGCGGTTTGAACATCACTCCTGCAGACGATCTCACGGATGCGGCTAAAAAAATTACTGCTGCTGTTAAAGGGGGTAAATAATGGCTATTCTTATCGATTCTAACACCAAAGTGATCTGCCAAGGTATTACGGGTGCACAAGGAACCTTTCACACCGAACAAGCTATTAAATATGGTACAAAAATGGTCGGCGGTGTGACTCCCGGTAAAGGTGGAACAAAACATTTAGATCTTCCTATTTTTGATACTGTTGCCGATGCCAGAGAAAAAACAGGGGCTACCGCCTCTGTGATTTACGTTCCGCCACCGTTTGCTGCGGATGCGATCATGGAAGCCACCGCAGCTGAAATTCCTTTGATCGTGTGTATTACTGAGGGAATCCCTATTAATGATATGGTTCGCGTGAAAGAATTCATGAAGGGAAAAAAATCCCGTTTGGTGGGCCCGAACTGTCCCGGTGTTATCACACCTGACCAATGTAAAATTGGAATTATGCCAGGCCATATTCATAAAGCTGGTCGCATTGGAGTGCTTTCGCGCTCAGGAACCCTTACATATGAGGCTGTTCATCAACTTACAGCGGTTGGTTTAGGACAAAGCACCTGTGTCGGTATCGGTGGGGACCCGGTGAATGGGACAAACTTTGTTGATGTACTGGAGTTATTTAACAAAGACACCAATACAGATGCCGTGATTATGATCGGTGAAATCGGTGGTTCCGCGGAGCTGGATGCTGCTGAATATATCAAAAAAGAATTTAAAAAGCCGGTGACGGCGTTTATCGCCGGTGCTACAGCACCAAAGGGAAAACGTATGGGTCACGCGGGAGCCATTGTGACTGGTGGAAATGACACAGCGGAGGGTAAATTTGAAGCCCTAGCTGCTGCTGGTTGCGCTATCTCACGAAGCCCTGCGGATCTCGGAACAACATTAAAAAGAAGTTTAAAATAATTTAGAGGAGGAAAACATGGGAACAGAATTAACTTTTAGTATTATTAAACCCAATGCCGTTAAAAAAAATGCCATTGGACCAATCATCGCCCTTTTTGAAAAAAACGGCTTAAAAATCGCTGCTGCAAAGCTTGTTCGCTTAGAAAAAGCACAATGTGAAGAATTCTATGCCGAACACAAAGCACGCCCTTTCTTTGGTGAATTGGTATCCTTTATGACTTCAGGGCCCGTTATGCTTATGGCTCTTGCGGGTGAAAATGCGGTTAGCAAAAACCGCGAAATTATGGGTGCAACTGATCCCGCCAAAGCGGCGGCTGGTACTATTCGCGCACTTTATGGCGACAATGTCGGCGAAAATGCCGTTCACGGTTCCGACAGCCCACAAAGTGCTATGCGCGAGCTGAACCTGTTCTTTAAAGAAACAGAGTTTGTAAATAAATAAGCTATTAATGCGTACCCAGATCCACGGATCTGGGTAAATAGTACTCATCTGACCGCTCAGTGCCAATGGCTGCGCCTCAAGGAATTTGATGAAATTCCCCAAAAATTGCGCAGCACAGCTTCATCGCCTCTTATTATATAGCTATACTCATCGATATGCGTATGGTTGTTTTGATTGTTTTCATTCTTTTCTCTATTTCTGCTTGTGAAAGCATGCACACAGATCCAAAAGCGGCGATTGCTTATTTGGACCTGGCGACAGCCCAACTCTTGCGCGGCCAAAAACAGGATGCCTTATCCAATCTTCTGAAAGCGGAAAAACTCGATCCCGAAAACAAAGACATCCAAAACCAGCTTGGCCTTACATACTTCTTATTTAAAAAATATGCTCTTTCTGCCAATCATTTTCAAAAAGCTCTGGCGGTTAATGCGAATTTTACGGAGGCGCGCAATAATTTGTCTCGATCATTGATTGAGTTGGGAAAAATCAAAGAGGCGCGCAATGAACTCGAAATTGTTTTTCAGGATCTCACTTATAAAAATACGTCTTTTGCATACCTGAATATGGGCTTGAGTTACTTTAAAGAAGGACATTATAAAACAGCCATTCCTTTTATTAAACAATCTCTCAAGGATCATCGCAATTCCTGTTTTTCTTACACCTTATATGCTCGTTCCTATTATGAGATGAATGAATTTAGAACAGCCACCCCCCTCTTCGATAAAGCCTTACCGCTATGCCAAAAGATTAATTTTGACGAAGCTCATTACTATGCCGCTCTCAACTATTTTAAAGCGGGTGAGAGAACAAAAGGAATTGCGTTGATGAATGAGACAATTTTGCTGTATACCAAAGGCGAATATGAAGAAAAAGCCAAGGCTGCTTTGGAATTAATGAAACTGAATAAGATGTAGGACTATGAAAGAAACCAGTGAACTTTTAAGAAAAACACGCTTGGAAAAGCATCTTTCGTTAGAGGAAATTTCCGCACAAACGAAGATCCAACTCCATATTTTGCGTGCTTTGGAAGAAGGTCAATTGGATGAGTTTCGTAGTCCCACATACACACGTGGCTTCCTGCGCCAGTATGCCAAAGCTCTTGGGTTAGATTCCGACAATATACTGCGCCTTTTCGAACAAGAAACCAACTCTGCAAATAGTCAGCAACAAAAAACTGTCCCTGTCGCCAAAGTCGATGACAACGAGATCCAAAACAAAACAAACGTGCTGTGGTTCCGGACATCATCCAAGCTACTTACTTTGGGGGGAATCGTTGTTATCTTTTCGCTTGTAACAGCGATCTATTTTTTCAGTATGAAACTCGTCTCCTACTCCAACGAAACGCGTAGCGAGGCAACCCACCACGGAAGCCCTATTGGCGAATCAAATATCAATCAAAAAGATTCACCCCTATCTGCAACACCTTCGACTCCAGCTGAAGCTAATTTGCCTAAAGAAGAAAGTTTGTCTCTACCACAAGCCAACCCGGTATCTACTGCAAATGTGGCTGATAAAAAACAAGAGACAAAAGCAGAAGCCAATCGCCCAAAAATGGTGACCCTCGAGGCTTTTGAAAACGTCGATATCCATGCCATATGGAGCACTGGAAAAAAAGAACAAATCTCTTTAAAAACAAATGGAAAACATATTTTCTACTATGCTGATAAACTGAAATTAGAAATTAGCAATGGTGGTGGCGTAGGCGTTTCGACTCACGAAAAGGATTTAGGTATTCCTGGAGAACTTGGCAAACCTAAGACATTAAATTTTGAGTAAGTATGCGTATTTTTCGTAGCTTGTTTGTTTTTATCGGTATTATTCTGATTGCCTTTCTCACCTTTGGACTCTTTTTAAGTCGCTATGATTTACAATTAAATGCCGATGCTCTGTCCCCACAACACAAACTGTTCTATGATTATCGTGGGGTTACCCATGTGCTGTCTTCTTATTCCGGCGGTGGCGCACTCCCTGCTGATATTGCAATCGATGCGGGCAAAGCAAAAATCGACTTTGTCTATCTCAGTGACTATAATGATTTTGATCCCACCCATGAAGTTTTTGGCTACAACAGTGACGTCGCCATGTTTACGGGTAAAAAATTAAATTACCTTGATGCCAATATTCTTTTGTACAGTAGCCATAGTATAAAACAAATTGATTCGTTGGGTACGTCTCACGCCGTACTAAGTGATCTGCTCAACCAAGTACCTTCGGAAACCTCTGATATTCTCACCGTACTCGCCCACCCTTTCCGAAAAGATTTTGAGTGGGAAGGCCCGTACCCCTCTGGGTTGCAAGGCATTGAGGTGATGAATCTCCGCCACATGTGGCAGCAAAGATGGTTAGCCAACCAAGTCTCGTTTATTTGGAGCTGCCTACTTTATTTGTTTAATCCTAAAATGGCTCTCCTGCGCTTGATCGATGAACCGGTGCAAGAATTAAATTTATGGGATCAATTAAATAGTAAACGGAAAACGATAGGGCTTCTTGGCAGTCACGCAACAGGAGTTCTGTTTAAGGTGGGCTCCATGTCTATCCCATTTCCACGCTATGAAGACTCATTCCGCTTTGGTAGTAATCATATTTTATTAAAGTCGGAGTTGACGGGAGTTTATGCGCGCGATTCGGAAAAAATTCAAGATGCCTTAACCACCGGGCACTTTTATTTTGCTATCGATGCCCTTGCCAATCCCCGCGGATTTGCCGCATATTTGCAGGCGAACAGTCGTAATTATCTCATGGGAGATACAATATCTTTTAATCAAAAACCGATACTCCATGTGGATATACCCCCACTCACTACAAAGAACATTGAAGTTCGTATTTATCGCGATGGCATGGAAGTACAGAAATTTACAGACTCCGCTGTAGAATGGCCGATCGATCGTCCTGGTGTGTACCGCGTGCAGGTGCGCATACGTATTCAACTACCCATTCCCGGCGAGCTCCGCTGGATTCCGTGGATCTACACCAACAATTTTTACGTACGCTAGTGATAATAGCTACACCCGACCCTATAAATCAAAAAGGCTAATTTGTTTCGGTTGTTTTACGACTTGTGGAAAGCGATACTCTGGCTTACCTGTAAGCGCAATAAGATTTTCTAAACGAATTTCTTCGCCGGGTTGAAAAACTTTTTTAATAATATGCACCAAAAGCTGGCCACAATAAGATGCATCTTCCTCGGCACGGTGAAAAACACCTGACTGTATTTTTAAATGATCCACCAAAGTTCCCAATTTATAATTGGCAAGCCCTGGGAAAACTTTGCGAGAGATCGGAAGGGTATCTAGAATCACACCCTTCGGCGCAGAGGATTCAAATCGCTTAATATCGGCAGTTAAAAACTGAGCATCAAAAGGAGCGTTGTGTGCAACCAATGGAATATCTCCGCAGAATTCTGCAAAAGATTCTAATAGATCTTCGATAAAAGGCTGACCCACCAACATATCATCGGTAATGCCATTCACCGCAGAGGCCTGCGGAGGAATACTGCGACGTGGATTAATAAGTGTCGAAAATGTCCCTTCGGGTTCACCATTGAGGTACTTTACCGCACCAATTTCGACAATTTGATCTACCCCAGGAACCGTACCAGTTGTTTCTAAGTCAAAAGCAACAAAACGCATATTTATGGGGTAACAAAAAAGCACTTGTTAAACAACTCTCTAAGAGTCCGCCAGTGCAGAAAAGTTCAGATGTGCTTAATATATGCGCAAAAACAATCTGTGTGCTTGCGTATCGGGCATATAAGGTGCGAGCCTTAAACGCCCTAGGGCATAAAGGCAGATGTGGCTCTAGGAATAAAATCCATTGGTTATCGGTAAACGTCGGCCCCGCCCAAATGCATGATCTGATATGCGCAAAACAGGTGGTGCCTGCCATCGCTTAAATTCGGTAGCGGCTAATCTTTTTAAAAGCCACTCTTCTGTTTTGCCACTCGCCGGCTGAGTCCGACTGACTATTTTGTCCACGGCCCGATCCAATTCATCATAAGGAGGCAGAGTATCCTGATCTTTTTGATTGGGACGCAATTCTGCACTTGGTGGGCGTGCTATGATTTTTTTAGGAATCAACTCGGCTTCCTTATTATAAAGTTCCGCAAGCGCATAAACTTGCTTTTTGAGCAGATCGCCGATCGGAGCTAATCCTCCACACATATCTCCATACAACGTGGAGTAGCCGGTGGCCAACTCACTTTTATTACTGGTCGCTAACAAGAGGCTTGGGGAAAAATTGGCATACATCATTAAATACATTCCGCGTAAACGGGCTTGAATATTCTCATGGAGAACACCAAATTTTTGCGGCCCGAATTCTTCCTCAAAAGTTTGCAGCAACTGCTGATAGGAAGAACAGATATCAATTGTATGAAGTTTACAACCAAGGTTCTTGCACAACTGCCGCGCTTCAACCAAACTTTCCGGTGCGGAAAATGGCCCAGGCATAGCAATACCTGTAATGTTGTGTGGACCTAATGCGTCTGCGGCTAGCGCCATCACCACCGCCGAGTCGATGCCGCCGCTAATACCAAGATGAATCTTTTTAAAATTATTCTTATTGGCAAAATCGCGAATTCCGAGCACTAAAGCTTGACGTAGTAGCTCCGGTTCTCCCTGAGGAAGCTTTCGCTTACCACCCACTTTTTTCGAAAAATCGATGATGTTTAAATCTTCAGAAAAGACTGCGGATTGCGCTAAAAGTTTGCCTTGCGCATCAACAACAAAACTACCCCCATCGTAGATAACCTCGTCTTGCCCGCCAACACAATTGACATAGACCACAGGACAACAAAAATATCGCGCTGTTTGAGTGACCACATTTTTGCGTCGCTTTGCTTTTGTTAAAGTAAACGGAGAGCCGTTAATACTTACCACAAGATCTACCTTCTTTTGCTTATACAAGTGAAGAAAACTCTCATATTCTGTTCTTTCCCAACCCCAAATGTCTTCGCAAACAAGGACCAAAACATTCCATTTTCCTACTTTTACTAAATGCTTTTTAGGATCACCTGGGGTCAAAAAACGAGTTTCGTCAAAGACATCATAGCTCGGCAACAAAGATTTCGAAATAACCGTTTCATTTTTATCAGTAAGTACAATCGCAGAATTATGAAAAGGCTTTGTGCTTTTGTATCGCGACGGCGTAATGCTACCGATCACTACGCTCATACCTTTTGGTTTTTCACGGCTAATTTTTTTTACCGCCACTGGAAGCGCTTTAATAAGTTCGGCTCGCTCAAGAAGGTCATTTGGATTATACCCCAGAAGACATAACTCGGGAAAAACCAAAAGATCACAATGCTTATCTTTTGCCCTTTCCATATATTCAATAGTTTTTTGTGTGTTTCCAGAGATATCTCCCATTTTGGGATTCATTTGTGCTAACCCAACTCGCATCTGTTTTCACCTTTCTTAAAAAACAGATATTACTCCTCGCCGTCGTGTCTGACAATCTAGGGGTGTGTCACAAAATTCCCATAAAAAGAAGAAAGAGGGGGAATGCTAACGAAAAAATTGGCATAAAGGTAAATATTACCCTTAATTTAAAATGAACAATCATTTGACAGCGTAGAAAGAATTTCAGGGGTTTCTCTTTACTATCGCTTAATTCCATATGGCGCTGTACATAGTGAATAAATATTAAACAAATACAACTTGGCCTAGAGTCAAAAAACGGCACATGGATTGTAGTAAGATCGGCAAATAAAGAAGGATTTAGATATGCAGCAACTGGTACAAGAACTACAGAAGATGATCAAAAATTACTACGGATTTAGCAGCGCTATGGAAGTAAAATCATGTTTTACCTATCAGACTCTGCAAAAAGAAAATTTCTCATGCATTGATGATAGTCTTTCCATTCCCCTGTTTGAACCCAAATCAAAACACCCGATTGCTCTCTTTAAAGTCTTTGGTATAGATCCAAAAGATACAGCTCTGCAAAGCCGCTTATATGATCTGGTCAACCTGACCCTCCAATCACATATCAATTTATTGGACGAACTCTCTGTTACAGAAAGCCTCGTTCAGTACTTGCAAGTGGAGTTAAATCCCCAAAAAGTAATTCGTCTTCGCCTTATGGGAAACGCTAATAAAATCTCTCCCCTCGATCCTCATCATAATAGTTCAGGCGATATTTTTAAAAAACCGATGTCGATTGAAAGTGGTAATGGGTTTTTACTGATATGTCCACAGCAACAGCTCATAGATCAGCTTGCTTTGGAAATTCATCATTGTGCTGGGAATCACTTTTTTATTCGTAGTGACTATATGGCGAGCACATTTATGTCGTCGATCAATGATCTCCTCAATTTAAATCATACTACCATTTATATTCCGAATATTGAGAAGTTGTCTAAAGTTCAACAAAAGACTTTGTCCACCTATCTTTTGATTGGTAACCCAGAAGAAAGTTCTGTGGTTGTTATCTGCGGTTCTCAGCACTCAATAACAAAAATAAGTGCTCTTCACGAGGTGGATCTAGAAATTTTAAAGCATCTTAATGTTTTTAACATTCTCCGCGATAATCTTAACGAGCTCGAAGAACAGAAAATAGAAAATATTCAGCAGTATGCTCAAACAATTCTCGGCGCTGTTCCAAATAACTTACAGACAATTGATATCAAGACAAAAAGCTATCATTTAATACCTTCTGTTAATGACCTCTTTCCAACTGTTCATTAGGAAACTCTAAAACGCTTGTTATCGAAAAGGGGTCTTCGCGTTTCAGGTGAACTCTAAGAACCCCTTAGGGGGAGAGCAAATGAAAATCAAGTTGCATTTTCTAGAATCTTCTAGGACGATTAAAGCTTATGATGGCGCAATTTACTCTAGATACAGACTCGCAATTACATGATTTTGTAAAAAAAAGCATAAATAAAGAGAATTTTAGTATTTTTCCCCTCGCCGGTGATGCCTCCTCGCGCAAATATTTTCGCGTTAGTCACGAAAATGAATCTTGGGTATTAATGAGTTGGGAGCCCGTCCACGATCCTCGTACCTATCCTTATTTATCCATTCAAAAGCATTTTGCCGATCATAAAATCAATGTGCCACGTATATTTAATATGGATCTGGAACGCGGTCTTTATCTCTTAGAGGACTTAGGTGATTTAACTCTAGAAAGAAAATTTTGGGAAAACCTTAAACAAGATAATGTTCTACCCTTTTATAAAGTCGCTATAGATCAGTTGGCAATACTCCACCGACTTTCTTTAGATACCAATAATAAGCCCCAATGCACTGCATATTCTGTGCGGTTTGACACAGAAAAATTTCTCTGGGAGCTCAACTACACTCTGACGTATCTATTTGGTTCCTTTTTAAAAATCCAACTCCCAACAAATATCGCAGATGCATTACAGGCGGAATTCCATCACCTTGCTCAACAGCTGGCGCATGCACCTGCAGTACTGAGTCACCGTGATTTTCACTCACGAAATATTATGATCAAGGGAGCCAAAATTTATTTTATCGATTTTCAGGATGCTCGCATGGGACCCCCACAGTATGATTTGGTAAGTCTTGTGCATGATTCCTATGTCAATCTCAATGCGAGTTCCATTTCTCAGCTCATTGCCTACTATCTCAAAGTCTTTCCAGAAGCGATTACTTTGTATGGCGACAAAAAAACCTTCGAACAATTCTTTCATTTACAAATGCTACAAAGATGCTTTAAAGCCTGTGGCACATTCGCCGCAATCCATGCTCAGCGTGGAGATACAAGGTATCTTAAATACCTGCCACATACCTTAAGTAAAGTACAAATGTCTTTAAACGAGATCGCCTCTTTCCCACACATAAAAAACCTCGTCCGTGCTATTCAACTGCCTGAACTAGAAACATGGCCGTAAAGACATTTCTTTTAGCAGCAGGACTGGGAACGCGACTACGTCCTTATACCTTAACGCACCCCAAACCCAGTATCCCTTTTCTTGGCGTGCCCATGATGAACTATGGCCTCTTCCTTTCGGAACAAAGTGGCTTTAAAAATATTGTTATTAACACCCATCAGTTTCCCGAAAAAATTCACAAATTGGCAATTGCCGCTAGCCAAAAACGTTTACAATTACAATTCTCCCACGAAGAGCCCGCACCACTCGGTAGCGGGGGCGCACTTTTTGCTGCAACTCAATTTCTTCAAGATACTGATTATTTCTTTGTCATAAATGGCGATTGTGTTTTTGTTCCACAAAAAATAGATATTTTTAAACGTCTCCTTGCCCAGCATGAATCGTCGAATGCCCTTGCAACACTTGTAGTTTCCACCAACGAACAACTTATAAATAAATTTAATCCATTGTGGATCGACACAAACGGCAACGTTCAACATGTTGGTCGTAAATCTGCTCCTCCTGCAAATACTCAACCCGCACACTACATTGGATTAAAAATATTTAACAAAGAAATTCTCAAGTTTATACCCAGTGGAAGTAGTAATATTTTTACCGATGTACTTATACCACTCATCGCTCGCGGATATCGGGTTCATACCATGAACGAAGAGGCGTTGTGGTGGGAGACTGGTGATTTTCCATCTTATTTCCAAGCATCATGTGAGGCCATGCAATTGATCCACGCACATAGAGACAACCACTTTTTCTCTCGTGTTTACCATTGGCTCGGAAAAGATTTTTCTTTTAGACAAATCCGACACGATCAAAATATCATTTTTTCACATCTAACGAGCACCATTCCCTTAGAGAAGATACGCGGTAGTGCTTTTATAGATGCCCATACCACGGCACTACCTGATGTACAAATTGACAATTCTATTGTAGATGCCAGCTGTCACCTAACAACAAACATAAATGACACACTCATCTTGGGAGATACAAAATGAATATTTTGGGAATTATGAACGGAACCAGTGCCGATGGTATCGACTATGTCTGGATTCACGTTGAAGTGAATCACTCCCTGACGATCCAATTCTTAAAACACGAACATCGCAAATTTCCTAAAAAAATTAAATCTTCTATTGAAAAAGCTATTCAAAACAAACTCACAACATACGATCTGGCTCTCCTGAACTACGACCTTGGCCGCATGTATGCAGATCAATTTGTATCAATGCCCAAGTCTTGCCCACAAACAGATATTATTGGTCTCCATGGGCAGACTGTTTTTCACAAAGGAAGAATTTCTACTTTACAAATTGGAGAGCCAACCTTCTTAAGTTATGCGGCACAAGCACCAGTTGTATTTAATTTTCGCGCTGGTGATGTGGCTTTAGGCGGTGAAGGTGCTCCCTTGGCTCCTATTTTTCATAAAGCTCTTATCGGAAGCCCAAGCAAAGCCACCGCCTTCCATAATCTAGGAGGCATCAGCAATCTCACTTACATCAGAGACAATTTTGTTTCCGCGTTTGATACTGGTCCCGCCAATACACTTATCGACAAATGGATTTCGCATAAAACCAAAGGAAAAAAATCCTATGATCACAATGGTGTTCTTGCCGCCAAAGGTGTACCACACACAGATACCATCAAAGCGCTATTAAAAGATCCCTATTTAAAACAACGCCCTCCCAAGAGTACAGGGCGAGAGCTTTACAACCTCTCTTTTATTAAAAGGCGCGCACCGAAAGCTTTTTTTCGCTTGAACTTAGAAAGTCAGCTCTCAACGCTCACCGAATTTACAGTACTCTCGATTCAGCAAGCCTATCAAAAATTTGTACCTGAAGTTCCCTCTTGCATTTATTTTTCCGGTGGCGGCACACAAAACAAGCATCTCATGAAGCGATTAAAAATGGCTCTCTCAAACAGCGACATTAAAACCGCGGAAGACTTGGGATGGCCTTCTTCAGCTATTGAGGCTGGTACTTTCGCACTTCTTGCATACCTACGTGTTCAAGAGCAACAGATGGATTTACATCACATTACCGGCAATAAAAAACTAGCTCTCCTTGGACAGATTTGCGGCGAATAATAAAAATACTCAGCGCCTTAATTCTCAGTAAGATTATTGCGTTCGCTTTGAATGCGTTTTTCAATTTTGGTAAAATTATCCAAATAATATACCGACGAAACACCACCCATTGGTTCATTCGATGCAGGACCACGTATACGCTCCTGTGCGGCCGTGGCAATCTTTCCTACCTGTTCATCATGCTCTAAGCCCGAACGACTGGCTGTTGCAGTATTCCCACTACCGCTACCATGGCCATTGCCGCCATAGCCGCTGCCGCCTCCCCCACCTCCGCCGCTTCCATAACCGCCGCCTGAGAGATTGATTTTTGGTGTTCCATCAAATTCTGCATTCTTGGAGGATTTCGCACTGGAACCACGGCCACCAGCAGAAGCTACACCAAGTGAACCACCGAAGCCGCCCATACCACCGCCACTACTGCCACCTCCACTACCCGAAGAGGATGCTGGAGTTCCTAGGGGCGGCCCATCTGTACTCGCTAAAGAACCGTCTGTACTCGCAGTACCATTAGCGCTACGAAATTCTCCCGAGGCAAACTGTGACCCTGTAGTATTGGCTTTATCGACTGTGCATGCAGAATTTTTTGGATCCTGCTGACAAAGTGGCTGTTGTGCTTGCTGGTCATTTTTATTGTCCTTCATCCCTAAAGCCTTCATCAGCTCTCCAAGAGCTTGCATCATTTTGCTTAAATCGCCACTGGATTTATCGGCTGCGTCTTTTTTTTGCTTGGGTTCTCCTTGAGTACAATAACTTTTATTTTTTTCTGCTTTTTGCGCGCCTTGCTCATCTTTTTGCGCCTTTTTTTCTTTGGATTCCTGAGCACAGGTTTTTTCACAACTAGCGATGGCGGCACCACATGCTGCAGAAAAAGCATCAACTTTGGCTTTTGCATCCTCTGCATTTTGCTTTCCTTCTTTTGCTGTTTCTCCGGCACCTACGTTACTATTACCTAATATCTGTCCACCAGCATCCATAATCTGCTTTGCCTGTTCAATCTCATCACCGGTACATTTTTTTGTAGTACTTTCTTTTTCTTTATCACAATTCGCTGCCGCTGATATGTGCGCCATGATTACCATAAAACTGACTAAAAAGAGTTTACCTATTGTCATAAATTATTGCCCCATGACCTTTCGTTCTTGATCGACACGTTTTTCAATCATTAAAAATATATCTGATTGAGCAACACCAATTTGTGAATCACCAAACTGTGTAAAAAAACCTTGCCACTTACTAGCGTCCTTATCCACCTGTGTACGCTCGGGATCAACCGATGCTGTTTTGCGCGTGTCACCGCTGATGTCCCCCTCACTATCAATGCGTACTCGTCCACCATCGTAACCACCAGCTACAGATGCCGTATTGAGCTCTGGAGTAGCAGATTTACTACCATTGAGATCTTTTTTCATGTTTGCGAGAGTGCTTTTTAAATTGTTAATATCGGAATTACTTAAACCCGCTGCCTTTAAACTTTGATCATTTAAATTAGAGGCCACCGTCTGGCCATTGGGCAAAGTGGTACTCCCATCTGCATTAGCAATAACACCTTTTTTTGCCAAATCGGCTTTAATTCTTGCAAGCTCCGCATTCATTTGCGCAGAATCCGTAGTGCCTTTTGTATCTGCAGTTGTTCCGCTCGTACTGCCACCAACTCCGAGAGAGTTCATCACATTTTGAGCATCATTCTCTTTACTACCAGCTGTTTGTGCCGCCATCATTGCAAGTGGCGCCAAAATACACGGCACGATAACATAAGGAGGACGACAGGCAGCCATCATTGCAGCTGCCATAGCCATTGCCGCAGCTTTTGTATCACTGGCTTTGTTTTTTGCATTTTGTGCCTGATTATAAGCGCCCGAACCTCCGGCACCCGCTGAACCATAATTTGTCGTCGTTGTTGTCGTTGTCATACCCGAAACACCACGGTTAATGGTAGTCCCGCCTGTACTTTTTCCCGGCGTAGCCGTAGTTGTTGTTGTATTGCCATTAGTAATTGTACAATTGATAGCTGTTTCACAAGCTGTTTTGATTTCGTCACCAAAGGAATCAGGACTCATGGTGATAAGCGATAATGAAAGAATGATTTTAAATATTCTATGCATTTTCTCCCCCGTGCTCAGGGCTTTTCCACATACCGCGAAATCGCGCCCCTTAGAGTGCATCGCGAATAGGATAGATGTACCCATGTTCTTTATCGGACAGAAGTCGGGGAATCTTTACAGATATTTGTAAATAGCTATAGATATTTAGGTTGTATTCTTATTTTGACATAGGTTCGTTTGTCTCACTCTGGAGCATTTAAAATGGCACCGCTATTGCCGGGACCACCAAGATCTGCATCTACCTTTTTAAGGTAACTTTTTGAGACAATTTTTACAGAGTAACCACTGCGCCCACCATGGGGGCAACCGCCAGGGCCTGGTGCATTTTCCATGTCCCCATCACGACGCAAATCACATTTACCAAATTTTTCTGGAAATTCATAATTGACCGCTTTGTTCTGAGACCAACCGGTTAATAAATGATCTGGATGAGCTACTGAATAAAAGGGTCGTTGTGTATAAACAGTTTTGGAGCGCTCCAATTGAGTCACAATACTATAAGGTGCTCGATTACTGGAGCCAATATCATGAAAATGTGGGTTCACAAAACTCGAAAATTGTGGCTGTGTTGGGTTAGCAAAATTATAAGAATATTGGCCTTCGATAGAATAATACGTGATATCAAATAAATCAGGTATCACCGATGTTTCTTCCATCAAACGAATGGAATCACCTGAAATATCACTACTGTTGGTACGTGCAAGGGAGTCGGCCTGGCTATCAAACAACGGTGGATCACCGACGTGATTATAGTGGCCTAGGGCAAAAACGGGTGGCAGGGTATTGAGGTTCGCATTGTGAGTTACATTGTTGGTGAAGTAATCACTCATTGTACCTAATGCATAGGATGAGTTCATCCCTAACTTATCCCCGGGATATTTAGAATGATTAACCAAATCATCTGCCGGATTACCGCCGGCGCGGGCGCCCGAAATATTTCGCGCTGGTAAAAGAGGATCCACCATTTGTGAGCCCTGTGAGGTGGCACTCCCCGATGGCCACTGGGAGCTGTACCAGGGACCCACACGACCACCAAAAGGCTTGGCAATAGCTTCCGCTTGTAAAACAGCGGGTTGACCAAAGGGCGAAAAAATTTTGCGTGGCTGCGACGTGGCTTTTATACTCATATACGGCATGCACCACGGATTTTTTTCCACACCATAGGGGACGGAATTCCCCGAAGACCACACGTTTTGTAAGACGCCATTATTGCGACCGCCAACAAGGGCGAGGTATGCTGCCGGCGGTACATTCTCAGCACTGCGGCTGGGTAAAATTTTTGTTGTACAGGTGAAGCCACTCCAAATCATACTCACATAGGTAACAACCGGATAGATTTCTATTTTAGGAAGCCAAAAATCTCGCGTACTGCAATTGCCAGGAACATCAGAAGACAAAGAATTCTTTAATGTCATACTCGCAGTTTGTCTTTGTGGTTCAGTTAAATTTTTACGCAAGGTTTGTAAGGACCCTTGATAAACGGACTGCCCGATAAAATCGGTCATTTGCGTGGCCGGTTGACTCAATTGATTGGCCATTTGATCAATCATCTCGGAACGTTTTGTCGCTTCGTAGATGTAAGCTAAAAACCAACTGGCGGAAAGTTGCCAATTCAAAACACCGACCACTTTGCACTTTTCCTCAATCTCCCCGCGCACTCGATCGAGATATTGATTAAGTGAGTCGGTGAACCCAAAGGGATCCCCTCCTCCTGAGGCGGGTGGGACCGCCGAGAATGAATCGAGATTTTGACATAAAGACACCGTCGCGTTGGCCTCTGTGATCTGGTACTCACGCCACATCGAACTTCCGATACACACACCCGGCGCATGTCGCCCTTCGCCTAAACGATCAAAAAAAGAATCCGTCTCTTGGCCAAGATTTGGGTGTAAAAAAATGGGGTGTTTTTTTAGACGTGATTCTGGTCCTATACCAATCGAAGCACTGCCAATCACACGCAATCGATAGGTTAATAATTTATACGCTTGGCGCATTTGATAATTAATATGCGCAATTTCATTAAGCATTTCCGCTTGTTTACTGGCCGCATAGTAAGCAGCAAGATCCGTAGAATTTTGCAAATTGATTTTATCGTAAACAACCAGGCCTACATTTATCGACATAGCAAAAAAGACGAAAAGAATTTGGAACACAAGCACCAAAAAAATTGCAATTTGTCCCTTATTTGAGCGTAATTGGCGCATTCTATTATTGAACAACATGTTGGCTCGGCTTTCAAGAGTCTGTTCTTGAGGAGACGACGTGCGTGTTTATCGACAAGACGATCGTGCATATGAGCCCGTCCAAGAATGTCTTGAAATCGACACGTAGTATCCTTTGACGGGAGTTCACGAATAGTTCAATCTTACAACATATGAAGACATGTTCTTTCTTGACCAAAGTCCTATTTTTCGTCCTCTCTCTGTCACCGCTAGCAAATGCAGAACTACTGTTTGAGGGGTATTACAAAATCCAACTGGAAAACCAACACTTGGGGTATTTCATTCAACGTTATGCCCTCGATGCAAATACGAAACTTTTTTCATCAACGTATTATTTTCTCACACAAGCGAATAATGTAACCACAATCGAAAGTCTCAATGCCAAATCCAATGTTAAATTTGAACCACAAAGTTATCAATACAGTCGACTTGAAGGAAAAAATACAAAAGCTATTGATGCTCTCGTAAAGGGTAAAAAGTTGGTAATGAAAATTGTCGAAAACGGCAAAGCCACTGCCAAAGAAATTTCTATCAACGATAAAGTATTTTTGAGTACATTTTTATCTTATCTTATGATGAAAACCCCTAAAGGGGTTTCGGTGGGTAATAAATTCACCTACACTGCTATCGCCGAAGAAGATGGCTCTGTCGAATCGGGCGAAGCGTACGTTAAAGAACAGGTAAAGGAGCAAGGTCTTGATACGTTCCGCACACTCAATACCTTCAAAAAAGAAGAGTTTGTAAATTGGCTCGACACAAAAGGGGAGTCGATAAAAACCCATGTTCCCAAACTCAATCTCACAGCAGAGCTGGTGACCAATCCTAAAGATGCTTACAAAGATATGCCCTTTAATGAAAGCTCCATCAAACTCCTTTTTGGTAATGTCCCAGAAGGTAAAACCAATATGCTCTTTAAAAAATAATGCTTTATGTATTCAAACGCCTTTTTTTATTAATTCCTGTTTTATTTGGCGTTTTTACGATCACTTTTTTTTTAATTCATATGATCCCGGGTGATCCGGTGGAAATCATGCTTGGCGATTATGCCAGCCAAGCGGACCGTGCGTCTCTTCGTAAAGAATTGGGCTTGGATCAACCGCTATCGACCCAATACTTCACTCAGCTCCGCAATGTTATGCATTTTAATTTTGGCTCCTCGCTGCATTCGAAAAAACCTGTAGCGACAGAAATTTTAGCACGTGTTCCCGCCTCGTTTGAGCTTGGTTTTGCTGCACTCTTTTTGGCTATTGTTATCGGTATTCCGTTGGGTGTTGGTGCTGCGATCAAAGAATCTTCTTGGATAGATCATTTCGTTCTCTCAGGTAGCGTTCTCGGACTTTCCTTTCCTGCTTTGTGGTCCGGGCCTCTTCTTATATGGCTATTTGCCATAGAGTTAGATTGGTTGCCGATGGGGGAACGTGGAACGCTTTGGCATCTCATTTTACCATCGATCTCTTTAAGTGTTGGCATTATTGCCCTCGTCACACGTATGACTCGCAGCTCAATGCTCGATGTTCTCAGAGAAGACTACATAAAAGTTGCCCGCGCTAAAGGGCTACCTCCAATACGGATTTATTTTCATCATGCTCTTACCAATGCGATTATTCCTATTCTTACTATTTTAGGTTTAATTATGGGTGCCCTGCTAACAGGCGCCGTCATTGTCGAAACCATTTTTGATTGGCCAGGTATTGGCCTGTTACTTTATCAATCGATTCAAAACCGCGATTATCCAGTGGTGCAAGGCTGTGTGTTTTTTGTGTCTGTGGTTTATGTTATGGCAAATTTTCTCACTGATCTGTCCTACGCCTACTTCAATCCCAAAATAAGGCAAATGTAAATATGTGGCACAAGTTCAACATGAAATTAAAAGCTGGAGTGCTCATTGTTGCTGCGATTTTTATAATCGGCCTTATCGGCCCTCTCTTAGTTAGCCAATCTCCGCTGGAGATTCATTTACAAGAAAGATTTTTACCCCCAAGCACCTCACATTTTTTTGGTACAGATAACAATGGCACAGACATATTAAGTATCTTTGTTTATGGTGCTCGTGTCAGTGTCGCTATTTCTGTCCTTGTTGTTACGCTCAATCTTTTTGTCGGCTTGATCATCGGATCCATTGCTGGTTTTTTTGGTGGCCTATTTGATTTATTAATTATGCGTCTTGTAGATATGGTTTTTGGTTTTCCCGGTTTTCTTCTTGTCCTTGCCGTGGCAGCAATTATGCAACAAGCCTCCCTCTTTAGTGTGATTTTTGCTCTTTGTATTACTGGCTGGGCCTCCTACAGTCGATTGGTGCGTGGAGAAATCCTTTATCTCAAGGAAAAAGAGTTTGTTGTGGCTGCCCATGCAATGGGGTTTAGTAATACACGTATTTTGATGGGGCATATCTGGCCAAACCTGATGGCACCTTTGTTAATTCAATCTTCGTTTAATATGGCCTCTACAATTATAGCCGAATCCAGTTTAAGTTTTTTAGGCCTCGGCGTCCCACCCGATACTCCGAGCTGGGGTTCCCTTCTCGGTGCTGGACGGCAATTTCTTATTGAAGCACCTCAAATGAGCACATTTCCTGGGCTCGGTATTGTACTGTTGGTTCTTGGTTTTAATTTATTAGGCGACGGCCTACGCGAGCACCTTGATCCACACCAGCATTAAAAAGTATCTTCATTTGTAATAGCACTATTGATCATCTTTTAACATCTTGTTACGATCAGTGGAGATTGGAGTCGCTATGATAGAAAAGGTTGGGCAACATTTTATCATCGGCCTACGCGGTCCCACCCTCCTTCCCGATGAGCGAGATTTCCTTATTAAATACAATATTGGTGGCGTGATTTTATTTGATCGCAACTTGCAATCTCCAGAGCAAATCCATGCCCTCTGTACTGAACTCCATTCCCTACGCCAAGAAACAAAAGATCATGCACCCCTCATAGTTAGCATTGATATGGAAGGCGGTCGTGTACATCGCCTCAAATCTCCTTTTACGAAGTGGCCCGCTCTTAAACACATCGGTGATGTAAATTCTAGCTCACTTGCTTTTCGCTTTGCTCTCCATATGGGCGAAGAGATGCGCGCTTTTGGCATCAATTTAGATTTTGCACCCTGTGTAGATATCTTCTCCAATCCGAAGAATGTACTTATCGGCGATCGCTCATTGAGCACGGATCCAGAAATCGTGACCCACTTAGCATCAGCCATTGTCCGCGGTTACCTCAAAGCCGGAGTAATTCCCTGTGCAAAACATTTTCCCGGTCACGGGGCGACAGAGATCGATAGTCACTTTGATCTTCCCGTTTCTGAAGAAACCTTAATGGATCTTGATAAAAGCCAATCTCTTGAACCTTTTAAAAAGGTTTTTAAATCGCGTTGTGATTTGGTAATGACTGCACATATTAAATACGAAAAAATTGATGCCAAATGGCCCGTCACTCTTTCGCCCACTTTTTTAAAACAAATTTTACGTGATGTGCTCCGATATCGTGGGCTCATTATCACTGATGATTTGGATATGAAGGCTCTTGCAAAATATTATCCCAAAGAACAAATTCCTGTCCAAGCGTTAGTGGCAGGAGCCAATATTCTACTTTATTGTAACGACTTTAATTCTCCGGGGAAGGCAATGAATGCCGTTGCCCGCGCCATTAAAGAAAAAGTTATCCCTATCGAGCAGATCGAAAAAAATTACTCGGAGATTTTGAGCTTTAAGAAAAAACATATCGGCGACTCACAAATGCCTTATCCTCTGGAAAAGGCCATGGACATCATCAAACGCCAGGAACACAAAGAATTTGCCGAAGCTGTCGCTTCGGGCCAAGTACAAAAATTCTTACAAGACTCGCCAGAATAAAGTAGAACGGCACCATGTGGTGCCTTTTCTTTATTTTTTTTGTTCACGCCCAAGATATGGTGGCTCCACGCCAGTACATTTTTGGCTCCCGGGAGGGAGAAGAATTTTCCGAACGCACTCTCCATGTTCCCTACACAGAAATAAAACCAAATCCAACACTGCTTACCCATTCTGCATTCGATAATATTTTCCTCGGACAAACCTCTGTTCAGGCAAAAACGCAAGGATCCCCAACCGTCTCGCTACGCGGCTCTTCGCAGGCCGCCCGTGTGTTGTATGTGCTTGATGGTGTGCCGCTTAATTTTGCCGATGGTTTCGGTGGCTCTTCCTTATTTATTCCGATCGAAATTACCAATAAAGTAGACATTATCGAAGGACCCGTATCGGCGCAGTACGGTGCGTACGCCATGGCCGGTGCACTACACTTTAAAACCAAACAGGAAAATACACCACTTATACGTTTAGGATTAGGAAGTGCTCATCATGCGCTGACACCTTTAACAACCACAAATCTCGCTGCCGTAGCGCCACTGATCCAATCAGATAATCACAAAATCCAAGCCAGTGTTTTTTTAGAAAACGATCGCGGTGATTTCCAATTTGATACGAATGGCACTTCACAAGAGCGCAAAAATAACAGCCAAAATCTACGTCGCATTACGGTGACGTCACGTCATCAAATAGACAAGTGGTTTCTACAATCTGTTGTTCTCTATGCAGGACTCAATAAAGTGACACCGGGGCCCTTACATACACCACTCGCTACATGGCAAAAAACGGAGGCGTTTTTTACCTCTGTGTCTGCCCAATATAATGACGGAAAGCAAAGCGCGAAATCCATATTGTCGTATTCTTCTCTCAACTCAAAGTATATTGATTTCTCTTTTAACTCTTCTGCCTCACAAAAGTATTTTATTAGTCAAAATTATCTACGACCACTCTCTCGCCAATGGGCATCTGTAACCACTGTCGACTTGAACTTTAATTCGTATCAGGCAAGCTACGTGAACAATCAGGTTTACAATCGTACAGAACCCGAACTTGCAGAAACCCTCGTCTATTCCCCAACTCCCCATTTCACTGTTGAGCCCACTGTTCGTTATCTGGCTCGCTACAACCAGTGGGCAGGTCAAATCAATTTTCCATATCGATGGGAACATGCGCGCATCTGGGCCAGCATGGGACAAGGTTTTCGCCCGCCGTCTCTTACCGATCTTTACTCCGAAACCTCTTTTTTTATTGGTAATTCACACTTAAAACCAGAAAGGTCTTTACAGGGGGAGGTGGGACTCGGATGGGATTCACCATACATGTCTGTCTCCACCAGTTTTTACATTACCCGCTACCAGGAGCTTTTGCAAAGCACGGCGATATCGGGAAAACTAACGAAACAAAATGTGGGGAAAGCTGAAACATCAGGTTTTAATACTGGACTACTGGTTCCTCTGGGACATTTTGTGTGGAAACTCAATCACTCTTTGATGTTTGCACAAACTCTACCGGATCATACCCCGATTATGTTCACCCCTAAAAATCAATTTTTTAGTAGTCTGTCCTGGCACAATAATAATTGGTCGTTAACAGCCCAGCATTCCATCTGGAGTGCTTTTTACGATATTAATTTTTCTACGGGTTCATCAATACGTTTAAATTCTTGGAATGGCTCGGATGTGCTCATTGGTTACCAAACAACAAAGTCTTGGAAAATAAATTTTGGAGCCTTTAATATTTTTAATAATCAACGGCAACTCAGCTATGATTTCCCTGAGCCGCAAAGACGCTTATTTTTAAGCTTAGAAATTCCCTTAAGAAGGTAGAAATAAATACGCGCCTACTAGGCACGCCCTAAATAAAAAGACTACTCGTCACCAAAAAGTTTGGCAGCTGTTTTTGTTGTGCCTTGGTTACGGTTTTTTGCTTTACGTGTTTTCCCACGTTGAGTTTGTTTTTTACGACGAACTGTACCGGTTCTTTTTGTCGCTGATGCCATTTGGATCTCCTCATTTTCGACGTTGTTGCAGTGAGCTATCAAAAGTTGAAAGATAAGTCAATTGTGTGCGCACCGCCAATGTCGCGGCGAACCTCTTTTTGATAAGCGTAGCCCAATTTAAATTTAGGCCCGTTGAAATAGAGCCCCCCCGTATAATAGGTCCCGCCCCACGCATCATCGATACGTGCTCCAAGACGCAAAAATATATATTCCGTGTGAGACAGGGCAACCCCAAGGGCATGTACCAAGCGTCGACGGGGGTTGTTTTCATTGTAATAGGTCAGATCGGCCAGTACTTGAACAAAAAATAAGGGTGACCAACTCACTCCCAGACTGGTTCTATTGGTAAGCCCTGTGCCCGCTATACCCGTATTTTTAGTGCCAACAAGGCCAAATTGAGTAAATCCTAAAGCGACTTTATCAGAAATTTGCCACATTGCGCCGAAATCCCCATTATATTGATCCACGCTACCCACCAAAGAGTCGGTTTGTTTTTTATAAATGTGCGCTCCCACGGACCAACGCTGGGTTAACTTCACCGCCCCCGTAGCAATATAGTCCTCTTCCTTCACATCTTGCGGAGAGAGTGATGTTTTCCGTCGTCGGTAGGTCAAACTTCCTTTAAAAATATTACCCTGAGAAGCATCAGCGAGGGTTACTCCCCACTGTTTGGTGTTTCCCAGATTTTGTTTTCCAAAAAAATATTGCCCAGAAAAATACACATCAGCAAACGCCGCCAGGCCAGCGGGATTTAGATAGGCAGAATCGATAGGATGAGCATTGGCAATGCCAGCACCCCCCAGTGCATCAGTAGTGGAGCTGATTTGTGCATGATTCAAAAAGCTAAATAATAGAAATGAAAAAATAAACATAGATACTAAAGGTAAATCGTTTATTTAAACTTGTCTACACTGATGGCAGAGTAGAATAGCTGATCCGTGAGAGTCTCTGAACAGATTGTCGGTTGCGAACTCACCCTCATTTTAACGATAACAAATACTCATAAAATGCGAGCACACCAAACTACCCTCTTGTACGGAAGGATTACAAACTGTGGTCAGGTTTTGCTCGGCGACACGTGCATCTTTGGTTCCTGAATCAATACCATAACAACTTCCCTTAACATAACGACGGGGAATCACACATTGGTGAGCAATATTCACATACCAATCCACAGCTGGTAATGTACGACGAATTAAAGCCAGACGAGCTTGATCCACTGTATTATCCGCATGATCGTCTTCCACCTGAGGACAAACCTGTTGAGCGGCATTGACTGGATCTGGATTGGCCGCATCTTCTGGATAAACCACTTTCAGCTGCAAGGAGCTTGGACAACTCCAACTTGCCAGAACTTTCTTGGGGCTCGCAAGATCCACCTCGTAAATAGTGCTGAGAACACGTTTTGGCATAGTGGGATGGGGCGCTCCTGTTTGCCCCCAACGCGTCGGGTCCGGTTGTTTAAATTTCACCATCAATCCCGTACCCAATGCCGTATCGGTGGGCGTCGTATCAGAATTTGAGGCATCTGTTGTTGTGTCATAAGCCGCGGGTGTCCGTAGCGCGCGAGGATTGGTGAATTCGGAAAATCCTAATGTGATCATCCAATCCTGTGTGAGTTTGTTACGTAGATCCTGTGCCTGACTTTCTGAACCATTAAAAACCATGGTACCTGCAAATTGCGCATCTCTCGTGATGCCACCTGCGGCCCAGTAATTCATGAAAGTACCACTCGACAATGTCAATAATGATGCTGACATTTCATCCGACCCTAGATCACCTAAAACAAAATCAAAATCCTGCTCTTCGACACCTTCGGTGGTATCTTGATTGGTCAGCATATAAGAAAGTTTTTTCTGTTGGCGAACAGAAAATTGTAACCGAGAAAGTGCGGTGCCTGTGTCATCACCAAGAATTTGCATGCGCTCTTGGTTCTTCGCACGACGTGTCTGAGAGTAAAAACCATCTGTAATGCGTATGCCGGCAGAATTACCATAAGCACCTAAGCGAAAAGTAAAAAACATTCCCGCATCGTTGTCGATTCCAGACTGCTCCGCACAGGACATGTAGGCAATTTGATCTAGACGTGTTTCGTAAGGAATTCCAAAATTACCTTGTGAAGAAGAATAACTCCCCTGCTGTTCGGTGCCACAATTTTGGTAAGAAAGCAGCAGAAAGAAACACATTGTCGAAGTGAAAAAAAGACTCCACTTTTTTGACATCTACGTCCCCCATACGTCCAATATAACAAAACTTATCAATATCATAGCACAGATCTTTTCGGATTTTTCTTGTTTCAGCTTAACCGTCTCACCCTGAGACTACTGCAGGTTATCCACTAAACAGGAGGCCTCACCTCAGATACATTGCGGCGCAAATTAGGGTTCATTTCCCTTGTGCTTTCATTGCCTTTTTGTGGGTTCTTCTATAGTGTCTCATTATGGGATCTATTAAAAAAGCACTTATACCAACTGCGGGATTGGGAACACGTTTTTTACCAATCACCAGCTCCGTTCCAAAAGAAATGTTACCTATCGTTGATGAACCACTCCTTTTACATGTCGTGCGCGAAGTGGCTATGGCAGGAATCGAGGACGTTGTTTTAATCACAGGTCGTCGTAAAACAGCTATTGAAGATTTTTTTGATCGTCACGTGGAATTGGAAGAAGCACTGGAGCGCTCTGGCAAACAAGATCTTCTGGAGCGCCTTAACGAGATCCGCAACATGGTCAACATTATCAGTATTCGCCAAAAACAAGCTCTCGGCTTAGGGCATGCTGTCTATATGGGAAAACCCGTGATCGGCAACGAACCTTTTGCTGTGTTGTTGGGCGATGAGCTTATGTTACCACCTACTCCAGAAACACCCACTGTCACAAAACAACTTTGTGACACATATGAAGAAACACAAATTTCTACGGTTGCCATCATGGAAGTCGCAAAAAGTGAAGTTTCCAAGTATGGAATTATCGCTGGAAAAAAAGAGGATAAATGGATTCGCGTTCATGATGTTGTCGAAAAGCCAGATGCGGATCAAGCCCCCAGCTCCTGGGCGCTTCCGGGGCGCTATGTTTTTTCTGGTGAGATTTTTTCCCACCTCGAAAATTTACCACCCGGTCGCAACGGCGAAATACAACTCACGGATGCCATGTGTAAGCTTGCGCAAGATAACAAACTCCTGGCACGCTTCTTCGACGGACTCCGCTATGATGCGGGAGATAAGCTCGGTTATCTGATAGCTAATATCGAAATCGGATTACAACATCCTCAAATTGGTGAAAGTCTACGCCAATACTTAAAACAACTCAGTGGGAAGTTAAAATGAAGACACTCATTTTATTTTTTGGTTTTATATTTTTTGCCGATGCCTATATTCCAAAGTTAAGTACAGTGCTATCTCATATTGCCGGAAATAATGGTGGGCGTAATGGGTTGGTTATTCATCGTTCTGTTTTTTTTAAGGAAGACAACCTCGCAAGCCAAGAAACATGGTACATAGACAACGCGGATGCCATGAAAGTGGTCGTCACAGGGAAAAATGCTGATCAATCCGACTGGTCTTTTGAGATTTTCTATAAAAATGGTAAGCGCCAAACACTTTCCACAACTGGTGAAACAAAAACTTTTTCATTAAGTTCAGAATTCTTTGAACAGTTGCTACATTATAAAAGTGCACGTGCTCTACAAAACCGTTTAGAGGCCATGCAAATTCTCCCGCCGCATGCCATGACAAATGCACAAAGTCCTTATGTTACAATGGATCGCTATCGCGGTGCTGTCGCTTACCGCCTGGGTGCTTCTGACAGCAAGAATTCTCAACCCCCACCGTTTCTGGTTGTAGATCAAGATAGCTTTGTTCCCTTAAAGCTCCGCTTGGGCTCACAAATTGAAATCGAATTTAGCGGTGTTACCGCATTAGATGATGGGCCCACCAAAGAAGCCATCAAACAACCAACTGAACAAGTAATTTTATGGAAAAACACCACGGTAGTTACCAAAACCACTTCGATGGACAAAGTGGTTGATAGTAAAATTTCCTCTCACTTAAAGCTCGAAAATAAGCATGTCAGTATGCCAACCAACGAAAATGTAAAAGAATTCTATTCGCGTTTTAGGTAGGACATTTTGAATCTATGGAAAATAGCTGTCGATGCCCCCTTGCATCAGACATTTTCGTATATAGGCCCCGCAGATCTAACCGCAGGAACATCGGTCAAAATCCCCTTTGGTAAGCGTATTTCTACCGGCGTTGTCATGGGTGATGATCCAAAGCGCGATACAGAAATCGATTACAAATCTATCATCGAAACAGATGTTGATCGCCCGCAACTCTCTCCACCACTTTTAGAATGGGCAGAGTGGATGAGCAAATACTACCATTACCCTGTCGGCGAAATTCTCTCTTTATTTTTTCCGCCTTTAAAACGTAAAGGGCGCAATCCCCCCAGAGACTTATTCGAAAAATTGAGCCAACAGGTTGTGGTACTCAATTCCGAACAACAAAAAATTTCCAATGCTATATTACAAAGTCACGACTTCTCATCCCATTTACTATGGGGAGTAACCGGATCTGGCAAAACGGAAGTTTATATTGATCTTATTCGTAAACTAATCGACCAAAATAAAAATGCTCTGGTTCTGGTGCCAGAAATTGCCCTCACTCCACAACTCGTAACCCGTTTTCGCAAGCGGCTGGGCGAAGTGGTCGCCGTATTACATTCGCATTTAACCGATCGCGAACGCACGGATCAATGGTGGAGTGTCGCCAATGGCGAAAAGAAAGTTCTCATTGGCGCGCGCTCCGCTCTGTTTTGTCCTATCCCTAACCTCGGACTCATCGTTATCGATGAGGAGCACGATGGCTCCTACAAGCAAGAAGAAACCTTTAAATACAATGCACGCGATGCTGCTGTTATGCGTGCTTTCTATGAAAAAATTCCCATCGTACTGGGTAGTGCCACTCCAAGTCTGGAGACGTGGAAAAACGCTGAAGAGGGCAAATATCAGATGCATGTTCTTAAGTCGCGCGCTTCGGATATGATTCTCCCCAGTGTAGAAATCGTGGATCTTACAGAAGAAAAAACAAAGAAAAAAGAAGACGCCTCTACCCTCCCCTTTTGGTTATCGCACAAACTCTTTGAGGCTCTTGAGGAGAATTATAAAAAGGGTTTCCAGTCGGCTCTTTTTATTAATCGCCGAGGTGTCGCACAAACTGTTCTATGTGATAGCTGTGGTTACATCTACACGTGTCCCAATTGCGATATTTCACTCACATTGCATGGAACAAGTCATCTTGTCTGTCACTATTGCGATTACTCCGACTCCATGAGCAAACAGTGTCCTGATTGCCGCGAAGGAGAACCCAAGCCTGTAGGCATCGGCACCGAGAGAGTCGAAGACGACTTACATAAACTTTTTCCCTCCGCACGTATTGCACGTGTAGATCGTGACGAAGTGGACTCTCGAGAAAGCATGGAATCTTTTGTCGGAAAAATGGAAAATCACGAAATCGATATTGTCGTGGGCACCCAAATGATTGCAAAAGGACTCGACTTCCCTAAGCTCACTTTAGTGGGCGTAGTGTTAGCAGATGTGGCCTTAAGTGTGCCTGATTTTCGTGCCGCTGAGCGCGCCTTTCAGCTACTGACTCAGGTGAGCGGGCGTGCGGGTCGTCACTATCAAGGCCAGGTTATTATACAAACCTACAGGCAAGACCATCCGAGTTTGATTTTTTCCCAGCATCACGATGTTCGCGGTTTTGTTACTCAAGAACTGATTCATCGAAAAGAACTGTTTTACCCACCCTACAGTAAAATTGCTTGTGTGCGCTTTTCGTCTTTAAAACAATCTTCCTGTCATCAATATGCTTTAGATATCTCTCATGCTTTACGCTCCTATATAGACCAGGAGCATTTTGAAAAATCGCAAATATTGGGACCCACACCAGCACCGCTCGTGAGAATCCGCAATCGTTATCGCTACCATTTACTACTCAAGTCTAGTTCTCAGTTTGAACTGCATCGTTTATTACAACTTGTCTTACACTTGAGCAAAAAAGAACGTCAGATTAAGGTGCAAATCGACGTCGATCCATATACTTTGATGTAGCCCCTTTATTAAAAATCTTTTAATATTATTGCATATGACAAGTATGGTAATGGAAAACGGCTGTCCACAATGTAACAGCCAAACCAATCTTTTACATAAAATTGATCCCGGCATGCGTCTACGTTTGGAAAAAGAAGGTGAGACCATCCCCTACGATGCCGTCTGCACCTCTTGCTTTAAAGAAATTTCCAAAAAACTCTCGAATGCAAGCTTCCTTCATGCAGAACAGGTCATTCAAGAAAATTATAAAAAAAGTTTGTGGAAAAATCGCCTGGTTCTTATCCGTCAGGCCCGTAACTTGATCATCATGAAAAATCATGCCGAAGCTGCCATCTGCTACGAAAAATATTTACGCATTGTCGAATTTGTCCTCGAAAAAAAGCGCGAAAATTTTCAAGCTGATCAATTTAAAGATAACCCTAAAGAAGTGTCCCTCATTGTGGGTGCACTCTGGGCCTTAGTAGAAATTTATGATTTGCATTCCAATTATCACCGCAAGCAAGAGCAAGCAGCGGTCAAATTGGGAGAACTGGTCTCTTATACAAATCTCTTTACCTCAATTATTAAAGCCGCCAGTGCCAAACGTAAAATTGCTAAAAATCCGCGCGCCTACCGCGCCCTTTTAAAAACAGCCAATGTCCGCACCGGAAACTGTTTTATTGCCTCTATTGCCTTTGAGTCGCGCAATGATCCAACCCTTATCACTTTGCGCGCCTTCCGCGACCAAGTATTAAGCGCGAGCCCCATCGGACGAATTTTTGTACGTACATATTATCGCTGGTCCCCCGGACTTGCTAACCGACTGCAACATTATCAAAAAGTCAAAAACCTTCTGCGCCAAGTTCTTCCGCCATTTGCTGCGTGTCTAAAACGCGTTTTCAGCTTGAAAGTACGCTAATATTCTACGACTTTGAGTTATGGCAAAAATAAAAAAATATGACTTTATTATTATTGGCGACTCACTAACTGCTGTGCTGGCGGCTTTAGAGAACGCAAAATGTGGTTTAAATGGTGCCCTTTTTACAGGAGCCGACACCATAGGTGGTTTACATCGCGGAATCAAAGTGCCCACCACCACTCCCGACACCGAAACACTTTTCATTGATAGCCATGTTAATTTTATTCCCGACACCGAAGCCACTCATTTGGTTTTAGAACGGATGCAACACTTCATTCCTGATCTTCAATGGACATCCCATGAGCGGGGCCCTATTACGTTCCAAAATGGTGTTACACAGCCTTTCCTCGGTTTTGGCTCTCACAATGTAGATGCGGTCGACTTTTACAGCTACTTTACTCAGCCCCAACAGCTGCATTTAAATAAAACTTTAGCGCACATTACACAGCAGCTCTTAACGCTCTTCACTGGTGATGTATTTACCAATCACGAAGTCACGGACGTGCGTCTTGTGGAAGGCCTAGGACAAATCCAAACCAATGGCTCTGATGTTTATCAAGCCCAGCGCGTGTACTTCATGGATAGCCCGAGCAAACTCACTAAATCACTTCTTGCCGATAGCTCTGATTTTGCTAAATCCGCTGTGCAACGCCTGTCAAAATCCACCCTTTGGACAGCCGTGAGTCTCACCTATTTACACCACACACCTCAGACCGAGACTCCAGCTATGCATATCCTTTATGGCGCCAAAGATGTCCCCTGCGTGGGGGTCTTTCAAGCAGCTGATGGGCGTCAAGTATCACACTGGCTAAGTATTCTGAGCTCCGAACAAATGGGTGACACCGAACAGATGGGTGTCATCATTCGTGAAATGAAAAAGCAAATCAAACGTATCTACCCCCACTTTTCCGAGTCGGTAGAACGTGAATTCATCATGGTCGCCCCAGACGCTTACGGTCAGGTACCAACGCAAGTGACTAATAATCCTGATGTTTTTAAGAACAATGTGGTTTTAGTAGCTGGTTCGTACTATAGCGACCATCTCGGCCTGTGGGGAGAATGCGCATCGTACTTGAAATTAGCAGACCATTTCCTCGCACCAGAGCCCACTCTACCTGTGGAAAAACCTTTGGATATTTAGGATATGTCCTCAGGTACTACCCCATGATATTGCGTAGCGTTATTATGATCTACTCGGCCTATATTTAAGGTCGACGACACCCTCCTTCCGTGGTAACCCTACTTCACTAAAAAAATTCACACTTTCCAGACTCCACTGGTGCCTTCCTTTGTTGGAAGGGTTTCTGGAAAGGCGGATGAACCAGAAGGAGGAACATATGAATCTTAACATGAAGTCCATGTTGGACGCCGGCGTACATTTCGGTCACCAGAAAGAACGTTGGAATCCTAAAATGAAAAATTTTGTCTACACATCTCGTGGCGGCATTCACATTATCGATCTACAAAAAACATTAGCAAAAGCAAAAGATGCTCTTGCCTTTGTCGAAAATATGGCGGCAAACGGTGAGCGCATGATTTTCGTCGGCACCAAAAAACAAGCCGAAGAAACAATTCAAGAAGCCGCAAATAAGTGTGGTCAGTATTACGTGACTAAGCGCTGGTTGGGTGGAACGCTTACCAACTTTGTGACCATCAAACAAAGTATTGATCGCCTTAAAAAAATCGATCAAATGCGCGAAAAAGGCGAACTGGAGTACTTCTCTAAAAAAGAACGCTCTTCTATGGAAAAAGAGTACGAAAAATTAAACGAATATCTTCAAGGTATCCGCGAAATGAAAGAACCTGCTGGTTTGTTGTTTGTAGTGGATATCACTAAGGAACACATCGCGGTTCAAGAAGCGAAAAAATTGGGAATTAAAGTTGTTGGTCTTTGTGATACAAACTCAGACCCATCAATAATCGATTACCCAATTCCTGCAAATGACGATGCCATTCGTTCGATTAAACTTTTTAGCGATCTTGTGGCTGATGCCTACTTGGCTGGCGCGAAAAAATACGAACAAAAAGCACGTGAAGTCACCGATAAGCAATCCGACGTCGAGAAGGAACAAAAAGAAGCTCCTCCTCAAAAAACGCGTGGTGGGCGTGGTGCTCCAGCAAAAACTCAGCAACAACCATCTGGTCCGAACGTTGTGAAAGCAGCTAAAGGTCGTAAACTTGTTGCGGCAGGAACTGCTGATGACATCGAAATCTTAGCTGAAGTTGAGCAAGAAGTTAAAACCGACGAACCCGCTGATAAGGAGTAAGAAATGACGGTAACTGCACAAATGGTGCGCGAACTTCGTGATAGAACAAGCGCCGGCATGTTGGATTGTAAAAAAGCTCTAGAGGAAAACTCTGGAGATTTTGACAAAGCCATCGATTGGTTACGTCAAAAGGGCTTAAGCAAAGCAGCTAAAAAAGCAGGACGTACTGCCGCTGAAGGTTTAGTATACTCCTACATCCATGGAGAAGGACGCATTGGCGTTCTTCTTGAAGTGAACTCAGAAACAGATTTCGTAGCACGTAACGAAGCGTTCAAGGGCTTTGCTAATGATATCGCTATGCATATCGCAGCTTCCAATCCCATGGCGGTTTCTGAAAATGAAATCCCTGCTGAAAAAATCGAGAAAGAACGCGTCGTTTTACGCGCGACCAATCTCGAATCTGGAAAAAAACCAGAGATGGTGGATAAAATTGTTGATGGCCAAATTAAAAAGTGGCTCGCAGAAAGCTGTCTTCTCAGCCAGAAATATGTAAAGAATCCTGACATCACTGTTGCGGATCATTTGCAAAACACTATCGCCCATATCGGTGAAAACATCGTGATTCGTCGCTTTGTTCGTTATGAGCTTGGTGAAGGCGTTGAAAAAGAGCAGAAAAACTTCGCTGACGAAGTGGCTGCTCAATTGAAGCAATAATCTACTTTTTTATTCGGGGAGCTCTGGGATGGCCAATCTCAAGTACAAACGGATTCTGCTCAAGCTGAGCGGCGAGGCTCTCGCCGGTCAGCAGGGCTATGGAATCAACATCGATGTTCTTGCCCAAGTCGCTTCGGAAATTTGCGAAGCCCATAGCATGGGTGCAGAAGTGGGCATTGTAATCGGCGGCGGAAACATCTTTCGCGGTGTCGCAGCCTCTACACAAGGCATGGACCGCGCTAGTTCTGATTATATGGGAATGCTGGCAACCAGTATTAATGCTCTCGCACTACAAGACGCACTAGAAAAGCGCGGGGTGCAAACCCGCGTTCTTTCTGCTATCGAAATGGCACAAATTGCAGAACCCTATATTCGTCGTCGTGCTGTTCGTCACCTTGAGAAAAAACGTTTGGTTATTTTTGCATCAGGAACAGGGAATCCCTTTTTTACAACAGACACCGCTGCCGCCCTTCGCGGTATGGAAATAGGCGCTGAAATTTTACTTAAAGCCACCAATGTCGATGGCACTTACGACAAGGACCCCAAGAAATTTCCTGATGCCAAAAAGTTTGCTACACTCACCCACCGTGAAGCTTTAAACAAAGGTTTAAATGTAATGGACTCCACGGCACTGAGTTTATGTATGGATAACAAACTTCCCATTATTACATTTAAGCTGATGGAAAAAGGCAATATTATCCGAATCCTCAAAGGTGAAACTATTGGAACGCTAATTAATTAAAGGAGTCATCATGTTCGCAGCTAAAGAATTAGTTACATCAACAGAAACGAAAATGAAGGCCGCAATCTCTGCGCTTGGTAACGAATTTAAAAAAATTCGCACTGGACGCGCACAACTCTCCATGCTTGATAATGTTCGCGTTGAATACTACGGCAACCCGACTCCACTGAATCAAGTGGCGTCGATCACCACACCAGACGCCCGCAGTTTTTTAATCACCCCGTGGGAAACATCGGTGCTTAAAGCTATCGAAAACGGTATCGTAAAGAGTGATGTGGGCATGGCGCCCATCAACGATGGCAAAGTGATTCGTTTACGTCTACCTGATCTGACTGAAGATCGTCGTAAAGATCTCGTCAAGCAGGCTAAAAAACTTGTAGAAGACGGTAAAGTAGCTGTACGCATGGCACGCAGAGACGCCAATGAGGCTCTTAAAACGGCTTTAAAAGATAAAGTTATTTCCGAGGATCAAAACAAGCAACATCTCGATGAAATCCAAAAATTAACCGATAAATATTCTGTTGAGCTCGACAAACTCGCGGAAGAAAAAGAAAAAGAAATAATGACTGTATGACGAATGCGACTGGTGCTCCTCTCAAGCACCTTGCTATCGTCATGGATGGCAATGGTCGTTGGGCTGAGAAAAAAAATAAAAACCGTTTATTTGGCCACGTCAAAGGGACAAAAGTAGCCAAACAAATTATTGAGGAGTGTTCGCGCCTAAAAATCGAGAACCTCACCCTTTACGCATTCAGTACAGAGAACTGGCACCGGCCCCGCGTGGAAGTGTCCTTCCTAATGAAGCTTTTAACAAAATATCTTCATCGCGAAAGAGAAAACCTAATTAAAAATAATATTCGCTTTGAATGCATAGGACAATTGGATCGTCTTCCTGGTGCAGCGATTGTTGAAATCAATAAAACGGTCGAACTTACAAAACATAACACAGGAATGAAATTATTCTTTGCTCTTAGCTATGGTGGACGTCAAGAGATTGTTAATGCTGCCAAACTCTTCGCCAAAGATGTCCAGCTTGGTATGCGACGAACAGAGGAACTTACGGAAGAATTATTTTCTTCGTATCTTTCAACCTATCCCACTCCGGATCCCGATCTTGTCATTCGCACGAGCGGTGAAATGCGTCTGTCTAATTTTCTCCCTTGGCAATTGGTGTATTCGGAAATTTACTTTTCGCAGATACTATGGCCTGATTTCACAGTTGCAGATCTTCACCAAGCTCTACACAATTATAACCACCGGGAACGCCGCTTCGGAAAAACATCTTCGCAAATTTTACAAGATAGGATCTAAATCCCATGCTTATGCGCTGGATTTCGGCATTAAGTGGTCTGTTGATTATTCTTGTCACCACTTACTTCTTTGGAAACCTCGGCTTAGTTATTCTCGCATCATTGATCATTCTTATTGCCGCAAGTGAATTTGCATTGTTGTTTTCTAACTCTAGATTATCCACCGCACTCTTTGTTTTTTGCTCCACGTTTCTCTATTTTACTCATGTTTTTTACCCCGAATACACACTCCCCACCTTGATGCTACTGCTGATGTTTTTAGCCAGTAAAAGTCTTGTTTATTTTTCTGGCCGTCAGCCAACCCAAGCCTATTTGAATACAGAGTGGACACTCTGGGGAATTATTTATTGCGGGCTCTTCCCTGCTTTAACTTTACACCTCACCTATTCGATTGGGTGGAAAGTGCTTTATTTTTTATTGATCACTGTGTTCTTGGGTGATTCTTGCGCGTTTTTCACTGGAAAAATCTTCGGCGGAAAAAAAATATTTCCCAATATTTCTCCGAAAAAAACTTTCTCTGGGGCTGTCGGTGGACTCCTCGGCTCGGTTATTTTTGGTGTCGGTTTCGTCTACTTTGTTTCTCCTAAAAACATTGACTATCCTCATTGGATTTTGGTGTGTTTGACCATGGGATTTTTTGCCCAACTTGGTGATTTTTTTGAATCCCTGGTGAAACGTTTTACCGGGAAAAAAGACTCTGGTCGTCTCATGCCAGGACACGGCGGCTTTTTAGATCGTGTCGATGGAACTTACTTTGGTTCAGTTATACTCTATGTCTACTCGTATATATACGACCTTGGACCCTTCTTCTCGTAGAGCTCCTTCTCTCTCAGCATAATGCGATGATACAAATGGGCTACCTGTTGCCTCTCTGGCCCTTCTGTCCAGCTTTTATCTTTTGTGCCTCGACAGTTCTCGCAAGACTCCTTAGAATAAACGAATGGATCTTATTCTTCATTACTTGTTGCAAGGTGTTTCTTTTGTCGTCCCCATGACCATCCTTCTCGGTGTTCTAATTTTTATACACGAGCTTGGACATTTTGCTGTGGCAAAATTCTTTGGTGTAAAGGTAGAAACTTTTAGTCTTGGTTTCGGGCCGAAAATTTTTAAAATGATTCGTGGAGAAACCACCTATTGCCTCTCCGCAATTCCTTTCGGCGGATATGTTAAAATGTATGGCGATGAAATTGGCGGTGAAGTTCCTGCAGATCAAAAACATCGTTCATTTTTAGATAAGCCGATTTATCAGCGCATACTCATTGCCCTAGCTGGTCCGGTAATGAATCTTGCTTTGGCATTTGTTCTTTTTCTTGTTTTAAGTATCGTTGGAGAAAGTGTTGTCGCACCTCGTTTAGGAGATATTGACAATAGTACTTATGCTTATGCGCTTGGTTTCCGCTCTGGGGACCGCATTTTATCGATCAATAACGCGCCCATGACCCGATGGGAAGACGTGGAAAAGCAAGTCGCAGAGGCCCTTGGATCTCAATTAGAATTTCGTATTTTGCGCGAGACAGAGGAAGAGCCAGTTAAAATTATTGCTAAGGTCGAACCAGGAGAATCCCCCAACCCTCTTGAACCGGGGAAGACTATCGGCACTATTGCTGGGCTGGACTTCATAAATAATGCCTCTCTTGTTGCTGTCAGTGATCCAAGCTCTCTTTTTGGTAAGTTAGGATTTAAAACTGGTGATAAAATCATGGCGATTAACAACATGCCGGTAAATACTTATCGCGCCATACAAGAGGTTTTGCTCTCAGAAAGTTCTAATACTCACATTACGTTCGATGTCGAGCGCTATGGCCTGTCTGCCGAAAGTGAACCTGAAAAAATTAAACTCACCTGGGATCTAAAACAAATTCCATTTCCCGATTCCGTAAAAGGTTTTGGTTATCACTTACCGGAAACTTTTATAGGCGAAGTGGTAAAAGATTCGCCGGCTGCAATAGCTGGTTTAGAGGCCAATGATCGCTTGTTAAGTATTAATAATCATCCGATCGAAAAATTTTCTGATATCGTGGATGAAGTTAACACCTATCGCAAAGACTCTCCCCCATTAAATGTAAAAGTCGTGAGAGGTGGCCAAGAAAAAACTTTTAACATGACTCCTAAAATGACTGAAATAAAATCCGAGATTGGTGAAGTAGAGAATCGTTTTGCAATTGGTATTCGCCCCATTACTTCACGCTATGTCGAGCACATCAAGTGGACCGCTCCTAATGCAAGTACTGCCCTCACTTGGTCTCTAGGAAAAACATGGCAATGGACAGAGGCTACCGTAATGAGCTTCGTCCTTCTTGTTCGTGGGCAAGTTTCCCCAAAAAATCTCGGTGGTTTTATCTCTATTGGGCAAATGGCGAAGAAAAGTTGGGAATATGGATTAGATGCGTTTTTAAGAATTATGGCGATTATCTCGTTAAATTTATTTATTCTAAATCTACTTCCCGTACCGGTACTTGATGGCGGTCATATATTGCTTTTTTCTATTGAGGGCATCCGTGGAACACCAATTAGCTTAAGAAAATTAGAAATAGCACAGCAGATTGGTGTGTTCGTTTTGCTTTCATTGCTTGCCTTCTCTTTGTTTAACGATTTTTCTCGCCTGTTTGGCTCGTAAGCGAGACGTCCTTGCTTACGCTTTGTCTGGATACAAGCACATCCAAAGGAACTGTTTGCCTTGGTGAAAATGGTCATGTTTTAAAATCCGTTTCTTGGCACAAACAATCTTCGCACAGCGAAGTTATTGTCAGTGCCATCGAGAACCTTTACTGCGAAAGTCAAAAAAAGATTGAGGACACTCAGCTTCTCATTTGCGGAAATGGTCCAGGAAGTTTCACGGGTATACGCGTAGCACTCAGTTTTATTCGCACTATGGCCCACGCAATGCATCTCCCTGTGATCACTGTAGAAGACTGCTGGAGTATTGCTTTAAACACGAACTCCACTCACTCGATTGCTGTGGCCCTAGATGCACAGAAAAATATGTTTTTCTTTGGTCGTTATGCATGGGAAGGAGATCTTTTGCTCACTAAAACTCCTGCCCAATTAATATCTGAAGATCAGCTCGTCAAAGAAATGAGCACACCTGCTTGCTGGATTACAAATAAACCCGATGTGTTTGAAGAAAAAAATATTGATATTTCTAAATATGAGCCCCATCCATCCGCGGAGAAAATGTATCAGCAAGTGATCCGCAATCTCCATCTGCATACGCAAATCACCTGGGAGCATGTAAGTCCTTTATACCTGCGCGCCTCAGCTGCCGAAGAAGTGCTTAAAAAGAAGAATAGCTAAAAATTCATTGGGGTGCGCGCCCAATTAATGAAGAATACTCTGTTCAAGGCATTTTTGATGTGTCGCTAGATTTAAACTAATTCCTGTAACAACACCTGATACTGACGTGAGCTTGACTTTAGATGTCCATCCTTTAGGTTTGATTGCTCTAGGATTAACATACGACTGTTTTGATGAAATAATATTGCCAAAGGAATCTTTGACAATATCATAAAATACAATCTGCGCCTCTATCCAACCTCGACGAAATCCTTTGAACTCGAGGTATGAAGCAAGATCTGGACGACCTAATGGACAATGTAAGCCATTATAATCTCCAATACTAATTGACTCTTTGCCGTCACCAAAAAAATAACCATTACAATTAACATTATACTGGCCATTTTCTTGTTGAAATATTCTATATAACCCAGAAACCATGCGATAGTATGCCTTCGGTTTCTTAAGAAAATCACTATATGTAGGGATATATGGTAGATTACTATCACCACTCCATGAATCTACAGGGAGCTGTTGACCCGAAACTCCAGTAAGCATTTCCTTCATTAGAACATCATCACAACTCGTGTTAGCCAGGACAAGTTCGTCAAGTGTCCATCTTTTTGTAGCGGACCCACTCTGCAGCTCATCCAGCTGATCTGTACTTGCGTGAGAAAAAATAAAAAATAACCCAGCAATTATTAAATGATTCATTTAAGACTCCTTGTCTAAAACAACTGTTTTTAAGCTTAAGTTATTTTTTCTTCTTGGTCTACAGCACTTACTCAAATCGGAACCCTGAGAGCCTGTTGCAGAACTCCTGAGGCAGGATATCAGACACCAAATCTTACAATGTCCTAATCATACAAATTGGGATTTGGATGATTCAACAAGGCGAAAGTACAGTTCTATGTACTCCATAGGTTGAACTCGCTCTCAGTAAATTTGTTGTTTATAATGCCTTGCGGCGATTGATTTCGTTTCGCCCGGTGCTGTTTTTATCTATGATTATAAGCAGAGATGTTTACGGCGGGTACTGATCCATTTTTCAACTACTATGAGATTCTCGAGGTGGAGAAAACGGCCTCGCTGCATGAAATTTACCAAGCCTACGCGCGTATCAAAAAAACCTACTCTTTACGCAATCCTGACATTTTCAAAAATTTCACATTTGATGAGCTCCAAGAACTTTTAGTATTAATCGAAGAGGCCTATGCCACGATTGGCAACAAAGACACTCGGGAAATTTATGATCAGAAATTTAGTAAAATTTTTCCTGATTACACTGTTCATAAAACTCATTTTATAGAAGATAGTACTCCTGTAAAAACCGTTGAAGACGATCACGCGGCATCGAGTTCCACTTTACAAGCCGATTTAATTCCTTCTGGTTATGCAAACACGCCGTTAAGTTCTTACAAAGTAGATGAAACTTTTGAAAGGTTAATCTCTCATCAAGATTTTTTTGACGGCACTTTCTTAGGTAAAATTCGTAAATATAAAAATGTTTCCTTAGAAGATTTAAGTAAATACTCCTGTATTAGTATGAAGTATTTGTATGCTCTCGAAGATAACAATTATAGTGCCCTTCCGGCGGGCGTATTTACGCGCGGTTATGTAAGTCAATACTGTAAAGTTCTCAGTTTAGACTGCGATAAGGTGATTCCATCGTTCATGAAGTTATTCAACAATGAACGAAAGTAAGATCGTCGAACTGGTTATTACTCCAGAACTTGCCAATAAACGTGCCGATGTGAGTTTGACCGAAGCTGGTGTTTTTAGTAGTCGTTCTCAAATCAAAAAGATTTTCACTGATAAAAAAGTCATCGTAAATGGTAAACACATTAAACCATCACAAATTCTTTTAGCCGGTGATGCCGTCACCGTTGAAGTACCGCTGCAGCTCGAAGAGCGCTTAGAACCCTATGATTTTCCCCTTAATATCGTCTACGAAGACGAACATGTGCTTGTCGTTGATAAACCTTCTGGTCTTGTGGTTCATCCTGCGGTCGGCCATGTTAATGATACATTGATTAATGCGATATTAGCTCATCATATTAAGCTCTCACCCGGATCCTCTCCGTACCGACCAGGTCTCGTCCATCGCATTGATAAAGATACCAGTGGATTATTGGTTCTCGCCAAAGATGAAAAAACTCACAACAGCTTAGCCCGTCAATTTAAAAATAAAACGGTACATCGCAAATATTTGGCCATTGTCTTTGGGCACCTCAAAGAAAAGGAATCCTCTGTCGAATCTTTTATCTGTCGTAGTCCTGTTGACCGTAAAAAATTTATGGCCAGTCCTGGCCCGGAAGGTAAATGGGCTAAAACTCATTACAAGGTACTCGAAGAAGCGTCGCACCTTTCGCTGATCGAACTTGTTCTCGAAACAGGACGCACTCATCAAATCCGTGTCCATATGTCGCACATTGGTCATTCCGTTGTAGGTGATGATCTTTACAACGGAAAGAAACGTGCTAATAATTTAGCAAATTTGCAATTGCGAAATATGATTAAAGACATGCCGCGCTTTGCTCTTCACGCAAGGGAGCTCGGGTTTACCCATCCCATTATCAATAAACGCTTAGAATTTGTTTCACCTTGGCCAGATAATTTGAAAGAACTTTATCAGCTTTCTGGTTTTAGCGGAGATTTATTGTGATTTTTTTTGAAACCGATAAATACCGCGTACAATTTACCGGTCGAGATACTGGCGAAGACCAGCTAAGCGCCATATATAAAAATCTATATTCACTAAAGCAAACCCACAGTGATCATTTAGTTGAAGCCTCTTCCCAATTACAGGAAGGAGACGCCCAATGGACCACAAAAATTGGGATCCCGCTCATGATACAAACGGCTGATTGTATTCCTTTAATGATGTATTTTCCCGAACGGGATTTAATCCTGTCTATTCATGCTGGTTGGCGGGGCGTGATGACTCATATTACTTCTAAAGCGATTGTGCAACTCAGTTTGCAAAATGAAACTCATGTGCATGCTTATATTGGTCCGCACATTCAATTTCAAAGCTTCGAAGTCGATGAGGATGTGGCTATAAAAATATTGGCCGCACATCAACACACACTTTCTTCTCCGCATTGTAAAAAAATTGGTAATAAATATTTCATTGCTCTAGCAAAACTTGTAGAACATGAAATCCGAGACTCCGTAAATGGGCTGGAACAGTTCATTATAAGTTCTATCGATACAAAAACAGATCATCGCTTTTACTCTTATCGCAATGGAGATCGCGGCGGTCGCAATTTGAGCTTTATTGTAAAACGTAATTGTTGAAGGGGCTTCTTTATTTTATTGGTGGGAATTTTGTATTGAAGTCCATCCAGGACGCAAAGGGCCTCTCTGCCCTTTGAATCCCGTTTCGCTCGATCATCGTGATCGAGCGATCATTATTTTCTCTCAAAAAATCAAATGTCTTTGATTAAAGTCCTCCTGGTCACGATGACCAGGAGGCACCAATACAGGATGTTCACAACTTTCGCATGCTCAGATCTGGCTGAATACCACAATACAAATTCATATTGTAAATCCAGCCACTATGTCTTTAAGTAAGTGAGATCGTTATCCATATCCAACAAAAAGAAGAAAGAGGAAACAAGGTGTCAAAGTTTTAGACAGCTGTTAGCCTCTTGGGTATTCTCTGTGGATAAGCTCTAACCTTATCGCTTTTGGTTGGCTCTGAGATTGCTAACTAGTGTTATATGGGCTGGCTTCAATCCTTTAAATATTTAATACTATTTTTCGCTTCAGGACTGATGGTTTTTACCTCTTTTATTGCCAACGCTCAATCAGCACCAAGTTCCCAAATCATTTTGGATCAAAAGGGAGATCAATGGATATCTCTTCTGAGTGGAGATCAAAAGGCTCAACTCATTAAGTTGTCCGAAATGAGTGATGATGAATTTCTAAAAGAAATGGATTCTTTTGATTTAAAAAATATTCCTGGAAGTAGTTTAAAGCGCTTAGGTCCTGAATATGTAAAGTTCTCTTTTGCTCTCATGCTCGTACAAGTTAAAACATGTTTTGCTAATGCGAACTCTTTAACAAACCTATCGCTTATTGCTGCTCCGACTTCTCCTACATGTGTCAGTGATTTTCTTGCACACTTAACTGACTGGCGCGGTTGGGTGGGTTTTTACTTTTTTATTATGAGCAGTCAGGCCACATCTCAAGTTGGAATGAAAATTCTTCTTGAAAGTCGTCGTTTTATAGGTCAACCGAAATCTCTTCCTAAACTACAGGCTCGGATAGGTCCATACCTTGGATATTTAGGAATGACAGTGGGATCGTTGACATCGCAAGTGATAGAACACTTTTTACGCTCTCCAAGTTGGAGTCAATGTATCAAATTGATGTCTGAAGAAGGCCTTACCAGCACTCCATGTAAAGAGGCTTTTACAGATTTTCTATCTCAAGAAGATTTTTGGGATGATTTTTGGGCGGGTTCTACGTCTATGGTATCTGCAAGTATTGCCGCCGCCATTACACAACAACTTGTAACTTGCCGTAATCTTATGGGTGGCACCATCAAAATGAGTACCCTTTGCTCTGCGGCGGCAAACAAACTAAAAATTCTTGCTGGAAAAAGTGGTGCTATTGATCTGTTTGAACGCGTTGGCATCCGCGCCATTAAGGGAATTAGAATCGTAAAAAATCTGTACTCATTAACAGGATTACCTGGAATTACGTTTTCTATTGTAACCGAAGTCGGTTCCTTTTATGCATTTTTGATGTGGGACCATGTTTTAAAAAATCCTTTCTCTCGCACATATTATGATTTGAATACCAGCGGGAATGTGAATAAAGCCATAGAAGATTTAAAAATTGCCTTGAAAGAAAATCAAAAGCTAAATTGGCAAAAACCTTTCCTCACCCATAAAAAGGAATGTTATCTTTCTAATATAAATGCGCAAGGAGAGTTAGAAACGGCCTGTGAAACACGGAGCATTGACCCCCTTGTTTTATCTTTAAAAACATTAAGTACTGGGGCTTCTCGCTACCGCAAAAAAGTTCTATTGAATCCCTTAGACGATACCATAGTTCAATGGACCAACAAAGTATCTTCTTATCTTAAGAAATACAAAGCAGCAAAAATCGTCATGGAATATCTTATCAATGAAAGAAAGAAACAAAGTGATTTTTCTTTTTCATTTGATGAACGTGCCTTTTACGTATTTGTGCTGTGGCACAGTGCGCTTGAAAAAGAAATAAATAAGCAAACCACATTTTCCCAAAATCTTCAGCCACTACTGGATAATATAAGTCGTGATTTTAATATTCAACGCACTCAACTACCGATAATTAATCTCGATGGCGAGAATATGGATTCCATTTTTGCAACCTACAAAAAACATTATAATTTCGACACTGTTTTAAACGAACAAGCGAAGAATAATATTCGACAAAATATTTTAAAAATAAAACAATTCCTTCTTTCCCGAGGAGCTAATGACTTCTCTTCTTCATCGCAAGCAAAGTGTCAAAAATTTCCTTTGTTATGTAAAGCACAAGACATGACCCTTGCTGCTACGTGGAATCAGGACAATGATCGCAACGACCATTCTAAAAGTAGAGCCTTCATTCTTTCTCTCTATTCTATTTTTGGAGAGATGCAATTAAACGAAATCACCTGGGATCTTATCTGTAGCCATAATACAAAGCTAGAACTTAAAAACTTAAATAACAACGGTAGCGTTGCCACACTTTCTCTACCTCGCTTAGTACGCTTTTCTGATGAAGAGCTTGCGCGTAATTGTTCTGATAAAACTTTTCTACAAAACAAAAAAATGCTTGATACCTCATCTGCACTACAGCCGTGGGTTTATAATGGTGATATTTATGACAATATTTTTGATTTACTCGCTTCAAGTAAAGTGCAGTGGTATTTTGGCAATACATCCGATGGAATCCAAGAATGGTGGACTAAAGATATATTTACGCCCACAACACAATTTATGTTTGAAATGGCTAAATTATATCAAAACCATCTTAATGAAAAACTAATGATTTATATCGATAATGTAAAAAATGACCAACTGGTTGCTATGAGCGCCCCACAAATGCGTGGAACACTTTTGGATCACCACATCGTAACTGGTAATCTCGATATTCTCAACAAACCAAGCATTTCGCTGTCTCTTATGGGACAGGTGCGATTGATTCTCGATGCTATTCAATACAATTGGCCAGGTGACAATGCGGATACCATCTCCCAGCTAGAGCTCGCTTTTGCCGATTATATTCTGAATATACGCTATCCTGTGCGTTTAAGTTCTATGGAGCGTGTATGGTCAGAATACCAAGCAGCCATTGTAGCTAAAGATGTTGGGCCACGAGAAATTCTTGCAGCGCAGGTACAATTTGATGAGAAATTCCAAGAAGCTGTACTTGGAAAAGAACGTTTATTGCGTCTTAAACTGTTTCGTGAACGAATCGTAAACCTTAAAAATATTCTTTTCCAGAAAATGTCTGGCATAGATTACAACACTCTTTCGGGTATGGATAAACTGAAACTTAAAAAAAGAGCTCAAGAGACTATTGCCAATGAATCCAACTATGTCGAAATTTCTGTACAAGAGCACAAGAAGTTTATTGCCTTCGAGCTCCTCAACGAAAGTCTTAATAAGATATTAATAGAAATTGATCAACTCTATGATAAAATGGCAGCTAAGCCATTTATCGGAATGTAAAAGGAGATTTTATGAACAGAGTTCTCAAAATATTTTTTGTCCTGTGTGCCTTAGCTATGACCTCAACCTCACTAGCGCAACGAGCTCGAGATAAAACAGAACGTCCTCTATCTCGCGAAGTAGAAGCATTTAAAAAATCTCTTAGCAAACTAGGATTGGGAGAAAATGTCGATGGATTAAAAGCTCTTGCTGAACAACGACCTGAACTCAATGAACGATTAAAAGATATTACAAAAAAACTTGCAGAAGAAAAATTACAAAAAAACATACGAGATAATAAGGCAAAATTTCAGGAACTTTCTGACAAAATCGATGCGTCTGCCGCTGAAGCTGCCGAAGTTCGCGCTAGCCGCATGCAGTTGTCTGGCAGTGCTGAAAACCTACTATCTGCCATTGAGGCATTACCTGGGGTTTTAGCAGAATTGGCTGCTGCTGGTCCAAAGGGAGATATACAAAAAGCCATCGATGTAGCAGATATTTTAAGTAAGTTATCCACTAAGGATCTAAGTAATGAAGCTGATGCCTCTGCTAAGGTTCGCGTCTTAGAAGAACGTTTAGGTAAAGATAAAAATGGTAACCCCATTTCTATTGAGGAATTTATTAAGCGTTGCCTTGGCAAATAATCATCATTATATTGCCATCTTATGCAAAACATCCTGGTTACTGGCGCCACAGGTTTTATTGGTAAACACCTCGCCAGAACATTAGCAACAAAAGAAGGGCATACTGTGTATGCCCTTGTCCGTAATCCTGAAAAATGCTCTGATTTAAAAGAAATGGGCGTTCGCCTTATCAAAGGCGATGTCACCGACAACATGTCTGTTCTCCATGCCATCGAGAACAAAGATATGGTTTATCACCTGGCGGGAAAAATTGCCTACAAAGTGTCCGAGCGAGCTGACATGGAAACTGTTAACGTGAAAGGTACGCAAAAAGTTATCGATGCCTGTGTCACCCACAATACGCCAAAGGTGATCTACATGAGCTCTGTCGTTGCGATTGGCGCAAGCTTTGATGGTACGGTATTAGATGAAAACTCACCCTACACTATTGATCATCTAAATCTGGGATATTTTCAAACAAAGCATAAAGCCGAGGAAATTGTCCGAACCGCATTTCAACACAATAAATTAAATGTTTTTATTTTGAACCCCTCAACTGTGTATGGCGCTGGCGATGCCACCAAAGGCAGTCGTTCTGTACAGAGAAAGGTCGCTTCGGGAAAATTCCCTTTTTATACCCCGGGCGGAGTGAATGTTGTCCACATTGATGATGTAATTTATTGTCTACAATACGTGCATCAAAAGGGACGCGCTGGTGAACGCTATATTGTTGCCGGAGAAAACTTAACGATTAAAGATCTTTTTGCTGCTATCGCCGAAGTGGCTGGTGTATCCGCACCCACTTTTTACCTCCCCTCCCCCATTCTGCATCTTATGGGTTGGACGGGAGATCATATCTTACAACCCATAGGAATCAAGGGACCGTTGTCTGGAGAAACTGCTTGGACCTCTTCCATGTACCATTGGTTCTCATCAGAAAAAGCGCAACGAGAGCTACTGTACAAACCAACTCCTGCTAAAATGGCTATTCGCGAAAGTGTGCAGTGGATGAAAGACCATGGCTACTTACCGTAAACTATTTTCTGTTGTAGTTATTTTTTTTGGTTCATTGTTGTTAATTGCAACGATTATCGGCTCTGCCACTTATTTTGCTTACCAAAGCATACCCTCCATTGAGAACATTAACGGCTGTTTTACAGCAAGTATGTACCAAGTACCAATTTGCCCGAGCAAACCAGGGTATATTCGCTACAGTCAACTGCCTCGGCATCTCGTACAATCTTTGATTGCCGCAGAAGATTCGACTTTTTATTTTCATCAGGGATTTAATTTGGAGGAAATGAAAGACGCTCTTGAAAAAAGTCTTGATGCGGGTCGTTGGGTGCGCGGTGGGTCTACCATTACCCAACAACTCGCCAAAAATTTGTATCTAACAAAAGAAAAATCTCTAGTGCGCAAAATTAAAGAGCTTGTTGTGTCTCGTAATATTGAAAAAAAACTTAGCAAAGAAAAAATTATTGAACTTTACTTTAATGTTGTAGAATTTGGGCCGAAAATTTATGGAATTTCTAAGGCCAGTCGACATTACTTTGATAAATCTCCTGGTGAACTCACTCCTGCAGAAGGAGCCTATTTAGTTTCGCTTTTACCAAGCCCAGTGCGCTATTCTTCGCAATTTCGCAAAAACAAAGAACTCAGCGCTTTTAATAAACGTCGAATCAAACATATTCTACATATTTTACTATTACAAAAAAAAGTATCCGAAGATGATTACAACTATGAAGTGGCGCGAACAGAGAGCGGCCTATGGAATGTTCCACCGGAAGTTATAGATCCAGATTCAGTGCAATTCGCCGAAAAAATATTTGGATCCGATGGATCCGCTCAACTGAATGACGCGAATCCTGAGCCTACAGAGAATGAATCCAAAATGATGGATAAGAATGATTCAGATGATGACGATGATGATTCGGAATATGAATAATGTCGACATAGTGACCTCAAGCCTTTTTAATTTCCTTATTTTGCGGGGCGAGATTCCTATCTTGCTAGCACATTTTTATTCTATTAAAAATCCGTAGGCTCAGCTCCATAATCAGTTTTATATTCGGCAATATTAAGAAAATGTTTGAGTTCGATGGATCCATTCAGTTCCTCAATGAACGTTGGCACATTCAATAGTAGTTTTTTCTCGATTTCTACCTCCTTTATATCTTCCAAATTTCTTATGGCTATTTTTAATTTTAAAATTCCATACTCAGACGAATATTCTTTTACTTGTGCTTTGATAAATATGGATCGCGGTTGCATGGCGTAGGGATTTTCCAAAGTGTATTTGGGTTCATTTTCTGTTTTAAAACTATCTTCAGAATTAAAAATATAACCGCGAACAGCGGCGCCTTTTGTACTATCCAGCACCATTGTCTGTGTTATGCGTCCCAAGTTTCCAAACTCTTCTTCTGGTAAATTTCCCAAAATCTTAACCAGAAATTTTTTAGATTCTACTGGAAGCGCCGTGCGGAATTCACCATCATCTAAAAAATAAAAATGGGGTTTGATAAATTGAGTAATAGCGATTGTTGTAGTAACGAGAATGACAGCAAGAGTAACATATATTTTTCGTTTTTTTGGTATATTTTTCATATTGTTCAGCCTTTGATCGTATTCACGAACTGGATTGCGTTTTATGATTCCCAGAGCCAATGAACTTTCTGCTGATTTTTGTGACCAATCGAATATCTCTTTAAGAGTTTGAATATATCTTATGTGGTTCATCGTTAATTTTTTGAGAAGACATATGTCTGTTCTGAGTTCTTGATAAAAGGTCAGATCTTCTATAAAGCGCTTAATCAGGGGATTGTACCAAAAGAGCGTCTGGATCAGTTGGAGCAGATAAACTATACTCGTGTCTTTCTTGCGGATATGAATGAATTCATGAGCAAGGATGTAGCGTAATAATTTCGGTTTCTGAAAAAGCGCTTCATCGACGACAACATAAGAATTTCTTCCATAACTGAAAGCACAGGGACTTGTATTACTTTTTCCTTTTAATATTGAAAGTTTACCAATGCAATATAGCGGCTCCGCATTTTTGAGCCGTTTTAACTGCATAAGTAAATAAAGAAATTTTACAAATCCCAAGAAGGTTACCACAATAAAAAGGTACTGAAAAAACATCTGATACTTTGTAACATGATCTGCAAGCATAGTCGTCTGTAGGCCGACATCTAACGGGAGCTTCGTACTGGTATATTTTGGAATCACGCCAGTAAGAGGAGATTTAATAACTAAAGACGGGAAGGAGGCTGCACCTACGAGGCACACGGCGGTGACTATGAGATATAAGTAACGCATTTTTTCACGAAAGATACTTTTGATGTTTGTCATTCGATTGGCAAAAATAAAGAGGAGGGAAAAAACAGTTAATACAACTTCAAATCGCAAAAGGTAATTTAATACAAAAATCATAAATTCTCCCTTTTTAAGATAGGTTGGTGTGATGCAACCCGTGAAGAGAGTTTGGTCTGGACAGATGCGAAACCATTCTGATTTTCTTGTATTGTTCTGGCATCCGCCACATCTAACGCTTTAGAAATTTCGATATGTCCTCTAATCGCCTCGACATACGTGCGCGTATCCAATTTAAATGTTTGCTCAAATGAAAAACTTTCTACTCCCCCTTTATAGTAAACTCTCCCTTTCATAAATATTGTTATATCATTTGAAGCGATATTTATGATTCGTGTATCTAAGTAGGCCATCCTGTTTTTTTCGAAATTCATATAATTCTCCCAAGACACAGAGTGACCATCATAGAGAACCCAATTATTGTCGGATTCAATCCCTCTTATGAGTACGGCACTTGCAATAGGTTGGTATTCTTGATTAAAAAAAGAACCTTCGAATTGTAAATAAAATTGTGGTGACTTCATCGTAATTTGTGGAGGTGTCTCGCGATTTTCTAAAATACCCATCTTTGCTCTGATAAGACTTGTTGTCGTTACACTAAGCACAAGAATAATAACCATTACAGAAATATAGCGCATTTTTGACACTTTAATTTTTTCTGTCATATTTCTTATGCGGTCTCGGTATTCATTAACTGGCTTACGATTGAAAATACCTAAGATAAAAGCATGACTAGAATTCATATTTGTAGATTCAAATATTTGCTTTAGTGCAGCCATGTACTGTGCGCGAACAATGTTTGATCTCTTGAGAACTTGTGTATCCGTTCGTAACTCCTGATAAAAATGAATCTGCACAATAAAGTTTCTTATGATCGGATTGTACCAAAATAAAAATTTAAAAAACTGCAAGGCATAAATCGCTAGTGTATCTTTGCTGCGGATATGAGCAAACTCATGGGCAAGGACGTAACGAAGAATTTTATGATCTTTAAATGTTTGTTCGCTGATAACGACAAACGACTGCTTTCCATAACTAAATGCAAAAGGACTTGAATGAGTATCTCCTTTTAAAATAGCGATTTTTCCATAACGAAATAATGGTATTCTCCGACTCTGTTTATTTAAGAGATATACAGATCGGAAAAATGGAATAAGTCCCATAATTGTTATCGACATAAGGACTAAATAAAAAATTTCAGAAAAATTGAAAGCCTGATTTATAATAGCTGATTCTAGGGATACATTGGCTATAGGAAGTGTAGCATGCGATATCTCTGTGATCTGTGCTAATTGTTTTTGTGGAAACACCGATAATGTCCATCTGTTTGTGGAGATACATCCAACAGAAATTGCAAGAAATGTTATAAAATAAAAATAGCGTAGTCTTTCGCGAAAGAGGACTTTTATATTCGTAAAGCGATTAGCGAAAAGATATATGCTCGCAAAAATAGTAAGTGCTACTTGGAAATGAAAGAGATATTTCAACAAAATCATAAACTCTCCTCAAATAGTTTACGGATGGAATCTTTTTCTTCGGCGGTAAGCTCTTCGTCTTTTATGAGATTCATCACTAAATTGGATGCCTCTCCCCCAAAGAGTTTATCGATGAGTGTGCGCGCGGCAAAACGGCGGTACGTATTTTTTTCGACAAGAGGTTTAAAAAGATGGGCCTTGTTTGATTTTTCTGATGTGAGAAATTTTTTATCTTCTAAAATCTTTACCGTTGTGGCCACCGTGGTGTACGCCACGTCTCTTTTTTTAATAATGCTGCTAAATATTTCGCGAATGGTAATGGGGCATTTTTCCCAAACCACAGCCATGACTTCCGACTCCGCTTCTGTTAATACAACTTCCTTGTGTAGTTTCATGCCATCTCCTCTGCTTCTACCTTGTCGTAATGATCTACGAAAATCTTAGTAGATGTCTACTAAAGTTTTCGTAGATTGCGACAATCGTCGAGATGAATTTCTCTAACTGGTTGAATTTGTTGGATCTACAGCGAAGGCTTTTGATGTACTTAAGGCGTAGCATTTTAAGAAGTATACAATTTCGACAAAATAAATTAGATAAGCCCAGCCATAGAAATCCATCCAACGAAGATCGACAAAAAGATAAAACAGAACCTGCATCAAAAATGTAAGCGGCAACATAATGAGTGCCGCAGTTCTACTAAAAAGCACGAGAGGAAAAAGCAGTTCAAAAATAACTGTACTTATACAAATAAATAGAAGAATCGGATATTGTTCGGAGACCCAGCGCCCAATTGGTATGTCAAAAAGAATATCCCGATAAATCAGATAAAACTGCAATGTATAGCCATTCATCCACTCGAGGCCGCTTCTGATTTTGACAATGCCCCCGGAAAAATAAGAGAAGGCTAAGTTAAACTTTAACAGCCAAATCGGCCAATTGGGAATGTGTACGGGAACTGTTTTGAGTTTTAATACGGAATCTAAAGATAGCGCGTTCACTCCGGGACTCAAAATAAGAATAAATAAATTAAACAGAACGATCGAAAAGTTCCATGGTATGAGCTCTACGGTTTGACTGGCGGCCAAGGTACACGCCACAGATGTGCCAATCAGGACTGTGAGTAGAAGAAGAGAGATCGTTAAAGAGAGGCGCGTTAAAAAACCTATCATGGAGCAGACCAAGGTAATTACAGCTATGGTTCTGAAAACAGGAATACTGGATTGGCTGGGCGAAAAATATAAAAACTGCAGAATACCAACGGGGGTACAAGTATACGCTTCCATCTGGGGAGGAATAGAGCGGAAAAAAGACGGTAGTTCATACAGTAGCCCGCCACAATAAAGAATACGGAATAGCCCCAATAAACTGCTCGGTCTTTTCTTTAAGAGAAGTTGATCAAATTGAGAAAGTATATTCAACTGTTTCATACCTTTCGAATTTCTCCGTATTAGGAATACGTACCATTCTAATCTTCACTAACTCTACAGCCTTCACTTTTTCGAATAAATCTGGATTGCTTTTTTTCGCGAATGCCAGAGCCGACTCTACTAAGGCAATTTTTCTAGATAGATCTTTTGGTGCCGTCTGTATACCTTTTAAGGTGTAATCTGCCATTGAGCGCGGAAGCCAGAACGTACTGTTATCATAGCCTACCCCACGTAGTTTGTGCGCAGCTATCTCTTCGTGCTTTTTAAAGGCTTGACCGAACATAGGGTAATCGGTAAATGGCCAATAACGAACACCAAAAAACGCAATGCAGAGGTGAAGCACAATATATATTTTAACAAATAAGAGCGCTTTATCTTTCATTGACAAAAATAATCTCGCAAAATTTTGTTCCTGACAAGAACGCTTATGAACATCGCAAAATGTTATCAGGCTTGATCCTCAATATGGGGCGTGATCTACAGAGAAAACGATACTTTAAATTTTAATATCGCGGACAAAATGGCAGGTATAGCCGTCAGGATTTTTTTCTAAATATTTTTGGTGATATTCTTCAGCTGGCCAAAAATAATCAAAGGGCACAACTTGTGTTACCACAGGTTTTTTCCACGCCTGCGAATTATCCACACGTTTAACCACACGTTCTGCAATCTCTTTTTGTTCCTGTGATCTATAGAAAATCGCAGAGCGATATTGTGAGCCCAAGTCGTTTCCTTGTTGGTTCACAGTGGTGGGATCGTGCATCTGAAAAAAGAACAATAAAATATTTTCGAAATTGGTTTCCTGCGGATTAAAAAGAATATCCACAGCTTCGGCGTGTCCCGTGTCTCCCTTTTTAACATCGGAGTACCCTGGGTTTTTTAGCTGACCGCCAGTGTAGCCTACCAACGTTTCAATAACACCTTTTTCCTGCTGTAAAAGCTCTTCCACTCCCCAAAAACAACCACCTGCAACCGTGGCAATCTGCCAACCCATCTTATTGGCAAATTCAAAAAGATATCGACCATAACCCTCTTGCTTCATTTGCTGAAGGGGAATGAACTTAAGCGACGCCGAATTGATACAATACCGCAGCCCACCCTGCTCTTCAGGGCCATCATCAAACACATGTCCTAAGTGAGCATCACCAATGCGCGAACGCACCTCTGTGCGTTCCATCGCCAGTGTGCGATCCGACTTAAGTGTTAAGTGGGCCTTATGAACAGGCGCTGTAAAACTGGGCCAACCCGTTCCTGAATCATACTTCGTTAAAGAGCTAAACAGCGGCTCGCCGGTGGTGACATCTACATAAATGCCATCCGCCTTGTTATTCCAAAATTCGTTTTCGAAGGGACGCTCCGTCCCTTCCTCTTGAGTGCACATATACTGCTGGGGTGTTAGACGATTTTTAAGTTCTTCCGGACTTGGCTTCTTATACATAAAACACCTCTCAAAAACATTCCTCAATAGGGCATCCGCCCACTAGTTCTGCTTTAGGTCCTTCATGCGCATGCGCACATTCAGTGGTGTGATCTCAATCATCTCTTGATCGCGAATCCATTCCATGGCTTGCTCAATAGTGAGAGGTTTCACAGGTGTTAAACGAATGGCTTCGTCTGAACCAGACGCACGTACGTTTGTAAGCTTCTTCTCGCGAATGATATTCACCCACAAATCGTTATCTTTGGCGTGCTCGCCGACAATCATCCCCTCATAAACATCAATACCCGCATTGATAAAGAAACGACCGCGATCCTCAAGATGAAAAATCGCATATGGTGTTGCTTTACCTGCACGATCGGCCACCATCGCACCATTTTGGCGATGAGCAATATCACCCTTGAAAGGCTCGTAGCCGGCAAACTCACGATTAAGTAAACCCATACCCTTCGTGTCGGTTAAGAATTCCGAGCGGTAACCAATGAGACCGCGCGATGGAATTAAAAACTCTAAACGCATACGACCACCGAGAATCGGGTTCATGTTCATCATGACACCTTTACGTGGTCCTAATTTCTCAGACACGATACCGGTATAAACATCGGGAATATCGATGTACACTTTTTCCATAGGCTCCATCAACGTGTCGCCATCTTTGCGGAATAACACTTGTGGTTTCCCTAAAATAAATTCGAAACCTTCCCGGCGCATTTGCTCAGCAAGAACTGCTAATTGTAACTCGCCACGACCTAGTAAACGCCAAACTTCTGGGCGGTCCGTGGGAATCATACGAATCGCCACGTTGGTCAAAAGTTCTTTTTCTAAACGCTCAAGAATTTTTCGAGACGTAACATGTTTACCTTCTTTACCCGCGAACGGCCCATCGTTAACAGAAATAGTAATTTCCACTGTAGGCTCATCCACTTTAAGGCGTGGTAGTGGTGAGGGATTCGTCACAGATGTGACTGTATCACCTATGTTAAACTCTTCGAAACCGGCGACCACCGCAATATCCCCTGCAGAGACTTCATTCACTGGTACTTGTTTGAGGCCGTCATAAAGGAACAGTGCTGTCACACGGCCTTTTTTATTATCTGACTCACGCGAGAGAAGAACTTCTTCACCCACACGCACAGAGCCTTGACGCACGCGACCGATCCCTAAGCGACCGACGAAGGCATTATAGCCAATGTTCGACACCATGATTTGCAGTGGCCCTTCAAGATCGGCTTTCGGTGGTGGAAGTTTTTCGATAATCCATTGATACATTACTTCCATGCTTTTTTGCTCAGGGATATTGTCAGGGTCAAGTGTTACCATTCCCTCACGGGCAATGGCATAAAGACAATCGTAGTCTGCTTGCTCCTCAGGAGCATTGAGGTCGATAAAAAGATCAAAAATTTCATTGCGCACCTCTTGAATGCGCGCATCCTTACGATCAATTTTATTGATACAAACAAAGATTTTAATATTTTGCGCTAAAGCTTTTTGCAAAACAAAGCGCGTTTGTGGAAGAGGGCCTTCACTGGCATCCACTAGGAGAATGGCACCATCCACCATGTTGAGAACACGCTCCACCTCGCCACCGAAGTCCGAGTGCCCGGGGGTATCCACGATATTAATTTTATAGTCTTTATAAAAAACCGCAGTATTTTTTGCAGCGATAGTAATACCACGCTCTCTTTCGAGATCCATGGAGTCCATGACTCGATCATCTAATTTTTCGTTGTCGCGGAACATCCCCGATTGTTTCAATAGGTGATCGACTAGCGTTGTTTTGCCGTGATCCACGTGTGCGATAATCGCAATGTTACGAATTTTATCGGGGCTACGCTGTAATTCTGCCATTAACCATGTCCTCCCATGAGAAAAGCCTCATGACTTGTGTCTAACCTCTGACTCAACATCAACGGTTGATAATAATTTACGATTCGATCAAATGTTTCCTGTGTTGTTTTAGTAGAAAATATATCACGGCGAAAAACAGAAGACTCTGGAAATCCCGCAGAATACCACATTGCAAATTTTCTTAACTGAATCACAACCGTTCGCTCATCGTGTACGCGCTCAAGGCGTTCTTTGAGATCGGTGAGAACAGGTAAATAGTTATAGTCGATTCCGGCATCTTGAGGAAGTCCATATAATAAATTTCGTGCTTCCTGAAAAATCCATGGGTTTTTTAAACACCCACGGCCAATCATGACGCCATCACAGCCCGATTGACGCAGGCGCGCCAGCGCCGTCTCTGCCGAAGTGAGATCTCCATTGCCTATGATGGGTAAGGGACTCACTGCTTTGACCGAAGCTATAAACTCCCAATCGGCACTCCCGGAGTAGCCTTGGCTGCGGGTTCGACCATGAATGGCCACCCAAGCGATACCCTCATCATGGGCCACTTTGATGACTTCTATAGCATTGCGCTGATTTTGGTCCCACCCTGTGCGAATTTTAATAGTCAGTGGTATCGAGATGGCACTTTTGACTGCGCGAAGAATTTTAGTGAGATGATTGAGATCCTTTAGAACCGCGGAACCGGCGCCCTTTTGCACAACTTTCTTTACTGGGCAGCCAAAATTGAGATCAACAAAGTCCGCACCTAGCTCCTGTACCTTGCGTGCGGCCTCTCCTAAAACCTCTGGATCTTCACCAAAGAGTTGGAGTCCGACAGGGCGCTCGCTTTCCTCATAATTGAGAAGTTTTAACGTGTTTTCACCACCGTATTTGATACCATTCGCAGAAACGAGCTCGCTTACGACCACTCCCGCACCTAATTTTTTCATAAAGGCACGAAAAGGCATGTCGGTGATACCTGCCATGGGAGCCAATACAAAAGGATTGTGTTTTAAATGATGGAGTAACTCAACTTCTGTCATAGATTGCTAAATTAATAGGGGCCAATATAGCGTATATCCTCTAAAGCTCAAGCGAAACTGCACTTTTAGAGGAAAAGTTTATTGGTGGCCTCATTAGTAAATATTTAATTTTTTTGCAACATAACAGGCGCGACATTTTAACCCAAAAAAATGCATGTTTTATATAGGTGTATGAAACAACGTATTTGTTATCTGAACTATAAAATCTCAATGTTAACAATACTTTATGATCACTTAAAGGTTTACAACTCAGTCTCTTCGGAGTACTTATTAATATAAATCCCAATTGGAAATTGAAGTAACCATGAGCTCCGCTATTTTGGACAGATCCCTACATTCGCTTCTCGCCTCTAAAGAGGTTGTGACGAGCTTTAGCTCCTCTCCCCAATCCTTGCGCATCACATTTGCCGTATCACAAATCCGCTGTAGTGCTTGTGCATGGAAAATTGAATCCTATTTAAAAAAACATGGTCAATATTCCTCTTGGTTCATCGATATTGTCGGCAGCAAATTAACTGTTAATCTCCACCAGTGGACCGATGCAAATATTCTTGTCGAAGATTTACGTAAAATGGGTTTTTCAGCTATTCCTCTCGTACACGATGAAAGTGCGGAGGAGCTTAAAAAAGCACAGTACGAGATGGAACTCCTGCGCATTGCCGTTGCAGGATTTTGTTTCGGTAACATCATGACTCTCGCCACCTCGAACTACTTAGGGGCGTCGGAAAATTTCCGTCACACCTTTGATATCATTAGTTTTGTGCTTATTCTCCCCACGTTGCTATTCTCTGCATATCCCTTCTATAAGGGTTTTTGGGGTACCCTTAAAACGGGAACTCCTAACTTGGATTTTCCCATTGCACTCGCCCTTTTTTTTGGAACAGCTCTCAGTGCTGTTAGTTTATTTAGTGGTGGCAAACAACATGTTTATTTTGACAGTGTCGCGGGTCTGATTTTCTTTTTGCTGGTCAGTCGATTTGTTCTCAATCGATTGATGGACCGACTCGTGCGTAGTGGACAGCTCTCATTACCCGGAATAGAGCTTGCGCATAGAATAGAAAATGGCCAAGAGCAACTTATACCCGCAGCTCTCATCAAAACACAGGATCGCCTGCGCATTCATTCCGGTGAAACTGTTCCCTGTGACGGGTTTCTCATGAGCGATAGTGCGCTTGTTAATACTGCTGTGGTTACTGGCGAACCTTTTGCCCACACCATTGAGCGCAACGGTGAGCTTCTCGCAGGATCCATTGTAACTGGTCCTGCTATTGATATGGTGGCTATTTCTACTGTTAAAAATTCACGCATGGGTCGGCTGATCTCTGAGGTCACCGCAAACGATTTTCGCAAGCTTCCCTATGCACACACTGTTGATAGATGGGCCATGTGGTTTAGCTACGGTGTGCTTGCCTTAGGTGTTGGAATTTTTATTTATTGGTGGCCGATAGACCCCAACATTGGACTCAATCGTGTTCTCGCCCTTTTCATGACCTCCTGTCCCTGCGCCCTCACCTTTGGCTTCCCCCTTATTTTAAATATTATTATTCAAAAGGCGCATAATAAAAATATTATCGTTCAGGATGTGAATGCTTTATCCAAATTAAGTGAAGTACAAGAGATCTACTTCGATAAAACAGGTACCCTCACATCTTCAGAACTTATACTCCTCACCGATCTCAATCAGGTATTTTTACAACCAGATCTGTTGGCAATTGCCGCACTTGAGGAAAAAAGTCATCACCCGATAGCACAAGTTCTTAAAGAAAGCATCGCAGCTGACAAAACACTTTTACCTGCGGTATCCGATTTTATGTACGAACCCACAAGGGGGATTCGGGGGACAGTGAATGGACATAACTATGCACTTTTGAGCCATAACAATATGCAAAGCAAACTATCCATCCAGGTCTTTAAAGATAATCAACTGCTTGGCGCTATTGATTTTGATGAAAAACTACGTATGCACTGCCAAGACGTCATAACACAACTACAAAACTCGGGACTTAACGTACATATTCTTTCCGGTGATAGCCAAGAAAACGTAACGAGCGTTGCCAAATCCCTCCACATTAATGGAACAGCTCAGGGACGCCTCTCTCCTGAAGAGAAACAAAAAATTATTAAAAACCAGAAACATTGTGCCATGATTGGCGACGGTATTAATGATGCGGGCGCCCTATCAAGTGCTGAGGTCGGTATTGCTATGCCAGGCCCGGTTGAAAAACTTCACAATGTGGCAAGCCTTATTCTTTCTAAACCGACACTCAGTAGTCTGCCTCTGGCATTTTCACTTGGTCGTTTTGCAAAACGGGCGACTATTCGCCTGGCTCTTTTATCTTTTTCTTACAATTTAATTATTAGTACTTTGGCTATCATGGGCTGGATTCACCCACTGGTCGCCGCGATATTAATGCCGGCAAGTTCGCTTGTCGTCATTGGACTTGTGCAATTCACCAGAAAGGAAATGGAATGGAAATTATCTTCCTTTTAATGTTCATTTCTTTTTTGATTGCCGCCACTTTCCTTGGTGCTTTTTTTTGGGCCAATCGCAATGCACAGTTTCGCAATTTAAGTTTAGATGCTTATAAGGTTTTAGAAGATGAACAAGATCAACAAAGTGAGGAGTAAAGAATGGAAAGGAAACTAGAGAAGTTTTTTTACGATGATAACATCGTAAAAATGTTTATTATGGCAACATTGTTTTGGGGAGGGGCGGCCTTTTTGGTTGGGCTTATTATCGCTCTACAATTGGCGTACTGGCCATTGAACCTCAATTTGGATTTTCTAACCTTTAGTCGTCTGCGGCCTCTACACACGAATGCGGCTATTTTCGCATTCGCAGGTAATGCCATCTTTGCGGGAATTTACCATTCCTCACAAAGACTGCTTAAGACGCGCCTCTTTTCGGACTTCTTAACGAAGCTCCACTTTTGGGGTTGGCAGACCATTATATTAGCGGCCCTCATTACTTTGCCTCTAGGGTTCACTCAAGGTAAAGAATATGCCGAACTCGAATGGCCCATTGATTTAATGATCACCATTATCTGGGTTGTTTTTGCCGTAAACTTCTTTGGCACAATTGCTCGTCGACGCGAACAGCATCTATATGTGGCGATTTGGTTTTATATCGCTACTATCGTCACGGTGGCCATGCTTCACGTGGTGAATTCCATTGAAATTCCCGTAAGCTTCCTACAAAGCTATCCCGTCTATGCGGGCGTTCAGGATGCTCTCGTACAATGGTGGTATGGCCATAATGCGGTGGCTTTTTTCTTAACCACCCCATTTTTAGGCTTGATGTACTATTACATTCCAAAAGCAGTGAACCGCCCGATCTATTCGTATCGTCTATCGATCGTTCACTTTTGGGCGCTTGTCTTTATCTATATTTGGGCAGGTCCGCACCATCTACTTTACACAGCTCTGCCAGAATGGAGCCAAACCCTTGGTATGATTTTTAGTGTTATGCTCTGGGCCCCAAGCTGGGGAGGTATGATCAATGGTCTTTTAACATTACGTGGCGCTTGGCACTTATTGCGTACAGAACCGATTGTTCAGTTCCTTATTGCTGCGGTTACATTCTATGGAATGGCCACTTTCGAAGGACCTCTCTTATCGATTAAATCGGTCAGTGCACTTGGCCACTATACTGATTGGATTATTGGTCACGTGCATGGTGGAGCTCTTGGTTGGAACGGTTTCCTTGCTTTTGGGATGATCTATTATCTTGTTCCTCGCCTTTGGGGAGCAGACGGCATGTATAGTAAAAAACTCATGAGCTATCACTTATGGATCGCGCTCACGGGTATTCTCCTTTACTACATTTCCATGGTGTCGGCAGGAATTACACAAGGTCTTATGTGGAGAGCCATATCACCTACAGGTCAAATGACATATCCTGACTTCGTGCAAACGGTAAATGCCATTCGCCCTCTTTATTGGGTGCGCGTATTTGGTGGTTTATTATTTATTACTGGATACTTCATCGGAATCTACAACATTTGGAAAACCATTGCCATGGGGAAAAAAGTCAGTCCCGTGGAGCAACAAGCGTATGCCTTAACCTTTAAAGACGACTCTAACGAAAATGCTCACCGTAAGCTTGAAGGCTTGGGTACGGTTTTCACCGTACTTGTTTTAGTCTCCGTGATTGTCGGTTCGGTGATTGAAATCTTACCAACGCTCTCAATACACAAGCATCTTCCACAAGATGAGCAAATTCTTCCGTATACTGCACTTGAGCAGCTCGGTCGCGATGTATATGTCACCGAAGGCTGTTACGTGTGTCACTCTCAGATGATTCGCACATATACCCCTGATGTGATTCGTTTTGGACCATCAAGTACAATTGCAGAGTCGATGTATGATCACCCTTTCCAATGGGGCTCCAAGCGTACGGGACCAGATTTAGCACGCGTCGGTGGAAAATATCCTGATCTTTGGCACTACCGCCACATGGTGGACCCACGCTCTATGAACAACCAATCCATTATGCCTGCTTATGGTTGGCTTGAGACTAAGAAAGCGGATTTCTACAGTCTTCGTAAAAAACTGTCTGTTCTAAGAACTCTCGGTGTTCCTTACACTGACGAGCAAGTTTCTCAAGCTGATATTTGGGCCGAGAAGCAAGCTGAAGAGGTGGCAGCACAGCTAGAAAAAGATGGCGCACCTGCGGGACTTAAGGATAAAAAGATCGTCGCCCTGATTGCTTATTTACAATGCCTTGGTAAAAAAGCAAAAACTGGAACCGATACCTCTAAGTGGAATAACTTTCCATTTAAAAAAGTGGCCGGAGGTGAACAATGAAGCAGGAAGCTTTAGCGTTTTTCCAAAACACTGGCCTCACAGCATTTGCGAGCGTTCTGTTTTTTATCGCGTTCGCAATTATTTTGTACGGTGTTTTCCAGAAAAAAAATCGCAAATATTATGAGCAGATGAGCCAATTACCCTTGGAGAAGGAGCAGTGTCATGAGCGATAATCCCAATGATAAATATGATGTGGTGCTAGATCACGAGTACGATGGTATTCAAGAATTAAATAACCCTCTACCTATGTGGTGGTTATGGACATTTTTTGGAACTATTATTTTTGCCTTCATTTACTGGATTCACTATTCTGTTGGCGGCGGAATGAGCCTCGATGGCCATTTACAAGCACAGCTCCAGCAAATCGAAGAGCAAAAACAACTGGAAGCAAAAAACCAACCGCAAAAAAATGAAGCCGACCTTGAGACGCTTCCTAAAAATGCGGCAGTGGTAGCCCAAGGAAACAAAGTTTTCCAAATGAACTGTGCCAACTGTCATGGAGATAAAGGCCAGGGCGGTATTGGACCAAATCTTACGGATAATTATTGGATCCACGGCGATGGCAAAATGACATCTGTCATGGCTACCATCAAAGATGGCGTCTTGGAAAAAGGTATGCCCTCTTGGGGTCCGATTTTTAAACCAGAAGAGATTGAAGCTCTTGCGGCTTTCGTGGTAAATTTGCGCGGTAGTAATCCAGCAAATGCGAAAGCGCCACAAGGAGAAGATAAAGGGTCATGAGTACAGTAGATTTTCGTCAAATTCCCGATGAGCGGTTATCCACTACAGATGAATTAGGTAACCGTATACATGTGATCCCCGCTAAAGTGAGCGGGGTCTGGAGTCAGCGAAAAAATATTCTGCACGCCTTTTTAATTATATTACTGCTGGCTTTGCCGTGGATTTCGGTTAACGGTAAACCGGCTATTCTTCTCAACCTTCCTGATCGCGAATTTACTTTCTTTGGCACAACTCTTTATGCTCATGATGGACCTCTGGTCTTTTTTATTTTAGCCACTGCGGCCATGACTCTCGCTTTTGTCACCGTCGTGTGGGGTCGTGTGTGGTGTGGATGGGCCTGTCCACAAACGGTATTTATCGAAGGAATTTTTCGCCGTATAGAACGCATGCTATTAGGTGATCGCATGCAACAAATCGCGTTTTATAATGCTCCTCTGACTTTTGGAAAAATTATCAAAACGTTGACGAAGTGGGCCCTGTTTGTTCTCGCTGCTGTTGTTCTCAGCCACACACTTGTCGCCTATTTTGTTGGTAAAAATAATTTATTCCACATGATGGGCCAACCACCAGCAGAAAGCTGGACCGTGTTTGTTATCATGCTGTTTATTACAGGCGTTGTCCTTTTCGACTTCACTTGGTTTCGTGAACAATTCTGTATTATCATGTGCCCCTATGGCCGCCTGCAAGGTCTACTGCTCGATCAGAACTCAATTACTATCGCATACGATGAGAAGCGTGGAGAACCGCGCGGTAAACCCAACGTCAAAGGGGTGGGTGATTGCGTCGACTGTTATCGTTGTGTAGCCGTGTGCCCAACAGGTATTGATATTCGCAAAGGTCAACAACTCGAGTGCATTGGTTGTACCGCTTGTATTGATGCCTGTAATGATGTGATGGCAAAACTCAAGCGTCCTCCTGAGCTCATTGGCTATCGTTCTTTAAAAAATCTTGAGGGTTTTAAAACACGTTTTGTTCGTCCGCGCCCCATTGTTTTTGGCTCAATTGTTTTTATATTGACCATTTCTTTTATCTTTGCTGTGTCTAGCCGAAAAGAAATCAATATTGATATCATTCGCGGTATTGATACGCCATATGAACACATTCAGGAAAATGGTACCGATTTTATTGCCAATCACTACAAACTCCACATTAAAAATCAAAGTAATGGTCCTATTGCGATCACTGTGCAACTTTCACCAGAAGAAACTGCAAAAGGATTTACTCTATCTCCACAACCACTAACTCTTAACCTACAATCGAAACAAAACTTGGATTTCCCAATTTTTATAAAAATGTCTTCTGCGACAACTAAAGATTTTCCTCTCACCTCCAATGTGATGGCGGAATTTGATTACGGTAATGGTCGTAAAGTGGTTCGCCCCTTGGTGTTTGTCCACCCGTGAAGTGCCTCGCAAATTTTGTATGGGACTAGATGTTGGATGGGAGTGTGGCGATCGCTATTAGACTTCTACGTCCACCGCGGCCACTGCGACCTCGTCACCACTTGCCATCTCAAGCTCTATCGATTCTGGGAGCTCTTTACTGCTCTTTGCTCCCAACTCCTCCATCTTACGAGCTTGTACAATAAGACGAGAATGAAGTTTACGTCTACCATCTTCATAACGATCCTGAGCTTGGCTTAATGATTTACCAACGGATTCATAGACGTCTACAAAGTCACTAATACGCTTATGCAGTTCGCGACCCAAATCACGAATTTTTTCGGCGTTAGAGGTCAAACGTTCCTCATTCCAACCATACCGAATCACCTTAAGAAGACCAATAAATGTAGGTGGTGTCGCAATAAGAATTTTTTTCTCCAACGCGTATTCTACCAGATCGGGTTGTGTCTCCAAAGCCGCATACAAAAATGATTCATTCGGTAAAAACATTACCGTGAAATCTGCCGTGTTTTTTAGTTTATCAGCATACCCTTTTTGTGAAAGCTTGCGGATATGTTCTTTCACCTGAGAACCATGGCGCGACATCTCGATGGCCCGCTGCTCTTCGCTTGTCGCTTCAAGCGAAGCAATAAATCCATCCAACGGTGTCTTAGCATCAACGATCACCATACGCCCACCGGGCATACGCACAGTCAAATCCGGAATCAATTGCTGGCCTTCAACATCGACTGTATAATCTTGGAATGTCACATCAGAGTATTCCGACATTCCCGCGATGTCGATGCAGTTTTTAAGTTGCATCTCTCCCCATTGTCCGCGCACATGGGGTTTTTTAAGAGCATCTTTTAGCGCTCGCGTTTCGAAAGTTAAATTATGACTTGTCTCTGTAACTCGTTTTAACTCTGTCAATAAACTCGTGTACGAAGTTTGCCGCTCTTTTTCCAACTGATGCGTGTGTTGCTGAAGAGTCTCTAGCGAACTTTTTAATGGCTTTACAATATGCTCGATGGAATCTTGTCGCTTTTCTAAATCATTCTTTGCAAGTAACGCATGTTTCTCTAGTGTTTTCTCTGCCAAATTTAAAAATTGTTTGGATTGTCCCTCGAGAGTTTGGTGGGCGAGAGCTTGAAATGTTTCGCGCATGGTTTCACCACTAGACTCAAGCGCTTCCAATTTTGCTTTGGATGTAAAATATTTCTCTTTGAGATCTTCTAAATTTTTTTGTGCGTCAGTAAAGTCCAACCGATCTTTTTGGTGCTGGGCGTACTCGTGCTCAAACTTCGTTTGCCACTCTTGTGCCGCCGCTTTCCAGCGCCAGCTTTGACGATAAAAGAAAATCGCTACCACCAGTGCGAAGAAAAACGCTAAAAGTACAATATAAAACTCGGCCATCATCCTCCCCGGCAAGAGGTAAAAATTACATACTTTGTTGGGGTTTTGTCTACAAGTTAAGAGCTTTGACGGCACTCGGTATCGATAAGTCATTGAAACGACTTTGATAATTTCGCAAATTTTTTACTTTTAGATTTTCAGCAAAATTCTGACTCCACCACTTATGGTATCTATAAAAAAATTGTAGTTAATTTTTGCCAAATTTTGACCCATACTAATCCTACGTTGTCAGTGTGGCAACGAGGGTAAAGACATTTTGGGGGGATTTTCTTGAGCACTAACAAGCTGGCTCGAGCCAATAATACTATTGAAACCAACGACGTTATGGCATCTATGTCGTACTTTGTTCGCCATCATCGCGACCCCGAGCAACTCTTTGTACAAATGCATGCCCTCTTTGCCAGTGGTCAGTTGCGCGAAGTCATCGCACTCACTCAATGCATTATCAACGAGTACAATGAGAACATCCAAAATGCTGATTTTTTCATTCTTGCTGCACAGGCAGAAATACAACTTCACGGTTTTAGTAAAACCGTGGATTCTTATTTGCGCCAAGCTCTAAAGGTGGCTCCTTTTAATGACGTGGCCCTGGCATTCTTTAAACTGTCTTCTGCCTGTTTGGATCTAAAAGATGGTTTGTATGATAAAGGTGAAGACGTTTTGCGCGAATGTTTGTCTGTCTCAAGCCTTCGTCCCTATGCCTGTTTCTTTCTTGGCCACCACCTGTTTTGGAAAAATGGCTCCCTATCGGAAGCCATCTCTCTACTCGAGGAAGCCGTAAGCCTCCGCGACGGATTTTTAAAAGCTTGGGTCGATTTGGCCATGGCCTACAAACGCAGTGGCGAGCGTGAAAAGGCCAATGGCGCCTTGCAAAAATGCCTAAAGATTGATCGCGAACCCCTTCGCCGTGCTTTCTACGAGCGCCACATTGAACGCCAGTAATAAAATCCATAGGATAAGCATCGCGCGTTAAGTCAAATTGCCGTTTACTTCTCCTCTCCCAAGCTCTATATTTTTTTGTTCTGAGTACATAGTTCAGGAGTAGCTCAGTGGTAGAGCAAGCGGCTGTTAACCGCTTGGTCGGGGGTTCGAATCCCTCCTCCTGAGCCATTTAACAAAAATCTACTTTTCAAAAACCGAAAATCAAAAATAATTTAGTAATTTTAATAATTTACTCGAAAGCAGGTTGCGTCGATCTTTTTTAATTTAATCACTCCAAATCATACTAAATCACACCATTTGCATACATTTGTCGTTGACCGCTGTCGTTGAGCAAGAATTAACGACAATATTATTACATTACTAATCTTTTCCAAGAGCTAAATCCCAACAGTTTGAACAACAGCCACTCCCCTTCTCGCCAATAGCGGAATAAAACACTTCTCCGCAACTATTACAGAAGTGCATGTGTTCTCTACTAATAATTTCACCGCAAGAAACACATATAAACTCTAAATAATTTTTTGCTCGAGGCACTAGAACCTGATTACCGGTACACTCAGGACAGTCATATAACGGCCAATCACAATTGGGGTCATAGTATGTCTCAAGGCATTCCTCTAGATGAGTTACTGCTACAGATGTAGCATCTACTCCCTTAAGTTCACACGCGAAACATTTATAATCGTCATCGTACCTAATTAAAGCTAGTTCCCTGCACTCAGGACAATGAAACAAATCCTTCTTATGAGACAGTGACTGCTCTTGAGCATGTTTTATTCTTTCCTCTACATACTCCCTAAATTCTATTGCGCTGCCCTTTATGTCTTCAAATGTACTTTCTTCTTCTGTGTCTATGTACTCAATTAAATGTTCGTCTATAAAATTAACAAAAACATTTAACACTCTAGCAAAAAGTGGTTTTATTTGTTCCCTGGAAACCGTAAAACTAAAGTGTTCAATTTTATTTCTTAATTTTCTAAGAGCATCTATTGCCTCGCGATGTTCTTTTGAGAAATTTATCTCACAAATCTCTTTCAAAAGATCAATTGTCTTATCTAGAGATATACTCTCAAAATCGCCCTCTTCATATTTAACTCTACTAATTTTATCTGGCTTACTAAAAACAAGTGCCCAATGCTCAACGTGAACCCTCTCTTTAAATGCCAATGCAAGGCCAGCATATAAATGAAGTATGGAATACTTTATTTTCTTAGTTTCATTGCTGTTCATTTCTGAAATGGAGAAATCTACAAAATCTAGTCCATTTGACAACAGAGTATGATTCAATTCTTCTTTACTGTTTTGCATAACACATTAAAGAGATGCCTCACCAGACAGCCCCAAGAGGGTTGATTGCATTTTTAAAATGCCTTTAACTTTATACACACCACCTTTTTGAAATTGCATAATTGTACTCTTGGCCTCTTTTGGGTAGCTTAATTGTATATCTTGTACAAATGATCGAGAATTCTGACACTTGAATTGAACAGTAAGTCCACCAAACATACCTGCGCTTACTTCGACTACCTTCAATGGCCACTCAAACTGTTTCCCATCATACTTTACTTTCCATATCTCTTCTTTTTGAAGATCTGAAAGATTTGATTGGGCATCAAATAAATTACTCACTTGATTACAAGACTCTTGAATCTTTTCTACAGAGGCAACTGCCCTAGTTTCCTCAGATTGTGTAGAAGCGTCGGCTTCCCCACTAGAAGTCTTATCTTTACTTATGAAAAAGCTCATCGAAAATAAAAGGATAAGAAAAATACCTGCTTTTGCTCCTTTGGTAATTCGAATTCCATTTTTATTTAAAAACCTATTAAAGGGCGGCAATAAAAGGATACCCATACACGCCATAAAAAATCCTGGAATGAACCCTTTTGCACCATCTAACAATGACCCAAGTGCTGCCATTAAAAATATCACCCCAAAGAACCAAGAGAAAATTTTCGATAAAAATCCCTGCTGTGAAGCCGCGTTTTCTGGCTTAGCATCAGATTTTTTTATATCTTCTAGTCGCATATTAACTGGCCTTTCCAATAATTTCTTTTTTCATTGAATTGAACTCTTCTTCATTTATAGCGCCCGACTTCAATAGTTCATTTAACTTGATTAGCTCGTCTGTTTTAGTTGTCTGAGGACCGGCTACCTTTAGTGCATCCCTTTGTTTGCTCTCAATAAATATCTTTACTCTTTCAATCTCATCATTCATCTTAGCGTTAAACATAAAGGTATTCTCATCCTGGGTAGCTCCAAAGATTCCTGACTTTGATTCTTTACCACCAGAAATACTAAATTGGATAAAACCATTGATAAGCATGCTGGCTTTTTTAATCTGTATAGCATGTATTGATCTAAAGGGTATCTCTTTAGTTCCCTTCAAGCCTTTGTTTATGAATCCCAAAACTCCGTTGGGTGTAATAGTTAGTTTATCTTCGAATACCTCTAGAATATCTTGAACTCCCTTTATTTTAATAGAATCTTGAGACATCTAGCCCCCTTTTATAAATATAATTTGTTTTCTGTTCGGTACTTAATACCTATTTCTAAATAGGTTTTTTAAGTCTATGTATAAAGTTGTTACGAATTAACGAATTTAACTAACTTAGCGGCCATCCTTTCTAAAGTAGAAATTTTTAGATAAAATGCCTTATGCCTAGACCTAAAGGAATAGCAAAAACAGGGGGTAGACAAAAGGGAACTCCTAATAAGAGAACCCTTGTACTGGCCGATTGTCTAACTGATCTCAATTTTGACATTTTGGAGCGAATTACAGATCTAATTCCAATTCTTGATGTTAATAAACAAGCTGACGTTCTTCTTGAGTTAATGACATACCTTTACCCAAAGAGAAAGGCCGTTAGTAACGAATTTGAAACTAATTCTGCTTCTTCAAAAATTCAAAATAACTTACTAATTCAAAAAGTTGTTCTAAGCCCTGATTTAATGAAAGCTGTTGAGAATATTGAGTCAGAATTATCTAAAGAGATACATAATGAACTCAAATGATATTATTCAAAACCTATGGCGGTTATCTCCTGCAAGGATGGCGGCTCATCTTACAGACGGTAAATATATCAAATATAAACACATACATTTCTTGGATAAAATTGTTTCGCAAAGTATTGGCAACGGTAACTCACGACTTATCATTTCTATGCCACCGAGAGCGGGGAAAAGTCTGTACACTTCACTCTATTTGCCCGCTTGGTTCTTGGCTACATGGCCAGAAAAGAATGTCATTTTAACCTCCTATGAGGCTACATTTGCTGCAAGCTGGGGACGAAAAGTTAGGAATTTTTTATCTGAGAATTCATTGAATTTGGACGTTACTCTGTCGCCAGATTCGTTAGCTTCTGATCGATGGAACACTACAAAAGGCGGTGGCATGATCACCGCAGGTATTGGCGGCCCAATAACAGGAAGAGGGGGTCATCTCATTATTATTGATGACCCCATAAAGAACTCGGAAGAGGCATCAAGCGAAACTATTCGCAAAAAACACATTGATTGGTTTAACTCCACTCTTTATACACGCGCAGAGCCAGGAGCCTCAATAGTGCTTTTAATGACACGTTGGCATCAAATGGACCTCGCTGGATATTTACTTAAAGAGCACTCCAAAGAGTGGAAAGAAATCAAGTTGCCAGCCCTTGCTGAAGATAATGATCCGCTGGGTAGGAAGCTGGGGGAAGCTCTTTGTCCTGAACGATACGATATTGATGCTCTGGAATCTATAAAAAGAACTGTCGGCACAAGAGTTTGGGATGCCTTATATCAACAAAGACCTTCTATCGAGGACGGAAACATATTTAAAAGACATTGGTTTAAATTTTATCAAACCCTACCTGATTCTTTGGATAATATGATTATTAGTTGTGATCTCACTTTCAAGGATACAAAAAATTCAGATTATGCTGTTTTACAAGTATGGGGAAAGAAAGGCGCGAATAAGTATCTTATCGATCAAATTCGAGAGAGGTTAGATTTCCCAAATACAATTAGAGCCCTCACACAGTTAACTCAAAAATACCCACACGCTCATACAAAATTGATAGAGGATAAGGCAAATGGCCCCGCTGTAATTGCTACTCTAAGAAATAAAATACCTGGGTTGATCGCGGTTGAACCAAGTGGTAGTAAAGAGGCCCGCGCAAGCTCTGTGAGCGCAGATATAGAGGCTGGCAATGTTTATTTGCCAAGTCCCACGCTAATGCCATGGGTAAATGATTTCATTGAAGAATGTGCAAACTTTCCATTTGCCCAACACGATGACTGTGTAGATGCTATGTCATATGCCTTGATTAGGTTAAGACAGTCCAGCCCTATATTCGCGCCAATATCTGGTCACTCAATGAATTATTGGGGTTAAGGACAATCTTTAAAGTTTATTTTGGAGCCAGTTTTCTTTTGGTACGAATCTTCATAACCCTTTAGAGTTTTTTCAGCGTAAATTTGTGCGGTAGTAAGCTGATGTATTGTATTCGGGTTAATATAACCTGATCTTTTACCCACTTCTCGCTCTTGGTTTAGGGAATCTGTTATTGTAGCAATATGTCTCTTCTGATCACAGGCCCTATTAAATAAGCCATTCGGTGAATTAGCACGTTGTTGCTGTGAATTTATCTCATTCAAAGCTTGTTGCTCCTGAAGTCTTTGCTTATTTCTAAATTCATCTTCATCAGCTTTAGCCTTATCGATTTTTGTAATCTCTTCTTTTGCGGATTTAAGTTTGTTATAGATATTATCGGATGCTAAGCAATCATCTGATAATGGTCCATTGCTACTGCATAGGGGTTTTAATCTTGATAGTAGTGCACCATACAGCTTAGTTATATTGTTATAATAATCTAGTTTATTCTGGTAACGAGTATCACTCAACTCTTTAACTGGAGGCGCAGGGAGATTGGGCGCATTATTCTTTGCAACAAACACAAGGTCACTTTTATCTAAAGCATTAGAAATAAGGTTAAAGTTATCAATACACCCAGATTGTACTGCTTTGGTTAAAGAGTGACTGATCTCACATGAATCCTGAGTAGAATCATTGGAGAGTGTTAGTAAACTCTTGTTTTTCAAATTGATATTTTTTCGTGCTTCTGAAACAACCGCCCCCTTGGCAATCAAGTCTTTAATAATGTCTGATTTACATCTAGCTTCATGAGATGAGAAATCAGAGTAACTTGTACTATCTAGCGTCTCATTAAGTAAGCAGGTATATTGAGGCAAACCATTTGGTAAACTATTGAGAGCAGCTTTGGTTCTGCCCGTATCACCTTTAGAAATAATAGTTTTAAGATTTTCGTATTGAGTTCCACTCATAGCATCTTTACTCACTATTGCTTGTTGTAAATTAGTACATGCAGAGCAAAAAATTATTAAGATCAAGAAAGTAGTTCTCATTATTTCTCCTTTTGGTTTTTTGTGACTCTTCTAATTTTTACTTCGAAAATTCCACTCAACCATTCGCCTTCGACTAAATTTTGAATTTCAGAATCATTATTTTTTTGAGACTTTTCTCCATAACAAAGGTAGTCCAAGCTCACATTAAAGGCGTCAGCGATTTTTTTTACCTGATTTATATTTCTAGGCATACTGCCTGAAAGCCAATCACTAATGGTTTGGCGAGGTAATCCTGATTTTCTTGCTAACTGTGCGGCACTAAGGTCATTTTGCTTTAGCAACGCCTTTAGCTGAGTTTTCAACGTCATATATAAAATCATCGGCCTAGTTATTATCTGGTTCAAGGCTAGTGCCGACTGGCCGTACAGAATCCGATTCATCGTGTTTTTTGTCCGTAATACCAGCATTGGGCGCTCGCAATACGGTCGTTTTCTGAGCGGCAGGTTTACAATCAATACTTAGACCCGATTTCTGAGCATCTTTAATGGCCTGAGCAATAGTGCCCATTGGCACATTTAGTTTTTTTTGAATTTGTCTGTAGCTCAAACCTTGTTCTCGCAAAAAGAGTATCTTTTTTGGATCATGCTTCTGTGGCCTTCCAAACTTCTTACCGTTGGCTTTAGCGTGCTCTAAACCCATTAGAGTGCGCTCTAGAAGCAAGGATCGCTCGAACTCTGCAAGGCTACCTAGGATTTGTACAAACAGGCGACCTGTGGGGGTTGAGTAGTCTACATTGTCTTTTATTGCCACAAACTTAACACCTTTTTTCTCGAACTTCTCTAGAGTGACTACAAGGTGCTTTAAGCTACGAAACAACCTGTCCATTTTTACAACCACTACGACATCAACCAGCCCTTGCTCGACTTGACTCATAAGTTCTCTAAATCCAGGACGATTGCCATTAGAGCCACTATAGCCGTGATCTATAATTTCTTTCTCTATTTGCCACTCCTTATTGCTACAAAAGCGTCTGCATTCATTGACCTGAATCTCTGGCTTTTGTTCATGATGGGAGGTGGATACTCTCGAATATGTGACCACTTTCATAACCATATTATATCGCAATGCATTATTATTGTCTAGCAATTTTATTGTCTAGCAATTTTATTTATGAAACACTCCATAGATATGGGAAGAAAACAAATACCCTCCAAAAAAGCGCCTTCTGATTATCCACAAATGGCGTTTCGTGTTTCAAATCAAGACAAGATTAGGATTCAAAAGACAATTCTAAAAATTCAAACATTATTAAATAAGACAAAAGATAAAGATGCACCATTTGTTAACAAGAATGACGTAATTCTAAAAGCTCTTGATATAGGTTTTAAAAAATTATCAAAATAACTTCTTAAATAGGACAGGCATGGAACAAAGCAAGTCTCAATCTGTTTCTCAGTATGTAACTCTCGATGAGAACTTTGATCCTGGACTTTATATAAATAGTCATCTAATTGCTTTATATAAGCAAATTATTGAAAATAAAAAAAGTACCACAATATCAAATGAACTAGAGAAATTTAGTGATTTTAAAAAGTCTATTAAAATAACTTTAAAAGAACTTAAAAAAGTTGAGAGACTGGCTAGATTCTTTCAATGGAGATACTTACCTTCACTGCAACAATCCATAAGCTATATGAATGAACTCGAAATCAGATTAGAATCTACAACAGAAAACCAAATCAAAATTGAAAATAGTGTCACTGGATTTCTAGTTAAGCATTACACTTCAATATATAAACGTAGTGGTGAGAAGATAACATCATCTAAATGGGCTGACATAATCCTATCAAAATGGCAAGAACTCCGCTTAATCAAAACTCTAAGCGATGATGAACAAATTGTGCTGACTCAGAAACTACAAAGGCGCTATGAAAATTGTAAAAGCGAAAAATATCGAAAAATTAAACCTAAAAAGCGAAAGAAAAAGCTCCGTAAGTAGCTATAATCATTACATTTATTCTATGGTTACTGTATAAACATTCACAAAAAATTTTTTCATACAGCTATTCAAAAACAATTCTTAAATCCATATTTTAGCCATCAATGACTGATAAATTATTAGGTCGGGCCCGCAAGGATTGCATCGGAATGTACCGACCTCCAAACACAGGAGGCTAAATGAATCAAACTCTTACCAATAAAGTAAAGTTAATCTTTGACCAATACAGGGGCGTAATTCTAGGCACACTTGAACAAGTCTATGGAGACACTGCACAGTGGAACTTTGTTCGCGGTCAACTACTGAAATATCTGAGCGATCAACGCGGCCTTGAGCATCAGATTATAAAAACTATAAGCGAGACAGATCATGAGTAGTTTTCAATCATCAAAGCTACGGCACCATATTTTCTCAATCAATAAAATTATAGAGGAACATATCGAAAAATTGAATCTCATAAGCAACTCATTGCCAGATTGTGTACTACAGGATCATGGGGAGTTGTTTGAAAGAACTAAAGATTTGGTTCAGCACACAACAAAAAAATTAATAGAACGAATTGAAAACCAGGGAGGAACGGAATGGAACAAAGATTACCAAAACAAAAGATTGAACTAAAACTTCATGAAATGGCTTTTAGTGGTATTCTTGGCGAATACTGCAAATTTATAGAGGATAAAACTGAGGCTGACTCAGCTGCCATTCTTGTACAAGCATTAACTATTTTTGGAAATCTTGTGGGCCCATCACCACACATTCGTGTTGGGGCCGATTTGCATAAGGCGAAGCTATACGCTTTAATTGTTGGCAAATCTTCAAAAGCACGCAAAGGAACCAGTCTTGGATTAGCAAAGCTCTTGTTCTCTGATGTCGAACCCACTTGGCATCGACAATGTATTCGATCTGGACTATCAAGCGGCGAAGGTTTGATTTATCACCTTAGAGACCAGGAGGATTCTCCAGCAGATAGAAGATTATTTATTGAAGAAACCGAATTTGCCTCTGTGTTAAAAAACATGGAGCGCAGCGGTAACATTCTATCGGCAGTTATGAGAAATGCCTGGGACAACAACCCGTTAAGTAGTCTAACGAAAAACACTCCAAACTGTTATGCTACTAATACACATATTTCGATTGTTGGTCACATAACACTTAGCGAACTTCAAAAAATACGCAACACAGCGGATAAAGATAATGGTTTTTCAAATAGGTTCCTATATATCTTTTCAGAGAGAAGAAAATTACTTCCTCTGGGGGCAGAAATCCCAATAGATGAACTTTCTTTTTTTAGGGATAACATTCTAGAATCTATCCAATTTGGTCAAGCTCTCAACGAGTTATTCCTTGCTCCTGAAGCCCAAGAGTATTGGGTACATGTCTATCCAGAACTTGCAAAAGATAGATTTGGAACACTTGGATCATTCTTATCTAGAGCGGAATCTCAAGTGTTAAGAATTGGCTTAATCTACTCACTAATTGACCGAAGTAGCCAAATACGCGTGGACCATCTTGAAGCAGCGAGGGCAATCTGGGATTATTGTGAAAATACTGTGAAATTGTTATTTGAAACCGATACTGGCCTACCCTACATTGATAAGTTAATTCGTATATTGAAACAGACGCCTGGTGGTTTAACTCGAACCCAAATTCATCATCTTGTGTTTCAAGGAAATAAAAAGAAAGAAGACGTAGATTATGTTCTTTCACATATTGAATCTAAGAATCTCGCATATAAGAAAATCATAAAAAGTAACTCAAAAGGTCGTGACACTGAGATCTGGTTAGCCAGGGATCTCTTATAAAGTTAGTTAATTAGTTAAGTTCGTTAATTCGTAATGCTTATAAAAACTGGAACGGATTGGAATTATAGGAGGCCATATGGGCCACGAAAAATTTATAGAAACATCATCTAATGATGACAATCACGGCACTGACAATATAAGTGCTATAAACTCAGGTTCTTTGAAAATTGAATCAGAGTGGTTAATAAGTAAGGAGGCCGCTCGTTATCTCGGAATAACTGAGCGCTCTCTTTACAATCTGACAAGTAACGGTAAAATTCCATATTACAAGTTTGGAAAACGTAATCGTTATTTGTTAGAGGATCTTCGCAACCTTCTTTTGAGCCAACCAAGAGGAGGTAACTAATGGGTATTAAATATAATAACCAAACTAAATCCTGGGATGTATCCTATTCCAAACGGCATCCTGTGACTAGGAAACCAGTAACTTTAAGGCGCAGCACCATACGAGATCAATTTGGTGTGCATTTAATCAAAACAAAATCAGAATCAAAAATGATTTACCATGAGTTAGAGAGACTTGTGCATGAAAAATTCCACAGGTCTATTATTCCAACATGGTCAGCAATAGTGGAAGCATACTTAGAAGATAAGCGTTTGGAATGGACAAATAAAACCCATCTAAATGCCAAGTATATTCTAAATGCATATACTATTCACCAATGGGGTGAGCGCACCGTGGAGAGTATTACAAGTATTGAAATTAAAAAATTCATCCTTGAAACTCTTAGCGAGAAATCAGTCACAACCAGACAAAGTATCATTAAGTTTATTCGTGGGGCTTTTCAGTATGCTGTTGAAGCTGGGCACCTAAAAGGCAATCCCTCTCCGACAATACGACTAAAGCTAAATTCTAAAATAAAAATGGTATTAACGGAAGGACAAGTACGGTTCTTTTTAGATCAAGCTAAATACTTAAATCCTGAATGGTACCCTCTATGGGCAACAGCCGTATATACTGGGATGAGAAATGGTGAATTGTTTGCTTTGACATGGGATAAAGTGAATTTTGATAATCGCAGTATTTTAGTTGATACAAGCTGGACAAAAGCAGACGGCTTTAAATCTACTAAATCTGGTGATGACAGAATTGTCGAGATTGCCCCTCCCCTATTACAAATTCTTAAGGAGTTAAAGCTAGAGACGTATGAATCTGGTTTTGTTCTTCCAAGATGTCGCAATTGGGAGAAAGGCGAACAGGCAAGAATTCTCAGGATGTTTTTACAGGGGCTTGGCTTACCTTCCATTCGCTTCCATGATCTGCGCGCAACATGGGCAACTATTATGCTTAGTAAAGGCGTAGAGCCAATAAAGGTTATGTCGATGGGAGGATGGAAAGCTTTAAAAACTATGCAGATTTATATCCGCAAGGCTGGTGTAGATATTCAAGGCATCACAGATGGTTTGTATCTCCATAGCCCTGAAAAACGATCCGCAGATGTTTTAACATTGAAAAAGTAGTAGTTTGTCGTTAAATTGGACTCAGGTTCTGTAATTTTAGTAACTTATACGGCTCCAAGAACCTGAGCCATTTTCAACCTGTACCTAGGGCTCTCATGCAAATCGATTTTTCTTCTCTCGAAAAAGCTATCGTTTCCCTCGAAGATATTTTGCAACAGCCTTTAAATGAATATGTTCGCGATGGCGTGATCCAAAGATTCGAGTATACTTTCGAACTCTGTTGGAAGTTTATGCAACGAATTTTAAAAGAACAGGGGCTATCCACTGGAAGTCCCAAGCAAGTCTTAAGAGATGCCCATAAAGCCAAATTTATTGATGATCTTGAACTCTGGATGTCTTTTTTAAAAGAACGAAACTTAACCAGTCACACTTACAATAAAGACGTAGCAGAGGAGGTTTACCAATCCGCTAGAAAATTTCCTCCTTACGCAAAACAACTGCTACAACAACTAAAAAATGAAGCTTGATCCCCTGACTCTTGCTTTCATTAAAGAAACTATTTTAAAGAGATTAGCTCCTGAGACCGTACAAATTTTTTTATTTGGCTCGTACGCAAAAGGTGTCGCCAATGACAAGTCTGATATTGATATTGCCATAAAAATGCGTGGTCCGCTCCCTGCAGGAAAATGGGCTTTACTTGAAGAAGATTTTGAGAATTCTGATTTATTGCCAAAAGTAGATCTCGTTGATTACTACCGAGTAACAGATGGTTTTAAGAAAATCATCGATGAACAAAGCATTCCACTATAAACCCAGATCGATGGATAGACTGCGGTGGGCCGCTATTACTCCTTAGCTAACTTTGGATTCAGCTTTTCGTAATGACCCGAGATGAAATCCTCAAGGGGCACACAAGAAAAATCTTTAATCCCCATTTCACCAAGACCTTGTTTGAATAAAGCTAACTTCTGATCATTTGCTGCCACACTAACAGCGTTATAAACTTTTTTTACCGTTTCATCACTATCGTTTATAACTTTAGAAAATGCCGCGACTATTCCAGCTGTGCTATCATAATCTTTCCATGGAAAAGTTTTAGCTTGCTCACACAGGTGCATAACAACAGAATGTTTTTCTTCTTGTTTTTTATTCGTACAACTTACAATTGGAATTGTAATAAATAGTACGAAGCAGGTACTCATCATCAAATTCATTATACTAACCCTCCCAAGGTTTATTGCTGAATATGTTCGTCTAATGTTCTCTAAACTTTAAAACAAAGAGTTCTCTGAAGAAAGAAAAAATTTATTGTATCTCTAATTTTTAAGGACCTCACCTAGTCAGTACCGCAACCTCATGATTCATAAGAAGTTTCATCTGGTATTCGCAGTCGGCGGTATTCCATATTACTTAAATGCCACCATCTCATGAATTCGAGAACACCCGCATAGGTCGCATAAAACAGGAGTGTGCAACGCGCCTCGATCCTAGCAACTCGGTGCTTTTTTCAGTTGTACTAAATGAGATACAGATCTAAAAATTAAATATGCTTCTTCGATATCTTTTACTCAGCCTCTGTTTTCTTGTTTCTTGCCAACATAAGGAACAAACACAACCAAAACCCACCCGACTTTACTTAATGCTCTCTGTGGACTGGGAAGGCGACACGCTACGATCAGCCAATTTAAAAGCCTTAGCGAATTTTAATAAAGAGTTTCCCAATTACCCCGTGATTCATTTTTTAAATCCAGCTTATTATACAAAAAAGAACTTTCTTTCCCCAGCCGAAATCAATAAACGCATACGAACAGTTCTTAAACCTGGAGATGACATTGGACTTCATATTCACGCCTGGGAAAGTTTAATACGCTCTGCAGGTGTTCGCTTTCGTGATAGACCTTCTTTCTGGGGTCCCGTTTCTTTGGGGCGCGGCGGAGAGCGCGGCGATGATGTCCCCCTTAATACCTATACAGAAAAGGAACTGACACAAATCATTCGCCATTCGCTTAAACTATTGAGCGATAATGGCTTCTCAGACATTCACAGCTTTCGCGCCGGGGGCTGGACTTCGGGACCTAAAGTTTATCGAGCTTTAGTGAAAAACGACATTTTTATTGATAGCTCTGCCGTTCCCGCGGAACTTATTGCCAACCTTTATCCTGGCACACGACTCTATGAATTAAACCACAAACTTTGGCCAGATATCAACCTGATGAGCAAACCCTTTAAATTGATAGTTCTCAAGCAGAACTTCTATGAATACCCAAATAATATTGGACTGGCGGACTATGTCAGTACGGAAAATTTTATCTCTTCCGCAAAAAAATTAATCGAAGATGGAAAAAAATCCCACGCAAAAAACCTCTATCTTCACTTTGGCTGGCATCAAGAAAGTGCCGTAGAGTATTTTGAACACACAAAAGAGGGCGGGCAAAAGCTTGTACAGGCACACTTTTTAAATCGCGTGGAAAAGGGACTTAATGAACTTCAAGTTTTGGCGGCTGAGCAAAATGTTGAAATCGTACCTATTTCTCTCAGTCACTATCAAAAACTATTTTTCGAAAAAAATAACCCTTAAACTCATGCAGGCCATGTTTCCGGAAAAATACCTTTCGCGGTCGGCCCGGCTAAAGCCTTTAACGCAGTCGTTTTATCTACAAAGACAAATGCGTCATATCGGTGCGCAAGCTCTGTGGGAACATAATTTCTACCATGGGCTTCAAATACAGATTGATAGACCACGCCTACAGCACGGTGATCTTTGCGCACACAAAGGGGCTCTACACCTTCCATCGAGATATACTGCCAATTGACTCATAGGAACGAACTGAAACCCTCACATTAATTAGTTCTGTCGTTGTAAAAATGCCCTCAATTCTCAATGAATTTTACTGTAAAGCGAGACAGAAGGTTATTATTGACCTCGTAATGCCATTCAGAGATAGCCAGCACCCACTCACTTGCTCAATTGAGAGACCCAATGACATTGCGCCTACGTATTATCTATTTATAGAATATGCTTATAACCAAATATACGGATGGATCGGCCCATGTGCATCTCACGGAAGATTCTGATTGTTTTGCTACTTATGCATGGCAAGACTTGCTTCGCACAAACAATTGCATTTGATAGTTCTGTAGAGCAAGTTTTTAACAATCTTAAGAAAACTCGAACGACAAATATTGTAGATGCGGTACTGTTATTAAATAAACAGTTTTTTAAAAGAGAAAACTATGTTCTTATTTTTGATTCGCAGTCTCCCCAAACCTCCTCGCCCGAAGCACCGCGCGTTTTGCTGTTTGGAAAGGATAAACAACTACGTATCGGGTTTAATCACAATCGTAAAGATGGACAAGATCTAGAAATCATTCAGTGGCGCGATCTAACGAGAACATGGGAGTTCCGCGAAATTAAATTCACTCCGCAAGGGCCAATACTATCAAAAGCTGATCCCATCATGTGCCTCCAGTGTCATAGAGATCACAAACCCAAAATCGTTGCGCAGGAATTTATGGTGCTCTTGAGCGATTTAAAGCCCAAAATAAACAAAGAGAAGTTTCTTAGAAAAGTCCAATCGGATCCAATCTATAAAAAATTGGAAAGACCTCTAAATTAAAACCCATACAGTGGTTCTATCTCTTCATTCCGAATTGGACACAGACTCCAGGGGCCCAGTACATTATCTTTGATAAGAGCTGCTTGTCTGAGGATAATACCACCCGTGCTTTAGAGTATTCACCTTCAGAAAGTAATTTTTTCATACATTCAGCAATTCAATTATTTATCCAAAAAATTAGTGCTATGCCTCTTGGTAATTTGAACTCGAGATATGATAATTTGCAATTTTCATAAAACTCGAAAAACAACAAGAAATCACTTTTAAAATAAACATAGAGAGGTCAAAAATGATTCAAACTACTTTTATTGCCCTAACCTTCTTACTTAGTGGCTTCTTTACCCATGCAGATGAGACTGTTGTAAAAAGTTGCTCCGCTCAACTCAAACAAGGCCCAGAGTCTGTAGATATACTTATTGAGATTATCTCCCAAGACGGTAAACTGAACGCAAAAATCACGCAAAACTCTCAGTCCTACAATCAAACGGTTGAGGTCGGTGATCTCTCTGTTCGCGAAAATCTAACCACACAAACAGAAAACGATGACCTAAATCTTGCGGAACAACTAATCGTTCACGCCATGCTCTTATCCTCAGAACCTACGTTTCAAGGGCAATTCACGACAGGTATTGATCTCTCACAAGTTCGCTCGGCAAAGGTTTATACAATTGGGCCTCCTACCAATATGGGAACTACTGCACTCATAGAAGCTAAAGATGCCTCAGGAAAAACTCTGGGAACTTTTTTAGGTGGTTTCTTGATCAGTCCATGTAAATAAAAAAACTCTAAAACTTTATAGGATATTCTGAAAACTTACCAAATTGTTCTTATCAAAATAAAGAAAATCTGGTGATTTTTTCTTCAACTCCTAACAAACATCTGAATAACAGTGGGGCTGATGAGCACCCTCTTGCATAGAAAGTTTTCATCTACATCATGGATTTGTTACATGAACTTATCCTAAATTGGACTTGCGAAGAAAAGTTGTGCATATTGCCCATAAATAAAAAAGAACGTGGAGGTTCTATGAAATCATTATTTTTTTCATTAGTTCTAGTCTTTTCTGCAAACGCAATGGCTGATCAGTGTGCATACGTTAGTAAAGATATGGCAACACAGGCTTTACAGAAAGTTGCAGGATCTAAAAAAGTTCAATCGTATTGCTTGCCTTGCATGAATACTCAAGGTGCTGCAACCTATGATATTAAATCTCTTGGCATCGCCGATGTTGATTATCAAGGTTATTGGGAGCTCCAAATTAATGGCCAAGGCGTTGACATCGCTTACATTTATGTCGATGGAAAAAGTTTAGCATCTCTTGTGTCTTGCCCAACAGTTGGTGTTCCAGAAGAGCTTCCTTAATTCATAGATTTTAATAAATTAGAATTTTCTAAAAATAAGGGGCTCATCGAGCCCCTTATTTTTTTGTTTATATACCCGTTACTCCACAGAGTTAGGATTGCGCATGATGATCATGGCGGCCATCACTTTAGGAAGATAATCCTGGTCATTCTGATACCCTTTACGGATCAAAACCCATGCATCGTGGGAGCCTGTTTGCTCTATTGCTTTTTGCACACGACTTTCCCCAATGTTGTAGGCCAAAAGAGCTAAGTGCCAATCTTTGAATCGCAAATAATTGGATCCCAAGTAGCGCATAGCTGCATCTGTAAGAAGAACTTCATTGAGACGCTCATCTATTTTATCATCAACCTTTAGACCAAACACGCGTGCCGTAGAGGCAATAAACATCCACAACCCGGCACCCCAACCTTTATGATCGGATTGGGCAAGATTCTGATAGCCCGACTCGACAAGAGGCACCGCCATGAGTTCACTCGGCATATTATACTCTTTGATTTTTTCATTCACCATCGCACGATAATTCTCCATGCGCTTTAAGGATTCCCGCATGAACTCACGTCCCTCGGGAGTACCGATATAGCGATTGAGCTGCTGGAGCACTAGATCATTCACCACGATGGGAATCCCTGTCTCTCTTTGTGCTTTGTCTACCATAGTTCGTGCTTGTGCCATAGACACTCGACGATCCTGTACCAGTCCTTTAGCAGCATAAGATGTCGCCCCCATGAGACACACCAATCCCACAGCAATGGCTGTGCTGATCGACCTTCCGATTTGTTTTTTCTTTTTATTAAACATTTTATCTATTCTCCTTTTTAGAATATGGCTCTCAACCAAAAACGTAAGCCCGCTTGCGCAAACGGATACGGCTTTTTGATTAATTGCGGTTTGTGCTGCCTCGACAAGGCAGTTTGCATAAGCCTGTGATTCGACTTTGTGTTGGTCGACCAGTGTCTCATCACAAGCAAATTCTTGAATCTCTATAATCCATCGATTCCATAAATAAATAATGGGGTTTATAATGCAGACAAACTTAAGCATTAATAAAACATACACCCATTTTGTGTCCCCTTGACGGTGGTGCTGAAGCTCATGTGCAAGAGCCATGCGATAATGACTAGCGTGATAAATCATAGAGGTTGGAATAATGACATTCGTTTGGCCTGGGCACCAATAGGAGAACGGCACTTGGACTTCGTCATTGGCATAAATTGAGACGCCGCTTATTTTTCTTAAGCGAAAGGAGCGGCGCTTAATGCGTGCAAGATTTCGTAGGTCTTGGACGAGGAGAAAACCGCCAATCAATAACGTAAGCGTAAAAAATATGAAGCAAAGTATAAAAAACACATTGGTATCTACTATACGTGTACCAGTTGGAGTATCTACACTCAACATACCTGCGTCGTGCAGGTTATGATATTTTTCCGAAAACATGTTTATGGATTCTGCTGACCACACTTTGGCAACAGGCTCAAATACGTCATGCGTTGGTAGAAAAAAAGAAAGAATCGATAAAAAAAGAATGGACCCTAAAATGGCGTAATGAAGCTTAAGTTCGTTTACTGCCTTCAGCAGCAATTTGTTCCACGATAATAGCGCTATTAAAAATTTTAAAGATACGTACCCTACAAGCAACATCAAGTTAAGGTTCAAATATACCGAAAGAATTTGGGCGAAATTCACTTTTTACCCGCCTTCTGAATCAGCATTCTGAGTTCGGCAAGATCCTCGTCATTTAATTTTACCGTATCCAGAAGCTGCTTCACCAGAGCGACGGGTGTGCCCTCAAAGACTTTATCGACAACATGCTTGACGGTACGGGATTCGTAATCGGATTTCTTAAGCTGTGGAATATAAATATGTCCACGTCCCTCTTTGCGGGTAGCAAGAACATCTTTTTGCTCTAATATTCTCAGAATGGTCGATACAGTGGTGTATGCAAGCTCCCGCTCTTTCGGTAGTTCTGCAAGCACATCGGCCACAGAGCCCTCTCCTATTCGCCAGAGAATCGTCATAAGCTCTAACTCGGCATCGGTTAATAATTTTTGTTCGCCTTTTGATTTTTTCACAGGGTTTCCTCCGTAAAAATAAATGTAACTAAGTCTTTAGTTATTAACAACTAAAAATTTAGTTATTGGACTTTGGGCGTTATTAGCTACCATCCCACGCCGATCGCCTATACAATTCTAAGCATAAACAAACTGTAGGGAGTTTGCGTGGCCTTTCCTTTTTTACAAGATGTTTTACATTACTTATTTAATATCAATGTTTATTTACCTATTCCAACATTTGGAACTTTTGTTGCCATATCATTATTAATTGGCTTTGCTGTTTTTAAAAAAGAACTCCTACGCAAAGAAGCAGAGGGAATATTACCGCGAAAAAACCCAATGAGTGCCCAAACAGATAATTTTGCTTTCTTACTCATTATTTCCGGCATGATTGGCGCAAGGCTCTTCCACATACTCGAATATTTTAATGAATTTTTAGAGAACCCCAAAGATCTCCTTCTCTCCACCGGAGGCTACACCATTTATGGTGCATTTATTTTGGGAACCGTTGCTGGCGTGTATTTTTTAAAAAAGAAAAATTACCCCGTTCTTCCCGTGGCCGATGCCGCTGCCCCCACCATGCTGCTTGGCTATAGTATTGGGCGCTTAGGTTGCCAATTTAGTGGCGATGGTGACTGGGGCACAATGGCCAATATGGCTTTAAAGCCCGACGGACTTCCCAAGTGGATGTGGGCACAACAGTATATTCACAATGTTATTGGAGAAAGTATCCCCGAGCCGGGAGTGTATCCGACCCCCTTGTACGAAGCCTTGGCGTCTTTTATTCTTTTCCTGATTCTATGGAAAATTCGCAAACACCATCATAGTGCAGGCTGGTTGTTTGCTGTTTATTTATTGTTTAATGGTCTTGAGCGTTTTTTTATCGAAAAAATTCGTGTGAATTCCAATTATAATTTATTGGGTTTACACTTTACCCAGGCAGAACTTATTTCCTCTGTACTTATTATTATGGGTATCACCGGTATTTTTTATTTTTGGAAGTACCACAAAGAAAAGTGGAAACCCGCTTCTTCTGTGAATAAATCCATGAAATCAGTTTACTAGCCTCTTCCCGTGGCATAAATTTCGTCGTAAATCCTTTGCCAAGTGTTCAATAAATGCCTATGCTCTTTGCTATGCGTATAGGTCCTTTTAACAGTTTTCATTTTTCGCAAATTGAAAATCTTCTCAAAAAAGAAAATATCCCGTTTTCCATCGATCAAGATCCTCAAGCTTTGGAAAAAATTCGAAAGAAAGATTTAGAGCGGGCTCCAGATCCCTACCCTATTTATCAAAGTAGCGGTGATTTCCTCTTTGTCGATGTGGATGAATTTCATGCTCCGCGTGCGCTATTTATTTTGGACAAAAATGGTTTGGTCCCTATAAACGATGAGGAGAAAACTGCAGTTCTAGAGAGTGCCGAATATCACTGCTTGCAGTGTGACTACGTGTCTGATCATCCGGGGTCTTGCCCCCACCACAACCAAAACTTATTGGAATACTCCGATTGGGTGGCTGCTAAAAATGCCCCGCGCCAATCTCTTTCGGGCTATTTTGGAATTATTATTGTTTTAATCATCGTGGCCGCTTTTTATTATTTTCGTATTTATCTAAAATAAAAATATGTTCGGTTTAATCTAAAGGGCTTCTGGCAGATCTTCTTTTGTGTAAAAAGATTTTAAGAGCTCTTTATAGGACTTACCTGCGGCAGCAAGACTTTCTGCTTTCACTAAATCCATACCCGCACCATGACCTTCGCCGATTCCTGAAAAAATAAATGTCTTCTGTTTTCGGTAAATTGTCTTTGGGCACGACAATAGCGATAATCGATTGCGAAATTTTTCGCAAGTTATCGGACTATTATTGATAAGTATTTGCTCACCCTGTTTTTTAATATCTGTTTCCATTACCGCAATTCCAAGCTCTCTATGTACTTCGTCTAAAGAACGTTCAGTGCTCCAACTCTCCCGCCCTCCCTTCGCAAAAGATAAAAAAAGTTTCTGTTGTATTGGCAAAAATGCCACCGCATCATAAGCCTTTGTATACGGCAAAAGATAACGATAAGAAAAATTGTTACCGGGACCATAAACCTGACAATGTGTTGTATCACACAGTGGACGGTTATTATGACGATGGCTCACCAAATTTTGTCTTACAACAAAAGCAAGTGCTTTCAGGGTTTCTTGTCGTGCATTCGCCATCTCTGCAGCCAGAACACGAGATACATAATTGCGCTCCGTTGTTTGCAAAACAAAGGCGGAACCACGCCGTGCCCGTGCCTGCTTTAATCGCACAGGCTCAGACGAAGAAAACTCATCCGGAGGTAAGTAGGTCACACTACCCCAGTAAGATCGTGTCTCAGAATTTTTGTTCCTTGGAAAGTGTATCTGTAAACTACCACGTACACATTCCACGCGATCTAAAGGTTTAAGATTGGTTACCGTGACTGTTGATAAAAGTCGCTTTCCTACTTTTACAGAACTTTTTCCACAATCTATTTTTATAGCTGTCGTAGGAATTAAACCCAAAATTTGCACCGATACGGGTTCCAATTTTTTTCCAAGCCAAGGCTCTACAATTTTTTTTAATTCCGGAAGTAAACTCGCACCACTGTAGCCAGATGCACGCACAAATACATACATATTTTGTACACGTCCACCAATCCAACCCAAAAGAGGACGACTTTGAATACTACGTACAGATCCTGTCTTCAGTTTCGCTTGCAACTTCAGAAAAAATGGTGATTCTTTTTGCTCGTTTAATGTTCCTCGATCTAATGTACCAACGAGGGCATCGATCACCTCAGGGTGTTCTTTGTCGATACTTCTATAAATACTGGCCATCTCTTCAAGACTCAGCTGCACTTTACGTATTAAACCAATGGGCTCATCCGTTCGCTCTATATGCGTGCGTTTTTCATCAATCCCGAAAGTTTGAAAATAATGAGCCCATTGTTTACGCATTGAGGGTGTGAGTTTGGTTTCAAGAAAAAAGCCATTACATGATAATTGCAGAGCCTCTTGCCAAACCATACGATGTCCTCTGGTTTGATGAAGATCGGGACAAGCCCACTCGATTGAGGTTTTCGCAAGTTGCGGTGTAAGTGTTTGAGGAAAAAGATGTAGCATTACAGGCTTTAGCATAGAGCCAACATCGGTAGGCGTATCAATTGCACCTTGAGATTGTAAAATCTCCCCCGTCAAAGCATCCATGACTAAAAATTCTATCGGGCCCTTTGGCGCAGATTGTTTTTCTTGAGCAAGGATTGCCATCAAATCCATCGGACATTTTTTATGCGGTTGCGAGCAGAGTTTGAGGGTTTTTAATAATTCCTGTCGAGTGGGTTCGGATGCCAGCAGCCGGGCTAAGGCATAATAACCTTTAGACTCACTATCGGTACTCTTTAAAGATTGGTTTTGTAAATAGAGCAGCGCGGAAAGACCATTCGCGAATATTTGTTTTTCGCGACGCAAGCGAAAGTCATCACCGCTAAGATAAAGAGCAAAAGTCTCTTGCCATAATTCGCTCTTGCTTTGTGGATCAGGCAATAGTGAATTCAAAAATACATGGGCCAACTCATGACGGAATATTTGACGCAAATTTTTGGGAGACAATCTCTTGTTCATGAGGATTTTTGTACCTAACGTACGCGCTCCAGAACCCTGTATTTTCCAAGGTTCGACAAATTGTACATGAACACTAACATCTGGTATATTCCCAGAAATTTTTTGTCGCCAATCCTTTAATATGGAGAGCTCCTCTCGAAGAGCACTCTCAAATGCAAAAGAATCGGCTGATTCCATTTTTAATTCATCAGCGCTGAGCTCTAGGCACCACATGGATACGCTGAGAATCAGACTGAGAAAAGTTTTCTTCATCATAAAAATCCATGAATCGGGATACTCCCGAATTAAAATCGCCAATAGATGTCACACGCAAGATATAACCCACGCGTCGCCCGTCGCGAAGGACATTGTTCCAACTATTTTTAAAATCAAAATAATAGATCAGTCGACCATTTATTTCTTCACGTTTATTCCATCCTGATTTTTCACTAAAAACATCTAATTTACTAAAACGATTATCCTCCTCAATCAGGGAAGTACCAGTGGGTATATCGTTCTCTAAAAGATAATAGATACTACTAAAAAAGTTATGTCCCCCTTTAACTTTAATGCTGTTTTCTACATAAAGTAGATCTCCCACTTCGAGCACATCATCTGTCTGTAAAGGACGTAAATCCTGGGTGGTTGGGTTGAGGTGATAAATTTTTCTGCTAAGATACGTCGCCCCTTGGATTGCAGTTACCTCTCCTAATGGAGCGGACCGCTGGCCAACAAGTAAAATACGATCTTTATCGCTTGCACCAGTTATACGTATATCTACATTTTCTGTATCCATGCGATCTGCGACTGGAATCTCCCAACCCGTAAGTAAGAGTTTCGCCTCTGTATTTATTTTTTGATTGGCTAAAAATACGCTTGGCGCAGCATGAACACGACGATTCTCTATCTCATCGCGAATAAGCCATGCCGAGTGTAATAAAATTTGCCCTGTTTCAAATGTAGAACCAAAATTTTCTCCGTTAAACTGGTTTAATAATGCCTGTCGCACACTCTCTATGGTATTTTGATCTATTGCTTTTTCGTTAAAGAGTGTATGTGCAAGTAAAGCAATGGAGGAACCGCGTTGGCCAATATATCCAGGCCAAGATACAAAGGTAACTGGACGAAGATTGGTCGCATTTTTTAACAAATCCTGCAACTCTATCTTTAAACTATCGCGTACAAGCCCACGCACATCATCAAGATCTTTTGTATCTTCCAATTGTGCATCCTGAACTGTTCTGAGCGCATAAGCAGAAAGCAATGGATTTTTTATCTTTAATGCCGTCTCCAAAGAAAATCGCAAATCCGCAGAGTGCAATGGTTCATCGAGAAGTTTAAAATAAACTAATCGACTGCGAATATATCGATTTAAAATATTTTTCGTGTCTGAATCTAAATCTTGGTCATATGCAAATTGCTGTAGGGCTTTATATCCAGAAACTAAATCAATCCCCTTAAGAAATTCAGGGTTTTCCACGCTAACAAGAGAGAGCATCACATAATACTGCATCGGAAAACTTACCTCAACACCGTCGAACCACTGAAATAAACCCTGCTGATAACCTGATTTTAACTGGAGAGAATTTATTTTTTCGACTCCGATGTGCGCGTTTTTCACCGCCCTCTGCAGAGCATGTATTTGATCTTCCGACAATTGTACAGGACTCTTATTTGCAATAATTCCTAGAATTCGATGCCAAAGTGTTCTCAAAAAATTCTGCAGATTTGCAAATAAACGAGTAAAAAAACCTTGTTCCGGCGCGGGAAAGAGCAGAGTGGAATCAAATATTTCTGCAATAGCTAAATTCGGCAATGTCGTATTTGTAAGCTGTTCAATACACCCATAGGGATAGGAGGCCATCCAATGCATCGCTGGCACAATGGCTCCAGATAACCCTTGAAAAACACGAATAGATGGCTGAGTGAGATGTTCGTGTTTTGCTAAGGTCAACTGTAAATGACCCGTCTTGGGAAAAGTTTCTTTCAGCGGTGAGTGATTATAACCATCAAGAAGTTTTATGGAATGACTGAAGCTTCGATCTACACCATCGACGGATGCAAAAACCTCCACACGAGCTTCGCTCGCGCTCGTATTGAGATCACTTTCTAAAAACACATTAAAATTTTTATTATCTCCAGGTTTTAATTCTATATCGATAGGCACTAACTCTTCTTTATTTTTTAGAGCCTCCTGTATCTTGAATTGTAGTTTGAACTTTGCCGTTTTTTTACTACTTAAATTTTGTGCTCCAACACGCAACATGAAAGATTCTCCTTTGCGAATCTTATCTGGCATTGCAAGCTGAATCGGTGTTTCAGTTTGTGCTTTAAATTCTGAGTGAGCTTCTCCAAAGCGTCCCTTTTTATCAATTGCCACCGCAGTAACTCGCCAAATGGTTTGATTCACTGGTAGGCGAAATTTGACCGTTGCCTTTCCATCACTATCGGTAACAACAGCAGGGTTCCAATACGCCGTATCCTTCTCAGGTTTGATTTCTTCTGAGGGCTTCGTCGCAGCAAACCAATAGTTCGGTTTAAACATGCTGGCTATGGATTCTCCATAGCCATAGCTTTGAAACTCACTGCTATAAAAAGTCATAAGATTCAGACGGTCTTTAGGATAAAAGAATTCCAGAAGTTGTGGTCGAAACTCCGGCTGTAAATCCAAAACCGCCCGATCTACCACCGAAAGAGAAAGCTCGCCATAAACAGGTTGATTTTTATAATCTTTTACCATCACCGTAATCGCTTGTTCCATACCCGGCGCAATTACAGATTCCTCTGGCACAATCGTGAGCTTAAGCATTTTATCCACGGGAACAATTTGATATTGCAATCGACGCTCAACAAAACCATTTACTGGGTCAGAATACGCAATAATAACATAAACATTAGAACCCAAATCTTCTGTAATCGGTAGATTTACCCAATACGATTGGCCACTGATTTTTTCGGCATTAGTCTTAAAAATTTTTTTCCCAGCAATCGTTGTATAAATAAAACCTGTGCTCGTTCGATCTACTCCCCAATGTTCTGGAAGGAGCACTAATGCCTTTGCCTGTTCACCTGCCGTATAGACATTACGACGCGAAAGTATTGTCATATCGCTCACCATTTTAACTGGATTGGTACTTTGAGAGTCAGCAACGAGAAGCTCCTCTTCTATATTTTGACTCGTGCCGCTTGAGCTGATCACTGTTAGTTTAGCACGGACTATTCCCGTTTGTGTTGTCGGGTAAGATAACGTTATTTTTCCTTTAGCATCGGAAGAAATTTTTTGTTTCTCTATGCTTTGGGGTGCTTTACCGTATGCAATATGAAACCACTCTACATCTGCCGTTACCTGGCCTAACGGTTGTCCCCCGGGTGTAAGTGCGCGCACCTCGAGCCACGCTTTCTGATCTTTTTCGACAAAAATAGCTGATGAACGCGCTTGCAGCATAAAGTCTTTTTCTGCTTCTAGGAGAGATTTCGACGCATTGGCCACATTACCATCTGCATCCATAACTGTTGCACGCACTAAAATTTTATAATCATAGTTTTTATCGCCGGGTAATTGTGCCGGAAGGGTAATCGCGTGATCAAGCGTACCCTTCGTCGAAAAAGCAATGTTCTCCTCTGTTAGAATTGTCAGGGGGATAATCGGCACCGTTTCGTTTCCGCCCCAACCATAAGTAGCATCATTCGCTTTTTCGCTTAAACCCGCATCTTCAATCCATTCTGGACCATCATAACGAACGCGTAACACTTCGATTTGGGCGGTTAACCCCGTTGGTATACCACCCGCATAATTTTCAGCCTTTATTTTTAGGGGAATTTTTTGACCGGCCTTAACACTATCGATTGTTGTTGATAGATCGACATAAAAAATAGGTTTCTTGTATTCCTTAACGCGAATTTCTCCCACGTAATTAAGGCCGTTCACAGTTGTTTGCACCTGATAAAGCCCAGAAGCGGAAGTTTTAGATAACGGTATCTCACCATAAAAGGAACCAAACTCGGAAGCGGCAGACACCGTGCCATCGGCAAGAGAGTTGCCTGTTGCGGAATACAGGGCAGCACTCAATGGATCATGGATGGTAAGAAGCTCACTAATGCCCCGTTCTTTTTCACGCACAATCGCTTTAAATTGTGCAACGCCTTCTGGCTTGTACATGGGACGATCTGTATAAATAAAAACATCTGGTGTTTGTGCTTCCGTCGACAAAAACTCGGTGTCAATAATAGCCGCTCCTCCCGATGGAGACTCTATAGCGGCAATCAATTCGGTGTTCGCATCGGTGGTTAACTCTGCCACACCCATAGTATTTGTTTTCTTCTCGTTAATCCAATCTCCAGAAACATTACGCAGTTTTATTTTCGCATCAGAAAGAGGTTTCCCACTCCGCGTAGTTACATACACAACCGCTAGTCCATCTGTTTGCTGTAGCATAGCTTTGATGTCGTTAATCACTACTACAACTTGACCCTCGTTGTTTCCTTGAATTGCCTGTAAAACATAAAACCCATGTGCTTGTGCGGGGAGTTTTACCAGGCGGGTTTTGTAGGAATTAAAAAGATCCGTGTACCAACCAAAACCAGGAATATCAAACGGCTTTGTTACATCAAAGGCATCGGGGCTCATTGTGTAATCGGAAACAACTTCAAAATTATCTGGGGCGCGAATTAATCGATTAGGACCTTCCACAAGATTCGTGGTCCCTGTCGAGAACGGTGCTCCGCCCAGAGAGGGGGCCACATCTTGACGAATCTCAGAATTAAAATGATAGCGAATCCAATTAACATCCAATTTGGTTTTGTTAAATCCAATCAATAAAGATCGTGCAGAATTCGTCTGCGTACTAGGCTGCTTCCATGCTCGACGCAAATCAATTTGTTCTTTAATAAAAGCATCCATGTTTTTCGGTTTAAGTAAACGCAAACGCAGAGGGAGCTGACTGTTATAAATCAACTCGACCTCAGGGCTTTCTTGGGACGAGTAATCGCGTCGCACAGTTAAGTAAAAACTTTTAGACCAGGCTACATTGGACCACATAATGAAACTAAGTATAATGTACAAAGACGTTTTCATGTTAGAACACTCCTTGTTGGGCGCGATAGTTAATACGATTATTTTTTACTTGTCCACCCAAGGCCACTGCAGGCAATCGTAACAGAATTTTTTTGGCTTCTTGAATTTCAGCGGGCTCTGGCTTATCAACGTTATCTATCTGCCAACCCAAATCGACCATGTGCGATAACGCTTGTCCCATATTAATCAGCACACTTTGTGCACCATCGGTTTGCGATAGTAAAGCTCGCATGTCGGTAGGCATTTGCTTGAGACTGGGAATTTTTTCTTGGCAAGTCGATTCTATTTTTTCGATAACTGCGGGACTTTGTGTAATTAACGTTATTTGATTTTTACAAACATCTTTTATGTAAATTTCATTTCCAAAGCTCTTTTCAAAAAGTTCAGACCACTGCGACTGCTGATTTTTATTTAGTCTATTGGCAATTAAAAGACCTGTCTCGGCACGCACGCCGCCTTCTTTTAGACGAGTTGAACCCAAGTGAAAATACGTTACCCGTTCATGAAGAGCTTCTTTCCATTGCTGTGGTGAGCGCGTTAAAAATATTTTTACCTCTTCTTGATTAAGTTCTTCTGGTATTGGTGTGGCGAGACTAACCAGCAAATGTGTATCAGCAGGGAGTGCCGCCAACTGATCTTCAGAAAATTTTATATTTTTTAAAGAATGATTTTTGGAAAGTGCTAATTCTCCACCGACGATTTCATACGATGTGCTTTTCTTTTCTAATTCGATGATTGCATTTTTTTCGATGCCGATATACTTTTTAAGTGCTACGGCCGTACCGCCCGCGAGAGTCGCGATGTTCACTATAACACGTCCATCTTTTGCAAGCGGTGTGCTTTTGGCACACGCCTCTTCTGCCCAAATCGTAACGCTTGGGTCTCGACTGATGGCCAAACAGCTTCCCATGAGGCGCACAGCTAATTTTTGGTTGGCAATTTCTACTGGAGTGACCATCCATTTTTTCTTTCCCTCTTCAATGGTTTGGTCTTTTGTTGTACGCAATGATTCTATAATTAACTTTAGAGCGGCCATCTCTGGCTGAGATAAGTTTTGAATGGCGAAACCAAATGGTTGAACCAACTTTGCGCGACGAAAATAAAACAAATGGGTCGGACGATTTTTAAGAGCCAAATCAATTACGGTATCTGCAAGCCGTCCTTTCCATGTGGAATTGTCTGTATTCGGCAGTGCACCCAAAAGCGGCGAGACACGCAAGAGCAAACCTTCGTATAAATTTGTTTTATAAAAATCCTCCATCCACGGATTAGACTGGAGCATGTGTACAAGATCACCACCATTTTTAATGGATAGCGTAATACTGGGCTCCTCAGCCCACGCGATTTTAGACGACAGAGTAAATAAAATTGCTATAATCATTTTCATATTTTTTGTCTCCAACCTTGCCAGCGATAAACGCCTTTATAACGGGGGTTATTTGGACTCGCACTCCATTCGTTGTTTAAATTTTTTTGTAATTCCCTCAGTGAAATTTTGCGCACAGCCCCCTCTTTGCCGGAGGCTCCGTTATGATAAACCAAAAGAACATCATGGGCTGCTTGATGAGAAAATTTTAGAACCGTCATCAAATGATAGCGGTCCTCTGTTTTTTTGTTGGGCGAATAGAAAACGAGAACATCGCCTGTCTTTAATTTTTCTACATCTACCTGGTTTTGTACGAAATAAAAATTATGCTGTACCAAATCTTCTGCTGACGCGTAATCATGAAGTTGATGGTCCGCCTGGTACCATCCAGCCGTGTTCGCGCGAGTTTGTCGATAAAGAAAACGTACAAAACCAGAACAATCACGTTGAGATGGATCCCAGTGTGTAGACATTTGCTGAGCCTGCTCCAGTGCGAGCCGCAAAACACGTGACTCAAACATGGAAAAATCCATCGGCATTTTTTGTGGTACAGCTAGAGCCGAGGAAAGCACAAAAAATATTATCCCTGCACAAAAAAAATCAATGCCACTCGGTAAAAATTTAGATTTCATAAGAATCAGTGCCATTTTTCTCTTTGGCTTTATACTTAATAACCCATTCGGGCCAAATTGAATAATCTTTGGGGACAGGGTCTAAGCCAGGAGCATAAAGATATGCTTTTCCCCCCTTATCAATACGTATCCACGCCATGGTTACCGTTTCTCCTGGTTTCGCAAGCGGTGCTTTGATCATGCGATTTAACTCATTTGGTTTTCCACCATTGAGTGTAACATTGAGCGTACCTACGGTATGCGCTTTATCTCCGCTCGGCCAGTAGTTGGAATCGATACGATAAATACCAATAGGTGGCGCTTTGTGCGTATAAAGATAAGGGCCATATCCAGGTTGATCAAAATCATCGCCTTGTGAGTTTAAATAAAATTTTCCTCCCGATGGAGAGGCCACCTGTGCCCAAAAAACATGTTCCTGTTCGTTGGCGCTATCTACCATCGGATGAGCCAGATTCGCTTTGGGTTCGTAAATATGAAGATCTGTGTAAACACCATCAGTATCGCTCGTCAAAATCACCATAATTGGGGTCGGAGGCGCCTTCGCCAGCACTGACCGTTCCACCTTGCTTGTACCACCTTTGTTGGTTGCCTGAACAACAATGGTATTTTTGCCTGATGACAGTGGAAACTTACGTTTAAATTTACCGCTGAATGTGCGCAATAAATAACGAGTCCCATTAATATTCACTAAAATAGGATCGACAGATCTATCCGAAACACTCCCCTCGATAGTCACCATCTGTTCTACAGTCCAGCCCCCCTTCGGTTCGCTGAGCTCAATGGAAGCTTTTTCTTTTCCCTCGCCCAATAACTTTCCAGACTGGCGAGATCCTTCTTTAGAGAAAAGGAAAAAAATAGGAATCAAAAGAAAGTAGATAAAATGAACGCTCATAAGAACCTCATATAAAAAGAAATCGAAGTACTGTGTCGGTTTGATGCTATCGTCGAGCTTTGCAACTTGCAACTCTCGATGCTTTTATGCATAAGCAAGAAAGTACAATGGCTGTTATCTAAATAAAAAATCGTCTGCGCTCAAATCTACACGCAGTCTTTTATGTGCGTCATGAAGAATGACCAGGCGCTTAAAACTCTTTTAATATTCTTTACCTATTTATCTATAAGTCGCGATTTTTCTGGATACCTGGAGTTCTTCTGTGACATCTACCGAATTCATGAGAGACTACCAAAGGAATGTAATAAACCTTTGGCTTTGGAGTTTCTTGTGGCGAGTATTCTAATCGTAGATGATAATGAACAATTTCTTGATGCCCTAAAAGACATGCTAGAACTAGAAAAATTTGAGGTTCATACAGCCGTAGATGGAGTTATTGCTCAGTCCATACTAATGAATGAAAAAATTGATGCTGTTTTAACAGACATCCAGATGCCCAATATGCGTGGGGATGAGCTCTTATCCTGGGCCATGAAAAATAAACCCGTTCCTTTTATTCTGATGACGGGTTACTCGAGCCTTATTGAAGCCAAAACCGCCCTTAAAATGGGCGCACAAGGTTACCTCAATAAACCCTTTAAAATGGGTGATCTTATAGGTACCCTAAATAAAATTGTGAGCAATAAACGGACGGCCTAACGCTCGTCCGCAAATTACTCGCCCTGGCCTGAGGTCTCGGGCCGCTGAAGCCGCTTGCTTCCTTAAAAACTCTCTCTACAATCTGTTTAGATCGAGTCTCGACTCTGCAACAAGGAGGCACAATGTCGAATATTCTGAAAATGATCTCATGTATTCTTGTTATTTTTTCTTTATCTCTAAGCGCTTTTGCTGGTGATGGTAAACCTGGCAAGAAAGGTCGTGGTCATGCGCACCACAATATGAAAAAAGCTCACGCAAAAAAAGCAGAAGCAAAACGTATGCGCCATGAGAAAAAGAAAATGGAACATCAAAAAAATAATAACGAAGAGGCCGCAGATACAGATTCTGGCAACAACACTTCGAATATGATTAACGATGCCGACAAAGAATCAGAAGATTCTTCTCTAGATAATGGTGCAGATAACGAATAAACTGTCATCGCTTCCATATAGATAACAAATTTACTGTGAACGCGACGAGAAACTCATTCACAAAAAGATTTCTTCCGTTTTGGTGTTTCTCGTCTCTCTGTTCAGATCATATCCAGAAATGGATATGATCTAATCATGTCGATTCTTTACTGTGCTTTAAGACAAGAAGACATAAAAGTTTTACGCTCTTGTCCTTTTTTGCCAGTAGCTTGTTTATTACACTCTTTCATGCGCTCTTGCGGTGTTGTTGGTTTGGCGCTAGCCACGGCCGTGCTTCCTGACAAACAACTTTTCATAAATTCTTTGCGTTCATCACCTTTTTTGCCTTTGGCTTCCACATTACATGTTTTCATGCGTTCTTGTTGTGGGTTAGCAAATGCCTGTGACATACCGAATGCAACACATATGACCAGTAAAATCTGTTTCATATAAACTCCTTATTGAAAATGGACTCGGGTGAATCCTCACCCTACGGACTCCAAATATGTTTAGATTCTTTAATCTATCGGAAATGGAGTCCTGTGAGGAAAATCATAAGGCGGATAAAAACATTCGTCATCAAGAGTTTTTGGACATTGTCCGTCATCAAAGATTTTATTGTTTTTCACAACTCATTTTGTACGCTTGTGCGGGGGCTTGATCGATACTAATAATAGCGTCTAATTGAGTTCCGTCCTCGTTCATTGTTAAGATGGCATCTACAGTTACAGAAGATTCTACACCTTCAGTAGTTTGTGTGACAGTTTTATTAACGATAGTAATTACCCCGTTCTCAAATTTTAGCTCTCCAGCGTCGACATCAAATGAACCTTCATAGGGACGAAACTGAATACCATCTTCCATAAGTTCAATTTGATAATAAGCATCGCCAACGACATCAGCATCGCCGTTAGAGCAAACAATACTACCTGCATAGGCTTGCGAGGCAAGAGTTAAAAGGGAAGAAAGAAAAACCACAGTAAATTTTGTCATAAAGACTCCTTTATCGATTGATTGTAGGGGTGAATTACCAAACTTTTTATGATGTGACTTTAAAAAAAAATATAATTGAAAAATAAACAAATGCCCGTCCTGAGACATTGTTTACTGTAGAATTTGGATAGATAGAGATAGGGACATTCCGCCAGACATCTTAAGTTCTTCACATTTAGTTTTGAGAAAAAATTGGTGCGCTCGGAAGGAGTCGAACCTCCGACCACATGATTCGTAGTCATGTACTCTATCCAGCTGAGCTACGAGCGCACTAAGACGTTTCGGTTTATTGTCTTTTACAAGCAAAATCAAGGCTTTCTGTAGACTCCATTCATATTATCTGGCAAAACCATTTTATGAGCCCACTTGATGTCTGGAAAACTTCACTGAACGACGCCCAAACTGTTTTGCAGCAGTTCACTAACAGCCCGCAAACATGGGATCTTTTAGCTAAATTTAGTAAAACCCTGGTGGATTGTTATAAAAAAAATGGCAAGGTGCTTATTTGTGGTAATGGTGGCAGCCATTGTGATGCGCTGCATTTTGCTGAGGAACTCACTGGCCGCTACCGCAAAGACCGTAAACCCTTAGGAGCTTTGGCTTTGGGAGAAGCAAGTCATGTCACCTGTGTCAGTAATGACTACGGTTTTCAATATATTTTCTCTCGCCAAGTAGAGGGTTTGGGACGCTCTGGGGATGTCCTCATTGGTCTTTCTACGAGTGGCAATTCGGCTAATGTTATCGAAGCTTTTAAGACAGCAACGTCTATGGGAATCCCAACAATTGCTTTGCTCGGTAAGGGCGGCGGCGAGCTTTTAAAAATGGCTGACCTCGCCATTGTGGTGCCCGGTGTGACATCGGACCGAATTCAAGAGCTGCATATGTTTCTCTTGCACACTGTGATCGAAACCATCGAACGGGACATCTTTCCTGAGAATTATAAATAGTCGATTTGCTTGCTATTGCAGCATTTCAATCTATTAAATATCAGCAAAATCATTGCCCCGTATAGTCACCTATGGCAATGTCGAACGATAGTTCAGCTTTAACGGAGATGTGGGTGAGTGGCTGAAACCAGTTGTTTGCTAAACAACCGTACTGGGTAACTAGTACCGGCGGTTCGAATCCGCCCGTCTCCGCCAATATAATTCCTCTGTTTTTACTTGCTCTAAAAGCAATCTCCTTAGTCCAGATGTATTAGTATCCGCCTGAGCCACAGAAGCAACGCATTCTTTTGTAAAGTGATCTGCTTGTACCCTCTAATCCATTTCTGAATTTAGAATACCGCTCACAGTGTACTCAATTCAGAAAGGCACAGTTCTAACAAATTTTTATAAAGCGTGGAGTCTCTTTAATAGAATAGACTCTTCTTTCTGGCCGGGAGTTGCGTGTGTTGGCGAAATTATTTCAGTGAAAAGTGAGGTTAAAAAATCTGCGCGATCTGAGACGCACGTCTCGACAAACCCCACACCACAAACTAGGAAGAACATGAGTAAATTTTTCAAAGGATTTTTGCTTGCGCGTATTTCAACAAAGATATATTTATTTGCAGGAATCCAAATATAAAAATATTCGCCTCATAAATACAGCATCAGCGACCTTACACCTCTGGCGATAACCAAGGATAAACCATGAAAACACTCGCCATTGCTTGCTTACTCACATTTACTTTTTTTCAATCTCCACAGATCGAAGCCGGTATTACATATGTTCCCACAGTTTTTGCCGATGCTCCCTACGCTGGTGACGACTCCTTAGAAGACCATCCAGACAGCCCCCCTGGGTCCGCTGGCGATACCACCTCCAACCCAGACAACGAAAACACGGAAGACTACCCAGATAGCCCGCCATCGAGCGCTTATGATGATGGCCTTGGTTCGATCGAAGATCACCCAGACAGTCCACCCACAAGTGATCCTTATATTGGAGCCCCCAATGTAAAAATTATTGTTCCCAAAACAACCATAAAAGGCTCATCTTTAAATTCCATTACCTGTCTTGTTCCCAGCAATGTAAAACAAGCGAACTCTTTTCAATTAAAATGGGATGATCTACACAAAATATATACTGAGACCTGTCCCGCTAACGGTTGCAAAGCAATTCTTTACGATAAAAATACTTTAGATCAACACACCCTATCTTGTTTTCTTTAATTCTCTCGTTGCTCCCGCCGCACATACGTGCGGCAACACATGGATCATACACATACTGCTCTGGCTATTAATAAACGCAGTAAATAAAAACATGTGCCGCTGGATCTTTGACACCAGCGTCTCTCTACGTTTATTATTTGTGTCTCTGAAGGTATATGCATGAATTCTTTTTGGTGGTTCGAAGAAAATATAATCGCAGGCATGGCCCGACCTGGATTTAACTGTACACGCTGGTTTGATTACTCCTATGAAGAAGCCGTGCTCATGGGTTGGCTTGGACTCTTCTCTTCGGGCTCAGCATCACGTGAAAACTTTCACAAACACATCGAGCATTACAGCCCTAAAATTGCTCAGTTTTATAAGCTACCCGAGGAAACACGCGATCAACTCAATAAAGTATTATATACAACCGACGGGCTTGAGAACACCTTGTATGGATTAACAAGAAAAACCCGATTATTAAAAGATTTTTCGATCACCACCGATACTGTTTCTTTCGATTTTTGTAAAGAACGTCTCTTGCATGAAATTGCTCATTTAAAAGATAAAGGAATTGTTCATATCATTACACTTACCGAAGATCATCTAAATCGTGATATTTTAAAAAATGATTTTCAACTTCATCATTTTTCAATTAAAGATCTTCACGCGCCCTCATTTGAGCAGGTCCAAGAAATGGCTGAAATCATTCGCAAGGCCAAGGCTCATCAGCAACCCCTTGGCGTTCATTGTTTGGCTGGAATTGGTCGAACCTCAACGATGATTATTGCGGCACACATGGTTCTCGGAGAAACACTTGCAACCTTGCTTGCACAAATTAAAATTAAAAATCCCTATTTTTCCCTTACCGGTAAACAGGCAGAATTTATAACAGAAGTTTCTCGTAAACTCGGTATTTAGGTGGTTGTAGCACTAGCTTAAAGTCCTAGTTGGAATCTCAAAAATAACTATGTATGCAGGGGTTTCACATACAGAGCGCAGCAATCAAAACAATTGCTTAGACAGCCACTGTAGACTGACATAGACTTTTCGTATTGGGCCTTTTTCGGCCCAGGGAGACTCTGCTTCGCATGTCATCCATTTTGCGTCCACGGTATCTGTTGATATTATTATTTGTATTTTTCCTTGGAGCATTTTTAGGCGCTTCTTCGATATTCTATTTTTTATCGCCAAGTAATTTCAGCTTGGTCGATAAACGACAGGGACAAACTACTTTTATTAATCCGCTTTTAGATTGCCAACCACAACGACAAATTGGAAACCTGCAATCTTTTGAAACCAATCGAGAGCTGCAGAACCTTATACTGCAACTCAAACAAAATCCACACATTTTGCAAATGGCCGTGTACTATCGGGATCTGAATAATGGACCGTGGTTTGGAGCCAATGAGGATGCGATTTTTCTTCCTGGTAGTCTCCTTAAAATCCCCCTCATGATTGGCTATCTAAAGCTTGCGGAAACGAACCCAGATATTTTAAAAAAATCAATCTTATTTGATAATCAGCAAAAACTCCGATTGTACGACATTCAAGGAGTTGTGCCGCAAAATAAACTTATACTGGGTCAATCCTACACAATTGAAGAACTCCTTCACCATATGATTGTTTATTCCGATAATGTAGCCGCCTCCCTTCTCGAAGAGAATGATCACCATGATTCTTTAATTAAGACTTCAAAAGAAATGGATATACCTATTAAAAGCGGTGTTGCCCCTTATCGCAACCTCACCGTGAAAGAATACGCCGGCTTCTTTCGTATTTTGTATAATGCTTCTTATTTATCACGGTATTATTCAGAGTGGGCACTAAAATTAATCGCGCAGTCTGTGTATCAAGAGGGAATGCGCGCAGGTGTTCCACCCTCAATACAAGTCGTTCGCAAGTTCGGAGAAGCGCTCGGTAGTAATGGCAAAACTCTTTACTACAATGACTGCGGAATTATTTATAAACCGGACCATCCATATCTTTTGTGTCTAAGCATACAGACTAGCTCTATAAAAGAAGCTCAGTCTGCAGCTAAAGTTTTATCAAGTTTTTTCTATATTCAATCTGGTAAATAAAACTATTTTTTGTGAAAACAACCTATGAATATGCGGTTCTTAATGGATGCGGATTTATAGCCATAGCCATAATACCAACCTTGTGATGTTTTCACTTCGATATGTCCATGGCCTGCAGGTCCCCCTTTATATACACAAACATCATGTACAATAGCCTGGCTTGGTCCGCGCGAAACGCGAGCGAAATTGTACTTTGGAAGAATGGAGGCTGCCATATAGGCTGATCCGCCTGGTAAATACACACTGACTAATTTTTTCTTCAATAAATATAATTTGACGTATTTATAGCAATACGTCATCCGTGAAACGTCTATTGTTTCAACAACCATTTGACGGTCGCCAATTTGTACAACCCGCATACCCTCTGCATTCGTAGAAAGTAGCCCATCTGTATCCTGCATAACTACGAGCTTTACTGGTAATGCTACAAGGTCACTTTCTTGAATATAGAGTGTTTCCGAAGATTCTTCACCATCTGCTACAGATATCACTTCTAACCATTGTTTATTCTGATCATCATTAAAGGTTTTGCCCGTTACAATTAGATTTGATCCTGCAATAAACCCTCCGCTCACCAGCTCCCCGCTTGCCAAACGCACGTGAACAGTTTGCGTGTTTTCAATCACCTCAAAAATTTTGGCTTTCTCCCTCTCATCATCAGATTTTATCTCCGGCTGTTCATTTAAAGATTCACTTCGAGATTTTTGACCACAGGACACAGCCGCTACACAAACTGCCAATAGAAATGCAATACTATATAAACGCATACTTCCCCCTTTGTTGCGTTATCCATGAATGAACGTAAAATTCTTACGTACCCCGTTTACAATTCTGAAAAATTAAATTTTTTCGCGCAAATATTTTTATGTTTTTTAGAATAAATTTAGGCATCACTCTGGAACTGATTGCCTAAAACTCAATGCCATCAAGGCCTTAAAGGAACTACTGAATGGTATCAATCAAAATGGAACCAGCAATTAGTCCAGGACAAAAATAGAGTGAGTGCACACTCTAAATTTTTTATTAAAAATTTCTTAAAGAAATTTCTCAAGATGGATGTTTGAACTCAATTGAAGCTTTTTGCCATTAAGCGGGTGATGTATGGTGAGTTCAAATGCATGCAGCATCATGCGTGGATGCGACAACCCACCATATGTACGATCGCCGATTATTGGCAAATCACAGGAGCTGAGATGCACGCGTAACTGGTGTGTGCGTCCCGTTTTAGGTTCACATTCAATAAAATGAACTCCACCCTCCTCAACGGCTTGTAACAATCGAAAAGTACTTAGAGCTTTTTCACCCTTAGGGTCTATTTTGCATTTAAACCATTTGGATTTATAATCGCGGGCAATGGGCGCATCAACAACCCATTCTTTGCTTTTGGGAGTTGGGCCCGATGTAAATGCATAATATTTTTTATATATTTGATGTTTTTGAAACTGCTCCGCTATAGATTTATTGGCCGATGTCTTTTTTGTAAAAAGCACTAGGCCCGAAGTGTCTCGATCCAGACGATGATGTAACCCCACATAGGCAAGTTTTTTTGGATTTTTTTCTGTATAGTAACTTATGAGCGCTCCGTATAAGTAATCTTGACCAAATACTTGCGTTGATTGGGTTGCTATACCATAGGGTTTATCCAAAACTACCAGCGCATCATCTTCGTAAACAATCATTTCTGGCTTAATCGAAAAAATTTCTTCTTTAAATAAGATGCTATCAAATAAAATTGACACCAAAGAGTTTTTTAAAGGTTGAAAGTGTAAATCAAAGATACGTTTGTCTTTTACATAACAAAATATTTTATTATTTATTTGATCCACTAACGACAGCGACAGTTTCATTTGTTTTAAACAGGCAAGTAAATCCTCTTTGAGATGAGGGCCTTGACTCTTTATTTGTACGAATTTCATCGCCATAAATTATTCAGCAATATTCATGCTACTGGTAAGCGCATCAATAAGGTTAGGTGACACTTGTGTTTCCATATTGCAGTTTTTAAACTCTACTTTCGGTACTGTGAAACTTTTTGAAAAATGGTTCCGAAAATATTTCGGCCCTTGCTGTCTTTCATTTCCATCTTAATAGTATCGCCAACTTTCATAAACGGGGTCTTAATCGTCCCCTCATTAATTTTTTCCAGCATACGCTTTTCTGCGAGGCAGCTGGATCCTTTTTCGGGATCTTCGTTAGATACCGTTCCACTACCAATAAGAGTTCCTGGCATTAAATGCCGAGTAGTTGCCGCATGAGAAATCAATTGACCAAAAGAAAAATGCATCTCTCCCGCATTGGCTTTTCCAAAGAATTGTCCATTGTACTCTACATCGAGTGGCAAATGAATGCGTCCATCTTTCCAAGCGCCTCCCAGCTCATCTGCTGTAACCACAAAAGGTGCGAATGCCGTTGATGGTTTGCCGTGAAAAAATCCGAAACCTGCTGCCAATTCATTGGGAATAAGTCCCCGTAAAGAAACGTCATTAATAATAACAAATAAAATAATTTTCTCTTGCGCTTCTTCGGGAGTAGAACCCATGGGCACAAAATCGGTAATAACGCCAACTTCACCTTCAAAGTCAGTACCATGGCTAAAATCGATCTGCGGAATATCTTCTGTTGGGGCTAAGAAATTATCGCTTCCGCCTTGGTACATTAATGGTGTTTCATACAACGATTGCGGCATTTCAGCGTTTCGAGCCATACGCACCAACTTAACGTGGTGTAAAAAAGCCGAGCCATCTGCCCATTGAAATGAGCGTGGAAGTGGTGAGTGAAAAAGTGCCTCATTTACTTCTTCGGCTTCCTTAACTTCACCTTTATTGAGATTGACATATATATTTTGCAACTTTTCTTTTGACGTTGGCCATGTCTCTATGGCTTCTCGCAGGCTTTTTGCCACCTGAGGAACACGCACAAACTTGCTATTGTCTTTACTGACAACGACTAACTCTCCGTCGCCCCAAGATTGGGTTTTGAGTGTGCCTAGTTTCATATATGTCCTCCTTCTGTTTGGTAACATGTACCAGACACGCGTCAGAGAGTACATGAACGCGCAGAGTCTACATAGAGTTACCAAGTTCATTTTTAAGTAAATATATTACAGTTGAGCGGTGACCACAAATGCAATATCCTCAGTTTCAATATATTTAAGGAAAAGGAACTTGGTAACTCTATGTCTAATCTGAAACTTTATTCTTACTTTCGTAGTTCAAGCGCGTATCGCGTTCGTATTGCCCTGAATGTGAAAAATATTCCCTATGAAATGATCCCGATCCATTTACTAAAAAATGGCGGTGAACAACATGCCTCAAGCTATCGTGCAATAAATCCGTCAGAGCAGGTCCCCACCTTAATTGATGGAAATCATACTATCGGCCAATCAATGGCTATTTTAGAATATATCGAACAAAAGTTTCCACAAACTCCACTTCTTCCAGAAATGCCGCATGAGCGGGCTATTGTTCGCCAAATGTGTGAGGTGATTAATAGCGGCATTCAACCGCTACAAAATCTGATGGTGACTCAATATTTAACTGACTCGCTTCATGTCAGCGAGAATGACAAAATGGTATGGTTGCAGTTTTGGATAAACCGCGGACTAACTAGTTTTGAGTCTCTTTTAGATAAATACTCTGGTACCTACTGTTTCGGCGATCATCTTTCTTTTGCCGACTGCTTTTTAATTCCACAAGTATTTAGTTCACAACGCTTTAATATCGATTTGTCTCGCTTCCCTAAGATTAAAGTGCTTAATGATCGCTGTCTCTCTCTTCCTGCCTTTATAAAAGCAAGCCCACAAGAGCAGCCCGATTTTCAACCGTGATTTATTTTAATAAATGTCGCAATCTCAACCAATAGTTGTTACGTAAAATGAATGAAATAATTATCCACCCCCCCCCAAAAAGAAAGAAGAGGGGATCTCCACTTAGAATTCACGCGAGTTTTTAACTCTTTTACATACTAAGATGATTCAAAGAACAGGTATCCTAAATCTATGCTATTAATAACTACTTACACCATCAAACGGAGGTTTGTACCATGAAGCTGATGTCTGTTCTTGTATCTTTATGCACGATACTGAGCTCTAACACTGTCTTTGCCAGCGCCGCAGCGATCTGTGGAAAAGCTGTCGACCTTGACAATTATGCAGTAACCGAAGGCTTTGAATTTGCTATCTCTGCCGAAGACGATGATTTTAACGGCCCAGTCGGCAGCACTTGGTTTTTAAAGTTAGGTAAAAATGGTGCTACCGAAAATGATTCTGAATGGATCGAAAACGACAGCAACATTATCGGCAGTATGTCTAAAGTCAAAAAGGGTTCTACTAATATTAGTGTGACAATCAAACCTGAAGAAATCGGTCAACCAACAATTAAATATGTTTTGTATGATTTGTATTACGATGGTGTTTTAAAATTAGAAAAATATGAAAATGACACTCTTGTGGGTACTTACGATTGTGCATCTGCAATAGATTAAAGCGTATATATCCAATTGAGGGATGCTTGCAAGCTCAGGGTGTTTAATCAGAAGTGTTTGTGCTGTTAAATACAAGAAAATTGAGCTGCATTACAAGAAGCAATAAATAAAGTGCTAACCCTAAATGAACCACAGTTAGCCATGCGGGCACCATCCACAAAACATTGGCTATACCAACTGCAATTTGTGAAAGTACAATCATAAACATTTTGGCCGACAATCTTTTGATACGCACTAAAATCATTTGCTCAGAAGACAGTTTTAGCGACAAGAAGAAAAGAATAATAAAAAAAGTTGCTACCGTATAGGCCCCTAGGCGATGAACCACTTGCGCGCCAATAGGTCCAATAAGAGTGGGAAACCACTGGCCATTACATGTTGGAAAGTCCATGCATGCCGTTCCTGCATAATTCGATGCTACCCATCCTCCTAAAAGAATCTGACCACAGACGAGAACGAGGCCTAGAGGTGCCAACCAGTGGTAACGCGGAGGCGCGATTTCTGTTGCCTCTTTTTTCGCGAGCTGATTTTGTACAATTTTTAAAGAAATCAGAAACGATGTTGCGAGAGCTAAATGTAAAGTTACAATTTTAGGCGCTAGCAGCTTAAGAACCGTAAGACCTCCCATGATTATCTGTGCAAGAAGAAAAAATAAAGCCACTGTCATAAGCCAACGAAAAGGTTTGAGTGATTTTACAAACAAAGTCGTTAAGTAAAGAACAGAAAAAACTATGGCCACAATTCCCGCGATGGAACGGTGGATAAACTCCATGTAAACACCCAGATGAAACTCTGGAATTGTTTGACTAAAACAAAGCGGCCAATCAGGACAGGCTAATCCCGCATCGAGTGCACGTACCGCGGCACCTAGGAGCATAAGATCAAAGGTCAGAAAAATGAGAAAAGATAATCCGTAACTAAAAAATTTATTTTTTGGCATTATTAAACTCGGCTTTGTATCAGGGCGCCCCATTTATCCACTACAGGGATCATCACAAAGACAATGACACTAAAGGTGGTCCACAGGAAAAAGGACAGCCATCTGGCGTTTGATGTATCTTCGTGAAACTTCCAAAACTCCCACACAACTTTAGCCACAAAAGGTATGATCACCAGTAAATAGCCAATCCATACAGAAATAAACCATGGGGACACCACCGCCCATGCAGCATAGGCAAACACATACAATCCCATATGATAAAGCGTCCCATGCTCACCAACGACAGTCGGAAGCACCGGCACCTGCGCCTTGGCATAGTCTTCTTGGTAACGAAGTGCGAGCGCCCAGAAGTGGGGCATCTGCCAAAGAAACATCAGAACAAATAAGTAGAGACACTCGATATTCCATATCTGATCCTGAGCCGCAAATCCTAATACCACTGGCATTGCTCCAGGAAGAGCGCCAGGCACAGCACCAAAAGCCCAATAGCGTTTCCAAAATAATGTGTAGGCTCCATTATAGAGAATGGCTGTTAGAATTCCCATCAATGCAAACCACCAAGACACCCAGAGTAAACCTATAAATGTGCCTAAACATAAACCCGTAATGGCGAGTACCAAAGCTAAAAAAGGAGAAAGTTTTCCAGAAGGTAAGGGGCGATTTTGTGTTCGTGGCATGAGCGCATCGATGTCTCTTTCTTGATATTGATTAAGCGCAAAGCTTCCCGCACTAAAACAAAAAGTCGCCAAAAGAAAAAGTAAAAAATGCGTGGTATGAATAGGCATATTGGGGTCTTGTGCCAGTAGATACCCCGCTGCACTTGTACAAAGTACAAATCCAACAATACCAACTTTAATAAGATCAAGATACGTTTTGAGCAAAACCCACCATTTTCTTGTTGTGAGCTGCCAAGGCCCGAATCGAGGTAGATCGGGCGAATGATCCATCCGTAGATGCAGACTCGTCGTTGCGCGATGACATCATTCCATCGCGCCTAAAAAATTACTGAAGCGCGCTATGTTGCACGATACGCGTTGCCTCGTCGAGAACACAAAAGAAGAACAAGAGAAAAACGAATGCAAAGCTTGATAAAATAATCCAACGATAAATTTTTTCGTCGTATTTTAAGTGCATGAAGTACGCCATGACCAAAAAACCTTTTACTGTGGCAATGGAAAAGGCCACTAAGTTTTCGAAAACACCGAGATGCATAAACTTAGCAGTTACCACGGTGAGAATGGTAAGCCCAATCAAAGCAGAGAAAACCTGAAGGTGTGTCGCCAATGTAATATGATGGTGCTCTTCGTGATGTGCCATGGGTACCTCCTAGCCTACCAAATAAAGTAACGGGAATAAAAAGATCCAAATTAAATCCACTAAGTGCCAGAACAAACCAACACCCTCTACTGGAGTATAATAATGCGAATTAAATTCGCCTTTGTTGGCGCGTAATAATACCCATAGAATTAAACACATCCCACCGAGAACGTGAGTTCCGTGAAGACCTGTCATCATAAAATAGAAAGAGAAGTAAAGGCCCATGTTGCTCAAGCCATGGGTCTCTCCAGTGTACCAAGCTCCCGGCAAAAGGCCCTCGTGAATTTTATGAGAATACTCTATGTATTTTACACACATAAAGATAGCTCCACACAAAATCGTGATGGCAAGTGCTGTCACCGCCTTTTTGCGATCGCCCAACTGACTAAAGTGAACCCCCAAAACCATCGTGAGAGAACTAAAAAGAAGAACGATGGTATTTAAAGCTCCTAAGCGCCAATCTAAGTGCATTGCACCTTCGTGAAATACTTGTGGATACATATGTTGATAAATAATGTATCCCACAAATAAGCCACCGAACATTAAGATTTCTGAAACCAGAAAGAGCCATACGCCTTCTTTGCTGGTTGCATACTCATGTTCCTCACTCTCAAAGTGATGGGCAAAATGATGGTGCTGACTATTTGAACTCATAAGGACCTGCCGTTACTGTTGGTGTTGTTAAAAAGTTTTCATGCGGAGGTGGAGACGCTGTCGTCCACTCCAAAGTTTTACTTCCCCATGGATTCATTGGCGCGGGACTACCACTACGAATCGCTTGGATAATCGCGTAAAGAGCGATGAGGAAACCAAATCCAATCATCCAGGAGCCAATTGTGGAAATTTTATTAAGTGATTCGAAGGCGGGAAGATAGTCGTGATAACGGCGAGGCATCCCCATATTACCTAAAACAAACTGGGGAAAGAACGTGACATTGAATCCAATGAAAATAAAAACAAACGACATACGTGCAATCGATTCATTGTACATTTTGCCAACCATTTTAGGAAGCCAATGGAAGGCACCACCCATAATCGCCATCAATGTTCCTCCCACCATCACGTAATGGAAATGGGCCACCACAAAATAGGTATCATGGAAATGAATATCTGTTGCAATCGTCGCAAGATAAATGCCCGTCATACCACCAATAGTAAAAATAAACATGAATCCCAAAGTATACAGCATGGGAGTGGTCATTTGGATCGATCCTCGGTAAAGAGTGGCGAGCCAATTGAAAAGTTTAATGGCCGTAGGAACACCCACAAGCATAGTTAGGACAGAAAAAGTGATGGCAGCCACTTCCGACTGGCCACTGGTAAACATATGATGTCCCCACACTAAGAAACTAATCGCTGCGATCGCAAGAGACGAGTAAGCAATCGCGGTATATCCAAAAATTGTTTTTCTTGAATATGTAGTGACAAGCTCACTAATAACACCCATTGCCGGGAGGACCATAATGTAAACGGCGGGATGTGAGTAAAACCAAAAGAAGTGTTGGAAGAGAACGGGATCCCCACCAAGAGCGGGATCAAAAATACCGATATTAAAAATATTCTCCATGGCTAAAAGTAGCACTGTGATACCCAACACGGGCGTTGCCAATACTTGTAGTATTGCTGTGGAGTAAATCGCCCAAACAAAAAGCGGCATGCGATTCATTGTCATTCCCGGTGCACGCAAGCGATGGACTGTGGCAATAAAATTAAGCCCGGTAAGAATGGAAGAAAAACCCGCAATGAATACCGCAAAGGCCATCAAAATTGTCGCCGGTTTAAATGAAATACTATATGGCGTGTAGAACGTCCAACCCGTATCTACGCCACCCAGAAGTAAAGTGCATAACGCCATCACCGCTGCTGTCATGAGAAAATACCAGCTCATAAGATTCAGACGTGGAAACGCCACGTCTTTAGCGCCAATCTGAAGCGGAAGAAAAAAGTTCCCTAAAATAGCGGGAATTCCCGGAATAATCACAAAGAACACCATCACCGCCCCATGATATGTCATAAAGCGATTATACATATCTGCAGGGAAAAGGGCGCCTGGAGAAAAGAGCTCTAACCGAATAAGTAGGGCGAAAATTCCACCTAACAAAAAGAAAAACGCAACAGAGAAAAAATAAAGGAGACCAATACGCTTGTGATCTAGCGACGTTAACCAAGACCACAGACCGGTTTCACCTTCTAAATAACTTTTACCAGAACCTGCCATAACCGCTCCTTACTTAAGAGTCTTAATGAACTCAATGATTGCCGTGATATCTTCGTCTGAAATCATACCTTTAAATGTCGGCATCTTATTGGGCTCAAACCCTTTAACCACGTGTTTATTTGGATCCATAATTGATTCACGAATGTAGTTCTCATCTGCAACGGCCTTACCACCATCATTAAAGCTGCGTTCGTTGCCCCACAAACCTTTCCAAGAAGGGCCCGTGCTCGGACTACCGTCAAGGGTATGACAGCCAATACATGCCCACTTGGCATATGCCGCGCGGCCTTTGTCTGCAAGGGTCATCTCTTTTGGTGCCCCACCCGCTTCTTCTCCTAAAACCCAAGCATCGAAGTCTTCTTTAGAAACAACTTTGATCTTCGCCATCATGGAAGAGTGACCTGTTCCACAATATTCTGCGCAAAAAACTTGAAACAAACCTTTTTCGTCTGCAGTAAATGTCAGTGCCGTGTAACGACCTGGAAGCGCGTCTTGCTTTACCCGAAACGCAGGCACGAAGAAGCTATGTAGGACAGCCTTATCTTCGGGACTTAACTTTACAGAGGTGAGAAGTAGCTTTACTGGAGTATTTACTGGAACAACCATGGTTGCCGGCTCCAATTTCCCATTGGCATCCACACCATTGGTGATTTTGCGACCGTCTTTATATTCAAATTCCCAAACCCATTTTTTTCCATACACGTTAATTTCCAGGGCATTTTCATCGAATGTACGCATCTCTTTATAGATATAAGCACCCCACGCAAAACACGCCATGAAAATAACAAACGGAATAAAGCTCCATATAAATTCAAGGGTATGGTTGTGAGAAATATAGGGAGTCTTATCGTTGGCCGTTTTTCGTTTGTATTTGTAAACAAAATAAATCATTCCTCCGACTAAAATAATAAAGGAAATGACACTGGAAATAAGCATGAATGCATACAGGTGATTCAACTGCTTGGCGACTTGGGTCGCGGCTGGTGGCATAAATGTACTCGCAGATGCCATCGCTATGAACATGGAAATCATGATGTTAACTCCTCTTTTTGCTGACGCGTGCGTCTCCAAAACAAAAACAACCACGTCGCCATCACTATACAAATGGCTACGGCACCGGCGCGAACTAAGTTAAATGCATAAAGCGCATACTTGTTTGCCTTGGGGTCGTAGCGAAAACAAAACAACACCACAGAATCGATGATGTCTCCCACCTTACCCTTCGACGCCTCAATAATAGAAAGGCGAAGTGTTTTTGGCTCGAAGTAAACACCATGCAAATACCTCGACACAACACCTTGAGGCGTCAGTAAGACGGCTGCCGATGCGTGTGCCCATTCTTTTGCTTTATCATCCCATTTATATTTAAAACCTACCGCATCAGCAAGGGTTTTCACTGCAGATTCGGAGGCAGTTAGAAATTGGATGCCCTTACCATTTTCCGGAAAATGATATTTTTCCTGATAATTGTACTTTTTTGCAGCAGCAAGTTCGTAATTTTCCCTAGGATCAAAACTTATCGCCAAAAGATCGTAATCCTTGCCTGGCACGAGAGAAAGCTTTCCGAGCGCATCGAGCACTCCATTTAAATGGAGATTGCAAAGGCTGGGGCAACTAAAATAAACAAGGCTCAAGAGCGTTGGGCGCTGTTGCGTCAAAAACGATTGCAATGGTCGTTCGACACCGTCCTCATCAATTAAATTGATATTCAGTTTGCTGAGGTCAGCACCAAGATGTTCTGTAATCCCAACGTTTTCGATTTGTTTGGGAAGATCGTTGTTTTGGCTTTCGTATTCTGTGGGATCATATGCCCATGCAGAACAAAAGCCATAGCAAAGAACTAGAAAAACAAAAAAACTATTGCGCGGGCTGAGCTTGTTCTGCTGGAGGGGCTTGTGTTTCAACAACGGCTTCCTTTTTATCAACTGAAATTTCGTCAAGATTAACGCCAGGGTGAATAAACGCAATGTACACGAAAAACGCCATGGTTGCTGCCATACTAAACATGAATGCTAAATATCCGGCTCTGTTATAGTCCGCTAAATTCACCTCAGACATGAATCCTCCAGAGTGTTGCAAAAAATTGATTGCCTTCTTTTTTCTCACCAATAACGATTGAAATCAAGACTATTTACCGACATCATACTCATAATAATGGGTTTTCAAAGAGCTTACTTATGCCTATTTTTTATACTTCTCTTGAGCTGCCAAACATCTCCGCGCAAAGCTTTTGCAGAGATTGAGCTTGGTGCCAAAAAAGGAGAAGTTCTAGCCGCACTCGGTGGGCCTCGCCATAGTTATTACAAAGATGGGATTGAACATTGGGTTTATAAAATTCCTGACCCTAAAGGGGTCCTCAGCGAAAGAGAGCTGTGGCTGCAAAACGGAATAGTGGTAAACAAATCTGGGGATAATGTCTCTCAGCCAAAGGACTCCGACTTTGAGGAAATCCACTAGGGCGTCATCCTTAGATGGACTCTCAATGAATCTCTAACGTACTCTTCAGGTTCTCTTTGATATATTCGTCTTTGTCTTCTTGCTGAATCGTTCTCTTATGCTTGATACGCTCTTGGACTAACTCTTCTTGAGCACCTTGATAATCTTCTTGATCGCTGCGGTTTGTACGTGCGTATTGCTTACGCAATTCAGCAAGCAAAGTGTCAAGACGACTATCCACACCAGGGTCGGCTTTACCACCCGTTTTTGCGGTCTTTTCACTTTCCACATCTTTAAGAACACTGAGGTCTCCCATCAGCTCTTCTCTTGGATGTTCTTTATCTATATGCTCGCGGATCAAGCGACGTTTCTTTTTAATCCCAACTAGTTCTTTTTGTAGATCCGCAATCTCCGTTAGAACATCTTCTAGCTCAGGGCCTGCCTTCAGTTTTCCTTTTTTATCTATGAGTTCCTTCACGCGTATTTCATAAACTGTGATTTTACGAGATACCTCGCGAAACTCTTGATTATGAACCGCAATCGGATCAGCAAAAGTAACAAGTGGAATGGCGAATACAAAAGTTAGACTTGCCCCAAAGAGCCCGAACCAACGGCAGGATCGGTAAACGGCTTTTGTTCCCAACGAATATCGACATCGATGTGTTGAATCTTGATCATCAGTAGGACGGCTTTTACCGGATTTAAATTTCGTAGGACGAGTTGCCCCCCATGAAACTTTCCTTTTAAATCTTCGAGCGTCCACACAAACCTCTTATCGTCGAGTGCCTTTAAAACTTCTCTTTTAATATCGGCAGTATCGAGCCCAGAGATGATTAAATCATAGTAATACGGACCTTCGGCGAGTTGTGATGCACTGGTTTTATCAAATTGACTCACTCCCAAAGGATCTTGTGGATTGCTTTCCGTTTCTGTCGCTTCTTGATGATCCTCCCCAGAGCCATCGAGGGCGTTAAGAAAATCTTCACTGTATTCAAGATCCTGAGGCTCTTGGTCCGCGGCCGCTGTTTCGTGAAAATCTTCTGTTGATTGCTGTTGATTCTGATCGCCCACACCGTATGCGGACATCGCGTTGTCGAAGGTTTCGGGCTCTCCCTCCATCAATCCTACTGATGAGAAGTCCTGTTCGCCATCATCCGACGTATGGAGTAAAGAGTCTGCCTCGGAAAACTCCGCATGCATCTCTTCGTCGCCTTGGAGATTATTTTCTTCCAACTCGTTTTGTGACAAAAGATCATCTGATTGCGGAAAAGGGGCGGCCCCGACATCGTCGCCAAGATACTCTTCCGGTGGTGGGTCCTCGCTCAGAGGTTCTACTGTGCCTTCGATATTCACCATGAACACTTCTGAGCAGTTCGGACATGTTGTCATGCCGAAATCTGTCTCTATCTCTGTGCCACAAGCTGGACATTTTGCCACATCAATCCTTTGAGCGGTTTAATTAAAAAAGTTTTTTCTTTTTCTTTTCTTTTCCACGCGAACGGCGTTGGGCGCGGCTCATTTGTTCATCATCCTCTGCGCTTGGGCCTACAGACAGAGTCATCTTCTGTGCCTGGCGAGGACGTAAAGAATCAAGAATTTCCTGTTTTTCCTCTTCGGCCTCTTCTTGTTCGTGAGCGTCGACATTTATGTCAGCGTCGTGGGCGTGCTCAATCACGAGCTTTAGCTTCATGAATTTTTCCACTACATCCGACTGCACACGTTGATTCATTTCTTCGAAGGCCAGGAAAGTCTCTTTACGGTATTCTAGAAGCGGATCCTTTTGCGCATACGCTTTTAAATTTACCGATTCGCGAATACGATCCACGCGATAAAGATGTTCCTTCCAATAATGATCAATGGCTCCAAGGAGTAAACTACGTTGCACATCTTCGACGAGCTCTCCCATAATACGTTTCTGCTCTTCGTATTTTGCTTGAATCGCTGTTTTACATATTTCAATCAGTTGTTCTGTATCAACACTTGCTGGTATTTCTACTTCGGCACCAAATTGCGTTTCGATCGCGGAAACCAGTCCCGGTAAATTCCATGTTTGGCGTTTTGCATTTTCGTTTGCATAGGTATCCAATAGATCAGAGAGTATCTCCCCCATCATTTCGCGAATACGTTCTTCGAAAACACTTTTCTCACCACCCTCTTCCAAAAGAGCTCGGCGCATAGAATATACTTTTGTTCTCTGGAGATTCATCACATCATCGAACTCCAAGAGATGCTTACGAATATCAAAGTTGTGGCCTTCCACTTTACGTTGAGCACCCTCAATGGAACGCGACACCATTCGCGCTGTCATCGGCTCATCTTCAGGGATATTAAAAAGCGGACTATCCATAATTTTCTTAATGCGCTCACCATTAAACTTGCGCATTAAATCATCTTCTAATGACAAATAAAAGCGTGACTCCCCCGGGTCTCCTTGACGTCCAGAACGACCTCGGAGCTGATTATCAATACGACGAGACTCGTGGCGCTCGGTTCCGATGATGTAAAGACCGCCCGCAGTCAGCACATCTTGTTTTTCTTTTTCGCATTGAACTTTGTATTTTTCCAGAGAGGTTTGGTACTCCGGTGTACCTGGCTCTTTACCTTCGGCGCGCACTAAAAATTCGGAGTTCCCTCCCAAAATAATGTCGGTCCCACGGCCCGCCATGTTGGTAGCAATAGTAACTGCTCCTTTGCGACCGGCTTGTGCTACGATCTCAGCTTCTTTTTCGTGGTATTTTGCATTGAGCACAGTGTGGGGCACATTCATTTTTTTGAGCGCAGCTCCCAAGAGCTCTGACTTTTCGATACTCACCGTACCCACCAGCACGGGCTGACCCTTTTCGCGCCGTTCGTTGATATCTTTTATAATGGCATTGAATTTACCGTTCTCACTTTTATAAACCACGTCGTCCATGTCTTTACGAACCATTGGTTTATTGGTCGGTATGACGACCACATCCAAATTATAAATCTTTTTAAATTCTGGTGCTTCGGTATCGGCGGTACCCGTCATACCTGAAAGCTTGTTGTACATACGAAAATAGTTTTGAAAAGTGATCGATGCGAGCGTTTGATTTTCGTTTTTAATGGGAACACCCTCTTTCGCCTCAACGGCTTGGTGAAGGCCGTCGCTCCAACGTCGTCCATCCATCAAGCGGCCAGTGAACTCATCGACAATAATAATTTCTCCATCGCGGACCATGTAATCCACATCTTTCTTAAATAAATGAATCGCCTTGAGTGCTTGGTAGATGTGATGCAAATAATCGATATGTTGTGGGTCGTAAAGGTTCTCAATACCCATAAGCTCTTCTAGACGGGTATTCCCTTCTTCGGTAAGAGCCACAGAACGATTTTTTTCCTCCACCGTAAAGTGCTCTTCCGCCTTTAGATGTTTTACGACGGAATGCACCTCTTGATAAATGCGCGTGTTATCTTCAGCGGGACCAGAAATAATCAGTGGTGTTCGCGCCTCATCGATCAGAATCGAATCGCACTCATCCACAATAGCAAAATTGAGCGGACGCTGAACATAATCAGACAAGCGAAACTTCATATTGTCCCGCAGATAATCAAACCCTAATTCATTGTTCGTCGCATAAGTGATATCTGAATTGTAAGCGGCCTGGCGTTGAGCATCGTTTAAGTTATGAACGATGATACCCGTACTAAGCCCCAAATAACCATAAAGACGGCCCATCCACTCCGCATCGCGACGGGCGAGGTAATCGTTAACCGTCACAACATGAACGCCCTTACCACTAAGAGCATTTAAGTAAACCGGTAAAGTGGCCACTAAGGTTTTCCCCTCACCGGTTCTCATTTCGGCAATGGAACCTTTATGGAGAATATATCCACCCACCAACTGCATATCGTAGTGGCGCATACCCAGCTCTCGGCGACTAGCCTCGCGGCACACCGCAAAAGCCTCTGGTAAAATATCATCTAAGGTTTCGCCATTGGCTAAACGCTCTTTAAAAATCCCGGTCATGCCTTTGAGTTCCGTTTCTGACATGGCCTTGAACTTTTCCTCAAGAGAGTTGATTTGATCTATAATCGGGCGAATCGTCTTCATTTGACGGTCGTGTTGCGTTCCAATAATTTTAGCAATTAAATTAAACATAATGATTTACCTTACCTGAAGCCGTGACTGATGGGTAGCGTCTCGTAGCATTTTCATCAGTGATTTAAAGCAAGATGTGTCCTTACCCAAAAATGTCCAGGGCTATCCTCGAGTGTGTGCGAAATTTGAGCTCAAATCACAACGACGAACGCCTAGGGCAAAGGTGCACGGTTGTGACGAAAGACCTCATAAACACCAATAGCCACTGCATTCGAAAGATTCAAGCTACGTACAGCGCCAATCATGGGAATGCGTACACATTGCTGTGCGTTCTCATGCAGAATGTCCGCGCTCAATCCCCGAGTTTCTGGTCCAAAGACAAGCCATGAGTCGACACTATAATGATAATCATAAAAATCTTGGGCACTCTTCGTAGTAAAGTAGACTCTGTTGGCGCTTGTCGCTGCTTGTTGGGATTGAAACTCTGCCCAAGAGTTGTAAGTAGTTAATTTTAAGTGTGGCCAATAATCCAAACCCGCACGACGCACCTGTTTGTCATCGATAGAAAAACCTAAGGGCCCCACTAAATGCAAATGGCAATTCATTGCCACGCAGGTGCGCGCAATATTTCCTGTATTGTGAGGGATTTCGGGCTCTACAAGAACAATATTTAACATTAAAGAAACAGGCTGATCTCTGTACCAAGCTTAGTCAGTGCTAGGCGACGACCTTTATCCACAATCAGCTCTAAAGACATCAATTCTCGATATAACGCCATATCCACAGGAACAATTTCCCGTCCACGGGCCTGAGCTAATTTTTGAATATATGTTTTTTGACGTTCAGTAAGTTTGCCAATGAGATCGTTACTAACGCCAGGCAATGGGATGCTTAATTTCTCATCCACAATGCGCTGAAGGCCGCTTATTTTTTTATCGGAGTTTAAGCAATAGGTCTGAGCTTGTTGAACGGAAGAATCAATAAGAACGTCCACAGCTTTGCGCGTTACAAAATTCTTTTTAGGGGATGACATATCATAACCACAAAGCGCATCTAAAACGGGCAAATAAGACTCTGGACACTCCAACTCTACAAGGTGCCCAGGAACTAAAGACGCGCCCTCGGTAACCATAAGTGGTAGTCCACAATACAATTGGTAAAGGTCTCCCTTTACATAACCCCGTTCTTTTTTTGTAATGAACTCTTGAAAGCGGGAATGGCACTGTTGGTTTTCGTCATAAACCCCATAAAGAAAAAAAGAAAATGTCATACCCACCCTTTTTAAACGAAGTGTCCCCAAAAACTCTACGTAAAAATCCACTTTATGGCTGTTACGTAGTCCTACAACAGGCTCTTTAAGAGGTTAGGGGTATATCAAAATTAAATGGGCAGCGCAAATCGACCGACAACGCACATGGCTTTGACATTTTTTCCGGCGCCCAAGAATTGGATAAAACGTTAATGACCGCAAAAAAAATTCTCTTCGCTTGTCCTTTGACAGCCTTGCCTTTACCGATTAATTTATAGTTCCATAATGAAAAAAATTGAGGCCTTCATTAAGCCGTTTAAGTTGGATGATGTTGTAGATGCTTTATCGGAAATCGGTGTCGAAGGAATCTCTGTCAGCGAAGTGCGCGGGTTTGGTCGCCAAAAAGGACGAACCGAAATTTATAGAGGCGCAGAATATGTCGTCGATTTTCTTCCAAAAATCAAATTAGAACTGGTTGTCAACGATGGTCTTGTAGAACAGGCTGTGGAAGCTATTCGCGCGTCGGCACACACAGGAAAAGTCGGCGATGGCAAAATATTTATATTGGATGTTTCTGCCGCATTAAGAATTCGCACCGGCGAAACGGATGAGAATGCGATTTAGTTATTAACTTATTGGTAGAATATTTTTTAAAAAATTTTTAGGCTTACACGCCAAAGGAGATGCAAGATGAATGCACAAGAAGCAATAGACTTTGCCTACAAGCAAGGGGCACACATGGTGGACTTTAAGTTTTCCGATATGCTTGGGGCATGGCAACACCTCACTATTCCACTGCATAAATTAAAAAGTGATATCTTCGAAGAGGGCGTGGGCTTCGATGGTTCTTCGTGCCGCGGCTGGCGCGCCATCAATGAGTCCGACATGGTTCTCATGCCCGACCCGGCTTCTGCACAAATGGACCCGTTTTCCAAAGTACCAACAATCTCTTTTATCTGCGATGTGGTTTTACCGGAAACACTCACCCCCTATGATCGCGACCCGCGCCAAATTGCAAAAAAAGCGTTGGCTTATTTAAATTCGACAGGAATTGCTGATACAGCATATTTTGGACCCGAAGCAGAGTTTTTTATTTTTGACGATGTTCGCTACAGCCAAAATCAATTTGGTGGTTTCTATCAAATTGATTCTGATGCCGGCGCCTGGAACAGCGGCCGCAACGAAGGCGGTCACAATCTTGGCTACAAACCGCGACATAAAGAAGGTTATTTTGCTGCTATGCCTATGGATAACCTCCACGATATTCGCGATGAAATTTGTATTGAATTGGATAAGTTGGGTTTAAATGTGGAACGTCATCACTACGAAGTCGCTTGTTCGCAATGTGAAATTAATTATCAGTTTGATAGTTTGGTGAATTCTGCAGACAAGTTGCAGTGGTTTAAGTATGTGGTAAAAAACATTGCCCGTCGCCACAATAAATCTGCGACCTTTATGCCTAAACCTATTTTTGGCGATAATGGTTCAGGACAACATGTCCATATGTCTTTATGGAAGAATGGTAAGAACCTTTTTGCTGGAAACCAATACGCTGGCCTTTCCGAAACCGCTCTCTTTTTTGTCGGCGGCATCTTAAAGCATGCACCTTCATTGTGTGGGTTTACCAACCCGCTAACCAATTCTTATAAGCGTCTTGTTCCTGGATTTGAAGCACCGATTAAACTTGCCTACAGTTTTAAAAATCGTTCTGCAGCTGTGCGTATCCCGAACTCTGGTGATAGTCCCAATGCGAAACGTATTGAATTCCGCACTCCTGATTCTGGCTCCAACCCCTACCTTTCCTTCGCTGCTTTATTGATGGCGGGAATCGATGGGATTCAAAATCGTATTCACCCTGGTGATCCATTAGACAAAGACATTTACGGTCTTCCTCCGCAAGAGGCAGCGAAAGTGCCTTCGATCCCAGGAACTCTAGATCAAACGTTGACTCACTTAAAAGAAAAGCACGACTTCTTACTTAAAGGTGAAGTGTTCAGCAAAGACTTCGTCGACAATTGGGTAAACTACAAAATGGAGAAGGAAATTTTACCAATTCAACAAAGACCTTCGCCGTTTGAGTTTCACTTGTATTACGATTTATAAACTCAATACCAATGCCGGCCTGTGGAACATCTTATGGTTTGTTCCCTTTCGCCTTTTGTACACAGGCCGAAGCTTTAGATAAAATAGCCTTTTCTTGTGCAACCGTTGTGGAATAATATGTGCGTGTTTCAAGAGTTTGCTTAACCGTCTGCCCTTGATAAACAAGCTGTGCATCTATGGTTAGGGTAACCTTTGGTCCCTTGAGCGCATCAACAGAATATTGAGTCGTTACAAGCGGTGTAACCACGACTCCTTGAATGTTGGCGAGAATCCCTAGGAATTCCTCCTTGCCTAAATCATTGGGAATAATCGCGCCATTAGACTGCATGCGACCAATCACGCGATAAAGTTGGGTGGAATCAGAAATACTTTTAGCATCATACACTGTACCATCGGCATCGATCTTAAATAAAAAGGTCGATACACTTTGCCCCTGTACACTGAGCTCCTGACATGGATCTTGTTGTTGTTGAGGGTTTGTCGATCCAACAACAGATTGTACTGTTGCGTTCTCAAGCCACACGCCCACCATGTTCGCTGGTGGTGTTGATTTGCTACTACCGCTACCACCACAGGCCGTAAGACCCATCGTCGCGGCAAAAATTAAAACGAGTGTTTTCATCATGTAATTCTCCTTGTTGCTAAACATGCCTCTCAGAATGAAGCATTAGTTTATCTGCATAAAGGATAAGAAACGAACCGATAACATAATGGGTCGAACCCTTCCAGCTGAATAATTCACGTAGGGCTGTTGACTGGTAATCGTGATGCCAACATACTTTAGCTAAACGTAAAGATGAGGAGAATTTATGAAATCTTTTTTAGCCCTTATAGTAGGCCTGAGCATTTTTGCAATCGGCTGTTCGCACATGGAGACCGTCAACGAAACATACACGGCAACAGATCCAGCCTTTCAGCGCAGTTTTGAAAAACCAAAATCTGATTGTCTTCAAGCCAGTGTAAAAACTTTAAAGGAAATGGGCGCAGGTATTGATTCACAATCAGGTCAGGAAGTTATTTCCACGCGCTACAATGCTTTTCGCTTTGCGACTACTACTGGCACGGCGTCGTCCGCAACGTCGGTGATGAATGACCAACAAGCGAAAATTTATCTGCACGTCGAAGATGACGGCAAAGGTTGTGCCGTTAAAATGACACGCGTACGCGCCTGGAATAACGGACAAGAGTTTGAGAAGATTGATGTGGATTTTACAAAAAAAATGGTCGCTACTCCATTCTTCAGAGATCTGTCTGAGCGCCTTTCTAGACTATAGATGTACTTTCTCCAATACTGCTAATAATTCAACATGCGGCGTGTGTGGAAACTGATCTACCGGTTGTACTTCCAGAAGTGACCATGATTCATCGATCAACACACGCACATTATTGACAAATGTATATGGATCACATGACACATACATGATCGTTTCAAGCTCTGGTAATTGTTGCACGAAATGCGACAAAAAACGAAATCCTTCACGCGGAGGATCTAAAAATAAAAATTTCGCCTTACTACACATCTTCTTAGATATATGAAGAACTATAGAAGACTGCTCAGTTGCTTACTTACTCTAGCAACAATAAAACAACATTCAATCAATGGGATTAAGGGATATGGAGAGAAATTGAAACCCTGGCGACGGATTGAATGGATAATTAAGATAGTACCATCCTTCAATTTGATATCCGTCATAACCTGAAGCTGGGTCACACTCAAAATAGTGTTTTGTATAGAGTCTATCGCCCACCTCTCCGTTATCTTCAACGTATTGCCAGCCCTCTGAAGAGGTGGTAACTATAGAACACTTACCTAAGTTCATGCTCTTCTCTACGGTGGAACGAATATCCGTGACAGCCATGCTTGTCTCAAGGGCCATATTTACTTCTTGTATACAACTTTCAGATAACTGATCGACTTGTTCCATTTGAGTGCTTATGCAATTTTTAGAGGAGCCATAGGCTGATTGAACCAAAAAAATATTCATCGCTATAAACAGAATTTGCTTCATTAACATTTCTCCGTGTAGATTTTTATAATCCAAGTATTAACAAGACATATAGTTAGTTGGCAAAATTTAAAGAGGCCAGGAGCATCCTGCTTCCAAACTTCCTTCGCGAATTGAACCTGCGATAAGTTTCTTCCCATCATCAACGTACATAAGTTCAAGCTCAAATTCTCCACCTTGATACGTCTCAACTATAGTGCCAAATGCGTTATTCGAACGATTCATTAATTGCACTGGTGTGTGCATAGGTTGTGCGTCTAGCGTAAGAGATATGGTCGTCACGAAGTATTGAATTGTACCATTCGTTTGGTTTAGGACTGAAATAGCAGGGGCAAAAGACCCAACAAGAGCTTGACCTGATGAGTTTCGAAAGAAATCACATTGGTGAAGGACTATGGGATCCGCAGCTGTCTCTTGCCCTTGTGCTAAATTAGCAATCATACTCAATGATAGTATACTTAACAAAAATTTAATTCTTCTTGGCATGGTTTTTCTCCTTTATTACTTGGTTATTCGGATTATTTTAAAATGTGTGCTAGTTTTGGCGAGTACTGAGTGCCCCAATAAAGAGTCCAAATCTCAATAGAGGAGCGATCATTAAACTCGCAAAGGTCGTAATATACCGTTGCTTTCAAATCATCTACGTATTTGCGTACTTTTCCGCCTATCTCCAGGCAATAATCTTTAGCACGCTGTTCGAGTGGGCCAGTGCCTTGGCCAAACTCATTTCCTAAAAAGGCTTTGGCCGCTAGAGAGGTCTTACGTAAGCTCCATTCCTCAATTAAACTGACAGCACCCACTTCTGCAAAGGCACATACTCCTATTTGATTTCCTCCCCATTTATCCTCGTCAAATGTGAGATCGTTACCTCCAAGTTCTAGGCAGCGATAAGACGCTGGGCTTCCGGGCCCAACACTAGTAGAGCCCCCCGCAGTAGCCATAATTGATACATGAAGGGTAAGGATTAAAATGAAGTATTTACACATAAGCTCTCCAGCACGGGCTACAAGCCGCAATTATTAGTTCGTGTCACTAAATACACCTTTTGGCTCAGAGCGCCTAGAACTTTATTGTCAAAAAATCATCTTTTTTTGTGATAATAGATCACCATGAAAATATTTGAATTTAACAGCTATATAGATGTCGTACGTTATCAGATGAAGGAAAACTCTAGTGTTCGTGGTTATCAATCTCGGTTAGCAGAAGCTGCAGGAGTACATAGTTCTTTCTTATCTCGGGTACTTACAGAAAGTGTTCACTTAACACCAGATCAAGCGGCTTATTTAGCTTCATTTTGGCGTCTAACGGAGCTGGAAGCAGATTATTTTCTTGGACTTGTGAATCTAGCGAGAGCAGGTTCACCAGTTCTGCGAAAAGCTATAGAACGTCAAATTATAGAACTTAAACAGAAGAATGAAGATATTGCGGGTAGATTAAAAAAGACCAAGAAGATTACCAATGAAGGGGGAATGTATTATTCATCCTGGCACTATAGCGCAATACATATGCTTGCAATGATACCGCAGTTTAATTCTATACAAGGAATTGCTGAACGCTTGGGACTTACAGAGGCGACTGTCATCTCCGCATTCGCCTTACTTGAAGAACTCGGCCTAGTTGAAAGGCACGGTTCTTCGTGGAAGGTAAGGGAACGTGATATCCACCTTCCTAATCATGCATCGTGGGCACCGGTTTATCACTCACTTTGGCGACAACGATCTGCATATCGTGCACTTGATCGACGCGATGAGGACCTGCGGTTTACAGCTCTTCATAGTTTGAGTTATGACGATTTCCAAAGAATCAAGGAGGAAATCCGTTTTGTTATTGAGAAAATTCGAAATATCGCCGCTCCCTCAAAAGAGGAAGATGTCTTTGTCTTACATATTGATACTTATAAATTATAGGCGTGAATGTTGAAATAGTGTAGATAGTTCTTCATGATTACCCTTCCTGAAAAGGCTTTTGGAATAGTGGCTTCTGCGCACACTACAATACTTTCTCCAATACTGCTAATAATTCAACATGCGGCGTGTGTGGAAACTGATCTACCGGTTGTACTTCCAGAAGTGACCATGATTCATCGATCAACACACGCACATTATTGACAAATGTATATGGATCACATGACACATACATGATCGTTTCAAGCTCTGGTAATTGTTGCACGAAATGCGACAAAAAACGAAATCCTTCACGCGGAGGATCTAAAAATAAAAATTTCGCCTTACTACACTCTTTAATCAGATCCGGCCACTGAGATGAATCAAAAAGATCCATCGGCTTAGTCTTTACCCCGGCGAGCGATTTCTTGTGCAATTGTGCAAGCGCCGACCCTGGTAATTCGCTTGCAATTGTCGTTTTAAAAAATTTAGCTAAGATTTCTGTAAAATTCCCCGAACCACAAAATAACTCTACCGCCATGTCTCCAAAAGCATTGGTCTGTAATTTCTCCTCAACCCATTGACGCATATATTGATTGACGTTGGGGTTCGCCTGTTGAAAAGGGCGACGCTTATTGATCATCACATCACTTGGGTTCAAGTTGTGATCTATATCGATAAAGTTCCACTGGTATTTTCCTGCCGGTTTCCATTCTTGGTTGGGTAGTTGCTTGACTACGAATCGTAAAATATCGCGCACTTTGTCTTCTAAAATAATGCAGTCTTTTATAGGAGCCATTTGGCGCGTTTTGGGCGATACATACCCCACAACTTCCCCATCCGTCTTAACTTGGGCACGATTGCGAAACCCAAATTGTAGGGGCGATCCCTGAATCTTGTGGATTTTGCTTTCAATGCGATAGCGCTTGAACAATCCTTCTAAATATTTCTGCTTTTCGCGCAATTGCGCTTCATAGGAAATGTCCATCCACGGACAGCCCCCACATTGCCCCGAGGAAAATCCTAAGTGGGGACAAGGGGCTGTCACTCGATCTGGAGAAAATGTGGTTTGTTGTTTCCACTTGGCAAAAGCAAAACGTTTTTCCGTGCGCTCAATGACGAACTCTCCCGCATCACCCGGCCAGGCATCACTTACAAAAACGGTCATGCCGTTGGGATGACGAACCACACCCAAGCCTTCCGAAGAAATATCCGTAATTGTGCCATGAAACTCTTTTTCCACAGAATCGTTTTTAACAGGGTCCCGTGTCTAGCGCAAGGCTCCTATTCCGCAGAATTTATTGATATTTGCTACATCCTTTGAAAAGATGCTTGGTCGCTCGAAGGGGGTTAATTATGGATGCGTTTACATTTGATGATGTGCTTTTGGTTCCAGCCTATAATCACTATGCTTCTCGCCGAGACGTGGACACAACTGTAACGGATCGTACTGAAAAACTCACCTTAGAACTTCCCATTATTTCGGCCAATATGGACACCGTTACCGAAGCACCTATGGCCAACTTTATGTCCCAACACGGAGCCATGGGCTCTCTCCATCGCTTTATGAGTGTGGATAAAAATGTCGACGAATTTAAAAAGTGCCCTGCGAAAACATTTGTATCTTGCGGGATTAGTGACAGCGAAATGGAGCGTGTAGAAGCACTGATGAATGCGGGCGCCGACTACTTTATGATCGACGTTGCCCATGCCCACGCCCGTTATGTGGGCCATCAAATGAAACGCATGCGAGAACTTATCAAAGATCGCTGCTTAGCCGCTGGTAATGTAGCCACCTATGCCGGTGCAGATTATCTCTCCTCTTGTGGTGCTGATATTATCAAAGTCGGAATCGGTGGTGGTTCGGCGTGCACCACGCGCATCAAAACAGGTTTTGGAGTGCCCACTTTATTTAGCGTCAAAGATTGTGCGCGCGTCGATCGCTCCATCATTGCCGATGGGGGCCTGCGCACTCCGGGTGATATCGTCAAGGCGTTAGCTTTTGGTGCCGATTTTGTGATGTTAGGTGGAATGCTTTCTGGCACCCGCGTGACTCCGGGAGATGTATTTACCGGTGATGATGGTTCTCGCTACAAAAAATATCGTGGCATGGCTTCGCGCGAAGCCAATGAAGACCAATACGGAGCAATGCCCGAGTGGAAAACAGCAGAGGGCGTAAGTTTTACTGTTCCCTATCGCGAAGACGAGGAAAATGTGATCGCAGATATTCGTGGTGGTTTGCGCTCTGGTCTCACCTATGGCGGCGCCGTCAATGTACGCGAACTGCAACGCAAGCTCTCTTACTTAGTGATTTCACCAGCAACCCAAAAAGAAAGCATTGCACATGGTGCTTTAAAGAAATAATTTTTTCCTCCATTCAGCAAAGGCCGCGTAAAATGAGCAAACTCAAAACGAAAGAAATCTTAATTCCTCTCCTCATTGCAATTATTATTTGCTTGTTCTTCTATGGTTTAGGAAGTGCCCTCCTACCCCTTATTTTTTCTTCTCTGGGTGCCTACGCGTGTCTACCGGTGGTTAAAAAATTAGAGGCCCGCGGATTATCACGTAACCAGGCCGCACTGCTTGTTATGATTCTTGTTTTTCTGGTGGTCACTCTTTTGTTGCTCCTGGCGCTTCCTCCCCTGATCGATGAGTTCCGTCAAGCAATGGCGGCTGCGCCCAACACACTATCCAGTGCTTTGGCGAAATTAAATACTCTACTCTCGAGCTATGGCGTTTATGTGCCGTATGATGGTGATTCGCTGAAAAATTTTGTTGCTGAATACTCAGAAAAAATTTCCGGAGAAATGGTGGCCTCGCTTGCAACCTTTATTAAAAAATCTTTGGCCAATGTTTCCTCCGCCATTGTTGTGCTCCTTAGCTTCGTGATGATTCCTGTTTTTTTCTTTTACGAAACTAAAGATTACGAAAAGATTCGCTCTTTTTTACTCAATATTGTTCCCCACTCTTGGCGACCCCATATTAATGAGTTTCTTGAAAACGTCGACATCATATTAAGTGGCTATGTCCGCGGCCAGTTTTTGGTTTGCATTATTTTGAGTCTGCTCTACACGTGTGCCCTTTTTATTGCCGGCGTACCTTTCGCGCTTATTATTGGTATTATGACTGGCTTTCTCAGTATTATTCCTTATCTTGGATTTAGCCTGGGTTTTTCTCTCGCCTTTCTGAGTGCTCTGGCCAGTTTCGAGGGAATGGGCCCCATTATTGGCCTTTGCCTCGGCTATGGTATCGTCCAATTTCTCGAGAGCTTTATCATCACACCCAGAATTGTGGGAGACAAAGTGGGTCTGACTCCCTTTGAAGCCATTCTCGCATTAATTATCGTCGGCAATTTGCTTGGTTTTGTGGGACTGTTTCTCGGTATTCCCATTGGCGCCGTTATTAAAATCTTTATCCTTATGTTGTTGCGCTAATACAAACAAACGGCTTTTTATAAACATTAGACGCCTATGGCCACAGTCTATTGAGGAGTTTTCTGCCCACGCTATAGACACGAATGCTCGGCTGGAGTATGTACTTCTCTAGACGGTATAACTTACCTATGGGAGTGATTATGAATGTTCGTGCAAAATTAATTTTATTTGCCCTCTTAACAGTCAGTGTTCTTGGTGTATTCACTTTATTCTACTCTAAAAAGTGGTACAGCCAAAACTCTCCGCAATCTATCACCTCAACAGAAACCAATGGCTCCAACACCCCGGCGGGGACTTCCAAAGAACTGGGTCATCGTCTACAAATCGAAGAGACTCGTTTAAACTCTCTACGCAACGACTTAAAAATAACAGAAGGTGATCAGTCCAAAGATCTATCAAAAAAAGATCATCTAGACAAAATAGATAAGCAACTTCAAGAAATCGATCAACAATTGATACAGACCCAAGAAAGCTTCCCAACTCTTAATGAGAAAAAATGGGCCCTGAATCGCAAAGAACAGGTGTTGCAAAATAATATACATATTGCTCAAGCAAAAGAAACTTTAGCGATAGATACGGAAATCTTTACTCTCACAAAAAAACTTCGTGCCACTACTGGCAAATTTCTCGAGACAGCAAAAGAAAATGACCCGAGCCTTATTTTTGCGCTTCGCAGTCCGGAAGTACGAAAGTTGCGTAATCAAATAAGTGATTTGCAACTTAAAAAACAAAAAATAGCAACCGAGACCAATATTCAACGTTTGGAAAGTAACAACCGCTTGCTCAATATAGAAGAGCAAATACAAAATGAGTTTTCTCAACTAAGTGAAACTCAGAAGCATTTAACCCAGCAAAAAAATGATCTATTAATATCTCGCAATTATTGGCAGCAAGAGAATAGCAATGCCCCAGAATATGATGCAAAAAAATTAGCGCGAATCGTAGAGCTACAAAAGAAAATCGATGAACAGCAAAAACGTGTGTCCCAATTGCGCACACAAGTGCATTCGAAGCGACAGTAAGTGTTCAGGCCTGTGAAATAGACTTTGCGGAAATGCGGAGCCACACTCTGCCCTTAGGCAGACACCGCATCTGAGTGACTGAGCTCTTTACCGTCATACCCTACAAACTGCTCTTTATTATCTATTGTGGTGCTGATGTGTACGGGACGTTTCCAAATTTTATGAAGATTCTTGAGCGTTTCCTCCATATAATTGGTTTGCATCTCTACGCCCTCATAAAGATGCCGCAAAAGCAATTCGCCACGATTTTTATAATTTGCATTTTCCACAGTAATAATCGGTTGACCAAAATTGGTAAGTTGAAATAGTAACTGTTTTTTTATTGCCGGGAAGTTCCGTGTGTCCACCTCATACTGTCCGGTGCGATTGTTAAATCGATAAACAAACATCTTATTGTCTACACAAAATTCTTCGGTCAAGAATTCATCAATAAATGTAACATCGTTGTAATCGCGGCGAACCTGAAAAATCTTCTCTCGCCCCAGCCCTAATTTTTTATCCCAACTTTTTTTCTCAGCAATATCCGTACACTCATTCCATTCTTTACCAAACCGTCCCTTATTCCAACGCTCTTCAATGTTGCGAAATAGTTCAATGCCCACTTTATACGGATTAAAACTCATGGGGCTCATCGCCAGAGTTCCTGCGCATGCATCGGCGTAGTCGATCACTTCACTATCGGAAAGAATTTTTTCCGTCATCATTTTGGAATGCCAATATGAGGCCCAACCCTCGTTCATAATTTTGGTCATCCCTTGAGGAACAAAATAATAGGCTTCTGCACGAACAATTGAAAGTACGTCTTGTTGCCAGTTTTTTAGTGGCGCGTGTTTCATCAAGAACAATAAGACATCGCGCTCTGGTCGCTCCGGAATTCTCATGTGTTCTTCTTGCCCTTGCTCACTGTGATGATCACCGGCACGAAATTTCGCTGCAGAGCTAATATATTCATCTAAGAATTCTTTACCGCTGGTAAAGAGCGATCCCTTTTTCTCTTCCTCTTCTGGGCGCCCTCTTTCTGAAGACTTGGGTATATATGGACTGTAGCGATCTATAAGGTTTTCAAGACTTAAACAATGATCAATAAAGGTTTCTACCTCATCCACGCCGTAACGATCAATATACCGGCGAATACGTGTGGCATGATTAGCCATTGTGTCCATCATTTTTCGATCAGTTGGCGCAAACCATTTATTATTTTTAAAAAAATCACAGTGTCCATACACGTGAGCCATCACGAGTTTTTGGTCAACCGTGCGGTTCCCCTCCATTAAATAAGCGTAGCAGGGGTCATTATTGATAACCATTTCGTAAATTTTAGATAAACCATATTCGTAGCTTTTAGCGAGCTTCTCGTAGTCCATACCAAAACGCCAATGGGGGTATCGCACTGGAAACCCACCATATGCTGCAAATTGGTTCATCTGATCATAGGTAATAATCTCAAAAATTGTATCGTAAAAATCCAAACCAAAATCTTTAGCAATGGCTAAAATTTTTTGTCGCGCTTTCTCGAGTTCCGGGGTTAAATTTGCCATTAACGACTCTTTCCAAGAAAATCTTTTATCGAAGCTAAAATATGCTCTTTATTTTTAATCTTACTTAAAACGACCTTTTCGTTACTGGGGTACTCTTTTTCCAAATCTTTATAAAATTGACCGCTTCCATATTTACTTTCTACCTGTCCGTATCCGAAGAAATTGACTTTCGGAAGAATGTCTTCAGTTAAAATCTTCATGCATAATTTCGTATCGTCGCTACTCCAGTTGTCCCCATCACTAAAATGAAACGGATAAATATTCCATTGGTCCGCTGGATACTCTTCATTGATAATATCTCGACATACTTTATAAGCAGAACTAATTAATGTCCCACCAGATTCACTCGTACGAAAAAATGTTTCTTCGTCCACTTCTTTAGCAGCGGCATCGTGAACAATAAAACGCGTTTCGAGTCCCTTATAATGTTTTTTGAGCCAAGTGTTGATCCAAAAACTTTCTAGACGAACAATTTCTTTTTGTTCTTCACCCATCGAGCCGGAAACATCCATAATGTATATCACTACCGCATTGGCTTGTGGCTCGGTAACCGTTTTAAAAGAACGATAGCGAAAATCTTGACGAATAGGTATAACAACAGGATCTTTTGGGTTGTAAATCCCACTGGAAATATATCTTTTTAATGCACGTTTGTAGGAGCTTTTAAAGTGGCGCAGAGAATCTGGTCCAACCGGCGCCATGCCACTATATTCTGTTTTTTGAGATTGAATTTTGCTGCCTTTAGGTTCAATGCGTGGAAGCTGCAATTCTTCGCCGAGAATATCCGCAAGCTCGTCAAAAGACATTTCTACTTCTAAAGAGTGTTCGCCGGGATTATTCCCCGCCTGACCTTCGCCACTTTGTGGATCACCACCATCCACCGCATCGCCCTCTTTCCCATCACCCTGGCCCACACCGCCCTGTTGTTTAGGGCCATATTTAAAGCGCGGGATATCAATGTAGGGAACTGGAATTTTCACATAGTCTTTTTCGCGCTTACCAATAAGCTCATCGTGAGAAACATACTTTTTAAAGTTCTCACGAATTTTGCCTCGCACGATATCACGAAAGCGACTGTGGTCTCGTCGTATTGACATTTATTAATCCTATTTATTCTCTTTGACGTCTCCGCGCGCAAAAATACTCGCTACATATTGCAACACATCTGTTGCCGAAATTTCATCGTAGCCGAAATCTTTAATCAGGCGAGACTTCACGATGTCGATTTTCTCTTGCGTTTCTTTATCTACTTCCGAAGTCACAAGAGACGTCAGCTTAATGCTATCTTTTTGATCTTCAAAAAGCTTTAACTCTAGCGCTTTATGCAGACGTTCGTTCATTTTGTAATCGAATTTTTTGCCCTCAAGCGCAATCGCACCGATATAGTTCATAATTTCGCGACGGAAATCATCTTTGCGCGACTCGGGAATATCAATTTTTTCCTCAACCGAACGCATAAGGCGTTCGTTCGGCTCTTCATCGCGACCGGTAAAAGGATTTTTTACTTTTTCGCGTTGTGTGTATGCTTTTACGTTATCAATATAGTTACCACACAAGCGCGCAAGAGCGCCCTCGTCGGCACTGATCGCTCTTTGCACTTCTGATTTAATCATTTCTTCGTATTCTTTACGAACCACATCAATTAATTCACGATATTCTTTCTTAAGATCATCGTTCGACAATAATGAGTGATGTTTCAGTCCCGATTCCAACTCATTCAGCACCATAAATGGATTTACCGATCCACGATTATTTTGTTGTGCCTGGATCAGAGAGTTGGAAATTTTATCCTGAATATAGCGTGGAGAAATTCCCTCCAAGCCCTCACGGATAGTGTCTTTACGCAACTCTTTAATGTTATCTTCCGTATAATTGGGAAGGGTTTTCCCATCATAGAGTTTCATTTTTTGCAAACGTGTTAAGTTGGCTTTTTTGGGTTTTTCTAAGCGTGTAAGGACCGCCCACATCGCCGCTACCTCAATCGTATGTGGAGCGATGCTCACACCGCGAATACGTTTTTTATTAAAATCTTTTTCGTAGATTTTTATTTCTTCGCGAAGCTTGGTAATATAAGGAATATCAATCTTCACAGTACGGTCGCGCAGAGCTTCCATGAACTCATTGTTTTGTAATTTGCGATACTCCGGCTCGTTGGTATGTCCTATGATCACTTCATCGATATATGTTTGGGCAAATTTCTTCGGTTTAACAACATGCTCTTGCGATGCCCCAAGAAGATCATATAAAAACGCCACATCAAGCTTAAGAACCTCGACAAACTCTATCATTCCGCGGTTGGCCACGTTGAATTCACCATCGAAGTTAAACGCGCGCGGATCCGAATCAGAACCATACTCAGCAATTTTGCGATAATTCAAATCACCAGTAAGCTCGGTGCTATCCTGATTTTTTTCATCTTTTGGTTGAAACGTACCAATACCAATACGATCTGCCTCACTTAAAAGCATTCGCTTGACACGCACGTGCTTTAAAACCGCACTGAGCTCACCTTTATATTTTTCCATCAGGGCTTTAAAAATAAATCGACTTGGCGGAGATAACTCCCCCTCAATACGAATACGATAATCGCCCGAAAGGCCACGATTTAATTCTTCTTCCACGCGATGTCGCAATTGGAGTGGAACTAAAAGAAGCGGGTCTTCATGCATGGGGCTTGGAAAAAATTTGGTATTGGCACCCAGAAGGTCCCCTAAAACACCCGTCTCATCCACCCACTCGAAAGTATACAGAGCACCGGAGCCCGTTTTGGAGTAGTGTTCTAATCCTTTTTTTATTCTTCTACAGATGGTCGATTTCGCACTACCTACTGGACCGTGTAGAAGAATGACACGTTTTTCTGTCCCATAACCAAGGCTCGCGGCTTTTAAAACATTCACCAGTTTCATTAAGGCAATGTCGAGACCAAACACACCGTCTTTGCCGTCGTTGTCTACATCGTCAAAGAAGTGATAGCGTGTGACTTTCTTTTTTGTATCGACGTACTCACTAGAGCCCTGTTCTACAATCATATCATACATACGTTGATAGGCGTTGCGTGTGACCTTCGGATTTTGCTTAACAATGTTCAGGTATTCATCGAAAGTTCCGCTCCAAGAGAGATCCTTGAAATCGTCTTGTCCCTTCCAGTCCTTCAGAATGTCTGACAATGCTACGCTCATGCTTTTCTCCTTGAGACGGCAACCCATCTCGTCTATAGCCCTGTTTTTAGTATGCCTTAACTCGTTTTAAGACTCAATTTTCCTCAAAATGTTACAGCAAAATCGATCTATCTTTAGACACAAGTCTAGGATGCACCGGCTAATTGTGTTGGGTAATTATACAATGCTGTTGTGAGCAAAAATAATCTTTTAACAAATCGTTTGTTTGATAAATATTTTTAATGCTTAGGCAAAGTTTTGTTTATAAGAAAAACCACACGATGACCATAAGGTACAAAGTTACAAGTGAATCACCTCAAAAGATTTCGGTTCTTTAGGTTTAAAATCTGTTTTTCCTGAAGATTTGTCTTGATAAGAAAAGTTAATTTTTGCTTTTACACTTTCAATTTGTAATGTTTTATTGTCACCATTCGAAGCATCCCAATCAATCTGAATATCATTCTGTGTGCATTTATGGTGTGCCCCCTCTACAACACACTGCCATGGCGCACGTAAAGGAAATTTCTCTGAAAAAATCGCAATGATATCACGCGGAGAAATGGCGGTTTTAAGAAGCTTCTCTAAAACGGCACTGCCATCGTCCGTTTTATAAATTTTTCCCTCTATGAGATTAATAAATTCGGCATGATTTTGATCGATCACCAATGTGCCCAGAGGAATACTTAATAACCCGAGATAGGCGTCTATACGCAATCGATCAGGATACTCTGCCGTTGCAGAGAAATACACCCAATCTTGCTTTTGCTTGATCTTATCGACAATCAGAGTTTTACCAGAAAAAAACCGAAGTTTCTCCCAGTCGGCCTTAGGCATTGTCTGACAATTCACACATAAAAAGAGCAAGGAACTGAATATGGACGCGCGCAGAACGGCATATGTAGACGAATCAGTTCCGCAAATGTTAATTTTGCGAGGCTGGTTTACGGTCTTTGTCCACACTTTGTTCTGTTTGTAATCTTTCATCGAGAGTATCCAGCTTGCTCTTAAGTTTTTTAACATTTTGCTCGTTGCGTTCATTGTCCACAGCATGCTGATACATCTCACGCGCTTTTTGTGGCAAAGAAATTTTAAAGTAAACATCACCAAGATGTTCGGAAATAATACTTTCATTAGATTCCAACTGATGGGCTTTCTCAAGTGCTTTTATGGCCTCTTCGGTTTTATTTCGTTTAAAGAGCACCCAACCTAATGTGTCCAATATAAATCCATCATTAGGTTTTAAAGTTAATGCTCGGCGCGCAAGCCGCTCGGCAATCTCTAGATTGCGCGTCTTATCGGCATATAAATACGCAAGATAGTTCAAGCCTTCAACATGGTTTTTATCCATGGCGACCAGACTCTCCAACTTTTCAACTGACTTGTCCGATTGGCCCAGTTGATCATAGACGGCACCCAATTGATATAAAATCTGTGCATCTTGTGGAAACTTGGTATGCGCCTTTTCTAATACATCTTTTGACGACTGATACTGCTTTTGGCCATCTAGAAAAGATGCATAAAGCGAAAATACTTTCGGATTGTCATCTAAAAACTCCAGGTTTTTCTCGAGTACACTCACGGCACTTCCTGGATCGTCAAGAAGCTTGTAAAGATAGGCTGTGTGCATGATACCATCGGCAAAATACTTACTCGTTTTGGGAATCTCGCGAAACTGCTGAATAGCCGCATGATAATCTTTTACTTCCTCATAAACGGCACCCAAATAAAAGCGCACACGATCAGAGTCTGGTGTTTGTGCAAGAATTGATTCTAACAGTGGAATCGCCTCTTTATATTTTTTCTGATCCACTAAAATAAATGCCATTTTTAATTGCGCATTCAAATTGCCCTGATCGAGCTCAATGATGGTTTTAAGATGTTCATAGGCTTTGTCGTAATTTTCTGTGAGCAAATACGTTTGCACAAGACTTTCTGCAATCGAAACATCTGGCCCATATTGTGTTTGGAAATTTTCGTACAAATCTAAGGCCTCTTTATACTGCTTCTTTTTTTCGAGAATAGAACCAAGTTCAACAACTGATTGAACAAAGTTCGGTTCAATTTGCAATGATCTCTGTAGTGCCGCCTCTGCTTTATTCATCGTTGTAGGTGTGGGACGAGTTAAATAGGTTTTCCCTAGATAATACCAGGCAATGTGAGACTTCTGAGATGTTTTTGTGAGTTTTTCAAAATAGCCAATGGCTTGATCCACTTTATTTTCGTCCAAATATGTAGCGCCGAGAAGTATTTCTGCTTCTTGATTTTTGGGATCATTTTTAAGTAGCTCCGCGTAGCTCGCACGTGCCTTATCATGCAAGCCAAGGACGGAGTAAAGACTGGCGCGTAAAATTTGCGCTTCCGAAAAATCAGGTTTAATTTTTAATGCTTCATCGCACTCTGTAAGCGCTTGGCTCACCAAGCTCGCACGGACGTATTCACTGGCTAGCCTAAAATGTGTGCGATACGATGTGGGATCATAAACTAAATTCAATTTATAATTTTCAATCGCTTTCGCCCAATCTCCTTGCATGCTGTAACTTTCAGCTAGTGTGAAATGATAATCCGCCTTGCTCTGATCTTGGACACTGGTGATATCTTCTTGATTTTCAGGCAGAGCAAAGGCCTTCGGGGCGTTGCCTTTCACATCATAAATGGAGCTTTTATAGCCTCCAAGACGAGAAAAATCCCAGCTAGAACAGCCTGAGACTGCAATGAAGGTTCCGGTAATTACATAAATTGGATTTAGACGCATGCCGTCTCCTTAGGGATTATATCGGCGCGTCAGAAGGCTTAATTGAGCTCTATTTTTTGATCTAAACCTCCGTCTAGTATTTAAATAATAAAGTTATTTCAGTATGTTATAATTTCAATCGGGTTTGTGTAATTTATTCGCACCCCACTTTTGTCGTGGCGCATTATTTTGCTAGACAATAAATCTGATGAGTCTATGGGCCTTGCTTGACAACACGTGGCGCCAGTTCTATGTTCGCGCTGTGCTAAAGACACGTTGAAATTCGCTGATTTTCGAGGCAATAAAGATGCCTTATTTGAAAGCTAAAGCAATGGGAGGACCCTTTGATGAACATGAATCACGAAAGCAAAAAAGTGAAAATCATAAAGCGTTACCAAAATCGTAAGCTCTATGACACACAACAAAGTTGCTATGTAACTTTAGATGATATCGCAAAAATGATTCGCTCGGACGAAGAAGTCATGGTGATTGATAACAAAACAAAAAATGACATCACTGCTGCGACTTTAACTCAAATCATTTTTGAATCAGAGAAAAAAGCATCTCAATACGCTCCGCTTTTTACTCTTCGCGAAATCATCCAACATGCGAATGGTAGCATTTCTAGCTATTTGGCAAAATTGGGTGCATTCCCCAAAGAATATATTGTTAAAGCCGCGCAACCATCCACATCTCGTACCACACAAACAGAATCTGTTATCGATAAAGCCGCTCAATCTTATGACACAGCTAAACAATCTATTGAGAACAGAATCGCACAAGCAGCTACTCAGGAAAACAACGACGACAACTACACCACGCTTCCTGTTCCTGAAGAAACGCCAAGCTTACCAAATCCAAACAACAAGTTCTAATTTTTGATTCTGATCAAGCAGAACCAACGAAAGCCAGCCGCAAGCTGGCTTTTTTATTTTCAGCATTACTTCAATAACTTTCTACAATGTTCTGTATCTGCACGCACCTAATGAGTCTGTCCCCGAAATCCTAATACGCGCGAGCGGTTTGAATCCGCCGTTGTCCTTTAGAAAGTGTGAATTTACCTGACCACAATGCGGTGTTGCCTGGTTCTGCGTTGATTGCAATATCATACTCACCCGGAGGTAATGACACACGTACCACCTGTAATGTTTTAGGTAGTGTGGACCACTGACGGGTATCCGCTACATCCATGGCTTCGAATACAAATGTCGCCAGCGCCGCAGCTGCAAGACCCGCATTTTTATTGTTGTTATAGGCTGACTGTCGCACCACTTCGCGTGTTGCTTGGCGAGCCACCGCTCGCGCAAGTAATCGACCAATATCATCGGCAAGAATTTGCTTTGAGACGGTATCCAAATCATACACCACCGCCGAAGAGTAACTTTTCCCAGAAACGCTGATGGCAACAGAGTTGACTCGGCTGGGAACAGAGACAAGCTCCGGAAGGCGTCGATTACCTGGTTGCGGGTGTTTACGCGGAATCCAACCTTGCTGAAAAAGAAAAACGAACTCTCCATTGTCTCGCACGTGCTTCCAATCAATGGCTTGATACTCTTTAGGCCAGCGATTCTTAAGTCGATTGAATGTCTCTTCTCGTCGAGCAAGCTTGGAAGACACCAAAACACCACGTTGATAAATCTCATTGGACGGATCCAGATCGTAGGCCTTGTTATATAAAATGTAGGCGTTATCGTAATCGTGTTGTGCTTCGAAAAGAAGGGCGGCTAGATAGGCGGCAAAAGAGGTCTGCTTTTTCTTAGCCTCTTTACCCAGTTCAATTTTGTTGATTTTTTCATTGAGCTTTCGCGCTTTGACTTGGGCATTGTCATAGTCGTTTAACAATAAATAATTGAGCGCTTGATAAATGTTGATCAGAAGGTATTCGAAGGTTTCCGCCTTATATTGAATCATCCCTTCCTGGACAATCATGGCTCCCGTCTCGCGAGATACACTGGTATAGTCATTAATATCGCACATGCTGTCAGCACGCTCGAAAGCCTCATTACTTTCTTTATAACGACCGGCTTCGTGCAAGAGTGTCGCGTATTCTAAGAGATACGCAAGTTGATCACCGTTACTTTCATCTACATCTTTTTGAAGTTTTTCGATGGCCTCGTTATATTGTCCCTGTTGCATCAGATCACGCACACTCGATACTTTACTCTGGTAACTCGCACAGCTTAGTAAAATACCGGAGCTCAATGCGGTAATGATCCACAAAGGAAATATCTTAACAGAAACAGTTTTTTGGCTACGACCTGACGTTACGGCGCCATGAGATGCCGTAACGTTTTTTTTGTGGGTATTCGTGAACAAGCGCCTTTTTCCATAAAAAAGAACGCCTCTCGTCTGCCCGGGCATCATCAATTAAATGCCAACGCGTCTCTTTTTAAAGACCTTGCGAATTTGTTTTTGACCAGCCCAATCAATTTCGCTGGTTTTTAAGTTGGTGAGCATGAGTGTGAGTTTGTAATAAACGGTTTTGTCTTTTCCAACTTCTTGAACAATCGAATCAAGACGACCGTTGATGATGTAATCCGCTCCCGTTTGGCCACCCGGTCCTTTTTTTGACGAATTGGAAACCATGCCTGAGTTTTGATACTCGTATTCATCCGCGATATCTTGACGGGCTTCTTTATCGATGAATTTTACTTTTCCACTTGCGGTTAAATCCACTTTAACCATATCCATGATATTTTGTGTGTCGATCACTTCACTGGTTTTGTTTTGCAGTTTAGTAACCATCACAATCGGTGGACGCTTGGCTTCGCCAATACCGCGATAAGACACAAGACCTGTCACCAATTCATTCACCGCTTTTTGCATGTCTGTTTCTGACCAACGATCGTTTAATAGATTTTCATTGTCCACGTCATCGTATGAACCGTGGGAAAACTGACGTGAACTACATCCCTGCGCAAAAATCCCTAAAAGAATTGCGAGGACGATAAATTGCATTTTCATATTACCTCCGACAAGTTTTATGCTGATTCTAGCAGCTATTTTTATGCAGACAAACGCTTTCTATACAGGTGGCGCAGAAAATAAAAAACTGCAATTGGGTGAAGCATTTCTGCTGCTCAGAACATAGTCTATGGAAAAAGGTGGGCACTTCCAAGTGGCACTTGTTGTTGTCGAGCTGGGATCAAAAAAGAGGGGAAAATGAATTATAGGCTGGCCTTATAAGACCACACCGCTCTTGGACCCGATTTTATTCGTCGCCCTCATCATAGTCTTCTTCCATGGAATCTACCTCTACAGAGGGACTATTTTGTTGTATCGTTCTGACTTTGGTCGCACGAATCAGCTCTAACTTATCATTGAGTTCCACCATATAACCCATAGCGAGAGCGCGTTTTTTATAGCCTTCGACAAAATTCTTTTTTTGTAGCGCAGACATTTGCGCCGCGTACTGCTCGTTGACCATGCGTTTATTGATTTGTGTTTCTAAACTCGACATAGGTATTTCATAGACATCTGGGTCACGCGCATCCACCTCGGCATGGTTTTTAGCCGATTCCAACTGAATTTTACTCGCCGGATCTTCAAGATTGTTATGAATTGGTCGTAAATTGTTATCTAACTTGGGAGCTGTCTTCCAGTTAGTCACTTCCATCTTCTTTTGTTCCATTTGTTTATGAGAAATAGCACGTTTCCGTTCCAGATCTAAGGCCTGAAAGGTAACCGCCTTTGCACCCGCTCCGCTTTCATTCTTCTGAGCACGAATAAATAGCATTGCCAATGCCACAATGATAACAACCGCACCAGAATAAATATATTTATCTCGTTTACTGACCATGTTTAGGTAATATCGGTCAAAATAATAAAGACCTTAAGAGCTAGAATTAAGAGTCCATCCACACGCCCCCCATGTGTATCCTCATGGACTTGGATGCAGCAATACGCCCTAACTGATAGCTGGTAGGCTGATGATAAACTCTGTTCCTTGGCTAAGCTCAGAAACAACCTGAATATCACCGCCATGACTCTGTATAATGCCGTAAGAAATACTCAAACCCAGGCCCGTTCCTTGGCCAATTTCTTTCGTTGTAAAAAACGGATCGAAAATTTTGGATAGATTTTCTTTTGAAATGCCAACGCCATTATCTTTAATTTTAATGACCACCTGTTTGTCAGCATCTCGAAATGAAACATCTATATCTAACTGACCGCCCCGCCCGCTCAACGCCTGGAAGGCATTCGAAAATAAATTCATAAAAACCTGGCTCATTTGATTGGGGTTCCCCTCTATCAAAGGAATAAAGTCGTCCGTGCGCTTATTTACAGCAATGGACTCTTTTCTTTGCGTGCCCTCGAGAAGCTCAAGCGTTGAGTCGATACAGTCCACAATACTAAATTTTTTATTTTCTTTATCGCTGGCACGGGAAAAATTTCGAAGTCCGGTAACAATGTCGCGCGTCCGTTTTGCTCCCTCTTCACAAGAAGTAATCAATTTTGGTAAATCCTTAGAAATAAAATTGTAGTCGTATTTTTCTTTGTAATTAGAAAATTTCGGATTATTTTTTCCAAGTTCCTCAACTAAATCGATAAGTGCCGTGGAGTATTCACGCAAATGTTGGATGTTGCTGTAGACAAAACCAATGGGGTTATTGAGTTCATGGGCAACACCCGCCACCAACTGACCAAGACCCGCAAGTTTTGCGCTTTGGATTAGCTGTGTTTGTTTATCGTTAATCTCTTTATTGGCCGACTCCAAGTCTGTGACCTTCCCCTCAAGAGCTTCCTGATACTGGTGAATTTTTATCGACATGTCATTAAAACGATCTGTGAGGAGACCAATTTCGTTATTCACGGTAGCCTGAACATGCACTGGTTCTCCAGTATCGCTCATCGTTTGCACGCCATCAACCAGGCGAACAATAGGGGCAATAATTTGTTTCGTGAAAAAATAACTAAATGCCAATAAACAAGCGAGTAGCACTATCACTGCACCAAATACAAAATACATAAGTTCTTGAAGTCCGGAAGATAAACTTTCCTTAGATGCTCCAATAGCCACTAAGAACTTCTGATCGCCCCATGAAATGGCCGTAGAAATAAAACCAAATGTTTGGCCTTTAACCGATAAATCAAAAAAGTGATTATTGCCGCGCAAGAAATCCTGTGAAAGCTGAGATTGAGAAAATTTCTCGTCAGGCAATGAGGAAAGAAAAACCTCCCCGGCTGGTCCAAAGAAAATGATGTCCAGATTTTGTTCTTTTTGAATTTGACGTACCGATTGAGAATCCATAATTACAAAATATTCAGCGTAACCCACCCAGTTGAGCGTTTCGTCCTTCGTGGCACGAAGAACACTTAAAATCAAATACACTTGGTTGTTGATCGTTTGATAGAACGCACGGGTGATCATCTCGTTGTCGTTTAGTTGTTGCAAAATTTCTGGTGTTAAGGGTGCCCCCCAACCTTCCGTCTCCTTACGATTTCCTGTGCGGATGAGAGCTTCGCCGGACTGTCCGTAAAGAGTTAGACCTTCCGGAGCGTCGTCATCAAAAAAACGTGCTAAAGTATTTTTTAACTCGTCTGTGTTCGCAGTTTTCCAATTGTAACTGACAATTTTGTCTTCACACACCAAGGTTACACGATTTTTGACGAACGACTCATAATCTGAAAGCACAGTTTGAATTTGACGTGTGTATACTAACAAACGTTGGAACATTTCATCCTGAACGGCTGTTTTAAAACGACTAACAAAAAAGACGGCAATAAGCAGTAACGGTATAACTGAAGATAGCACAAGCCATCGAACAAATAGTTTACGCAGTGATGTGTATTTTTTCGTGCCCACTGTCAAAGTTTATGTTCCTTATGATGCTGTCAACACGGGGCTGATCAGAGCTCATCTCATAAATAGGAGTAAAGCTTGCGGATCTTTGTTGTACCCACGCCATCTACATTAAGACTTTTCGCGCCTTAGTCCGTCGTTACCTGTTTAAGAAGTTCAAGTTCAGCTAACACTTCACCAGACCCCATCACCACGCAGGTTAATGGATTTTCTGCTATTGTCACTGGAAGCCCCGTACGCTCTTTAAGAAGCATATCTAAATTGTGCAGACCGGCTCCACCACCCGTGAGGACAATACCATTGTCGACTATATCGGATGCAAGCTCGGGCGGTGTTTTCTCAAGAGCTGTACGAACAGCATCCACCATCTCGCTTAATGGGTCCATGAGTGCATCATTGATTTGTTCGCTGGTGATCTCAATTGTTTTTGGAGCACCTGCTACTAAATCGCGACCCTTGATAACCATCGTGCGTATTTCATCAAATGGATAAGCATTACCAATGGTGATTTTAATTTGCTCAGCTGTTCTCTCACCGATGAGCAAGTTAAACTGACGACGAACGTAGTTAATGATCGCTTCGTCTAGTTTATCTCCGGCTACTTTAATAGATTTACAATAAACAATCCCACCCAAAGAAATTACGGCAACACCGGTTGTTCCTCCACCGATATCAACAACCATGCTGCCAATGGGCTCAGTAATTGGCAATCCCGCGCCGATCGCCGCTGCCATCGGTTCTTCAATCAAAAACACTTCGCGAGCACCCGCAGAGAGCGCCGACTCCTTCACCGCTTTTTTCTCCACTTGCGTGATCCCGTAGGGCACACAAATAATAATTCGCGGACGAATGAAGCTTTTGCTGTTGCCCATAGATTTAGAAATAAAATATTTTAGCATAGATTGCGTGACTTCGAAGTCGGCAATAACGCCATCTTTGATTGGGCGAATCGCGACAATCGTACCCGGCGTACGACCCAACATTTCTTTCGCTTCTTTACCAACAGCAAGCACGCGGTTTTGCATGCCACGATAATTTTTTTGTACTGCAACGACGGAAGGCTCATCGATAATGATTCCTTTGGCCGCTTTAGAATAAACGAGTGTATTTGCTGTACCTAAATCGATTGCCAAATCATTGGAGAACATATCTGAAACTTTATTCCAAAAAGCCATGAGGAATCCTTCTACCGCTTATCTTGCGTTCGTAATGGGTTCAATTCTCTCAGATGGATCAAAATCTTAATCCTCTAAGATGGACGAATGAGCACGGAACAAGCACAGAGTATTAACACGGCGTCACTGTTCTTTTGCTCCAGCGCCTGTTGAAAAAGTACTATCTCGAGAGATAGTCTCACGAGCCGTGATCCGTCCGTTCACCAGATTAAATTTTAACAAAATAATAGTCAATACAAGAGCTTATTGATAACTGGACAATAGCGGAGTGAATGTAAAAGTTCGCCCAAGATGGGTTGCGGCATTAAATGCACTCTAAAATAGTTCCGAAATGGCCCTTTTTTCTTCTGCGATACTTGCTGTCACTTCACGCACCTCGAGCTGCACCTGCTCTGCTGCCAGGTGATTCAGCTCTCCTAAATACTGCGCAAGTTCTACCAGGACAGAAAGGCCGTTGTCTTCGTGATGCAAAAATAATGGGCTACGACGCCAATAGAAATCCTTAAGGGACAAACACATTTCGTGATCAAAAGCGAACTTCAACTCGGCCTTCCAAAGAGCCACCTCGGTGGGGTCTTTATGAAACTGTTGCATCGTCTCTAAAATTTCTAAGGCATCTTCTCCACGGCGACCAATCAGGTCCTGTACTGTAAGCTCCGACTGACCATACTTTTCTGCAATACGTCCCACTTGTCCTCGCAAGCGGCGTATTTTTTCGTGGGTGGCTTTTTTGTTGATATCGTTTTTGGTATTTGAGGCGCGCCATTTCATTTTTTCCTCAAAACCCATTTGGTCGAGTGCAGAGTCAACAATCTGTTCCGCCATAGCTCGATAGGTCGTATACTTTCCACCCGCAACCAATGTCACTTTAGGTGTCGGGTTATAGATCACATGTTCACGACTGGTTTTCCCCTCTGAAGAGGCCTCATCTTTTACCAGTGGGCGCACACCCGCATAGCAGGAAATCACATCTTCGGCAGAAAGATGCAACGATGGAAAGTAGCCGTTGGTCACCTCTAACAGGTAGCGAACATCCTCTTTTTCTACTTTTACTTTCCCGGGATCCCCCGGGTAATCGGTATCGGTTGTCCCCACGATCACAATATCTCCACGCGGAATCACAAAAACAATACGCTGTTCAATGCCCATAACAATTCCACGCTGCACCGGAATACGCGCACGGGAAAACACCAAGTGAACGCCTTTTGTTGGACGCATAACTGGCTTCCACTGTGATAAAAGATCAGCGCCCACCATATCTGTCCATGGACCAACAGAGGTAATAATATGGCGTGCATGGGCGCGGTAAAGTTTGCTCGTTTTTTGATCGACCAGCTCTACCTCTACTCCCTGGGCCGATTCGGTAAGCCTCGTCACCTTGGTATAGTTGACAATATCGGCGCCCATTTCATGAGCAGACTTAAGAACTTCCACTGCCAAGCGATCATCTTCCATGTAAGCGTCGGAATAAATCACACTTCCTACAAGGTTTTCTTGTTTTAAAAGCGGCTCCGCCTGCTCCGTGCTTTGTTTAAAATGAAGTTCGTGGAGTTCGGGGGCCTCAAAAAAAGAAAGAAGATCATAGAGAATCATCCCCATTTCCATCTTAAACAAACCAACCCGAGAGGTTTTATAAACCGGTAAAAGAAAACGTAGTGGATGAACCATGTGGGGTGCGGTCTTTAATAAAAGAGTTCTCTCTACAAGAGCCTCATGAACAAGGCCAAACTCCAAATTTTCCAGGTAACGAATACCCCCGTGGACAAGTTTGCTGGAACGAGAACTGGTGCCGCTAGCAAAATCATGAGCCTCACAGAGAAGAACCTTCATTCCCCGAGAGGTGGCATCGCGCGCAACACCTGCCCCAGTAATACCGCCACCAATAATAATAAGATCATAATCTTTGTCTGAGCAGGAGCTTAACGTATTGTGGCGGGTGTATTTGCTAAACATGTTTCCTCTAAATTTTAGCTGAAGCAACGGAGTGCAGAGCCCCATCGTTTTGTAATGGTCGCTGTTCTTTATTTAGAAACTGAAGGTTTTCTGAAAAATAAACTTTTTGAAAATGTTTGTCGCGAGCCCAGCGGTAAGCAATATCAAATAAAGCCGCTGTTAACTCCTCTGTCGTTGCTGAAATATGTTCCACCCAAAGAGCTTGCGTCCAGCCTTTAAAAAATAAAATGGGTTGGGTCAAAACATAACCTTCAACTTTTCCATTGGTGCGGAAAATAAAGCTCCAACCCAGACGGGCATAATGCTCCAGGGCTTCCTGGCGCCATACGGCGTGCCAAGTTTGCATTTCTTTTTCGATACCCTCTCCGGGCAAGCGTGATTTTTCGAATTCTAAAATGTCAGGAACATCCTCTATCGTCATGATTTTTGCACCCTCGTTGTTCGGTGACATTTGATCTCGCTTTCTTCTGCACAAAGTTCGTGTTATCAATAGAGTATGCTAACAAGAGTTCTTAAATCCGTCGATCTCTATTTACAAAATCACCCTGGTCCGCATTATGCCGTTTTTGATGCTGATGGCACGTTGTGGTCTAATGATGTGGGCGAAAATTTTTTTCACTATCAAATTGAAAACTGCAATCTTCCCGCCCTACGCGGTATCAATGCCTGGGATCACTATATTCAATTAAAAAAGAAACATCCGCCGACGGCCTATCTATGGCTTGCGCAAATTTGCTCGGGATTTACTCTCGAAACCGTTTTATCTTGGGCTCAAGCGGCGGCTCATCACACACCCCCACAGGTTTTTCCACAGCAAAAGAAGCTAATCGAAGAACTGCTTCAGCGAAATATAAATTTGTTTGTGGTGAGCGCCTCGGTGGAGTGGGCAGTTACTGGCGCTCTCGAAGTTGCTGGATTTACCCAAATGCACGCTATTGGTGTAAAAACCAAAATAGATGGCGGTATGATTAGTGATCAGCAAGAGGGAGAAATCACGTGGCGCGAAGGAAAGGCCAAAGCTTTTTTACAAGTCTCACACAATCACGCGCCGATATTATGCTGCGGAAATACTCTTGGCGACCAGCATCTGTTAGAGATGGCAAAAGCCTGCGCCATCGCGGTGCAGTCGCAAAAAGCGGATTCAGAGCATAAATCTTTATATGATGATGAGCAGGGGCTCCTGCGTCTCGCTCGACAACACGGGTGGATGGAGATGGATCTTTCGAGCTCAACACCTTAGGCGCGGCGCTGGGCTATGCTCATGAGGCGTTCGATATCGTCCACTTCTTTGGGTGCTGACACCGTGAGAACATCCTGCCCTGTTGGAGTCACTAAAATATCATCCTCTATGCGCACACCTATGCCGCGATATTTTTCGGGTACCGTTTGGTCATCTTCGGGAATATAAAGGCCCGGCTCAATCGTGAGAACCATCCCTGCCTCCAATTTACGAGAAACACCGTTAATCGAATACAAACCTGTATCGTGTACATCCATTCCTAAAAAATGTCCGATGTTGTGCGGGTAGTATTTGGTAAAAGCTTTGGTTTTTATATTTTCTTCGACGGAACCTTTTAAAAATCCAATATCAATAAGTTCTTTTGTGAGTTTAGCACGGGCCGCCTCTTGAATATCGCTATAGCTGATACCAGGTCGAACCATTGCGATGAGTTCCTTTTGCACGCGTAAAACTCGCGAGTAAACATCTTTTTGGGCTTCGGTAAACTTGCCATTCATTGGATAGGTGCGTGTAATATCGGCGGTTAAATAGTGAGTCTCCGCTCCGGCATCCACGAGTAAAAGGTCGCCATCTTTCGTCGGCGAGTTATTGTCTCGATAGTGGAGAATCGTGGCGTTTGCGCCTCCGGCGATGATCGAAAAATACCCTTCGCGGTGAGCGCCACGACTGAAAAATTCTTTAAACAAAATCGCTTGGATATCTTTTTCGTTCATACCGCTCCATACTTGCTCCATCACGGATTTATGTGACTGAGCAGAGAGCTCACAGGACTGACGCAGCCACTGAACTTCTTGAGCTGATTTAATTAAACGCATTTCGCCGAGAATTTCTTTGCAATCAAAAATAGGAAGCATCCCTCGGCCCGTACGACCGAGAGTGGCGACATACTCTTTAATGGCGCGTATGATGTGCAAATCGCGCTCTGTGCCCTCGAGTGAATAATAAACCGCGTCGGCGTCTTTTAAAATTTTAGGAAGCTCAGTATAAAAATCCTTAATGTCATATGAAACATCCGCGCCAAAATCTTTTTTAACGCCATCCAAGCCATAGCGATATCCATCCCAAATTTCTTTTGCTGGGTCTCGCGGGCGCACAAACATTTTGTACGGTTCACTTTGCCCAGGAGCCAAAACACAAATGGCATCCGGCTCCTCAAAGCCCGTAGCATAGACAAAAGGGCTCGCGGCACGAAAACGCTCCCACCCTGACTCTTCACCCGAAAAAAGAATCATGACACTGTTTTTGAGTTTTGCAAAAATCTTCTCGCGGCGCTGTTTAAATTCGTCTGTGTTTTTAAATGTTTTATTTTTCATCGACCCACCTTATGTTTTTCACACACCCTAATTAAACTATACTAATTTTAAAAATCATATTTTTTAATCAAGCGTTCAATCTGCGACGCTGCTCCTTGTTTTCCAACTTGGATGAGGCGTAAACGTTGATCAAAATCTGCCATGTCAAATGCGGATGTGTCTATCTGTATCGTCTCCTGAATTCCAAAACCACTTGCACTACGCAAAGCCACATGCACAGGCACCCAACTAAACCATACCCAACTGGTATCGTCCCATGAAGCAAAATCTTTCTCCGATGGATTTTCGAGAACATTAATGAGAACGATTAATTCGGCGCCATTTTTCTTTAAGTACGACACCGCATCAGCAAGCGCGTAGGGTGCCGCTAATGATTGCGCCTCGGCAAACAGAGGCGGATACTGCCAACAGGATTTAAGCACGTTACGAAGAGCGCCTTTTTTAACCAAGGCGGAACGCGAAGACTCCCTTTTTATATACGGACAAGCAAACGGCAGCTTTGTGGATTCCACTCTTTCAGACGCGAAAACTTTAGCTAAGTATTTATCGTATTCGCTGATGGTTGTTGGTTGCATTTTTTTAGAAAATAAATTGGATGAAGAAAAGCTTACCTTAGGTAACTGAGATATCTTCCAGTCCACCTCATGGCTTTGACCATTTAAGGAATACAAGGCTCCAACCAAAGCACCCCACTCCAAGCCTACTGTTGCCACTACTGGAATTTTTTGTCGCTCCAACTCTTGAAGGGCGCCAATTTCGGCCAGAACCTTAGCTCCGCCTGGACCAAAAATCACTCCTACGCGCGGGGCTTTTTCGGCGATAAATTCAGGTACATGAACCACGTCCCCTGGATGATTCGTCGTCTGTTGTTCATTGGGATTGACCACCACCGGGTGGTCTGCCACTTGTGGTTGCGTACTCTTTTTAAAAAATCCTTGGCACCCAGCAAGCAGAAATCCAAATAACAAAAACGCTATATGCCCTTTGTATTTTCGATAGTTCATTTTATATTTGCCTTTCGCGGTTATAGGAAAAAAACGTAAGGAGCTCTTCGCTTCCTGGCGGTAGTGTCTGCACCATCTCTTGTGCGTCTTTAAGTAGATCATCTAAATAGGCATTGGTTTCGCCCTCACTCCAGTAGGACAAGACACTGTTTGCCGAGCCCATTTCTCTATCGAGAAGGTCATCGCGCACCTGAAACGCAATTCCCAAGCTTTCCCCTAAGCATCGCGCCACTTCTATCTGAGATGTATTGAGTTGGGTGATCACAGCCGCGCCCTCTAGCGCCGCCGCAATAAGTGCTGCGGTCTTCCCACGATGGGTAAGCAAAGCGCCCTCAATCGAATGAAGTGGTGCGCCCAAAGACATGTCCATCGCTTGGCCACCTACCATGCCCGACATTCCTGCGGCACTCGACAAACACAATACAAGGGGCCCACTCAGCTGTGCACGGGATGAATAACTTTGGGCAATGATGTAAAACGCCTCAGTCAAAAGAGCATCGCCAGCCAAGAGTGCCAAGGCCTCTCCAAAAATTTTGTGATTGGTGGGCTTGCCGCGACGGATATCGTCGTTGTCCATGCTGGGCAGATCATCATGAATCAGGGAATAGGTATGAATCAGCTCTATCGCCGCGGCATAGGGGATGGCCTCTTGCGCCTGTCCACCAAAGGCCATCGCTGCTTGTAAACACAGATTAGGACGAAAACGTTTTCCTCCACTAAAAAGAGAATAGGCCATCGCCTCCACCAACTGTGGTGATAAGGAACGGGTCTCCCCTCCACGTTTTGCAAAATGCTGTCGAAGGAATGTTTCGATGTCTTCCGAAGCAGAAATCATGTTAGCGCTCAAACTTCTCCGTTACCGGTTGACCCTTTTCATCGACAGAAAGCAGCACTTGTACTTTTTGCTCCGCCTCTTCTAACTCTTTGTTGCACGCCTGCGATAGACGTACGCCCTCTTCGAATAGTTTGATGGATTCTTCGAGAGTTTGCTCGTTGCTCTCCATTTTGGCCACAATCTGTTCGAGGCGGCTTAATTTTTTTTCGAAATCCATGTTTTACTCCTCTATTTTTTATTCTTTTTGTCTTTTACAACTGTCACCAACTCACCATCGTGTAGACGTACAGTAAGCTCATCGTTTTTGACAACATCCTTAACACTGCGAACGGCCTTGTCCTCGTGAAACATAATCGAATAACCACGACCAAGTACCTTGAGTGGACTTAAGCCATCAAGCATGCCAATAGATTTTTGCACCCGATCACGGGCGCGCAATAACTGGGTTTGCATTTCCTGCTGAAGCATTCTTCTTGCGCTAACAACCTGTGCCCGTTTGGTGCTCACCATTGTACGCGGACTTTGTAGGCGCCCCTGCATTACTTGTACACGCAAAACTTTTTCGCTGTGATAGCGCGTCCACGCCATAGATAATCTCTGAGTAAGTTCATCACAGCGAAGAGCTAAATCCTCGAGACGACGTTTGGGGTCTACCAGTTGCTTTTGTAAAGCACCAATCCCCATTTTTCGCTTTTCGATAAAAATCTTTACTCCGCGCTGAAGGCGTTGCTCAAGTGCGAGAATTTTTTCTTTTATCTCGCTGGCACTTTTGGCCACTACCTCAGCCGCCGCCGACGGTGTCGGCGCACGGTAGTCGGCAACAAAGTCGGCAATGGTAAAGTCGATTTCGTGGCCAACGGCTGAAATGATGGGAATGTGGGATTTAAAAATTGCACGGGCGACAATCTCTTCGTTAAAGCACCACAGGTCCTCAATGGAACCTCCTCCACGTCCTACAATCAACACATCAAAAAGATCTAAGCGATTCGCAAGCTCAATACCACGAACCACTTCTTGAGCCGCACCATCGCCCTGCACGCGCGCCGGAATAATGGTGATCTCTGCACCCCGGTACCGTCGCGACAAAACGTTAAGAATATCTTGAATGGCCGCTCCCGTTGGCGATGTGACAATGCCAATATGTTTGGGTAACAGTGGGAGCGCTTTTTTATGTTCCGGAGCAAACAGCCCCTCAAGGCGCAACTTTTCTTTGAGCTGTTCAAACGCTTTTTGCAAAGCACCGGCGCCCACCGGCTCCATAGATTCACAAAAAATCTGATAGGTGCCACGCGGCTCATACACGGTGATACGTCCACGCACCATCACTTCCATACCGCTCTCGGGACGGAACTTTAACCGCGCATTAAATCCCTTAAACATAACTGCATTTATTTGCGAGCGCTCGTCTTTAAGGCTGAAATAAAAATGTCCTGAGGTATGGGCTTTGAAGTTTGAAATTTCTCCGCGTATCCATACACTGGAAAAATTCTTTTCGATCTGTGCTTTTAATAGCCCATTAATATCCGAAACCGAAAAAATTTTTTCTTCAGCACTCTCCTCGGGCAGAGACATTTGCTCTTCCAATGACAGCTGTGCTTCTGCAGCCGCTGGCTTTTTGCGCACCGTTTCGGGTGTTGGCTCTAATAGAGTAGACCATTTGTCGGTTGGGGTTTGTTGACTCACGACATAGCAAAGTAGTGGGATGTCTTAGGCGGGTCAAGGGTTACAACCCGGATCAATGCATGAGGTAAAAAGACAAAAAAAATTCTGTGGCTGCTAGAAGAAACAAGGAAATCCCAAGTCAGAAGGTGGGTGACCATAATAACAACTTTAGGCTTCCCAGCTTAAACTGGGCCTGCTCACCATTGTCAGGGACAGTCCCCGAAATTATGCTTGTAGGATTTCTGTAATCTTAGCTTTTGCCACAGAATCCTAAGCACAAGAATACCAAAGGTTTTCGAAAAGGTCAGAGATTTTTTGTAGGACCTGGCCCAACTAGCTTAAAAACCCCCTCTTGGCGACCTATCGCAACAAAAAGTATAGTCTTTTTGTCCGGAGGACTCGAGCGCGTGCCCACCCTAAAGATTTTACTGTCTTATTCCGATACACTGGGCATGGATATACAAACTCTAGATGAGCTCACAAAATGGATGGCTTTTTCGTATGGTGTTTTGCTTTTTTTCGTGTTGGAATTTCCCCCCATGAAAGCGGTGGAAAAAAAATCCCCGGAACTTTTTCTCATTTTGAGACGTCACCAATCCCTCGCCCTTTTTTGCATGTGGTTTAGTGCCGCCTGGATCTTGCAAGATTTATGGTTCGCCCATTAAATTTACCCTTTTTTTAGCCCAAAAGTCTTAAGTCGAGACGCTTTTTTACCGATATTAGACATAGGAATTCAAGGGGGACCTATGCATAAATCCTTGTTGGCTATGCTCTTATCTTTATTTTTAGTTCTCAGCCTTAGCGCCCGTGCGGAAAAAGCTGCAACTGATGGCGGCGATGACGATGATGAAACCCCCAGTAGAGAAAAAAGTTGTGAAAAAGCCTTAGAAAAAGCCTACGATCGCGTCCTCAGTGTGCGCAATAGTAACGCGCAAGCCGTGGTTCAACCAGCCGCCAACCAACAAAACCAAAACGGCCAACAGTCTACTGGTAATCCGATTACAGACATGGCTAATAAAATGGCGCAAGGAGATCAGAAAATGGCTGAACTCCAAAAACAACAGTTGGAGCAAATGCACAAGGTTGACCAAGAGCAAGCGAAGCAAATGGAGAAGATAGACGATAAAATCCATGAGTTCCAGCGCGCTGATTATGATCGTCGTATGAAAATTAAAGAGGCTGAGTCCGCCAAAAGACAAACCGATTCTAAAATCCGCAAGCAATGTCGAGCCAACGCAAACACCAATTATGCTAAATTGTTAGAAATCAATAGTGGTCTTGCAGCAAAAACAACTTATAAAGTCACTTCCATGAGTCAAGCCAGCGGTACGCGCGCGCGCCTGAAACAAAAGAAAAAGGACTTCTATAATGAGTGCATGGTTGACCCCTCCACTCAGGAAGATTTATCTTCAGCCGAAGATGAGCTCAACACAAAACTAAATAATTTCAAAATCAAGCGCGAAGAAATTCTATCAGATGTCGCCTACCAAGAAGCCAAAATACCTAAAATGTTAGCGCAAATGGACGACGAGCGTCGCTATATTGCACAGTCCACGGCAATGCAGGCCAATGCCATTGAAAAAGCCCAACAGCAAGCCATGATGGGGATGGCTTTCGCCATGATGACAAGCTTGACGAACTCTAATGGGCGTGTGCAGGCTGCCGGCACTTCGCAAAATTCGAATGATATTTTAAATCGATGGCCAAGTATAAAATCCATTTGTATGAACGAGCAGCAGGCGCAACCTGAGGAAGTACCATCGGATCTACTGGGCATTTTTGATCCCGTCAATAAAGCCTGTAGACCGCTCGCCGCTAAAGAGGGACGAGAGGGCTGCGTGCGTAGTTCTGGCAGACAGAGCTTTACCCCTCGCTCCAACATACAGGGTGCTTCGCAATAACACTGTTTGATTGGCTCCCCTTTTCATCGCAAAGATGGGGAGCTCCCGCTAAAACACCACAGAGTGATCCCATGCCTCGATTTAAACTTTATAAAACCTTCTCGTTACGCTCCTATTTATGAGATGGGTTCTAGACAAAAGACCAACTCCAGTATGTCCAATTCGGTTGCACTTTTCTAAAAAATTTTTTACGCCGTTTTAATACCTCGATGCCCCTGAAATGCGCTCTTACAAAGGTATAAATATGAACCCGCAACAGACCAGTTGTTTCCCTCTCAAACCCAGGTTGAACTCTTCCCTTCTGTCCTTTAAACTACTAGCGAGTTCATCGTTTTATGATTCATGAAGGGAGCGTAGCTCCACTTTTTAGGAGGGATTCGTCGAGGGGCTCATAATAGTGGCTCCGACAAGCGTGAAGCGTTCGCGGCTGAAAGCCGCGATGTCGGCGAAGCAGGAGCTGTCCCTATTATGAGCCCCTCGACGAATCCCTCCTAAAAAGTGCTTTACATCGGCGCCTCGGGGAGGTCCTAACGTGGGACGTAGAAAAAAATTTTTATTGTGGCTTTTAGGTATCAATGTTTCTCTGGTGCTCCTTTTGGCAATGAGCATTGGTGGATACCTTTACTATCTCTATCAATCACTCCCGCAACTCATCACCGTTGAAGATTATAAGCCTCTTCTCTCGAGCGATATTTTTTCCCGTGACGGAGAAAAAATCGGTGAGCTCTATAGCCGTGAGCAGGGCGTACGCTATCTCACGCCCTATGCAGAGATGCCACCTTTGCTTATCAAAGCTTTTTTGGCAGCAGAAGATGATACCTTCTTTGAGCACCATGGCTTTAATTTCTACGCTATTGGGCGCGCGGTATGGGTGAACTTAGTCTCTGGACAACGGCGACAAGGGGCTTCGACCATTTCCCAACAAACAGCGCGTTCGCTGTTTTTATCATCAGAAAAAACTTATATACGCAAACTGCGCGAAGCTCTTCTCACTTACAAAATGGAGCAAAATCTTTCCAAAGAAAATATTTTGTATCTTTATTTGAACCAAATTTATTTAGGCCAAGGTTCTTACGGTGTGGCGGCGGCAGCGGAAACCTATTTTCGTAAGAAATTAAAAGATCTTTCCTTGGCAGAAATGGCGATGCTCGCAGGACTTCCCACCTCGCCAAGCCGCCTCAACCCTGTGGTGTCTCCGGGGCGTGCTAAAGATCGGCAAAAATATGTGCTTCACCGCATGACCGAAGAAGGTTACATCACTTCTGAGGATGCCGAAAAAGCCAAAACAGAAGAGATGGTCGTACAAATTAAAAAAACCTACAAAGAAACAGGCCCTTATTTTGTCGAAACAGTTCGTCAACTGTTAACCAAAGAGCTGGGGGAACAAGCGGTCTATGAACAGGGTTTAAAAATTTATACCTCTCTAGATACAAAGGCACAAAGTAAAGCCATCGAAAGCGTGCGCTCAGGTCTTCGTGAAGTGGATAAACGCCGCGGGTACCGCGGCCCCAAGGGCACTGTCGACATCAAAGACTCTACAGCTCTCGAGGAACAACTTAAAAAAATCAAGGACAGTATTTTAAAAGAAAAACGATCGCATTTTACTATTCTACCAGATGGTACAACGGTAACATTTGAAGATACCGCAAAAAAAGAAACGTCCGCCCTTCCACCATTTCTCGCGCTCAATGACATCGTCGAGGGTGTCGTAACCGATGTGGATGATACAAACGGTCTTGTTTACGTGGATCTTCCAGAAACCAAAGGGGTCATTCCACTACAAGATATGCAGTGGGCGCGCACCTTCAATCCAGATCTTTCTTATGGCGAACATTTATTTATTAAAAAGCCATCTTCGGCTCTAGCAAAAGGCAACATCATCGATGTGCGCATCATCGCAAAAACATATAAAGCGAAAAAAACAAAAAAGCCCTCTAAGGATACGGAGTCGCGTGTGCATTTAGCCTTGGAACAAGAGCCGCAAATTCAAGGAGCGCTTTTGTCATTTGATCTCCACACCAATGATATTGTATCAATGGTAGGGGGCTTAGATTATTCCAAATACAAATTCAATCGTACCTACCAAGCCTTACGCCAAAGTGGTTCGTCGTTTAAACCTATTGTCTATGCCGCAGGACTTGAGAAGGGCCTCACGGTTGCCACACCCATCATGGGCGCTCCCGTTGTTTATGGCACAACCACTGTTGAGGCGTCTAACGATGCCGGTGCGAATGATTCTGCTACACAAGAAGTGTGGAAGCCCGAAAACTACGATGGTTCCTTTACCGGTGATATTCTCATGCGTAATGCCCTTAAGCGCTCACTCAACATGCCGACGATTCGTATCCTGCAAAAAGCCACCATCCCTTACGCTGCAGAATACGCCCGTCGCTTAGGTATCGTAAGTCCTCTCAATATGGATATGTCTTTAGCTCTGGGAACGAGTGGTATATCTATGTATGAAATGACAAAGGCGTTTTCGGTTTTTGCTAATGGCGGACGCCGCATAGCCCCTGTACTGGTTAAAGAAGTGAAACGCCCGGATGGCGAGGTTCTTTTAAAAAATCTTTCTTTAGATGCACGCTTTAAAGATAAACTCGACGCCATAAATGAAGAGTTTCTGCAAAAACGGAAAGAATACCAAGAGGCTCTGGAAACCTACACTCGCAAGATGGCTTCTCAGCCTATTTCTGAAAATTCGAATGAAAAACCACCTACCAATGGATTTTTCTATGATGATCCCGATCAGTTGATTTCGCAAAACACGGCATACCTTGTGACCAATATGCTTCAAGGTGTTGCCACAGAACCCGGCGGTACCGGTGCACGTGCCGCCTCTCTTGGCAGACCGATTGCTGGTAAAACAGGAACGACCAATGGTTATTTTGATACCTGGTTTATTGGTTATTCTCCCCAATATATTTCCAGCGTTTGGGTGGGCTATGATACAGAAAAAATGATTGGCCGCGGAGAAACTGGCAGCAGTACGGCCTTACCCATTTGGATGGACTACATGGAAACTCTCCACAAAAATCTTACTGTAGAGTCCTTCGACGTGCCGCCAGATATTGTATTTATGAATGTGAATAACGATACGGGAAAACTCGATCCCAAGGGCGTGCGCCTACCGTTCGTACGTGGAACAGAACCTGGTGCGGCACCACAAACTTTCGAAGAACGACAAGTGGAAGAAAAAGACTTCTTACGCGAAAGTTTTTAATTCTTCGCTCCTGCTTGCGTAGGAGCGAACATTACCCTGAGTGTCAATTTCCGACAAGACAGGGAGATCGTGCCCTATAAGATGTAATCCCTGGAAAAAGACCTATACACCAACCCCATTTGTGCTATTTTATTTCCTCGCACATGGCAGATATTTCTTTAAAAAACATTACGCAAAATAATCTTAAGGGTGTATCTATCGAGATTCCCCTTAATTCTTTTACTGTGGTATGCGGCCCCAGCGGATCGGGAAAAAGCTCTCTGGCATTTGAAACCCTCTATGCGGAGGGGCAGCGTCGCTACATCGAAAGTCTCAACAGCTATGCGCGCCAGTTTCTAAACAAAGCACCTAAGCCCCACGTAGAGTTTGTAGAAAATATTCCGCCGGCAATTGCTCTCGAGCAACGCAACTCTGTACGCAACTCACGTTCCACCGTTGGTACAAGTTCCGATTTGCTCGACTACTTGCGCTTATTTTATTCTAGCATCGGTGCGCCGATGTGTCCCAATGGCCACGGTCTCATTGAACGTCATCCTGCGGGCAACTTAGCCAAAGAACTCATCACCAAACACAATGGTAAACGTTTTTATCTCTTAGCACCTATTTTTAAAGAACAACAGATTCTTCCCGACACCAAAATCTACAAGCAATTTTTAGCGGATGGATACTCACGGATGCTTGCTCCTAAAGCAGCAAAAAATATAAAAAGTTTTGATGATTTCGGATTAGTGATTGATATCAATGCCAAAACAAAATCCTCTGCTGTTCCAAAAAAAGATTTTTATCTGGTGATCGATCGCTTTGCTGTTTCAGCTGACGACGAAGGACGTCTCGCCGATTCTTTGCGCCAAGGCTACCACGCCAGCACCTATTATAACAAACACATCACCTCCGGACGACTTGTTCTTGTTTCAACTGATGGGGAAGTTCTCACTTATACAGAAGGACTGACCTGTGGAGACTGTGGTTTCTTTTATGGAAATATCACTCCGCAACTTTTTAGCTTTAACTCACCGGCAGGTGCGTGTCCTGCGTGCAATGGGTTCGGAAACTCTCTCACGCTCGACGAAGATAAAATTATTCCCAATCCAAATCTGAGCATTGAGCGTGGTGCGCTTTTGCCTTTTACTATGCCCAGTGCGGCGCAAGACCGCAGAGAACTTTTAAAATACTGTCGCGATAAAAAAATTGATACCTCAGTTCCCTGGAAAGATCTTCCCAAGAAACAACAAAAATTAGTGTGGAATGGGGATACGAAGTTTTGGGGCGTTGTTGGTCTTTTTGAATATCTCGAAGGTAAAAAATATAAAATGCATGTGCGCGTCTTTTTGTCGCGCTTTAAAAGCTCCTTTCCCTGTGCGGAATGCCGAGGCGGACGACTGCGCCCCCTCACACGCTCTATTTTAATTGGCGACAAACCCATTCAAGAAGTATCGCAAATGTCTTTGCGTGAAGCTTTAGAGTGGCTAACGTCCTTGCGCCTTTCCAAGCAACAAATGCAATCGGTAACCGAAGTGTACACTCAATTAAAAAGTCGTCTTGAGTTTTTAAATAATATTGGTGTGCACTATCTCACTCTGGACCGTCCCACGCGAACTCTTTCTGGCGGTGAGTTTCAGCGCTTGATGTTAGCGAAGCAGCTCGGGATGGGGCTTTGCGAAACGCTCTATGTTTTAGACGAACCAACGATTGGACTGCACCCACGCGACAATGAGCGGCTCATTGAACAACTCAAACACTTAAAAGATCTCGGAAATACTTTGGTCATCGTAGAACATGATGAAGAAGTTATTAAAAGTAGTGAGCGCATTTTAGAGTTGGGTCCCGGCTCAGGCTCTCTCGGCGGTGATGTGGTCTTTGCTGGGGAAACTTCTGATTTTTTAAAAAGTAAAAAATCTTTAACCGCAAGTTATATCCAAAAAGCACAAAGTGCTGTGCCTCTCACCCCTCGCCATGTGGACCTTGCCAATTATAAATATAAAATCGAAATCAACGGTTGCTCTGGTAACAATTTACGCAATGCTGATCTTATTTTCCCTCTCCACCGCATTGTCACAGTGACGGGTGTGAGCGGTTCAGGAAAATCGACACTGGTCACACAAACACTTTACCCAGCGCTGGCGCGCGCCCTGAATCAAGAATTTTTAAAAGGGCAACCTTTTAAAAATTTAACCGGCGATGAACATTTGTCCTCTGTTCTTTATATCAACCAAGAATCTGTGGGACGAACAGAACGCAGCAACGTGCTCACGTATCTTAAAATATTTGATCACATTCGCGATCTCTTTGCGAACACACCTCTGGCCAGAGAGCGTGGCTATACGCCGGGTACTTTTAGTTTAAATGTCGACGGTGGCCGCTGCCCGGTGTGTCGCGGCCTTGGCTATGAAGAGATCGACATGGTCTTTATGGACAATATCCGTATGCCCTGTGAGGCTTGTAAAGGTAAAAAATATCAAGCAGATCTTTTGGATATTATTTTTAAAAATAAAAATATGTCGCAAATTCTTGAGCTTACCGTCCAACAGGCGATGGATTTTTTTGTGTCTCAACCGCAAATTCGCCGTCCCCTCGCCATGCTAAAAGAAGTCGGACTTGAGTACTTACAAATAGGACAAAACACCTCTACTTTTAGCGGCGGCGAGATTCAACGTCTCAAGGTTGCAAAAGAAATTTTGGAATCAAAACATAAAGACACTCTTTATATTTTAGATGAACCCACAACGGGCTTACACTTTCGCGAAGTGCATCTGCTCATGAATGTTCTCAATAAGATTGTCGAACTCGGGGGTAGCGTACTTCTCATCGAACACAACATGGATGTGATTAGTCGCTCTGATTACATTATTGATATCGGACCCGAGGCCGGGAAAGAGGGCGGGAAGATCATTGCCCAAGGCTCACCCTTTGAAATCGCTCGCAAGAAAACCCATACTGGCCAGTTTCTTAAACAACATCTCGCCTTTTAAAGTGTTTCCTCAATTTGACTGACACTACTTCTTTTGTCTAGGGTTCTCGCTCAAAGTCTAGTTTGTCTTTAGGCCATCTGTTTTACATTTAGGTTGTTTATTTTTTTGACGATATGTTGTTGAGACTTTTTACAGCTCAAAGGAGCCTTGCATGATGATTAATTGGGAAGAATTCGAACATATTCACGTCATTAAGAAGCTAAAACACATTCTTGCGTCGTGGTGGAACATCGATGTTGTGTTCACAGATGAGGCAGGAATTATGCGCGGATTTAGTCAAGTGGATATGAATCCAGTGAATAAAGCCGTTTTCCATGCCCTCAAGAGCGAAAGTGCACGACAGAACTTAACCGATCTGGTCAATGCTTCTCTTGGAGATCTTCGTCAGTCGCAAAATAAATATGCGATTAAAAAATGGGATCACACGGGTCTTGATGTGGCTATTTTTCCTATCGAAATTGAGCGTGAATTTATGGGAACCGTTTTGGCTATCGGTTTTGTAAAAAACGCCAACGACACCAATCGTCTTCTAGAGATAAAAGACAAACTAGCTGCTTTTGGTGTTGCCACCGATGATGTGCAAACCATTGCAAACTCTATTCGCTTTTTAACTGATGATGAGAAAAATCATTTCATCGATTTGGTGGAGTTGATTTCTCGTGAAATCGTAACTCTTCATTTAGAAATTACTAGTCGTGAAGAGCGTATTAAGGAACTTAATAAAGAACTCGGTAGCCGTTACAAATATGACAACATGATCGGTAAGTCTAAGGCCATGCAGAGCTTATACGCTCTGTTAGATAAAATTAAATCTGCCGATAGTACCGTGCTCATTCAGGGAGAAAACGGTACTGGTAAAGAATTAATTGCTAAATCGATTCACTACAACTCGTCTCGTAAAGATAGACCTTTTGTGATCCAAAACTGTTCCGCGTTTAACGACAACCTCTTAGAGTCCGAACTCTTTGGTCACTCGAAAGGGTCTTTTACCGGTGCTCATAAAGATAAAAAAGGTCTTTTTGAAATCGCCGACAAAGGGACTTTCTTCCTTGACGAGATCGGCGATACCTCTCCGCAAATGCAAGTAAAACTTCTTCGCGTGTTACAAGAAGGAACCTTTACTCCGGTAGGGGCTCTCGAAATGAAAAAAGTCGACGTACGTATCGTGGCCGCGACAAACCGAAACTTACGCGAAATGGTTGAAGACGGCTCTTTCCGCGAAGATTTATACTATCGCTTAAACGTCATTAATTTACGCGTTCCACCCCTTCGCGAAAGAAAAGAAGATATTCCGCTTCTTTCTGAGTACTTTATCGAACACGCTTGTAAAAAAGCAGGCTTACCGAAGAAAATATTAACCAAACGCGCGCTTGAAAAATTATATGATTATCCTTTCCCAGGAAACGTGCGCGAATTACAAAACGAAATGGAACGCTTGGTCGTGTTATCAGGTAACGAACAAAAATTGATCGTTGATATGCTTTCACCTAAAATTCTTGAGTCCAACGAGGCTTCGAAGATTCAAGGTGCTCGTGTTTCAGGATCTCTTAAAGATGCAATCGAAGATCTTGAGAAGGACCTTATCAAAGAAGGTTTGCGACGTACGGGTTGGAATAAATCAAAGCTCGCCAAGGAGCTTGGTATCAGTCGCGCAGGCCTCATTATGAAAGTAGAAAAATACGGCTTAGACAAACGCCGTATCGCAGGTGCCGCCGGCACCGGCACGGGCAAATAACCCGACTCCGCTCTCCCAGACAGATGCGCCTCCCCATGGGGTGGCGCCTCCTTACCCCACACATGCCAACACGAACACGACTATTTGCCATCACAGTTAAATTGATGGCTTATTGCGTAGAACCCATCTCATAAATGGGTTCTAGGTATTTTTACACCAATAGCAGAAACGCTCTAGGCTGAGAGAATTATTCGCCACCTTCCCAGTTTTTGGTAAGTTGCATGATCTGACCGCCAAAGAAAATTACGATCATAATGATAAGCCCACCGATCAAAAGATAGCGCATATAATCACTCAAAGATAAATTCATGCCGAGACCTGAGTCGTCGCTCGCAAGCGTTCTAAACTTGTTCATGTCTACGGCAATTTTCCTTGCTTGACCATCGGCGCGGCTGTGTTTTCCGGTGGCTGTTACCTTGCGTGGTGGGGTATCTTTTTGCCCCTTATCATCTTGCATTTTAAAATAACCAGAAACAGGAATCTTATGTTGTTGTCGGAATTGCCGACGACGAAAAGTAATATCCGCATCTGCTTTCGCACTTTTGCGGAAAGCTTTTTTGCTACTCTCATCTTTATTTTCCTTACCTGACCCGGAAACACTCTCGCCGTTGAGAGCCGACATGTTTCTCGTGACTCCGGAATTATTCAAGTTGTTATTGCGCGAGCTCGAATATTTATTGGGACCAGACCCCTTATACAAAGGTGTCTTACTTCCCTTTTTCCCACCTTTATCGCTTCCTCCGCCCGCCAATGGCCGGCCATTTTTTAACGAAAAGGGCTCGTAGGCTGAGCTACAAATTTCCTTGTTAGCCCCTTCACCAGACCCAAGGCTGGGGAGCTCCCCTGTTTCTAATAAACATGCGATGTACTCACCAAAGTAGCTCTGTACATATTTTTTAAAAGCCGTATTGAGCTGGTACATCGTACTTAAAATGATTCCCACCACAATAACTAAGACTAAAATATACTCGAGGACCGCTTGACCGCTTTGATTTGACAAAACGATCGACTCTCTTCTTGACGATCGAAGAGGACGCAGAAATGCCCTTATAAGTACTTGTAATCTTTTAGCTTCTATCACTTTTTTCCTTCAGAGTCTTCCCTCATTTACCGATAGAGACTCTGCATGAAACGTATCGGAATTTTACTATTTCGACTCAAGCGCCCGCTATCTATCGTGGCGATGGCTCTTCTCCTTGTGGAGTCCGTCCTACAGTCGCCCGCTTTTGCATTAAACCGCGAGCTTGCTTCCACTGAGGTGGCCAAGCTTGAAGCAAATATGCGTCGCGATCCACAAAATCTCGCATCGGCAAAATTTTTGATTCAACATTATTTCACGAAAAAACAATGGGCGAATGTCATTCGTCTCTCGCAACCCTTAATCAATCATTTGGATCGCACGCAACTTCTCCTGCTCACGAAAGCCTATATCTTTAATGATGATGGAGTCGCCGCAGAAAATATCTTAGCAACTATTTACGGTAAATATCCTATCACGGCAGAAACAAAACTACTGGAGGCCCAAGCCAAAGTTCTGGTGGCACGTAAGGAGCATTTGTCTGATCAGAAAAAAATCAAAGCCACGCAGGCCATTGATATTCTCCGTCAAGGTATTGCCGCGGATACAACGAATACAGATCTATATCTCTATTGGGTTGATATCTTGCGCGAATTTTGGACGACCTATGCATCTGACGCCCTCAATGTCATAAAAGAAATGGAAGTCGCAACAGATGATTACGAGTCTAACATTCCTTTGAAGTGCGAACTGTATGAGAAAGCCAACCTGTGGGATCAGGCGGTGACCGTATGCAAACGCGCAATAAACGAAAATCCCAAAGACCTCGCCTCGGCTCTTTCCTACATCGAAGCACAAAAAATAAAAGAAGGGCTTGAGAAGGCACGAGAGCTGCTCGTACGATTGGCCGAAAAAAATCCCAATAGCTATGACGTACAGTTCCGCATGGCTGAGTTGTATTATCAGGAAAAAAATTATGTCGCGGCCATTCCTTACTATAAAAAAGTGCTCTCTTTAGATCAAAAAAATATCGAACCCCTTCTCCACTTGGCCGAAAGCGAGTTCCAAACCAAACAATACGCAACTGCCCTTGTTGATTATCAGGCTCACTGTAAAAAAGCGCGCATGGTAACCAGTGAATTTAAAGAGGCGGCAAAGAAAATTCGTTCCGACGCAAAACTAAATAGAAAATTTGAAACAGCGATGGCTTCTTGTCGCTAAACGTTCTATACTGAACGTATGAAATCTTTTTCTGTTTTTTGTTTTTCTTCTTACTCGGACCTGCTCTTGGCGATTCAACACCTACCGCCCGACTTGCGCGTTTTAGAATGCGGCACCGTGCATCGCGGGGAGTTTGTACTGATCTGCGAAGGGTCTCCCTCTCTTGAGGCCTCACCCACCGACTCGTTGCACATCGTGCAACCTCATCCAGAATTGCTTAAAGGTTATTTTAAACAGCTTTCTACTCGTGCACAGAAAAATCTTGTGTGTTTAGAAGAGGGCAGCCTATGTCGCCTGATAGAAGCAACCAATACTGTACTCATGAGTTCCGATTTTCAACTTATTGAAATTTCCCGTCAGGCCTATCCTCAACAAAAAGGCTTTGCCCTTTTCGCCAATGGTACAGATCTCAATGTCTTTCACCGCCTACAGACGGCAGCGCCCCTGGTTATTGTCGACCCCAGCGAAAACCTTCAGCACTTATTCTAAAAATAAAAAAGGCCGAACGTCCCACTTCCCCCTAATACGCAAAATGCTTACACTATGTTTCGATTTTGTATTCCTCAAAATGAAGTTTCACGTCGGTACGAAAAATAACTGGTACGCCCAATTCTTCTTCGAAGTAATCCATCATCTCACTTTCTTCACTGTAAACCCAGTTTACAATATCGGTATGACAATGAATAATCACTGGCTGCGTAATGGTTTTCTTTTTTACTGTAAAAGAAAGGTCGCGAAAAATCTCGCAAACGATTGTTTCTTTCTTTTTTAAAGTGCCCATACCTTCACAGTAAAAACACGAGTCCGTCAACGTGCGACGCAGGCTCGAGCGCAAGCGTTTTCGAGTTAACTCTACGAGCCCTAATCCCGTCATGGAAATAATGCTGACGCGCACGCGGTCGCGCTTTACTTCTTCTTCAAAGGCCGCTAGAACGCGATCGCGATGATCTTGCTCCGTCATATCAATAAAATCGACAATAATGATCCCTCCACAATCACGCAAGCGAATTTGGTGGGCGATTTCTTTTATTGCTTCCATGTTAGTTTTAAAAATAGTGTCTTCTAAATCTTTTTTGCCAACATATTTTCCGGTATTGACATCAATCACAACGAGCGCTTCGGTTTCGTCGATCACCAAATAGCCTCCAGAGCGGAGCCATACTTTGCGCGCCAATGCTTTTTCTACTTCTACGTCCACTCCATAGCGGGCAAACAGGGGTTCTTTTTCAAAGTAATGGTAAACCTTATCAATATAACGGGGCATGAAGAGGCCGACAAAGGTTCTGATTTTTTCGTATGTTTCTTTTCCTTCCACCCAAATATTATCCACCGCAGGATTCAAAAGATCGCGCAAGATGCGCAAACTGTATTCTTCTTCGGAGCGGATAAGGCCAATTTTATCGCCGCCGGTATAATGCTTTTGTATATCTACCCACTGCTTGTGAGTAAAATCGATATCCAGCTTGAGTTCTGCTTCGGTCATGCTCTCGCCTGCCGTTCGCACAATGACCCCACCACTCTTTACATTTTCTTCGAGCAATTTTTTTAATCTGTCGCGCTCTTCTTCTGCTTCGATTCGCCGAGAAATACCAAAATGGTTGAGGGTTGGCAGGTAAACAATCCGGCGCGAGGCAAGAGAAATGTGGGTTGTTAATCGCGCACCTTTTGTTCCCATGGGATCTTTGGAAACTTGTACCAGAATTGTTTGACCTTCCGTCAGCAACTCTTGAATTTTGGGGCGATCTTTATCCATCCACTCTTTAGGAAGCTCATCGCCGCTATCGAAAGGAAAGTCTTCATCGCGCACATCTCCCACATATAAAAAAGCGGCGCGCTCTAGACCTATGTCGATAAACGCCGCCTGCATTCCTGGTAACACACGAACAACTCGGCCCCGATAAACAGACCCGACCAAGGTTGGCGATGTCTTGCGCTCCACTTTGTAGTCCACAAGCTCGCCTTTTTCCAAATAAGCAATGCGTGTCTCTAGGCGATTGGATTCAATTAATATCTCAGAACGAATCACTCGGGACCCCTCTCAACCTGTTCTATTTCTTCAGAAATCTTTAACCTTTTACACCGGACTGGACTTCAATATAAATCGATTTGTGCCGAAAAGATACTATGTGTTGTGAGGGTACGCGTTGTGCTGTAGGTGCCCCGCAAAAGTGAGGAAATATGGCAGCAAAGCTCGATGAACTTTTTAAACTTATGGTAAAGCAAGGCGCTTCTGATTTGCACCTTACCACAGGTGCTCCACCATGCCTGCGTATCGATGGAGAAATTGAAAAGCTTGATTATCGCGATCTCACCTCTGAAGAGTGTAAGGCACTCATTGTTGAAATTCTTAATGATGAACAAAAACATATCTTAGCCAATGAGTGGGATTTGGATTGCGCCTATCAAGTGCCTGCTCTTGGTCGCTTTCGCTGTAATATTTTCTTCCAAAGAAAAGGTCTTGGGGCCGTTTTTCGTCATATCCCAGAAACAATTAAAACGATGGAGGAACTCAATCTTCCTAAAGCAATTGGTGAAATTATCGGCGCTTCTCAGGGGTTAATTCTTGTCACTGGTCCCACCGGCTCTGGGAAATCTACCACACTGGCTGCGATGATTAATGAACTCAACGAAAAACAAAAATTACACATACTGACTCTAGAAGATCCTATTGAGTTCGTTCATCCAAATAAAAAATCATTACTCAACCAACGCGAAGTTCACACCAATACAAAATCATTTGCTGGGGCCTTAAAGGCAGCACTTCGTGAAGATCCCGATGTGATCTTAGTGGGTGAAATGCGCGATCCAGAAACCATTGGTCTCGCTCTAAAGGCGGCGGAGACGGGGCACTTAGTGTTTGGCACACTTCACACCATGAGTGCACCGAAAACCATCGATCGTATTATTGATTCTTTTCCGCAAGACGAACAACCACAAGTGCGTACAATGCTTTCTGAAAGTTTAAAGGCGGTCATTTCCCAGGTGCTGCTGCCTAAAGCCAACGCTAAAGGGCGTGTGGCGGCCCATGAGATTTTAGTTAATAACATGGCGATCGGAAACCTCATTCGTGAGAATCGCATTTTTCAAATTAAATCCACCATGCAGACAGGGCGTGCCGAGGGAATGCAAACTATGGACGATTGTATCACCAAGCTTATGCAAGATGGCCTCGTTTCTATAGAGGTTGGCAAGAGCATGATCAGTAAGGGTCTATCGAGCGCGAACTCCAATCAAATGGGTGGCTCTGCCCCAGGACAACCCGCACTCGGACGCCCAGGTATTCCTACGCCGAGTGGCGTTCCGACAGGCAATCCTTTGGCATCAGGCTTTCCGGGGTTTGGGAAAAAAACCAGCTAAGATTCGAAGTGTGGAGTGCCCGTTTCTTCTGTGGGCCATGTAAATCTCGGGGGTTCCTTGTGTTGTATTTTTTTCTACATTTATTCTAGTGTTAAAAAAATATCGCTTGTCGGCGAGTGGCGGTCCACATAGGATGCTCATTATGAAAACACAAAATTATGCTGCTTATTTTGATCATACCATTTTAAAACCGGACGCTGTCGAAAGCGATATTAAAAAACTTTGTGCTGAGGCAAAAGAATATGGCTTTTTCTCTGTGTGTGTGAATCCGCATTGGGTACCGGCGTGTAAAGAATGGTTGAAGGGCTCGCCTGTGCTTACTTGCACAGTGGTGGGTTTTCCGTTGGGGGCCAACGCCATGGAGACGAAGGTTGAAGAAACACGTCTTGCTATTCAAAATGGTGCCGAAGAAATCGACGTGGTCATTAATATTGGTCTTATTAAAGATGGAAAAGTGGATCTTGCCGCAAAAGAGTTAAAAGGTGTTGTGACGGCAGCGGGAACAAGGCTCACAAAGGTTATTGTTGAATCTGGGCTTCTTTCAGAGAAGGAGCTGCGTGATGCAATAGAGGCAGTCAATCAGAGTGGAGCGGCCTTTATTAAAACATCCACCGGGTTTACCAGTACGGGAGCGACGGTTGAGGCGGTTGAGATGATGAAACGTTATGGCAGTGCGGGGCTTAAAATAAAAGCCAGTGGCGGCATTCGTACAGCTAAAGATTTTTTACGTTTTGTGGAGTTGGGCGTACATCGCGTGGGCGCCAGTCGCAGTGTGGAAATTCTTAAGGACGTTCAGGAGAAGGCGTAAATGTTTTTACCGGCACAGATTATAAAAAAGAAACGTGACGGACTTTGTTTAAATAAAGACGAAATTGAATTTATGGTAAAAGGTTACTACCAGGGGGATCTTCCCGATTACCAAATGGCCGCGCTTTTAATGGCTATTGTGCTTAAAGGAATGACCAAGCAAGAAGCGGCGGACCTCACTCTCTCAATGCTCCACTCCGGTGATGTGTTGTCCTTTTCGGGATTGTCTTATTTGCCGGTGGACAAACACAGCACGGGCGGTATTGGCGATAAGACAAGCTTGCTGATTGCGCCGATCGTTGCGGCCTGTGGTGTACCCGTGCCGATGATTGCCGGGCGGGGCCTAGGACACACGGGCGGTACACTTGATAAACTGGAAAGCATTCCGGGATTTAATACGCAACTCACGTTGGATACCTTTAAAAAACAGGTGCTCTCGCTGAGTGGTGCGATCATTGGCCAAACAAAAGAAATCTGCCCTGCCGATAAAAAAATGTATGCCCTTCGCGATGTAACGGGCACCGTAGAATCTATTGCCCTCATTTGCGGAAGTATTCTTTCTAAAAAAATTGCCGAAGGAATCAAGGGACTCGTAATGGATGTGAAGTGGGGCACTGGTGCTTTTATGAAAACACAAGCTCAAGCCGAGGAGCTTGCCACATGGCTTGCAGAAACGGCAGCCAAAAGTGGCCTTAAAACTACCGCCTTTATTACCGATATGAATCAACCCTTGGGACGCTTTGTGGGAAATGCCATCGAAGTTCTTGAGTGCCTATCTATTTTTAAAAATGAGCCCGTGCTCGGCTGGGATCCAAAAACTTTTGCTGATACAGTAGAGCTTTCTCTGCGTTTGAGTGCGGAAATGCTCTGCTTGTCTGGTCACAGCACTGATCACGAAAGTGCTTACAACACTTGTGCGAATGTCCTCAAAGACGGTCGTGCTTATAAAAAATTCGTCGAAATGTGTGAGGCGCAGGGCGGTAATCTTCAGCAATTTCATTTTCCGACAGATCTGTCATGGGACACACTCTCTGCGGATAGCGCTGGCTTTATCGACAGCTTTGACGGTGAATCCATGGGCTACGGTGCCATTGCACTCGGCGCTGGGAGAAAGCAAACGACCGATATTATTGACCCTTTCGCAAGTATTATAGTGCACAAAAAACGCGGCGAGCGTGTCGCAAAAGGCGATGTGATTCTCTCTTACACGAGCAAAGAACTCTCTCGACGCGAGGCTGCGCGCCCCCTCTTACAAAAATCTTTCGTTGTGGGAAAAACTGCACCCCCATCCTTTGATTTGATCTTCAAGAAAATTTCAGTACAATAATTACGAGATGGGCGTAATTGAAAACTTACAGGAAACCACTGCATACATTCGCAGTAAATCATCGTTAAAACCAAAAGTAGGTGTCGTTCTTGGCTCTGGCTTAGGCGCGTTTGTTAAGAATGTACAAATTGAGTGCTCCATTCCTTACGCAGAGCTACCCCATTTCTTTCCCCCTACAGTAGAGGGCCATCAAGGGCGATTAATCTTGGGGCATGTGGGTAGCTTACCTGTTGCCATCTTACAAGGCCGCGTTCACTACTACGAAGGTCATCCCATGGATGCCGTCGCGTATCCAGTGCGTGCGCTTTCGATGTTGGGCATTGAGATTTTAATGCTCACCAATTCGGCTGGCGGTTTAGATGCCAATATGTCTCCCGGTGATTTTATGATTATCGATGATCATATTAATTTGATGGGACAAAACCCGTTGATGGGCCCAAACATTAAAAACCTCGGCCCGCGCTTTCCCGATATGACAGAAGCCTACGATAAAAAACTGCGTGTTCTTATGGCGGAAACATTTGATGGTCTCAAACAAAAATACTGGCATGGTATTTACTGTGGTGTGAGCGGCCCTACCTACGAAACACCAGCAGAGGTTCGTTTTTTACAAATGATCGGTGGTAAAGCGGTGGGCATGAGCACAGTCCCCGAAAGCATTGCCGCTAATCATCTCGGCCTTCGTGTATGTGCTTTAAGTTGCGTTACCAATTTAGCCGCAGGACTCACAGATCATAAGCTTTCCCATGATGAAGTTACTGAGCGCGCCGCTGCCGTCGAAGAAAGTTTCTGCAAATTTCTTGGTGCTTTCTTGGGGCGTATTGAGGCGTAGACGTTATCTAGTTCTCATTTTTTAATACGATACTACGTCTCATTTTTTTTGATTGAAACATCTTTAACTGCCTTTACTTGGTCGTCATCGTCGTTTTTACAAATTGAGGCTATGCCCTGGAATCCTTCTTATTCGTCATCTGTTCCACGATCTTCAGGGCCTACATCCCATTTTGGATTTTTTAGACATTCTGTCATCACCTCTTTTTCGAAGCGAAAAATCACGGTAGCCCCCTCAACCTCGCGCAACTCTTTTACAATCGATTGATGTTTTTTATCTTTAACAAGTATGTGAACATAATCGGCATCGAGACGTTTCTTGAGATTATCATGATAACAATCGCATACAGCTGAAGCATTCTTGTTGGCTTTTGTCGTCTCTATGCACTGCTGTTTTAAGAATGTTAGATCGTCGCTTTGGGCAAACGTTAAAAAACTAAGAAATAAATTCGATAACCACATAACTATTGCTCCCACACTATGTCTTCTACCTCAGCAACGGTTGGCGTACTTGGTGCGCCTTTTTCTTTGTTCGGTTCGCCCTGGAGTTCTGCATATAATCGACTACAATTTTCGTAATGTAAGTGGCACCCCGTCGCAATACCCGTTCTCCCTGATCTACCTAAAACAGCTCCACCACCAACAATTTGGCCCACACGCACCTGTATAGATGAGAGATGGCCATATATCGCCCGGCACGATCCATAACTAACGGCAACAACCTTACCATAGCCGCGTCCCCAGCCGGCCTTAGAAATTCTTCCACCTCTTTTGGCTCTGACTGTCGTTCCGCAAGGCATTCCATAATCAATTCCTTTATGAAATGAACTCGCTCCCCTTTTAGGACGACGTCGTCGTCCTTTCCCGGAAGTAATGCGATAACTCGCTGGCGCACGATCATCAATCTCAACAGCAGATTCTGACTCCTCAGAACTCACCGGCTCCAAAGCATCTTCTCCCTCAACACTTGGTAAAACTGGATAGGTCGTCCCATAACCCAGCATCCCTTCAAATGCCTGCGCGTTTCTCGAAGAGGCTATCGAATCCTCCTGCCAACTTTTGGGAGCGTTCCATAATAGAAATGCACCCGCTAAACAAAGTATAAAAAAGTAAAATCCTCGCATCTGATTATCTTCTCTTGAATTTGTAAAATTTAGCATCCTCAATTGGTCCAGATTTTCGCAGAAAACTCATCAATCCCGGCTCCGTTTGAGAGCTAGACTCTGCGCCTAGAGAATTTTTGCTATACTAAACTTCACCCTCAGGATGAGGGCCGAAGGAGTTCTACATGGATGTGGTTCGCAAGATTTCTTTGTTGGTATTTACCGTCTCTATTCTCAATGCCTGTGGAAGCACTGGTTCTAGTGGCGCAAAAGACACCAATAGTAAAAACTCCGGGGAAGATTGTCCCGCCACTGCTATTAAGAACGAACAATTAATAAAATGGAAAACTGGAAAAATTTCTCGCCTTGTTTTTAAAAACGACTCCTCTCAAAAAAAATATTTTAAAAAGTATGCCCATCTTATCGAGTTCAGCGAGAACAATTACCGTATTCCACGACCCAAACCGATGAGCCTTAATCTCCTTGGCTACGGGGGCGACCTCAATTGGGGCATGAAAGAAATCAATGCCGAGCCCGTATGGAATAAAAAAGTTTTAGGAAAAGATATTCTCATCGCAATTGTGGACTCAGGCATCGATCCACAGCACAACCAACTTGCGGAACAGATTTATGTAAACCCAAAAGAAATTCGTAATGGTCTCGATGACGATGGTAATGGTCTGATTGATGATATTAAGGGCTACAATTTTACCACGCAAACCGATGATTTAACCGATAAAACCGGTCACGGTACACATGTGGCTGGCGTCATCGCCGCCGATCACGACAAAGGCTCTATCGATGGACTGGCTCCACAAGCGAAACTTTTAATTTATGATGTCTTTGGTAATGGCGAAGATGGTACCGTGTTCGATGTGATCAGTGCTATCCATATCGCAGCGAAGAGCGGTGCGCGCGTTATCAATGCAAGCTGGGGCGGCCCAGGCTGTTCCTCTACACTGCGCTCAGAAATCCAATCTCTCGCCGATTCCGATGTGCTCTTTATCGCCGCCGCAGGAAACGAATCTTTAAACATCGACGAAACACCCACCTACCCCGCCGCCTTCAATGCCGTCACCCAAATCACGGTTGGCGCCATGACTTACGATGAATACACAGCAGGCTTTTCCAATTACGGAAACAAGGTAGACGTCGTCGCACCAGGAGTAAATATCGTCAGCACCTTTCCCGGTAACATTTACCAGAATATGTCGGGAACAAGTATGGCCACACCCTTCGTAACAGGGGCTGCAGCTCTGTTATGGTCGGCCTTTCCGCAGGCACACGCTGCCGATATTAAAAACGCCCTTCTTTCCTCAACCAAGAAAGGTGCATACCCGGTAAAAACCCGCGGCTCCATTGATGTCAGCGCCGCACTTACGGTATTAGAAAAACAATTCGGTGCACTTCCGTAATATACAAAAGCGGTCACACCAAAAGGATGTCCCGTCAGTTCACGTTATGCTCATCTATCAAGGCTGTTGTTGCGGATCTCCAATCTTCTGATACAAAAATTCAAACTGAAGGGCATTCCATTTCGCTAGTTGCTTAAAGTTCGCATTGCCGGCATGTCCACCCTCGACGTTTTCATAGTAAAGTACCTCTTTGCCGTAGGCTTTCATCTTTGCCGCCATCTTGCGCGCATGCCCTGGGTGCACGCGATCATCTTTCGTCGATGACATAAAGAACACCGCTGGATAAGTTTTATCTGCGCTCACATTCTGATACGGTGAATACTTCAGAAGCGCTTTGCGGTAACGAGGAATTTTGGGATCTCCATACTCACTCATCCAACTCGCGCCTGCGAGAAGTTGCGAATACCGCATCATATCGAGTAGCGGCACAACACACAGAACCGCGCCGTAAAGATCGGGTCGCTCCGTCATCACTGTTCCCACTAAAAGACCACCGTTACTGCGACCACTGATCGCCAAATGTTGCGCGCTGGTTACTTTGTTTTTTATGAGATCTTCAGAAACGGCGATAAAGTCATCGAAGGCGCGCTGACGATTTTCCTTAAGCGCCGCTTGATGCCACTTCGGACCATACTCGCCGCCACCACGAATGTTCGCCACTACATACACACCGCCACGCTCAATCCACATTTTTCCAACCAATGCATTATAGGAGGGGATTTGTGAAATAGTGAAGCCTCCATACCCCCACTGCAATGTGGGTGCTGTGCCATCAAACTTCATTCCGCTTTTATAAACTAAAAAATAGGGAACCTTGGTGCCGTCTCTACTCACTGCAAACTTTTGTTCGACCTGAACATTTTTAGCATCAAAATAATCTGGAAGAGATTTTAACTTGCGGCCGCCTTTACCAAATTCATAACTGTAAAGAGTCATTGGTTGATTAAAGCTTTCGAAGTAATACAAAAATAAATCCGCCTCATCTGTTCCTGAGGACAAATGAATATTTCCTTTACCTGCTAGTTTGAGTTGACTCAAGGGTAACCATTTGCCCGATTTATCTTTACCGGTAACCAATAGCTGGCTCTGTACATCCTCGAGAATCGAAAGGGCAATTTTTGATTTTAAACTCACAAGGCCAGAAAATGATTGATTGTTTTTTGGTGTAAACAACAATTGCACATCGTCCGCTTGTAACTCTCTTCCCGCGCTGGCATCGGCCATAGAGATCACCGCACCCGGTAAATAACTTGTGCCGGAGAAGTTCCACGGATTGTGCAGTTCAAAAATAAAATCATCGCCAAAAAAACCCACCAACTCCGCTCCTACGGGCTTGGGAATACGCAATAATTTTTGCGTGCTCGGCTGATAGATGTATTCTTCGGAATTAAAAAAATCGACCCCGCGAGACACAATCACCCAGCGCTTTAAGCGGTGTTTAACACTATAGGGTGTCATGCCTAAATCTTTTGGTTGCCCCTCAAAAATAATTTGACCCGAATTATACGCCGTACCTCTAGTCCATAAACGAACCTGCCTTGGGTACCCTGATTCGGTTAAGGTTTCAGAACCAAAATCGCTGGCCACTAAAAGATGATCTTTGTCTACCCATACCACACTGGATTTTGCCTCTGACAGCACAAATCCGTTGGCAACGAACGTTTTGGTTTTTAAATTGTACTCTCGAACTACACTTGCATCTTTTCCCCCTCGCGATAGACGCAGCAAACACAACTCATATGCCGGCTCCAAACATTGAATCCCCTGGTAGACCCAGTTTTCTTTTTCCTGAGCGGCTAAAGCATCTACATCTAGTAGCGTTTCCCAGGAAATTTGTGCTTTTTTGTAGTTCTCAAAAGAAGTGCGACGAAGCACACCGCGCACATGTTGGTCATCGCGCCAGAAGTTCATGATCATTTTATTATTTACAAAATTACCGCTGGGGATTTTATCTTTCGCTTCCAGAATTTTAAGCGCGTCGCTCTCGGCTTGCTTAAATCGTGGCACTTCGGTCAGTTGCTTTTGGCTTTCATGGTTTTGCCCCTCGACCCATGCTAAGGCCTCTTTACCCTCGATATCCTCTAGCCACAAATACTCATCTTTTTGTGAAGATGGCCCGTGAACACAAGAAACAATTGTCAGCAATATGACCAATAAGCTTATCTTTTGCATCATTCTTCTCCCAATCCGTGTTTTGTTAATTAGTGGTTGAGAATAACGGGCTCTTTTAGCGGGTTCAAGGCACAGGAGACTGCGCATAAAATTCCTCTTAATAATGCGCGGCAACATTGTGGTCATTTTCCTCTGCTTTGCAGCGCACTTTTCCGTCTTATTCTTGCTTTTATTTTTAAGTGCAATGTAGGATACGCCCTTGCGCGTTGATCGAACTGATTTCTCAGAAACTGGTGTCCTTCTGGAACTAAAGTTTTTGCGAGGCGCACTTTGGAAAACTCCACCAGGAGGCAAGTGAATTGCGTTACTACATTGAAGATCTTAAAAACTATGTTGGACAAACCGTAGAGCTCAAAGGTTGGGCCTTTAATCTTCGCGGTTCTAAAAATTTTAAATTTCTTATTCTTCGCGATGGCACTGGCCTGTGCCAATGTGTGGTGGCAGAAGGCGAAAGCGAAAAAGAATCTTTCGATAATTTTTCTCAACTCACGCAAGAGTGCACTGTTCGCGTGGTCGGCACTGTTCGCGAAGAATCGCGAAGCCCGGGCGGCTACGAGCTTCTCGTAAAAAACTTTGAAATCCTCGCGCCCTCGGTGGACTATCCGATCACCCATAAAGAACACGGCCCTGATTTTTTAATGAACCACCGCCATTTGTGGCTCCGCGGAAAACGCCAACATGCTATTCTGCGCGTGCGTTCTGAGATTATTTCTGCCATTCGCGATTTTTTTGATGGCCGCGGCTTCGTGTGTACAGATGCGCCGATTTTTACTCCCAGTGCCTGCGAAGGAACATCCACTCTTTTTCAAACCCAGTACTTCGATGAAAAAGCCTATTTATCACAAAGCGGCCAGCTCTATATGGAGGCAACTGCTGCTGCTCAAGGAAAAGTGTACTGCTTTGGTCCTACATTTCGTGCTGAAAAATCCAAAACACGTCGTCACCTGATTGAGTTTTGGATGGTGGAGCCAGAGGTGGCTTTTAATGATCTTTACGACAACATGGAACTTGCCGAACAGTTTGTTGAGTATATCGTTCAACGCACGATTAAAAACAAACGCACAGAACTGGAAGCGCTCGGGCGTGACCTGTCGAAACTTGAGCCCATTAAAACACCCTTTCCACGCCTTCACTATAAAGAAGCGGTGGATATTATCCTTAAAGAAAATGCAAATTTTATTGTCGGCGATGATTTTGGTGCCCCCGATGAAGCCATCTTATGCACCAAGTTTGAAAAGCCTGTGTTTGTGCATCACTTTCCCAGCGCTATCAAAGCATTCTACATGAAGCACGATGAGAAAGAGCCGGAGTACAGTATGAGCTGTGATCTGCTAGCTACAGAAGGCTATGGAGAAATCATCGGTGGTGGCCAGCGCGAAGAAAGCTTAAAAGCTCTCGAAAAACGCATTCTTGAACACAAGCTCAAAATCGAAGATTTTCAATGGTATTTAGATCTGCGCCGCTATGGCTCCTTCCCTCACTCTGGTTTTGGTTTGGGTATTGAGCGCACGGTTGCCTGGATTTGTGGACTTCAACATGTCAGAGAAACGATTCCTTTTCCAAGATTGTATGGGCGAAGCTACCCATAAGCGAGGTATATGATGGATACAACACAAGAAAAATTAACCGCCTTAAGAAAGCGTAATGAAATTTCCTTTAAAGGTGGCGGAGAAGAGCGCCAAGCTAAACATCGCGCCGGTGGTCGGCTCACGGCCCGCGAACGCCTAGATGTTCTTCTTGATCCAGGTAGTTTCGTTGAAACCGATCGTTTCGTAACTCAACGTTGTACTAATTTTGGCATGGCCGATAAAACTGTGCCGGGTGACGGCATTATCACGGGTTACGGCAAAATCAACGGTCGCCTTGTTTATGTGTATAGCCAAGACTTTACCATTCTCGGCGGCAGCATGTCGCGTACACAAGCGAACAAGATTTTAAAACTCATGGATATGGCGATTAAAAATGGCGCTCCCATGATTGGCTTAAATGATTCCGGTGGTGCTCGTATTCAAGAGGGTGTTGAAGCTCTCGGTGGCTACGCCGATATTTTCTTAAAAAACGTTCTCTCCTCTGGGGTCGTGCCACAAATTAGCGCTATCATGGGGCCATGTGCTGGTGGTGCGGTCTATAGCCCATCGATCACCGATTTTATTTTTATGGTGAAAAAATCGAGCTATATGTTTGTAACCGGTCCGGATGTCATCAAGGCCGTCACTCACGAAGAGGTGACAAAAGAAGATCTCGGCGGTGCACTCACGCACAATCAAAAATCTGGTGTCGCCCATTTTGCTGCGGAAGATGACAAACACTGCTTGTTAATGATTCGCGAGCTTTTAAATTTCTTACCGAGCAATAATCTCGACGATGCGCCTCTTCAGGAAACATCGGATGCGCCCGATCGCTTAGTAAAGGAATTAAATACCTTTATTCCTGATAACTCGCGTAAGCCTTACGACATGAAAGAGCTTATTCATCATGTTGTTGACGAAAAATATTTTCTTGAGGTGCACCAACACTACGCTCAAAATGTGGTTGTCGGTTTTGCCCGCTTCAATGGACACAGCGTAGGGATTGTCGCCAATCAACCACAAGTACTTGCCGGTTGCCTGAACATCGATGCCAGTAAAAAAGCCGCTCGCTTTATTCGTTTTTGTGATGCTTTTAATGTTCCGATTGTTTCTTTTGTCGATGTTCCCGGTTTTCTTCCAGGAACCGACCAAGAGTGGGCAGGTATCATCACCCACGGGGCAAAGCTTCTTTATGCCTATGCGGAAGCCACTGTGCCAAAAATTACCGTCATCACTCGTAAAGACTACGGCGGTGCGTACTGCGTGATGTCCTCTAAGCATTTACGTGGAGATGTGAACCTTGCCTACCCGTCCGCGGAAATTGCCGTGATGGGCGCAGAAGGCGCGGTGAATATTATTTTCCGCGATGCGATTAATAAAGCGTCAAACCCTGCGGACGAGCGCACAAAACTTATTAAAGAGTACGAAAATAAATTCAATAATCCTTATGTTGCAGCCGAGCTTGGCTACATTGATGAGGTGATTGAGCCCGCGCAAACACGTGTTCGTATTATTCAAGCGCTTGATATGTTACAAAATAAGAGGGATCTAAATCCCCCGAAAAAACACGGAAATATTCCGCTCTAGTTGGGAGACTGCATGTTTAAAAAAGTTCTCATTGCCAATCGAGGAGAAATTGCGGTGCGCGTGATTCGCGCTTGCCGCGATATGGGTATTCCCACTGTCGCTGTTTACAGTGATGTGGATCGCTACAGCCAGCACGTTCTTTTGGCCAACGAGGCCTACGAAATCGGGCCGGCGCCCTCAGTCGACTCCTATCTCCGCGATGACAAAATCATTGCTGTCGCTAAAAAGGCTGGCGTCGATGCTATTCATCCCGGCTATGGTTTTTTAAGTGAACGCGCCTTTTTTGCAAAAGCAGTAGAAGCAGCTGGTATTGCCTTTATTGGCCCTTCCGCTCAAAACATCGAAGCTATGGGCGATAAACTTTCCGCCATTAAACTTATGCGCAAAGCCGATGTGCCAACCGTTCCCGGCTCCAATGGTGCCGTAGAAACCTATGAAGACGCGCAAAAAGTCGCCGAGAAAATTGGCTATCCCATTATGATCAAAGCTTCTGCTGGCGGTGGTGGAAAAGGCATGCGGGTTGTTCATAAACCAGAAGATTTAGAAAGTGCGTTTCGTGCCGCAAAATCCGAAGGTTTAAATTATTTTAAAGACGACACCGTTTATATGGAACGTTTTATCACCAATCCAAAACATATAGAGATTCAGATTTTTGGTGATAAACACGGAAATGCTGTGCATTTATTTGAACGCGAATGTTCCGTGCAACGCCGTCACCAAAAAATTATTGAAGAAAGCCCAAGCCCCTCTGTGCCAGAAGCAGTAAAAAAGAAAATGGGCGAAGTGGCGGTGCATGCGGCAAAATCTATTGGCTATGTCGGTGCCGGAACCTTTGAATTTATTTTTGATAACTCCACCAAAGAATTTTTCTTTATGGAGATGAATACACGTCTGCAGGTGGAACACCCCATTACAGAAATGGTCACCGGCTTTGATTTGGTCAAAGAACAACTTTCTGTGGCGGCTGGAAATCCACTCTCCTTTAAGCAAGAAGATGTAAAGCAGCAAGGCCACGCTATCGAGTGTCGTATTTGTGCGGAAGACCCAGAAACTTTTATTCCCTCTCCCGGTTTAGTTCGTCGTTTTCGCCCACCCTCTGGACCACATGTGCGCGTGGAAACATATGTCTATTCCGGCTACGATATTCCCATTTACTACGATCCCATGATCGCCAAAGTCGTCACCTGGGGTCAAACGCGTGATGAGGCCATCGCGCGCATGAAGCGCGCTCTTGTAGAGTTCACCCTGACGGGCGTAAAGTCGAACATCGTTCTTCATAATTCTATTTTAAAGTCTTCTAAATTCTTAGATGGGTCTTACACAACTCAGTTCTGTGAAAAGGACTTAAAGGTGGAACAGCCCGATCTCTTTAAACATATCGACGACAAGGTGTTCCTCATTGCCGCCGCAATCGCCTCGTACAAAAATAGAGAGACAAAAATTGATAACTCCCAAATTAAAATTGAATCTACGTCGCGCTGGAAGCAGGTCAGCCGTCGTCATGCGATGAGGTACTAATATGTATTTTGAAGCATTACTCAAAAAGAAAAAATACCAAATCAATGTCTCCAAGCGAGACTACGTTTGGTTTGTGCAGCTCAAAGAAGAGGGCTCCGACGAATGGGATGAGTTTCATATTCCTTATTCCGATTTCGAAGAAGCAGATAATATCATTAGCTTTATTTTTAATCATGAATCCTACCTTGTCGATGTGGTCTCTGACGGTCTTGATTGTCAGGTTTACTCACGTGGAAGTTATCGCGATTTAAAAATCTATAACGACGAAATGCTCCTTCATGAAAGCTTAAAATCTGGCGGCATGGGCGGAAATGATTCCTCTCTGCGCGCAGGTATGCCGGGAAAAATCGTTAAAATTTTGGTCAACGAAGGAGATGAGGTGGCCGCCGGTAAACCTCTTCTCGTTATGGAAGCCATGAAAATGGAAAACGAGATGAAAGCCCCAAGCAATGTAAAGATCACCAAGCTTCATGTGAAGCCTGGCGATAACGTCGAATCGGGCGCTACGCTGATTTCTTTTTAGAACCCAAAGAACAGCGCCGCCTAAAATGATTTGTATAACGTTGCGATTGCATCTGCTGTGGAATATGCAAGTTCCGTAGAAACTTGTCCCGTGGCGGACTCGATGAGCACCGTATGAAGACCAACACCTGTGTTGTAAAAGATAAATCCAGCCTTCTGACGTCCGAGATCGCCTTCTGGAATAATTTTGCCTTGAACATCAAAGTACAAGGTCTTGGCATCGCGAACCACGCCATCTAAATAAACATTAAAAACTTCTTCGGAATCGATAAATCCCACGATGATTCCTTGTTCCTTATCCATCTTGTATTTCTCTTGCAGAGAGGAAAACCATCCATGATCTAATACGGGAACGTCTTGGTACTTGCGCGCTCGGCTTACAAATGTGGAAGAATCAAGATTACTATTCTGTTTATGTGCAAAAAGAAGTAATGGATCATTTCCCGTAAACGCAACCACCGGTTGTGATTTTTCGGTTTCAATCGAGAAAATTTTGTCCTCTCGTCCCAAAGAGACAAACTCCACGGCCTGTGGTTGTTGTCGAAACGGATCAAAATATTTAATATATAGGGTCTTGGTGCGCGCCACCTCAAACTCTTGGAGTGATACCGCCGTCATCTGCACATCCACTAAACGCGTATCAATTACGGCGTCCGTTACATCTAAGATTTCCAGTTCGTACTGCCCTTCTTGTAAACCAAGAAAAGCATATTGCCCATCAACAGAGGTTTGCGCCGCGGACTCGTCTGGAATGTACATATTAAAATAAATGGGCTTCACCTCTGGGTGTCCAGAAATGCGCACACGATACCCTGCTACAGGCTCACTGCGATTGCGCACCACGCCCCACACCACGCCATGATCACGGAACTCTTGAGGAAAAGAAATAATGTCAAACAAAGCTGTCAGATATTTACTGGGAAACATGCGAATATGCTGTTCGCGTGCGAAGTCTGCAATCACCACCGTTGGGCGATAACCACTTTTAGTGGCCGAGAGTAGGCCTGATGATTTGGCACTAATGGCCTCTTGGTAAACACTGCCTTTTTGGTCTGTGTGTACGCTGTAATCATGTTGACCAATTTGTACCTCTGATTCCGGCACAGGTTGGCGACTCGATGGCGTATCGTATATAGAAATTGTTTTCGCCTTGAACCCAAAATTATAGGGCGACAACTTAAGATCAACACCTGTAATGGTCAACAAGGAGGTGCTACGCTCGCGAGCCATTCTTTCTAGATCAATCACGGCTTCACCCAAAACAAATCCTGTGTGATCGACAAGCTCCGCTATCAACTCCCCCTGAAGTTGGCCCACCTTAATGGAGTAAGTTCCATCTTTAATAAAGACGCGTCCCTCGCTCTTCGCTTCTCCGTCAACAAACCAGCCAACGTGAATCTCATCATTTGAGCTTGTCAACGCGAGACCATCGGTAAATTCAATTTTTCCCTCAATCCAATGATGGGGCTGACGCGTCCCCATCTCCTCCGGCATCGGTGGCGGTAAAAAGCGACTCTCGGGTCTATTAGAGGCGGCCACAGTAACCGGTAGATTTTCAGTTTTAGACAAATCTAAAATCGTTGATGCATTCATGCGGATGGTGGGTAGCTGAATAACGTTGGGCTTAATGGACATTTCCACAGTTCCCGCGCGCAATTCTTGTGCTGGCACTGTTTCTGGAATGCTTTCTTCATCGCTGTCGCCCACATAATAATCATCTTCGAGTGCCGCTTGTGATAACGAGAATTCTGTAAAGCGAATACTCATGCGTGGAAGGTGAGTGGCGGGATGACTAATCACGGGTTTTATTGGTGACACCACACTGGTAAATAAAAAAACGGCGCCGCTTGCGACACTCAAATGGAGCACTTGAGATAAAATGGCGAAACCAATACGCATGTACGACCCTCAGCATTAACTTGCTGATTTTATTTTATTTAAAAGGCCTTAATGTCGTCAATAAAGTCCTCTCTGTCCGGACGAGTGACCAGCTCTTTAAGCACCTTTCGTAAAACTTCCTGCGCCGCTATATCATCGTAGCGAATGAGCTCATAAACTCCGTCGCTTTTGCGCTTTTCGATTATGTGTTGGATTTGCAGTGTGTAGGGTCTGCGGTCGCCAAGAATGCGTAGTCGTGAGTAGGCACGCTCCTTATCCATCGCGGCATTATCAAATGAGTTCGATCCTGGCGCTTGATAGCGAGACACAAGCTCTCGACCATTCGCACTTTTCCCGCGCAGACCGGTTGTCGCTCGATCAAAGGCCAGCATCAGCCCTTTAATCGAAGCATTGACGTTTTGTTTTTCCACATAACTCCCATTAAGGGAGTTACATGAGATCATTACAAGACTTAGCATAAGAAAAATGAATCTATAGATCATGTTCCTACTTTACTATTTTTTGGGCGTCTTTCAAAAAGATGTCTAGACCTTTGTCGGTAAGTGGATGGGGAATCATATTCTGCATCACTTTAAACGGCACGGTGACAATATCAGCGCCCATCATCGCCGACTCTAAAATATGAACATTGTGGCGAATGCTTGCCACCAAGATTTCAGTTGAAAAATCGTAGTTATCGTAAATGGTTTTGATTTGATGAATAAGGTCCATCCCCGGCGTGGAAATATCATCGAGGCGTCCCACAAAAGGTGACACCATCGTGCCTCCGGCCTTTGCGACCAACAATGCCTGGAGTGGAGAAAACACCAGGGTGACATTGGTGCGAATACCTTCGGCCTTAAATTTTTTAACCACCACAAGACCGTCCTCAGTCATGGGAATTTTCACTACGACATTATCGTGAATTTTAGCAAGCTCCATTCCCTCTTTGTACATATCGTCTTTGGCTGTCGACAGCACTTCCGCTGATACCGGCCCACTCACCGTCTGACAAATTTCTTTAATGACCTCACGCATGGGGCGGCCCACTTTAGCTACCAAAGACGGATTGGTTGTCACGCCATCTACCCATCCACGCTCGTTGGCGTGACGGATTTCTTGAATGTCAGCCGTATCAATAAAAAACTTCATATGTACCTCTTGATCTTAATTATACTGTTACTTAAAAACCATCAAAGTATACGCGACAGAATTGCATCATTCAAATACTGAGCGTTCGCAGCATGGGAGCTTTTGCGCCTTCTGGAGTTTTAGCATAGGACTTGCTCTGTCGGGCCTACAATGACAACAAATAGCTCGCGTATTTTTGACACAACTCTTTACGCCGCAGGAAGAGCCGTGTACTCTAGCTAAGAATTATCGGGAGTTACTATGTATAAAATTATCTTGTTGTGCTTTCTTGCGACCATTGTTTCCTGTGCAAAAAAGGATAAGGATATCTCGTCCCTTAAAAAACTTGATAATAATCCCAAAGATCCAACCCATTTAGTTCTCAAGCCTGCACCGCTGATTATAGACAGTCCAAATAAGTTCGACGATCTGACCAACCACGTTACCCCTGGCGATGTCACACAAATACATTCTCTTGAACAAAGTTTCTTATTTAATACTGGCGGCCACACGACTTTTTATTTGAACCAAAAAAGTCAATACGGCCTGTGCGCTTCACCTTATCCAAAAGCCAGATTCTTTTTGCTGGTTGATGGAGAAGAAATCTATTTTCAGGAAAACAAGCACATCCAACTCAAAAGTAACTCCAACTACAACCTCATCTTTCGCATCAAAGATCTTGATTGCGTCGGCGAAAGCTACAGCGCCGACTTCTCCTTCGTTTATGTGAAGTAAATGATGCCCTTCGTATGCATGATGGGTGAAGCTAAGAAACACTCCGCAACTAAAGCATTTAGCGGGATGTCGAGAGCAGTGTTTGTTGGAGAGTATACATCCCCTTCTTCTGCCCACAAATCCACTTCGCTGCATGTACGGCGCCACGAGCAAAAACTTTGCGATCAAGCGCCGTGTGTTGCAGAACAATCACTTCACTATCAGACATAAGATCAATGCGATGAACGCCAAAAATACCGCCGCCACGAATGGCTGAGGTGCCGGCATATTTTTTAGTCTTCTTTTTTAAAATCGCCTCAAGGTCTTTTGCGGTACCCGAAGGAGAATCTTTCTTCTTGTTGTGATGATACTCCAAAAGGTGGACATCAAAATCGTCAGGAATAGAAATGCTATCTAATATGTTTTTTATAAACGCAATCCCTGGCGACATGTTGGCAGACCACAGCACGGGAATTTTTTTTGCTGCCGCTTGAAGCGCTTTTTGTTGCTGTAAAGAAAGCCCCGTTGTGCCGGAGACAAATGGCAATTTATTTTTAATGGCCCAATCTAAAATATCGGAGAAAATTTCTGGTGAAGAAAAATCGATGACCACGTCAATGCTTTTGGCGCTAGTAGGTAGTTTTGTTTGAAATGGCTTCTCTGCTTTAGAGCTAAGACCGCCCGCAAGCCGTATCTTCTTCGAATCGTCCCCAATCACCTCTTGCACGGCCTGGCCCATACGCCCATTGGCGCCACACAAAAATACATTAATCATAATAGTGCCTTCTCGAATTTTTTAAGTGCACTTTCGAGATTCTTTTTTTGCTCAAGCTCCAGGGGGGAAAGAGGTAATCGCACTTCATCGGAACGAATGATTCCCATAAGATGAAGTGCCGCCTTTACCGGAATGGGGTTGGAGGACATATACAATGCGCGAATCATTTCTTTTATGCCCTCGAAATCGCGCAGTTCCTTGTCGGTGGTCTCGGAACTAAACCATTTTGCCATAGACGTTGGCATAATATGCGAACACACCGACACGATTCCTTTCCCACCCAATTTCTTTAACGCCAATGCTGTTTCATCGTCACCACTAGAAACAATAAAATCTTTTTTAGCTGCGAGTAGCACCTGGCGACCAAAATCCAAATCGCCGGTCGCCTCTTTAATGGCTACGATATTTTTAACCTCTTGTAACTGGGCAATCGTCGCAAGATTTAAACCTGTGATCGTGCGCCCTGGGACATTATACAGCATGACCGGAAGGCTTACGCTCTCAGCCACCTTTTTAAAGTGGAGTCCGAGTCCCTTTTGGGGGGGCTTGTTATAATAGGGAACTACGACAAGCAGTCCTTCGGCTCCATTTTTTTCTGCCTGCTGAGAGAGCTCTATTGTGCTTGCGGTGCTATTGGTTCCTGAACCAAAAATAACATGGGCGGTTTTTCCCACTTTTTCTTTTACAAATTTTAAAATATCAAACGCCTCTTCACGCAGAAGGGTGGGGCTTTCTGCTGTTGTACCATTGACAACAAACCCATGAATCCCCGCTTTGAGTTGCATATCAATAATTTTTTCCAGAGATGCGAAGTCCACCTTGCCTTGTAAAAACGGAGTAACTAAAGCCGTGTAAGCGCCTTCAAATAGTTTCATATTTCTCCTTTGTACACGATTTCTGCTGGTCCTTCGAGGACCGCTCTGTTGTCGTTTAATATCACGCGAAAGCTTCCACCTGGTGTACACAATTGTATGTTTTTTTGATTTAACGAAAGGTGTTGGGCCACGAGCGCCGTGGCCAATACGCCCGTGCCACAGGCCAGCGTGAAAGCTTCTACACCACGCTCGAGTGTTACGGTTTCTATTGGATGTTTTTGTAGATTGGCAAACGTGAGGTTGGCGCCCGGCTCTCCAAAAATAGGCGCATGAATCAATGGCGCCAGCTCAGCCTCTTCTTTTTTTAATGCGTATGGATGGGCAATGGGAATGACAAAATGAGGAACGCCACTGTTGATGAGGTAGCCCACTGGATACTTGCCATGAAAGGGGGTTTCTATTTTTTGTGGACTGGTTTTTTCTAAAGACAGTTCAATTTGAACCTGTGCGCCCACCACGCGACCCTTCACAATGCCGGCCGCTGTTTTTAACTCCATCTCATCGTAACCAAAAATTTTTTCGACAAGCCTCACAACACAGCGAGCAGCATTGCCGCACATTTCGGCACGACTGCCATCCGAATTAAAAAAATCCCAACCAAACAACGCCTCGGAGATTTGATAAAGGTTTACCACACCATCTGCACCTATCCCTTTGTGGCGATCGCACAGCTGGGACACGTTTTGGGGTGTTAATTCCGTAAAATCGACAAACACGACAAAATCATTCCCCGCACCTTGGGTTTTGTAAAACGTTGTGCTCATTTTTTCTCTTTTTTGTTTTTTTGCTTTTCGTCTTCTTGGCTCGCGCTTTCTTTAAGCGTTTGCTCTTTCTGCAATTGGGCCTCATTGGGGACAAGCGGCGGCTCTGGTGGGCCCTTAACTCCGCACGCCCCCATTGTGCCAAATAATACAAACATTAGAAACCTCTTAATAAACACCAGCCTTCTCCCTTGAGTTGAAAAGCTTTATTCGGTCAGCGAGGCGCTCTCCATTAAAAGCGTTTCTATTTCTTTTTGTTTGCGACACACGCCGGGAATGACACTATACGCCCTTTTTTGCTTGTCAGATAAACCGCGACACTTCGCTAAATAATTTTTAAGATATTCTTTATTTGAAGTCATCTCCCAAAGATAAAATTGGGCATCGGGTAAGTGGATTTTTTCAAGCTGTTCAATATCTTTTTTCTTGTTAGCAATTGGCTTCTTGTGACGCAGCAAAAGATATCTACAAAAGTCTTTTTCCTCATTATTCAATTCTTCGGATAGACAACTCGCCCCATCAAACCCTTGTTCTGGTGCTATATAGGCGCGATAGAGCGTGTAGACTTTAAAGTACGGGTACTTTGATGTCAGGTTGGCAAGTGCTGTCATCGCCTCGTCTTTTTTTTCGTGATCAATAAGATACGTGACGTATGTTTGATTAATTAGCCGATTATGGGGTTCTTTGCGCAGGGCTTTTTGAAAAGCCTCTTCTGCTCCGGCCTCTTGTTTCGTAACCAAATCGAGCGCTCCCTCAAAACTAGTCACTGTGTCTTCGTAAAGGAAAATATGAAACCATTGCGTCACTCGCTTTATATCAGCGCCCCGTTGTAGTTGTTTGGGATACATCTTCTGCAATAGAGCTACGGCCACATCCATATCTTTTTTGCTAATTGCTTCTCGCACAGAATTAAGTGTACTCGGTGGCTGCTGTTTGTGGTTTTGTGAATTCTCGCTCGCACTCGTTGCGCGAGCCTTCACTGTATCTGTCGCCTGCACCACTGGCGACAGCATAAAAATAAATAACCCGAAACAACAGGGCCACACACACGGTTTCATCGTTTATGGGCTTTCATCATTATAGGCGCGCACTAAGACATCGCGGGGTTTGCTGCCATTCGCTGGGCCCACAACACCCTCACGCTCAAAGATCTCTATCAGTCGCGCCGCGCGCGGATAGCCCAAGCGAAACTTTCGTTGAATAAGAGAAGCACTCACTGTTTTTAATCCCGATGCCCAGGCCAAAATCTCATCATATTTTTCGTCATACTCGGCATCGCCCATTTCTCCGTCCCACTCGCCGCCAGTATCACCGCTAACAGATTTGTTAATCGCACTCATCGCCACTTCATCATATTCCGGCTGACCCTGGTCAGCCCAGTAGCTCATAATGCTTGCAATTTCCTCTTCGGTTACCCACGGACCGTGGTGTCGCTCGGGCTTTGCCACGCCCGGCGCTTGAAACAACATATCGCCACGGGCGAGAAGTCGCTCGGCACCAGAATCATCGAGAATGATTCGTGAGTCCATCTTGCTCGCCACCTTAAAGCTGATACGCCCAGGAATATTTGTCTTAATAAGTCCCGTCACCACATCTTTACGTGGGCTTTGCATCGCGAGCACGAGATGTATACCGCTTGCGCGCGCCATCTGTGCCAAACGAACAACGGCGTGCTCTGCATTCGCCTTATCTACTGCCATCAAATCACCAAACTCTTCGACAACAATCACAATATAGGGCTGCGGTGTAAAATAATACATTTGTGATTGGTGTTCGGTGTTCTGATTGATCGTTTCGTGCTCTTCGATTTGTTCTTTGTTCAGGCCCGCAACCGTTTCGTTAAAAGCCTCTATACCGCGCGCGCCAAATCGCGACATGGATCGATATCGTTTTTCCATTTCGCGCACGGCCCAATTTAAAGCACCCACCGCTTTTTTCGGCTCAGTTACCATCGGCAAAAGTAAGTGAGGGATATTATTAAATGCCGCAAGATCTACTTGCTTCGGATCAATCAAAATCAATCTTAGGGACTGCGGTGAATGTCGAAACAGTAAGCCCGTCAACATACAAACAATAAAAACAGACTTCCCTGAGCCCGTGGTGCCCGCAACGAGTAAGTGCGGCATTTTACGCAGATCCACTACCTTGGGCTCTCCATCTGCTTGACGACCAAGGGCTATCGGCAGCTTCATTTCATCTGACCAAAAATCATCGAGAGCCAAAACGTCTTTTAAATAAACTGTTTCACGATGGGTATTGGCTGTTTCAATGCCGACAACATCGCGCCCAGGAATGGGCGCAATAATACGAATAGACTCACTACTGAGCGCCAGAGAAAGGTCATCGGCAAGCTCCGTTATCTTACTAATCTTAACGTCCGCATTGGGCTTAAACTCAAACAATGTTACGGCTGGCCCAGGGCGCGCCCCCTTGACCTCTCCCTTTACACTAAATTGCCCCAGCTTATCGACAAGCAGTGTCGACTTCTGGCGAATTTCCTTTTCATCCACTTTATAGCGACTTTCTGGTGGGTCTTCTAACATGCCAATCTCTGGGAGTTTCCAGTTGGCAATTTTACGCTGCACTTTCTTGCGCAAATCCACTTTGCGGCGACGAACCGGGCCGCTCTCTGACTCTGGAGCCAGCTGTGCCATTGACTCTTGGTCTTCCACCACCTCAATTTGTTCTATTTGTGGTTTAAAGGTCAGGTTTTGTGCCTTCTGTGGAAAACTCTGTGGACGCTGTTTGCGCGCGAATAATGCTTTAGCTTGCGCTGCAATTCCTAAAAAAAATGTTTTCAGAAAGGAAAAATCAAACCGCACATCAAAAGTGCGACTCAGCGCTTTCGGCCCCACGGCCACTGCAGCTAGAGCTAAAAACGTCGCCCACAGAATAAGGCCAACGCCGGTGCCATTAAATAACCGCTTAAGCTGTTCAAAGAAGAAGCGTCCCAAAACCCCACCCAAGTGGATATTTTTATCATAAAGAGCGATTGCGGAAAAATGGAGGGCCATCAAACTGGCAACGTTGAGCATCATGAGCATGCCAATGGCTGCAGCCTCCACAGTTACCACCATTTTTTCTTTCTTAACGGACTGCGCCGCAAGCACCGCAAACAAGGCAACGAAGCCCCAGGCCGTAATGCCAAGAAGTTGTAATAATGCGTCTGATAGAAAGCTTCCAAACAAACCGCAGTAATTCAAAGCGAACTGCCTCTGGCCAATGGAATTAAACGATGGATCTGCCGGGTTATAACTCCAGAGAGCAAGAGCTAAAAAAAGCGCGCAAAAAATATAAACAATCGCGAACAGGTACGGTTTCACTTGAGATATACGCATCCCTTTATCTTAAAAGAATGTGTGAGTCTGGTAAAAGACTACACTTGGGTTCTCGACTTAGAACCTGTTTATTCGGCGCGAACGCGAGCTGAGCGCCCTAAAAACGACCAACAACAAAAGGTTCCGGTTTAAAGTCAACAACAAAAGTTGAGATGCATGTTGCCTAAAATGAAAACTCGATCGATTTAAATTTACGCAGCGAAAAAAAATTTTTTTTTATTGAATTTTAGGCACAACAAACCTTAAAAGTTGTTTTGCAAAAACAATAAACAACTAATTTCAAATTTGGGGTGCTAGCATGGAAGTAAATCAGTCAGAGAATCTTTTCGTTGCGAATTTACAATCAGTAAGCTTGGAAAGCTTAGTTAAAAGCAAGCTTGAGGTGCTTTTTCGTCAACAAAAAGAGGCTGATGTGGAGCTCAATGACCTTCATAAATTGATTCTCGAGCAAGTAGAGAAGCCTCTTATAGAGTTAGCTCTACGTCAAAATCGCGGCAACCAAGTAAAAACAGCAAAACTACTTGGTATTAACCGCAACACTTTAAAAAAGAAAATCGACTCTTACAGAATCGACATTAAAGGCTTGTTAAGCTAGTACAGCGGCGAGTTCATCCCGTACGACTCCTCTTGATTAAGACTCGCACATTTGCCCTCCAGACAACCGTTGTCTGGAGTTTACAACTCGTGTTACTCGTCGTGACACGAGTCAATAAAAAGCCTATACTACAAGCGACATATTGATTCTACGTGGTGTATTTTTTAAATCACACACTATAAATTAAATAATCGTTTTAGGTTTTTTTTCGCTTTTGGGGATAGCAGATGACATATAGGGTGCCACCACACAATCTAGAGGCCGAAGTATCGATCATAGGTGGTCTGATGGTCGACTCCGAATCCTTTGATGTGGTTTCCGATACGCTCTCTCCAGAGGATTTCTACAAAGCCTCTCATCAAAAAATTTATCAAGCGGCCACGGACCTCCACAAGCGCGGCCAACCCGTGGATATTATTACCATCTCGAATTATCTTTCCACGAAAAAGGAGCTCGATGCGATTGGGGGGCCCAGCGCTCTGGCTGAGATCCTAAATCAAGTTCCTGCGGCAATTAACTTACGTGGTTATGCTGATATCGTAAAAGAAAAGTCCCTTCTCCGTCGGCTCATTACAACCAACCTAGAAATTGTAAACTCCGCCTATGATGGCCAGTATGACTCCCTGGAAACTTTCGTTGACGAAGTAGAAACAAAAATTTTTAAGGTGACGGAACAAAAAGAAACCAATAGCAACATTACCGGCGCCGCAGATCTGGTGAAAATGAGTATCGATAAGCTCACCGAGCTCTCTACCCGAAACCAAGACATTACGGGCATCGCATCAGGTTTTTCGTCTTTAGATAAAATGACTGCGGGCTTTCAGCCTGGCGACTTGGTGATTATTGCTGCTCGTCCATCTATGGGAAAAACGGCATTTAGTTTAAATTTGGCCATGCACGCCGCTTTACGCATGAAGAAAAGCGTTGCTTATTTCTCTGTGGAGATGGCCAAAGAACAGTTAATGATGCGTCTCCTCGCATCCGAAGCACGCGTAAATATGTCTGATGTGCGTATTGGTCGTATTAAAGATAGTGATTGGCCACGCCTTATTGATAAAGCCTCTAAGATGGCAGAAACAAATCTTTTTATTGATGATACGAGCTCCATCTCGCCATTTGAAATTCGCTCTAAAGCTCGTCGCATTAAAGCGCAGCATGGATTAGATCTTATTTTGATCGATTACTTGCAGATCATGGGCCTTAATACACGCGTGGAGCGCCGTGAACGAATGATTGCAGAGATCTCGAAGAGTCTTAAGGGTATTGCCAAAGAGCTGCGTGTGCCCGTTATTGCTCTTTCTCAGCTGAATCGCGGCGTTGAGGGTCGCTCCGGGGAAATGCGCAAGCCTGTGCTTTCCGATCTTCGTGAGTCTGGAGCCATTGAGCAAGATGCCGATTTAATCATGATGCTTTATCGTGAAGAGTACTATGAGCCCGATAATGCCGAAGCGCGCGGTCAAGCCGACTTATTGGTGCGTAAACACAGAAATGGTCCGGTTGGAGAAATTAAATTACGTTGGCAATCGCAGTACGGTTATTTCTCTGAGCTTGATGCCTCGCCAGAAACGGTTGTGGTTCCCCAGGGGGCCTCTCTCGGAACGATCGATGATTTTAATAAAGGTGGTCGCCATTCTAATGCGCCCATTCGCAATTTCGCCAATAATAAAAATGATCTTCCAGAACTAGAATAGGGCAAGCACCGACCAACACAGGGTCTTACTACTCCGGCCCTTATTTTTTGAAGGGGGAACGTGCGCACTTATGCTGGGCATGTCCCAGCTCTTGTGGGGCGCGCACCTCATTGGACGTGCACCCCAAAAACTTTGATGTTTTATTTTTTCTCTTCGGCGCGCTCTACAGAAACCGCAATCTCTGTTTTTAAACCATCACCAAAATTGATTTTGGCTTTATACTGGCCAAGAACTTTGATGGCATCCACGGTAATATCTTTCTTCTCCACAGAAAAGCCCTGTTTTGCTAGCGCATCAGAAATATCTTTCGCGGTTACAGAACCAAAGAGCTTATCGTTTTCGCCCGCCGGCATTTGAAAAGATACCGTAATCGCTTTTAACTTTTCGATAATTTGAGTTAAATCCGCCACTGCTTTTTTCTTTTTAGATGTTGCAACACGCGTCCAGTGTTCAAACTCTTTTACGCGGCCTTCTGTTGCTTCAGCAGCCAATTGTCTTGGAAATAAAAAATTACGAGCATAGCCATCAGCCACATTCACCATATCGCCGGAGCGACCTAAATCACGAACATCTTTTTTGAGAATAACTTTCATCTGAATCTCCTCACTAACTCACTTTATTAACCGGTTTTTTGTACGTCTTAGATCTATATTCGAACCATAGATCTGACAAGCCTAAACCTGCAACAAATATAAACAAATGTAGGCCAATGACAAAAAATAACACCGTTCTTAAAAAATAATTTACCCGAAGCTTCTTAAAATAGAAACCCATCACAGCTAATCCCTGAAAATAATAGGCCGCCGACATAAAAAAGAGTACGTTGCTCATGGTTTTTTGTACATAAAAGGCTTTTATCGGGTCGACCATGAAGGTTCCCGCCAAAGCCGCCGTAAAAATCCAAACCCCATAAACCGGCACCTTAAAGTAAACCAACCGCTGCGATGTTTTAGAGCGCAAAAACAGGCTGCCCACAAAAACCAAAAGCATCATTGTGCCGGAAATAATTGCGGGAAACATGGCTAAAACAGAGGCCACAGTCAAATTTGCCGTATCTACGCCGCGTAGATTTTTATATTGCTGTAATACCTCGCCAATATTGATTTTTAGGGTGGTAAGAACCGGCGCTCCCGCAACCTTTCCCCACACCAAGGCCATGAGAAATACGGTTAAACCTGAGAGAATTATGGCGGCGCTTGCCGCATAGAACAGCGGGACGTCCATCTCTTCCAGCTCAGAAAACAAACCAATTAAGATTAAAACGGTCGCTTGCGAAAAGGCCCACTGGGGCGCAACGGCTAAAATGGTCAATGTGGATAAAATAGTAAACAGCCAATAGGCGACGCGTCCATAATAGAGATGCATATAGCGCGCAGGTATGGGCGCTAAAAAGAGAAATGACCCTGAAAGCAGGGTCACGAGCAACGATGCTCCTACAAAAAGTCCGGTAGTTTTGCCCCGCATGACCTATTTCATGGGGCGTTTGCTTTTAGCCGCTTGCTTTTTCGCTTCTCTTTCGCGGCGCTCAATAAGACCTTCTTTAAATTTTTCTACGTAGTCTGTTAGCGATGTGCCGTCTGGCAGGCGTGTATGCATAAAACGAAGAACTTTTTCGTTATTGCGCATAGTACGCTCAAGCTCCATGATCGATGCCGGGCTTGCTGTAAATGTGCAGTGAAAATAAATGCCGCGGCTCGCCTTTTCGATGGGGTTGCCGAGTTTACGTGATCCCCAGGTGTCAACGTGGGCAATCTGGCCTGAAAAACTCTCGATAATGCCTTTATTTTTTTGGAAGAGCGCTTTTTGCTCTTCTTCGCTCGAGTTCGCATCCATCAAAATGATGGCTTCGTAGGGACGGACAACAGTTTCTTGAGTAATTTCAAACATATAAACCCTTTCGGACAATAGCCCTAAATCTAAGCATTTGTGTTTTAGAGCAAGGTCCGGTGTTTTTAGCATAATTCCTTAGCTAAAGTCCATTGAATTTCTACCATCTCTTCATCAAAATCTATGTATGAGCCTAACCTTACAGGTCCTCAATGGACATCGCTACGGAGAATCTATTACGCTGGAAGCCACAACCTCGATTGGCCGCCTGGCCGACATTTCATTTGATGATGTTAAAATGTCGAAAGTACACGTCATTTTTGAGTTAGATCGCCTGCTGGGCTGGTTCGTAAAAGATCAGGGCTCTAAAAACGGACTTGTTGTAAATGGTGAACGCACAAGCTCCCATCTGCTTGAGGAAAGCGATCTTGTCGAGGTTGGCGCAACGCAACTGCGCGTCGCATCCGTGTCGGCTTTTTGGAAACCTCAACTCAACCAGGTGCTCATCGATGCGTTTGATAGTGTCCGCAATGAGCCACTGACTATGTATGCTTTTCGTCTGATTCCGCTTTTGCGCTTTGTACAAGGGGTGCAAACGGGCCAGGAGTTTGTCCTCGAGTATGGACCACGCAAAGTGGGTGGTGAAACAGACGACATTTTATTGTATGAGCCCCTATGTCCAGATTTGGCCTTTGAAATTTCCGCCAACAATCAAGGCATCTGGTTTAAAACAAAATACCCCAAGATCGTATCTATTAATAACAAACAAAGTGTGCGAAAACTTTTAAAAAAAGGTGACCGCATCAAAATTCATAATACAATCATTGAAGTCGATTTTTTAAATATATGATTCCGATTAACAAACACTCCGGTTACTTTCATAGTTTTGATGGAACCCGAATTTATTACGAAACGCGCGGACAGGGAAAACCCCTGGTGTTTGTCTATGGAATCGCCTGCCTCATGAATCACTGGCACCCCCAGTTGACCTACTTTTCGCAACACTATCAGACCATCATTTGTGATTTTCGCGGACATCATTTCTCAGACATACCTGAAGACAAAAAAAACTTAAGCCTCGACGCTCTGGCGCAAGATCTTATTTGTTTGTGCGAGCACCTCAATGTTTCTAATGCGGTTTTTCTTGGCCACAGTTTTGGAAACGAAGTCATGCTGCAAAGTTACTTCAAAAAACCCGAGCTTTTTGCTGCTGCTTGTTTTGTCAGTGGATTTTTTAATAGCCCCTTTGCCAACATCATTCCCCCCAGTCAAACCAAAGAGGTTTTTAATTATGTTAAAAAACTCTATAACGTTGCCCCATCTCTGGTCACCATGGCGTGGAAATTTGGCGTCACCAACCCGCTTTCTGTTTTCTTGGGTGGTCTCACTGGTGGCTTTAATATAGAGAAAACGGCGCGCAAGGATATCGAAATTTACGCTCAAGGTGTGGCCAACATTGACGTGCGCGTGTTTGTCACTCTGTTTGAAGAGCTCATGACTCACGACAGTCGCGATGACCTCGCGCGCTTTCTACCGCCCGCGCTCGTTATTGCCGGTGAGCGCGACGCCCTTACCCCGGTATCCACACAGCACTCTATTCATAACTCTTTTCCTAACAGCGAATTTTATTCTTTGCCTGAAGGCTCTCACTGTATTCAGCTCGATTTCCCCAATGAAGTAAATGCGCGCATCGAAGAGTTCTTAAAAAAAATCTCCTATACCTAACCCCTTTTTGCCCCGTGCTTGTCGTTGTGCGGTTAACGCTTCTTTCGCATACCCATCGCAAAGTTGTTCTTTAGTCCCATTTTGGCCCGCTTTCGCTGTCGATCTCTTTTACAGATCTTCGTGTCTTTGCAAAAACTTCAGCGCGAGATAATGGTTGTAGGGCTTTTTTGGACGGCGATGTTATAAACTGTTTCATGAAAATAACACACCTTTTTATATCGTCGCTTGTTTTATTGTCTGCTCAACTGTCTGTTGCCAAAGACGCCTCGTACCTCAAGTCGTCTCACTGTTTTTCTGGCGATTGGATGCTTTCGGTTGAAGCCTACTATCCAGATATGCATAAAAATCCTAACGGAGAAACGCAAGTTAAGATTTATAATGGGGCTATTCTGGTTGGCGACTATGTCGCTCACACCATTCCCGCGAACAACTTCCCCACTTTTGGGCGCGATATGCTTCGCTTCGATTTTAAAGAAAATCAAGATAATGTAAAACTACAAATCCAAACTGAAGTGGACGACGATAAAGAAAAGTACGCAGGATATGCCGCGTTCTTTGGCCCAACCAACACAAACAAAAAGGATTCCTACACGGAAATGGGCTTATCTTGTCAAAACTCTTATTACGAAGAGCATCCTACAGAAAATTTTAAATCTTATCTTCCACAAAAAGAATTACCTCCTCAGGTTTGCTCCATTCGCTATTACAGTGAATCCGACGAGGCCTACATGCATGTGTGCACGGGCACGATTATTTCTAAGCAAACTGTCTTAACCGCGGCTCACTGTATTGTTCCCACGCCTCGACCCGTTCAAGTTGTGTGCCCGGATGGAAGCACGTTTTCTTCCAATACTTATAAAAATGAGATTCATGATCTCTATGATGATAGCTCTGAGGCTGCAAAAGAAACCTCCGCCTCACATGACATTGCCTTGGTTTTCCTCGATAAACCCGCTCAGCTTGCACCGATTGCGATTGCCAAATCCGCCTCTGAAGTAGAAGACGCCATTCTTAAGAGTGCTAACCAGTGTATCATGGTGGGCTATGGCGATGCGGCGGAAAATTTAACTGGCAAACAGCATGGGGTAACCTATCAATACCCACCACAAAAATTTACTACCAAAGAAACTTTTGAAGAAAAATTAAAAGCTGGAAAAGTTCTCTCCGATCCACAACGCTTTGTGCGCGAAGGAGATTCTGGAGGTCCAATTCTCTGTCGTGACGGTGCTGGCGCATGGCGCGTGGTCGGTGTGCATAGTTACATGCTCCCAATCGCCGTTGAGGCGGCCTCGGCATCTGTGGGTGTTAATGCTCAATGGATCGCAGAGAAAATTAAGAGCGACGAACCAAAGTGATAAGTTCACAGAAACACCTCTCTCGCTCAAAGTTTTACTTAACAAAGATTTAGGCGTGATGTCTTTATGCCAATTCGAGGTTTTAAATGAAGATTGTCGTCTTTTTATCTTTCTTATTGTTATCTATTAGCTCTTATGCGGATAAAATTCTAACTCCTGCGGATGGCCCTTATACGGCCCAAAATGCAGGTGAGCAAATTGTTTGTGTTGATGGCGGCGCCCCTTCACCATTCTTAAAGTCTGGTAACTATGTGGCAGAAAACGACTGTAATAACAACGATGTCTATGTGAGAAGTCATACTGTAAACATCCTATCGGTTTATTATTTTTCTACAGATAAGGATTTGAATTGTTCTGCGGGCATCTGTAAAGACAAACAAACAGATGCTCCGCGGCTTACGGTTTACATCACAGAAACCACTTCTTTTCGTATGAAGGCCGATTTTGGTTCCACCATTTACGACTGCCAATACCATTGGGCGTCCAAATAGGTGTGCGTAATTAACTCACCTGTCGGAAGGTAATGCTGAGAAGCATTTATTGAGTTATTTTGCCCGAAGTCTGTTGTGATGGATCTTTTTGTTCGATTGCCGCACAGGCTTTTGCCACAAGATCTTCCGCACTGGAGCCTTCCGTACAGTTATCATACGCGAAATCTAGTCCGGCGAGATGTTGTGCTTCAGACCAATCAAAGTCAATTGCCCAAGTCGCCATCATATGCCGAGCTCGTTTGCAGCGTATTGCAGAAAGATTTGTGGGACATGGAGCTCCGGAGCCAAGCGCCCCATTGTTCTTGAAATAAGTACGTGCGGAATCAAAAAGCTGTATCTCGCTACAGTTTCCTGACAAAGTATAGCTATAAGAACTTTTGAACATGTTAATAGCATCATACCGAGCCTGTGCATTATCTAACTTTTCTTGAATCATTTGAATGGGCATATCCTTGTCATGAATAAACATCCCTGTGTACTGACTTGGTGGAGCGTTAGTTTTCGCACTAAGCTCTTCGGCAATTTTCTTAGCAGAATACCGAGAAGGATCCAAATTAAATTGACCCTTTATTGCCTGGCAGAGGCGACCATTTCTATAAGTAGTAATTGCTTTTTTAACAAGAAATTTAGCTAAAAACTTGGGCACCCCTCCTCGCTTCAATATACATGACGTATAGGCAGAGCCGAGCACATGATAGTATTTATAGGGAATGCCTCTTTTGCCCATGTGTGGAGATTGAATTTTGACAATCTGTTCTTTTAATTTTTTGTCAATGTCTGCGTTGGGGCCAAGCGATTCAGGAATATATATAGGGTTTGCTATATGAGGACAGCTGCCATCATCTGAATTAAGTGTCGTCTCTTTTTTCACGAAATCTGCATATGTTCGCTCACAGTCTGCAGAGCTGCTGTATTGGTGTCCAATATATGTCTTAAGACATGTGGCTTTAATTAAATTCGTGCGCATTGGCTGAGTTTTTTTTAGTTTTTCTTCGGTGGCACGCAGTGTGAGAACATCTGGTTTCTTAAGCACAACAATCGTATTTGCATCATCATGACCACAGATGCCAATTAGTAACATGGCAAGGTTTGCATTACCATGTGCAATTTTTTTTGCTGTGGTAAAGGCATACCCGGGCTCAAGCCCCAAATCCTTTATCGTCGTACCAAAATTCTGAGCCTTCTCTACGACAGCTTTTATATATTGCGGTTGAGCGTAAGCGTCTGCAGCCATAGACGAGTAGTAATTTGCGGCCAAGGTATTAAAACAAGAGTTTTTTAACAATCGATTATTTTCCTCTTTAATTTTTGAATTTGCAGCTCCATCCACTTGATAGCCAATCGTATTGAAATATTCTATAATGGCCTGCTCTTGGCGCGCAGGAAGAAGCTTTAGGCCATATTTCACAAGGTCCTCTCGATCAAAAGCTCTTGCCCAGGAAGGAAAAAAAAGAAATAAAATAAATACCTTTTTCATAGCACTTCTCTACACAATAGACTGCTTAGATTTGATGTGCTGCTGGCTTTATATATTAGCTCTATATATTTATGCCCATCCGTGCTAACAAGAAGCTGTCCGTAAGGGGTTTTGTTTATCCAATGAATCCCATCCTGTGGAAATACTTTTGCAATAATTTTTTTATTATCTCTAATGATAAGCGTGGGATGCCTTAGGGGGTCTAGTTTAAAGTGGCCGGTATAAATTATAGAGTCAGTAACTACGGATAGATTCGTGTTGCATATCCATTCACTTTGAATCCCAAAACTCATATGAATAAGAAAAAATAGAAATGACATTAGCCCCATTATGGCGGAGCGCGCAATCTCCATCAATGCTCCGGGGTTAATCTTGACTTAGGTTGTATATGAGGCCTCTTCTGCGTTTGCTACATTACTCTCAAGAGCACGTCTAGTTCGTGTTATTTTGACCGCGTAGTTCTTTGCATAATGACAAGATCGAGCCATTGGTCGTTTTTACGAGCGACCTCGGGCATGCGACCTACATGCTGGAACCCTAACCGCTCGTGAAGACGAATGCTTCCGGTGTTAGCAGAATCAATGCAGGAGACCATCACATGAATCCCTTGCGCCTGAGCGCGCGTAAGGAGATCAAGAATTATTTTTGTTCCTACCCCTTGACCGCGATATTGTTTATAGAGATGCACGGCGAGCTCCGCTGTTGTTTTATAACTTTCTCGTGCGCGAAAGGCATCATAGCTGCCGAAGCCTAAAACTTGATTTTCTCTTTCGGCAACGATAACTGGGTAGCCGCGCTCACATTTAGAAGAAAACCAATTTTTTATTTCTGCGAGTGTATAAAGGTGCGTTTGATAGATAGTATTTCCCGACGCAATGACCTCGTTAAAGATCGCACAAATATCGGGAAGATCTTTTTCCTGAGCTAAACGTAAAAGAATGGGGGCGGTGCATTTCTGCTCGTTCACTTATGCTACCTTAAGATGATCTATCGTACGCCTGATAACCACTAACGAGAGTTGTGCAGATTCACGTTTTAGAGAATCTGCACAGAGCAACATCTTAAAAACCACCGATTTCTTTTTCGGGGCGCTCTTTTACTTCTGCACAATAAAATTCGCGATTCATGCGGGCTATGCTCTCTAAAGGAATTTCTTTAGGGCAAGAAAGCTCGCAGGCACCTGTGTTGGAACAGTTTCCAAAACCAAGGGATTCCATGGTGCGCACCATATTTAAGACGCGCTGTTCGCGCTCCGCTTGTCCTTGTGGTAAAAGGGCCATGTGCGAAACCTTTGCACTAGTAAAGAGTGCTGCAGATCCGTTCACACAAGCGGCGACGCAGGCGCCACAGCCGATACAAGCGGCCACCTCAAAGGCTAAATCGGCTGTGTGTTTACCGATGGGAATGTTATTCGCATCCTGTGCGCTTCCCGTGTTGACACTTACATAACCACCCGAGGTAATAATTTTATCAAACGCCGTGCGATCCACCTTAAGATCTTTTACAACGGGGAATGCTTTGGCGCGAAATGGTTCTACTGTAATATGGTCACCATCTTTAAACTTACGCATATGCAACTGACACGTCGTCGTTGCTTTTTCTGGGCCGTGGGGGTTTCCGTTAATCACCATGGAGCAAGTGCCACAAATACCCTCACGGCAATCGTGATCAAATTCGATGGCGTCGTCGCCCTTAAGAATCAGCTCTTGGTTGACCACATCCATTAATTCCAAAAAGGACATGTGCTCAGACACATTCTTTGCGGTGTGTTCAATAAAATGGCCCTGATCATTGGGGCTTTTTTGTCGCCAAATTTTTAAATGAATTGTCATGGTTTTATGGATTTCACTCATGTTCTACTCCACTATTTATAACTACGTGATGTTAATTTAACGTGATCAAATTTTAGTTCCTCTTTATGACGAATCGGCTCCTCTGCGCCCTTGTACTCCCAGGCTGCCACATGGCAGAAGTTGCTATCGTCACGCTTGGCCTCGTTTTCGGGTGTTTGATGCTCTTCGCGGAAGTGGCCACCACAAGACTCTTCGCGCGTTAAAGCGTCTTTTGCCATAAGCTCGGCAAGCTCAAAGAAGTCCGCCACGCGACCTGCTTTTTCCAACTCTTGATTGGTGTAATCTTTCGGGCCGGTGATTTTAACGTCTTTCCAAAACTCCGCTTTAATAGACTTAATATCACCAATAACTTTTTTAAGCCCAGATGCGCTTCTCGACATTCCCACATTTTCCCAAACCTGCTGTCCCAACTCTTTGTGGAAATCATCTACCGTGCGCTTGCCGTTAATTTTCATTAATTTATCTAAACCTTCGCTTACATTTTTCTTTTCAGAGACAAAAATGCCATCATTGCTATCGATAGGTTTGATCTGCGACCCCTCACTGCCGATGTAGTTACCAATAGAGTACGGCACAATAAAATAACCGTCGGCAAGGCCTTGCATAAGCGCCGATGCGCCCAAACGATTGGCTCCGTGATCCGAGAAGTTGGCTTCGCCCGCCACAAACAAACCAGGAATAGTGCTTTGCAGATTATAATCCACCCACAGGCCGCCCATAGTATAGTGAACCGCTGGGTAAATGCGCATGGGCACTTGATATGGATCCTCGCCGGCAATTTTTGCGTACATTTGGAAAAGGTTTCCGTATTTTTCCGAAATCGCCTCTTTGCCCAATCGTTGAATCGCATCTTTAAAATCAAGATAAACCGCTATACCCGTTGTGCCCACACCACGCCCTTCATCGACGCGGAACTTCGCTTGGCGGGAAGCCACATCGCGCGGAACCAAATTGCCGAAACTAGGATAAATGCGCTCTAAATAATAATCGCGTTCGTTCTCGGGGATTTGGCTTGGTGCGCGCTTGTCGCCTTTTTCTTTCGGCACCCACACGCGTCCATCGTTACGCAAGGATTCAGACATAAGGGTCAGCTTCGATTGGTAATCGCCCGACACCGGAATGCACGTAGGATGAATTTGTGTAAAGCAAGGATTGGCAAAGTAGGCGCCGCGCTTGTAACAACGCCAAGCCGCGGTGGCATTGGAGTTCATCGCATTGGTGGAAAGATAGAACACGTTACCATAACCGCCGGTTGCCAAAACAACGGCATCTGCCGCATGGGTTTCGATTTCTCCTGTGATGAGGTTTCGCACAATTATGCCGCGGGCACGACCGTCGACAATAACCAAGTCCAACATCTCTCGACGTGGTAACACCTCTACTGTTTTCTTATCTGCTTGGCGCATAAGAGCTGAATACGCACCCAACAATAATTGTTGGCCCGTTTGTCCGCGCGCATAGAATGTGCGCGACACCTGGGCGCCACCGAACGAGCGGTTATCTAAAAGACCGCCGTACTCGCGGGCAAATGGAACTCCTTGGGCCACACACTGATCGATAATTTCTGTAGACAATTGTGCGAGACGATAAACGTTCGCTTCGCGCGCACGGAAATCGCCGCCCTTTACCGTATCATAGAAAAGACGATAAACAGAATCGCCATCGTTCTGATAGTTTTTTGCGGCATTGATCCCGCCCTGCGCCGCTATCGAATGCGCGCGTCGAGGGGAATCTTGAATACAAAAAGCTTTTACTTTGTAACCCATCTCGCCCATGGAAGCGGCGGCTGCCGCTCCCGCAAGCCCTGTTCCCACAACAATGATGTTGTGTTTGCGTCGATTTGCCGGGTTGACAAGTTTCATGTGGAACTTGTGGCTGTCCCATTTTTTCTCTATTGGTCCTTCGGGAATTTTTGCATCAAGCACTACTGACATACCGACTCCTAAAATGATGTCATAATGACGTAAAGGGGTTGTGAGATAAAACCAAGGGTGACAACAACGGCATACACCTTACCAAGCATTTTAATGCATGGCGTGTGCTTGGGGTGGTTCAGGCCCATCGTTTGAAAAAGCGATGAAACCCCATGGCTTAAGTGCCAGCCCAGAAGCATTAAACATACAACATACCCCATCACATAGGCCGGTTGCTGGAAGACTTCTACCACTAGGCTATGAAGGTCGCGCATTTGCACACCATCATAAGTGACAAATGTTTCTTTGCCATATTTAAATGTGATCAGATGATAAACAATAAAAAATAAAATAATTGTCCCGTGATAAATCATTGTGCGCGACGCAAGGCTCGTGCGTTTTTCTCCGTTGGGAGTCATGGCATATTTCTGTTCGCGCGCACTCTTATTTTTTAACGTCAGCACCACACCAAAAATCACATGGAAAACAAGCGTGCTCAATAGCGCCACTTCTGTTCCGTACAGCAACGGTTTGTTGGTAACGATCGCATGTGCATATTTGTTGTAAGCTTCCGCCCCCACCAAAATAAGCATATTTCCCGCCATGTGTCCGAAAACAAACAGCGCCCACACTCCACCACACACACCCATGATCAGTTTTCGTCCCATAGAGGACTGAATTAAGCTCACCTATGCACTCCTTGAAGAGTAATTTTTATTGAATAGTTATTGATTACTAGTTGTAACCAGTTTGTGATGTGATGTCTATGATGCATCCGCATTTGCTATTGTGATTCAAGTGTTTGACGCGCCAAGTGGCTATATGGGGCTCCGCATTGGATTTGACCTTCTTGCTTTATTCTTAGGAAGATTTTTGCGATAAATCTCTCTATTGATTGGTGCCGCCAAGGGTGCGGTGTTCTCTTATTTAACTGGAGGTTCTATGCGCATTTTTGTGTGTATCAAACAAGTGCCTGATACGGAAACTCGTATCAAGCTCTCTGCCGACGCAGGTAAAATTGATGAAGCGGGTATTAAGTGGGTGATTAATCCTTACGATGAATTTGCTATCGAAGAGGCGATTAAATTTAAGGAGGCTAATCCGTCCGCACAAGTAACTGCCATAACCGTAGGCCCGAAAGCGCGCGTCAACAATGCCCTTTTAACCGCCATGGCCATGGGCGCGGATGATTCGATTCTCATCGACTCTACTGAAAGCCTCGATGGTGTGCAAACAGCTAAAGCCTTGGCTGCCGCCATTCAAAAAGAAGGTGGAGCGCATCTGATTTACGCGGGAAAACTTTCTATCGATGGCAGTACGTCTGCGGTGGGCCCCATGCTCGCGGAACTTTTGAAAATTCCCCATGTTTCCGTCGCCACAGAAATTACTTACTCCGGTAGCGCCCTTACCATAAAGCGTGAGGTTGAGGGTGGAACAATGGAAACCTACAAGGTGAACACTCCAGCTTTGATTGCCGCCAACAAAGGCTTAAACAAGCCGCGCTTTGCGAGTCTTCCGGGAATTATGAAAGCAAAGAAAAAACCGATTAAAGAAATTCCTACAAGTGATCTTGGGGTCACTGGCGCCAACAGTGCGGTCTCTTTCAGTCAGTTTGAACTACCGAAGGAGCGCGCTGCGTGTAAAATGATTGCTGGTGACGCCAAGGCACAGGCAAAAGAGTTGGTTCGTCTTCTTCGCGAAGAAGCCAAGGTTCTGTAATTTTCTGAGGAGTGATTAAAATGAAAGTATTAATTTGTCTCGATTTTCAAGATGGCCATCTCAAAAATTCAACGCAAGAGCTGCTCACTGTAGCGGGCGCTAGTGGTGCGGAAATTATTACGGTTGCTTTTGGCAACGGCGCTGATAAAATCTCCGACCTCGGCGATTGGGGAATCCAAAAGCATTACGCGGGAACCTCCGGTGCCTTAGCGAAGCCCAGCCCCGAAGCCTATACGGATGCGATCCACAAAGTGCTCGCAAGTGAAAATTGCGATGTGGTCTTGGGTTCTTCCACAACAGTAAACAAAGATGTGTTTCCACGTTTAGCTATCCGCATGGATGGCGCCTTTATCAGCGACCTCACCGAGCTTAAACTGGCTCCCTTCGCCGCTCGCCGCCCTATGTATGCTGGAAAATGTACGGCTGCCGTTAACATTAAAGACGGTGTAAAAAAGTTTTTACTTGTGCGCCCCAATCAGCTCACGATTAGCAATCCGAAAAAGGGTCGTGCTCCCGAGGTGGCCACCGTTGATGGGGCGGCGACGGGCACCGAACTTACTGACGTTGCTGGTGGTTCAACAAAAACACTAGATCTAACGGAAGCAAACATTATTATTTCCGGTGGTCGCGGGCTCAAAGAGGCCGACAAGTTTAAATTACTCTACGATATGGCCGAACCTCTTGGTGCAACTGTCGGTGCTTCCCGTGCGGTTGTGGATTTGGGTTGGGTTCCACACTCTATGCAGGTAGGACAAACCGGTAAAACCGTGGCACCGAGTTTATATATTGCGTGTGGTATTTCTGGTGCAATTCAACACATCGCTGGAATGAGCAGCAGTAAAGTTATTGTCGCGATCAATACCGATGAAAAGGCGCCGATTTTTCAGAAATCCACCTATGGCATTGTCGGCGATATTTTTGAAATTGCTCCTGCTCTTACGGAAGAGTTTAAAGCCCTGAAGTAATTTTTTGTGCTACAAAAACTTTTACCCTATCTTGTTTATGTGATCTACACGCTGTTCAAATGGACCTGGCGTGTAGAAGTTTTCGAAAGCGAGAGCTTAAAGTCCTACATGAAAGAAAATAAATCGTTCGTGGTCGCCCATTGGCATCACGATGAGTTGGGTGTTTTACAATTACTTCCCAAATACCATGTCGCCTGCATGATCTCCCTAAGTAAAGATGGCGCGCTCATGGCCAAGGTAGTCGAGCTGATGGGTGCCAAGGTGGCGCGAGGTTCGTCTTCTCGCGGCGCCATACAAGCGTTAAAGGGTGTGCTCCGCCTCGCGCGCGAAGGACGCCGGCCAAGTATTGCGGTCGATGGTCCGCGCGGACCGATTTATAAAGTAAAGCCTGGCGTGGTAGAGATTGCACGCGTGATTAAGGCACCGATTTTTTGCATCTCCATGTGCAGTAGCAACTCTTTTATTTCCCGAAAATCCTGGAACAAACTAGAGCTTCCCTTGCCCTTTAGCCGTATGGTGCTGCGCTGGGGAGATGCAATCCATTACACTCCAGAGCGCTCGATGGATGAACACTGCATGCAAATCGAAAACGAACTGAATCGTCTTCGCCAAGAATGCTTCGATGACCTAGACAAAAGAATGGACTATTAGTCGCCCCTCTCGTGACCTCTTTAAAAATTGTTGGTACTCTTCCTAAAAAGAGGTGTGAGCTATGCGAACGTTTTTCTTTGTTGTTTTTGTGAGTTGTCTGTCACCATGGGCCCAAGCACAGGTAATCGCTAAAATTGGTTCTACAGAAATCACCCAAAAAGAATTCGATGAAAAATACAAACTTTTATCGCAACAGCTCATCGATGTGCCCGATCGTAAAACCGTATTAAACGACCTCATAAATTTTGAAGTGGGCGTGCAAGAGGCTCACCGTCGTGGTATGGAGAAAGATCCTATTGTGCGCGATCGCATGCGCCAAGAGCTTTATAAGGGCTTTATCGAAAAAGAGTTGGGACCAAAGGTTGCCAAACTCTCTGTGTCCGATAAAGAGATGCAAGCCTACTACGATCGTTATCCTGAAATTCGCATTAGCCAAATTATGATCGAAGTGCGCCCTGATGCCACCGCCGCACAAAGGGCCGAGGCTCTAACCCGCGCCAAAGAGATTTCCGCAAAGGTATCTAAGGGCGGGCGCGCTTTCGAAGATTTTGTAAAACTCTACAGTGATGATGAAATGTCTAAAAATAATGGTGGTGATATCGGATGGCAGACGCGACTCACGCTATACCCCAGCCTTTATCGTGCTGCGACTCATTTAAAGAGCGGACAGATCTCGGGCCTCGTCGACTCTCCATTTGGTTTTTTCATTGTCAAACTGACCGATAAAAAAACTTATAAAGATGCCGATCACGCCATGTTGCGCTTGGCCGTTCAAGAAGACAAAAAGAAGCAACTTTTTGATAGCTTCATTGGTGGCGTGCGGAAGGCGTATAAGGTTCAACTCAACAAAAGCTTTAAATAACTGCTCTGTTCGCGGGAGAGGGGCGGGATGGAAAAGGCCCGGCTCCTGCCTCGTCGGCATCGCCCTCACATAGTGTGAATATATTTTCTTCGTTTGTACGCTCGGGCGAACGCTTCCCGCTTGCCGCAGCACTTTTCCATCCCGCCCCTCTCCCGCGAACTCGCACTTATTTCTGCGCACAGGAAAGCTGGCATAGTAGTTTTGAGAACGTGCAAGGTTGGATCGGCCGCCCCGTCATCCTGAGCAAATGCGAAGGATCTCCATTTGTATCCTCGCTGGTCTTAAGTTATTGTGAGCACTCATGGCGAAAAAAGTTTTGGCGTTTGTTCTTTTGTTGTTTTCCGTTGGGTGCTCGTGGTTTCATAGAGAGCACACGGTAATCGCGGCTCACGGTATTTCATTTAGTGATACCTATTTTTCGGCGCGCCTGATTGAAAAGCTCAAGAATGTGGATGGAACAACGATAAAAGATCCCTTGGTAATTCGAACATTAAAGACCGCTCTTACGGAAGAACTGTTGGTTGAGGCGACATTGTATGGATGGGCAAAGAAAAATAACATTTCTTTTTCTGATAAGGAGATCAACGATTTTTTGCATCAGCAACTGGGAGACTCTGCGGCCCTCATGGAGGCGCAATCCGCGACAAACCTTGTGCGCGATGCTGTTTATATTCAGCTGATACAAGCGCGCGTGGCAAAAACATTTTCTGATGGCGTTGTGCCAACGGAAGAAGCGTTGAAAACACTTTATTCTCAGCATCAGAAGGTAGCGACTATGCCCCGAATGAAGCTTCGTCAGATTGTTGTCGCAGAAGAACATGAGGCCGACACATTGTTTGCCGCTATTAAATCCGGAAAAACCTCTTTTGAGGAGGCTGAAAAAAAATTCTCTCTCTTGCAGGGGTTTCGTCCTGATGATGAGCTACCCTTAATAAATCCACGGGACTCTGGGTTATTTGCCCCCCTAGAAAAAGTGGGGGTGGGTCTTTACCCGCGAATTTTAAAAAGTCATTTGGGGTATCACCTTGTAAAAGTGGTTCATGTAAAGAAAGATGCCACTCAGTCATTCGCCGCGTTACGACCTTCTCTGGAGATAGAATATAAAAGACAGCGTGGACAGGAACTTTATTTGCAATGGTTGCATGACCACGCTAAAAAAGACACGGCGGTTATCGATGAACCGCGCTTGCTGTCAATAACTGCTGAATACCAGGAGACCTTTTAATGTTTGCGTTTCTTCTTATTGTATCGACTTTATTTGTTCGTGGCGAGGCCCTCGATGGTATTTATGCAACAGTCAACGATGAGATTATTACAAACTCTGATGTGGACGAATATCGTCATCAACTCGAGTCGCGCCTTCTTTACGAAGATTTGCTATTCCCCGATGAAAAATCTATCAACGATGCTTTAAAAGATCGCAAGACACTTATTGATCGATTAATTGGTGAAAAAATTCTCGACTCCGAAGCAAAAAAAGCCGGCATTAATATTACCGATGAACGCGTCACCAAAGAAATTCAAGCGAAGGGTGGCGAAAAACATTTGGTTGCTCTACTGAAGCAAAAGGGGCTTACCATCAATGATTATCGCAATTTTTTAAAGAAATCTTTGGCGCGACGAGAGGTGATCAATTATTTTGTTACCTCAAAAATTAAAATCTCCGACGATGATATTCTCGATTTCTATGTATCTGTTACCAAGGGTGCTGCTGGACAGGGATTTGAATACAATTTATCCCACATTCTGATTGATCCGCGCTCTACGAAGTCGCAAGAGGCGGCCCGCACTTTGGTGGAAGAGGCCAAACGCGCCATTGATCAAGGACAATCTTTTGCCTCCGTTCACCGTCAGTTTGGCTCCAACAAAGATGACGCGTTTGGGGTGTTTAAGTCTGGAGAGATGTTGCCGGCGATTGAGGCCGCTATCACCCAATTGAAAACTGGGGAAGTGAGTGCCCCCGTTGAAACTCCCATGGGGATGCACTTGTTTCGTTTAAATTCAAAACGTGTTGTTAATAATCCTGACTTCGAAAAACGCAAAGCGCAGATCCATCAAATTCTTTTTACCAAAAACTATGCCGAACAATTGAACTATTGGCTGTCGCAAAAAAGACGTACCGCTGTGGTTAAAATCAATGAGAAAAAATAGTCTGCATTTAAATCGGTTGATTTTTTTTACGCATATTTTTTTACACTCCTTCGTGCCGGGTGATATTTTTTCGATATGAAATCAAAACTCATCGTACTCACAACTGGCGATACGGATGGTGTGGGCCTGGAGGTCACCCTCAAGGCGCTGGCGCACATTGGTCCCAAGCGTGGCATTACCTTTGCTGTTTGGCGCGACGAAAAGTCCGCGTCTCCTCTCTGGAAGCGTGTTCAGCAACGCTTTCCACACATTGTGGCCGCCGCAGATATCAAAGACCTCTTAACTCTTAAGAACCTTCCCTCTACGGCCCTTATTGATATTCGATCTCCGCTATCGCCTGCGGCTTGGGTAGAGCAAACGGCGCAGGCTTGCATGAAAAAGCAGGTCCATGCGCTTGTCACCGGCCCCATCTCAAAAGGTGTCGTAAAAAAACATAACCCAAACGATCTCGGCCACACGGAAATACTCGCACGCGTTTCAAAAAACCAAAACCTCACCATGTATTTTCATGGCTCCGTATTTTCTGTGGCCCTACTTTCTGCCCATCTTCCTCTAAAAAAAGTGCCCGCAGCCCTCTCGCAAAAACGCGTTCTACAAACACTCGCCAACATAAATTTTGTTCGTCCACTGTTTCCTAAAAAACGCCTCCGTGTTGGTGTTTTGGGTCTCAATCCCCACGCCGGCGAACAGGGCCTTTTAGGTAACGAAGAAAAAAATGTCCTGCTTCCCGCCATCACAAAAGCGCGACAGAAATACTCACACCTTTTTATCTCCAATCCACTGGTGCCCGATGCCACCTTCTTACCTCAGAACCAAAAACAACACGACATCTACATTGCCTGTTATCATGATCAGGGGCTCATTCCCTTTAAGATAGTTCACGGACAAAATCATGGCTGCCAAATCACTCTCGGACTTCCCTTTGTGCGGACCAGCGTGGACCACGGTACCGCAAAAGACATCTTTAACAAAAATAGGGCTAACCCTGGCTCCATGATCGACGCCATCGAACAAGCGATAGCGCTCCTTAAAAAATCATGATGTAAGTTCTACGGGATTCTTTCACCCATGCCGCGCCCCACAATAAATCACCCTTCTCTCAGCCGCGCTCGGGTGTCCTACCTCTTTCCCATCTCTCAAAAAATTCTCCGCAAGAGATCTCAATCCTATATTTCACTTTCTGCCGACATACTTTCGCAGTATACTGACCCACTTTAGGCGTGCACCTGTTCGAAGAATCTAAATACGGATTTCCTTCGATTGAGGCTATGCGACACACTTCCTTGCCGAAGCTTTCTGGAGAGACGGTTTTTTTGAGCCCTCTTTACGAGAACTGCGGCAAGCGTGAAGCGTTCCCGATGGAGGCTTGTTAGCCTCCATCGGGATGCCGACCAAGCAGAAGCTGAGTTCTCGTAAAGAGGGCTCAAAAAAACCGAACCGCAAGAAAGGGAGCCCTATGTATAAGAGTTTTATTTTCCGCGAGTACGACATCCGCGGCGTTTATGAACGCGATTTCGACGTTGCCTTTGCTAACCTTCTCGGTAAAGCCCTGGTTTCTTTTCTTGCAAAAAAAGGAATTCAAAATCCTCTGATGACCGTAGGTCACGATGCGCGCCTCTCAAGTCCAGACATTACCAAGGCGGTTGTCGATGGCATGGTCGCCTCTGGCGCGCAGGTGCTCACCTTGGGGCTTGTTACCACCCCCATTTCCTATTTTTCCATGTTTCATTTAAACGCCGCAGGTGGAATTATGGTCACCGGCAGTCACAATCCACCCGACTACAATGGTTTTAAAATTTCCTGTGGCAAAACCACGTTGTTTGGCGATGAGATTCAAGCTCTTAGAAAAATTATCGAACAAAATGATTTTGTTGTTGGCCAAGGTTCACACAAAGAACTCGACATCTTCCCCGCCTATGTTGAGCGCTACAGTAAAGAATTTTCCCACATAAAATCCATTCCTGTTGTGCTCGACTGTGGCAATGGCGCTGCTGGTATCGTCGCACGCCGCCTGTATGAGGCCATCGGCCTTAAGCCCACTATCTTGTTTGAACAACCTGATGGCCGCTTCCCTAACCATCACCCCGACCCCACCATCGAAGAACACTTAAAAGATTTAAAAGCACAGGTTTTAAAAGAAAAGGCCGCTGTCGGAATTGGCTTTGATGGCGACTGTGATCGTATTGGAGTTTTAGATAATCACGGTTGCTTTATTCTCGGCGATGAGCTGATGGTGCTGTGGTCGCGCGATATTTTACAAAAAAATAAGGGTGGGAAAATCGTGGGCGATGTGAAATGCTCCGACCGTCTCTATGCCGATATCGAAAAACATGGTGGCCAACCCATTATGTGGAAAACAGGCCATAGTTTGATTAAAAATAAAATTAAAGAGGAGAAAGCGCCTTTTGGTGGTGAACTCAGTGGTCATATCTTTTTTTCCGATCGCAATTACGGGTTCGATGATGCGCTTTATGCCAGCCTTCGCCTGATCGAGATTCTTGCCACAACTGGTAAGTCCATCAGTGAGCTTCTTGAGGGTCTACCTTCGGCATACAACACGCCAGAAATTCGCCTCGATACCACCGAAGAAAAAAAATTACAAATTGTCGATACCCTAAAAAAACATTTTCAATCTTTGGATGGCGTAAAGCTTAATCTTCTTGATGGTGTTCGCGCTAGTTTCGCTGATGGTTGGGCGCTGGTGCGCGCATCCAATACACAGCCCGTGGTGGTTGTGCGCTTTGAGGCGCAAACCCCCGAGCGCCTCGATCAAATGAAAACTTCGGTTATGAACATTGTGGAGCCTTTACTGTAATGAGCCTTCCGCACTTTATCCATATTCGAGGCGCCCGCGAACACAATTTAAAAAATGTGTCGCTGTCGGTGCCAAAAAATAAAATTACGGTTATCACTGGATTAAGTGGTAGCGGTAAATCCAGCCTTGCCTTTGACACCATTTATGCTGAAGGCCAGCGCCGTTATTTAGATAGCCTTTCTTCCTATGCGCGCCATTTTATCGATCAAATGAAACGCCCCGACGTGGACGCTATTATTGGTTTATCGCCGGCGATTGCCATCGATCAAAAAACGATTAGCAACAGTCCGCGCTCGACAGTGGGTACCGTTACGGAAGTCTACGATTTTTTGCGCCTTCTTTTTGCTAAGGTCGGTCGTCCCGTTTGCCCCACTCATAAAATTCCCGTAGAGGGTCAGCTTCCTGATGAAATCGTCGCCCGCATTATGGCGCTTAAAAACGGCAGCAAGATTATTATCTCCGCTCGCGTGGTGCGCGATAAAAAGGGGGAATTCGGCAAGGAGTTTCAAAAGTGGGCCCGCATGGGGTTGGTCTCAGCCGTCATCGACGGCAAAGCGGCCACGATCAAAGAAAACATGAAGCTTGCCAAAACCAAGCGGCACACCATCGACTTGGTTATAGACCGTTTGATTGTCGACAATAAATACAAGCTGCGCATCAATGAGGCGGTCAATAAAGCCGTAACACTTTCCGAGGGATATTTAGCGGTTGATGTTGTTGGTGCCTCTTCAGAAAAAATAGATCGACTCCTTTTTTCCACTCATTATGCCTGCCCCAAGTGCGGTTACAGCTTCCCTGAGATCGATCCTCTCCTGTTTAGCTTTAATAACCCCAAGGGGGCGTGCCCTACTTGCAATGGTCTTGGCACTATCGATATCGAAGAGTACGAGGAAGAGCGTCTCGAGCGCGGCGACGAAATCGTGCGCCGTAAAGAAACCAAGTGGCGCGTAAAGGGCGAAAAGTTGAACGACGATGAAGATTCGGCAGAGCCCATCGTGCTACGCCAGTGTAGCGATTGTGGTGGGTCAGGCTTGCGCCAAGATGCTCTCAACGTTTTGCTCAACAACGCCAACATTGTGGATTTGGCACAAAAGCCCATTAGCGATCTTGTTGCCTTCTTAGAAAATTTAAATTTATCGGGCATTGATAAAAACATTTCCGAAAAAATCTTGAGCGAGCTCGTCTATCGCCTCAACTATTTGGTGATCGCGGGCGCCGGCTACTTAAGTCTTAATCGCCGCTCGATGACTCTCTCTGGTGGCGAAGCGCAGCGCATTCGCTTGGCCTCGCAAGTGGGCACGCCTCTGGTTGGTGTTCTTTATGTTTTAGATGAGCCGAGCATTGGATTGCACCCCAGAGATCATAAAAATATTTTGCGCCTGTTAAACGAAATCAAAGGTCGTGGTAATACGGTCATCGTGGTCGAACACGATGAGGAAACAATTTTGTCCGCAGACTTCGTGGTGGATGTGGGCCCCGGTGCTGGGGTTAAGGGCGGCGCCATTATTGCCGCTGGTACTCCTCAGGAAATTAAAGACTCTCCCCATAGTTTAACCGGAAAATATTTATCTCACGCCATCTCGTTTCCTTATCCGACATCCCGTCGCCAAGGCTTCGAACACTCTTTAGAAATAAAAAAAGCTCACGGCAATAATCTAAAAAATGTTTCGACCTCGATTCCACTGGGATCCTTTACAGCGGTCACGGGTATTTCGGGCAGCGGTAAATCCACACTCATTATGGATACCCTTTATCCTTATGTGGCGGCGGCCAAAAACGAAACCTCTCTAGACAATTACAGCGTAGAAAAAATTTCCGGCCACGAACACTTAGATCGCGTGCTCGCCATCAATCAAAAGCCCATTGGCCGCACGCCGCGCTCTTGTCCCGCCACCTACGTGGGGCTGTTTCCATTGATTCGCGATCTTTTTGCCAATCTCCCCGAGGCGCGCATGCGCGGCTACAGGCCCGGTCACTTCAGCTTTAATGTTAAGGGCGGTCGCTGCGAAAGCTGCCAGGGCGCAGGTTATATTCGTACCTCGATGAGTTTTCTTGCCGACTCTTTGGTAGATTGCGAAGTGTGCGGTGGGCGCCGCTACTCCCAAGAAACTCTGCTCATTCGCTACAAAGAAAAAAGCATTGCCGATGTGCTTGCGATGTCCGTGGGTGAGGCCCTTCCTTTTTTTGAAAACCATTCGGGTATTGCCCGTAAGCTTAAATTTTTAAGTGATGTGGGGCTTGATTATATTTCTCTCGGGCAAAGTTCCACGACGCTTTCTGGCGGCGAAGCTCAGCGCATTAAACTCAGCCGTGAACTCTCGAAACAATCTTCTTTGCGCACTCTTTATATTCTCGATGAGCCCACTACGGGGCTTCACATGCACGACACGGCAAAGCTTGTGCAAATACTCCAGCTCCTTGTGGATAAAGGCAATACTGTTGTTGTTATCGAACATAACTTAGATCTCATTTACTGTGCCGATTATATTTTAGATTTGGGCCCCGAGGGTGGTTCTGGTGGCGGACTCATCGTTGCCGAAGGAACGCCCGAGGAAATTATTCGCAACCCAAAGAGTGTTACCGGTGTTTATCTAAAAGATTATGTAAAGAAAAATAAATCCGCCAAGGTGCGTGCAGAATCTTCGGTGCATGCTTAAAGTTTTATACAACTGAGTAGCTCTCTCCATCCATCGTTATTTAACTGAGGACGCGCGGGAGGCACACGATTCTCCCCCTACTTTAGTCTGGGTGCGCCTTGTGACAATCGCCGCCGTTATTTATTTTTACTTTTAGGGTCACTCCCTTTAGCCCCCGCGCTTCCGCCGATGTTGTGGCACCTCTCTTTTGTTTTTCACCATTGAGTTCGCCTCTGAATAAACCGAAAAGACGTCGTGGTCAGCAGAATCTTGCCAACGTACTTTCTCTTGCTTTTCTTGGTCTGCACTGCTCATGCAGAAGACTCGGCTGCGTTTACTTTCGCCGACTTTGCCAAGCGATATCGTACGACATGTGCTGCGGTGATAAGCTTCTGTGCAAACAACAACCAGGGGCGCACATCTAGGTTAAGCTCTTGCTCATTTAATCCCTCCATGTTTGATGAAAAAAAATCAGATGGGCAGAGCTCCTCTTCCTCTGATCTACAACATCAGGCAGGGTTTCGCTCTACGATTAATAAGGTCAGTCTCACAGCGCGCATGGGCGATATTATGAACAAGCGGCCAGTTGCGCCAAGCTTCGATGTCACGAGCCTTCCTAAGGGAGCAATGTCTAATGCTTCGTCGGCCATTTCTCCCTATGGGGCTATGAACTATTCTCTCGCGACAGAGCTACAGGAAATGTGCGCACGAGAGGCCAAGGTCCGTCAAGCCGTTGATAATGTTTTTGATAATTTAAATAAATATTCCCCACAACCAACGCCTGCTCCGTCCACACTGCACTGTGGACGAGAACTTCTTAAGCGCGTCTCTGATATCAAATCTGACATTATTCGATTCGAGCGTCTCGAGCGGCAATTGCGACTCGCCGATCAAATTCTTGCAACATCGACAACAAATTATATTAGACATTTTGATAATAAATATTTTATGAACACGGGCTCCTGCGCCGGCGCGCCCAATCAAATTACAACCCTATATGCCAGCTTAGCTGAGGAACAATTACTTCTTTTTGGTGAAGTGCATGGGCCCAAGGACGGAAGTTATAATTCTCCTGGCGGCCTGCACGCCTACGTGATAGGCCACATTGAGGACTTACAAAAATATTTGGCTCGTCTTACTGAAAAACAGATGGGGTGTGATGGCGCGGCCGACGCGGACTTTGTCGCACAACCTCCGGACTCCGCGAATACGCATAAATAATTCGATAAATGCTACCGTCTCTTTTTTGGAAACATCTGTTCATTTAATCTCTTCTTGCTGTTTGAGCGCGTGCCCATTATTTATACAAACGATCCGTTTATGTTAATCGGATGAATATAAAAAGGAGAATACCATGAAATTATTACTGTTTTTAACTCTTAGTCTGACCACTGCGACACAGGCCTTGGCAACAACTCTTGTTTGTAACGTAGCTTCCATGCCATTACTTTTCGGCCACGAAGCCGTGCATGAGTTTTTCGTGAACATTGATCCTGAGGTTGGCCTGATGAAATTTGGGGTGTTTCCTGAGTATCAAAATAAAATTACCAGTATCGGCAAACCAACCATCGATAATTTGAATCAACTCTTTGACCCACTTCTGCCGGCAATTTTGTTCGATAGACAAAATGACTGCTCTATTTCAAGAACTGTTGATGGTACCGTGATCACTTTTGATTTTGCCTGCAAACAAGCCACCACGAACACATCCATGGACGTAGTTCTCCAGATCAACACCTATGATGGATCCGCTCTCTACTCCGCCAAGTCCCCCTCTAGTCAGTTGGCGCTTGCGAATATTGTTGAACTTCAAGATTGTCACTAAACATTAGTAATTTGTTTAAATAAAAAAGGGGCTCCACAGTAGGGCCCCTTTAGAACGTTTTCAATTTTTACGAGAAAACTATTTGCTCATCAAATCTTTAACGTTAAGCTTTCCTCCAGAAACCGATTTTCCTTTCATCGAGTTTACTGGACGAGACGAGCCAAGAAGTGCATTCTTCACATCTTGCCAAGTAGCTTGCGGATTTTTGGACCAATAAAGTGCCGCTGCGCCTGCAACAATTGGAGTCGCCATAGATGTTCCATCTAGGTTTCCATATTTGTTGCCTGGAAGTGTCGAGTAAATCCCCACACCAGGAGCACCAAGATCTACTGTTTTCGCGCCCCAGTTCGAGAACGAACCGCGGTTGTTGTTCTTATCAAGAGCGGCAACCGATACGATGTTGTCCATACTGTAGCTTGCAGGAACGCCTGGTTTACTGTCGGTATCATTGTTGTAACCAACGCCGTTGTGACCATTGCCTGCAGCTGCAACAAAAAGAACTCCGTGATCTTGTGCATACTGAATCGCCTCTTGTAGCGGTGCGCCCTCTCCATCATCTCCCTCAGAGCCCCAAGAGTTAGAAAGAACTTTTGCCCCGTTGTCTACGGCATAGCGAATCGCTTGAATGGCTCCCGCGATATCACCCTGGCCTTGCTCCGTTAAAAAGCGAAGCGCCATGATTTTGATATTTGGTGCAACACCAACTGTGCCTTTACCGTTATCTGCTAATGCGCCGATGTTACCCGCGCAGTGCGTGCCGTGACCTGGATTACCACCCAAGAAAGGATTTCCACCCGTTACATCATAAGGTTTGTTATCATTTTTCGCAAAATCCCAACCAACAACGTCATCGATATAACCATTATTGTCGTCATCAACACCGTTTGTGGCTTTGTCTTTGCCATTGGCATCTACGCCCGTTTCACCGGGGTTTCTCCAAACATTGGCCGCAAGATCTTCGTGTGTATAATCAACGCCCGTATCAATTACACCAACAATAATGTTTGGTGAACCTTTGGTGGCAAAACTACTCCACGCATCTTTTACTCCGATGTCGTTCATGCCCCACTGCTGGCTGTAGCCCGGATCTGCGCCTGTGCCCACTGTAATATTTTTTGGGAAATCTGGGTCTTGGCTTGTGCTACCGCCGCCACTACCGCCGCCTCCACCAGGGAATGGAAATCCACCGCCGGGATCGCCTCCGCCGCCATCATCTCCACCACCAGGGAATGGGAACGGTAGACCACCGCCGCCGCCTCCACCATCATCTCCACCACCAGGGAATGGGAACGGTAGACCACCACCGCCGTCACCGCCATCATCTCCGCCGCCTGGGAATGGGAACGGTAGACCACCGCCGCCGCCTCCACCATTACCGCCGCCTATGCCGCCGATGATGTCGCCTAGGCCATCACGTTTTTGTGGGCGATGAAGTTGAATTTGAAATTTAATATTTTTAGTAACCTCAGAAGCAACTCGATGTACGTTATCACCAAACGCCCTCTCGTTACCAACAACAACCTTTACCCAGTTGTTGAAGTGCAGATCCACCACCTGTTTTGCTCCGGTTTGTTCTTTTAATTGCTCAAGAGAAACTTCCGGATTGATTCTTACGATATACTCTTGGTTCGCATTCGCTTGTTGAGCCAGCATCGCTGCTGCTGCGAAGAGAATTTTTTTCATAAACACCATCCCTTGGTTGTTTGGGTTGCCCCGTTGTTGAAACATCTAATGCACTTCGAATCGTTCTACGTGGCATTAGATAAATTAATAGTCGCTCAAAAAATTTTATTATGATCTATGGCGAACGCAAGACTTTTGAATGGCCTGGCTCGTTAATACTTTAGGCCAGCTTGCGACCTAGACGAAAGCCTTGGTTGAGAAATAGCGAAAGGCAAAATATGTGGTAATCAGGCACGGCCTCTTCTTTTACATAAAGAAACTTGAATCCGCGTTTATAAAGACGCTCTATTTGTTTGGCAGACAAAGACCCGCCTCGACGAACGTAGGGGAGCATTTTTTCATTACGGGTTAGTAATAAGTACGCATCAAAATTAACTGGCATCTTCGGTGGCACCTCATAAAGGTCAATGCGATGCATGGACTGTTCATCGTCCTTGCTTGTTTTGGGATAAATCGGATCTCGTTGCAAAAAGCAAATAAGGATTTTTTTTCCGCCCTTGCCCTCAAAGAAATAAAAGAATTGGCTGTTGCGCGCGGCCCATTCGCATACGTCCACCTCAAATGTTTCAACGTTGAGAGTTTCCCCAAGAGAGAATGTGGTCTGTTTCTTTTGCTTCATTTCGTTGACGAGCGCACCCTTAAAACCACTGATTTCTTCTGCCGTTGCGTAATCATTATCACTATTGGCAACAAGCAATAGGCCCCTTTGGAAGGGGTTGTCGACGGGGATAATTGACACCTTCGTCGTCAGTCCAAATCCAGACCAACCCTCTTGTTTTGTAAAGTCTGACTCTCCTGCGGTCGCCACTGCCTCACGAAATGTTTTTCGATAACGAAGTTTTTCCATGGGTTCTATGGTGGCGGGCGCATCATGTGTCGATTTGGAAGATGGCTTTTTCTTTTTTTGTCTCTCTTGCTCAAGAGAGATTACTTTGGCGGGCGCGGCCTCTTGTTCTTTATCCTGTGGTTTTGTTTCTTGTGCCGTTTTCTTTTTTGCAACCAACGACGATTCATGCTTTTTCTTTTTTGCTTCTTCCTGTGCCTGCTGAAACATTAGCTCCGCACCCTCTTGGTCTTGCGCCTGTTCATAGGTTGCTGGTGCTTTTTCTCGCCCCAACCCCTCTTCATAGGTTGCTGACGCCTTTTCTCGTGCGCGACCTTCTTGCATTATAACGCCACCATTGCCCTTTTTGTTATCCGCACTGGCGGTTGAGGAAACCGAGCCATGGCCTGCGTCCGCACCCGTATCAAAAAATAAACTTTGCATTTGGTCAATTTCATCATCTATCAGATCGTCCTCAGGTATATCCGAGTGCGTGGATATTGCTCCCTTTTCTATCTGAGTTGGTGATCCATTGTCTTTTTTTCGCTTGTCTATCTGGAGAACATTCCCCCCGCCCTTTTTGCCCTTCTCAAATCGTATTTTATTGTCTTGATTTTGTGAGTCTTGCTCTGGGGCATCAGCATCATTTTCCTTCTGGTGAGCTTTCTTATCGTCTGGTTTGCGAACTCCTAATAAGCCGCCACCATTATTTTTGGGCTTTGCTTTTTTGCTTGCTTCTCCTGTTGCTGATTCTCCCTTTGCGGACGGTGACTCTTTGTAAACTAGCTCTGTTTCCTCGCTTTTTGTTTTTCTGTTTTTGGATAGCGGCTCCGCTTGTGTGAACTTTGGGGTGGGCTTCGTGGATTTTTCTATTTCCGATTCCTCTGAAGCATTTTTGAGGGCCGCTGCCAACGCATCCATTTCATTAAACTCTAAAACAGACCCGGTGTCCTCATCCTCTTGGCTACCGCTATAGCTAACCGCCGTACCAACCTCCCCCTTAGAGGGCTGAGAGGAAACGACTTGTATTTTTCCGGCGCCTTCTTTTGTGTTCCTCACATTCGGGGCTGTCCTTGCTTTACTTCCCGCGCCCCTTACATGAACACCGTCCTCATCTGCCGCCGCATTGCTCATATCTTTTTTCTTTGAGCTCCGAATGATCATCGCACCGGCGTCTTCCTCTTCCATCGCATCTTTTCTCACGTTCATGCGGGCTAAGCGCTCTTGCTGTCTCTGTTTTTCTTTAACGAGATGGCCTATTTTCAACCAAATATTATACGAGGTAACTGCGCCAGTAATTTGAAAACTAGCTCCTGTTTTCGCCACAGCCTTGGCCGTTGACATTTCGTTGTCTTCTCCAAACGCCAGTATAGAAATTTGTGTGCGTGATTTTAAAACCTGTACTAAGCTAGATGCGCTGGCGTGGTTTACGCTGAGCCCAACGAGATCTAGCTGTTGTGTTGCGATCAATTGAATAAGCTCTGCAGCGCTATGTGCAACATGAACATCTAACTCTTTGTCTTTTAGTGATTGTGCGATTTGAATAGAGTTCAAAGGATTATCAAATAAAAGTGCAATAGAGAATGTCGCGCCATGAGCCATGCATAGCTTATCGGTATTTGTTGTCAAAAACTTATATGCGTCTCAGAATGAGCCACGAAGATAATGCTGCGACAACAGGCCCTAACTAAAAGCTAGGGCTCGGTGTTGCGCTCGCTTGGGTAAATCTGCTTAGTGCGCGCCGAATGCTGTGGCAATCACTTGGCCGATTTGATCTTTTAAAAAGAAGGCAATAAGGAACGCCAAAATTCCAAGAGCTTCCATGAACACAAGGCTCAGGATTAACGGAAGAAACATGTTTCCAGATGCCGACGGGTTGCGTGCAATTCCCTCAAGTGCTGAGGCTGCTGCTTTACCTTGGCCACTTGCTGCTCCAAAAGCCGCAAGACCAATTGCTAGCCCCGCGCCTAATGCTGCCAAGCCAAGAAATGTAAAGTTCATGTGGTGTCCGCCTCCAGCTGCTGGATGAGCTGCTACTGCGGCCGCTTCTTCTGCAATGGCCGGAAGTGCTGATAAAATTGTTACTAGAACGAGTGCTGTTTTCTTTGCGTTAATCATTTCTGTCTCCCTTTATGTTTTCCTATTTTAAATTTTTTAATGATCGTGTGCTTTTGCTAACATGACGTACACTAATGTGAGTAATGCAAAAACAAAAGCTTGTATCAAACTAACTATCAGGCCCATGGCGTAAAATGGAATCGGCACGCCAAAAGGCACAAGTTGATGGAACACACTCAATACGGTGTGATCCGCAGTAATATTACCTGCCAAGCGCAGCCCGAGTGTTAGCGGACGAAACGCGTGAGAAATAAGCTCAATCGGCAAAATCAGCCATGCCAACCACCAAATGGGTCCAAAAAAGTGCTTGATATAATTAAGCCCCTCATACTTCAAGCCAATATAGTTATAATAAACAAATGAGAACATGCCGATAGCAAAAGATGTATTGAGATTATCCGTTGCCGGAGTCATACCCGGAAGTAGACCAATGAGATTATTAATAAGTACGAATGTAAAAATAGACGCCGCAAGGGGCACATATTTTTCGCTTCCATCACCAATCACCTGTTCAGCCAATCCATAAAATGCTTCGGTAATAAGTTCGAAAACTCCGCGAATAGAAACGCGACGTGTTGGCTCTACAGCCACATCTCCACTGCTCAGTTGGAATCGAGCCACCGCACCCAAAACAAAAATAAGCATTGTGACAGCAATCGCTGTGGCCACATGTACGTACTGGTGATCCAGCTGAAGCCCATACTGTAACCAATTAAAATGACCCATTTAGCACCTATCGCAATAGCCGCTTAAAAAGAGGGACCACGAATGCCGCAAGGATCAGTTCGGAAAAAATGCCCATAACTACCTTGAGAACTTCCGTAGAGGCCCACACGTAATAAACCGCTGATATTAAAATCAGGTACTTTATTACAATCACTGGCAGTATCCAGGCAATGTTTTTTTTAGATAGAATTGCCGCGGTTATAATTGCGTAAAAGAGGATGTTAACACCCGAGAGAGCAACCCCAATTCCCACCTGTGTTGCGGCATGTAAATCGCTAAGCTTCCACGCGCTCATGATGATGAGTGTGCCTGTAAGGAGTGTGGCTAAAAGAACGGCCTTAAAGTCTCTTCTCATAGGCTTTTTTCACTTTGTATCATTGTGCCCGTCTGCTGTGGTTTGTAGGCGAGCCATGCGCCAGGTCCATCCCGAAAAACCAATAAAGCAACCAATCACCGCGCCCCACTCCCCCATATTCCAATAGCTTCCAATAGCTTTTCCCGCAAAAAGCCCCACAACTACAACGGCCACCAGCTCTATGCCGTAGGCAAAAGCCAGCGCTACCATTCTCTTGCCCGCTTTTCCTTCGCTCATCGCCTTCGGCTCCTTTGAAATTTAGCTAATCGGCGTAGCTGTTCCTTTTTTTGTTCTACGGGAGCGCCAGGGTTTTTAAGAGTTTCTAGTGCCGCGAGGGCATCTGCATAGCGCTCTTCGTGCTCAAAAAGAATCGAACGATTCATCGCCACGTCCTTAATTTGCTCTTCGTTTAAATCGGGCATTTTGGCCGCGGCATCCATCATCTCTAACGCCCTCTTAGTATTTCCCGCGGCCTGATATATGGTGGCCTGTAATAACAGTGCCGTGAGCCTTGTGGCCTCCGTTGTGGGTTTTTGTAGAAGCGCTATTATCTCTTGCTGGGCCTGATCTAGCTGATTAATCGCATAGAGACAACGCGCCACCTCAAGCCGCACCTGCTGCTCGTCCACGGGCGTCAGCCTTCGGCTATTGAGCAAACGGTAATATGTGGCAATTGCCGTATCATAAAGATTTAGTATTTTATGTTCGATGTAAGCCTTGCGCTTTAATGCGTCCATAGACTCATGAAATGAGCCAATGTTGGCAATATAGTAATTTAAATAATAGACTGCTTTTTTATAGTCTTTTGTGTGTAAAAAGCTGAGCTCTTGAATCTTTTGTGCCGCAACCAAAACCTCGCCCTTATTTGCAGAGGTTTTAAACGCTTTTTCATAGTCGTAAATAGCCTCTGAGAACTCGCGGTTTTCTTCGTGATGAAGGGCTGAGTCTATAAGCGTTTCGCCCTGGCGCCGCACACAAGAAAGTGTCATCACACAAATAATGGTCAGAAAAACGACCACCTGCTGTCTTGGTGGTTTTAAGTTCCCAATGCCGAACGGGGGTCTTTTGTTTTTTCTCATCTTGCCTGTTGGTTTACTGAGCGCCGGAATCGTCCGCAACCCCTTCTGCTGTTTCGTCATCTTCGCTTTGCACAACCGCAACGCTGGTAACAAACTCCGTCTCCTTAAGGCTAATGAGGCGCACGCCTTGCGTGTTTCTACCTAAAACAGAAATGTCTTTGCAGGCCATGCGAATCGTTTGTCCTTGATCGGTGCTCACCACAATGTCATCGGTGTCATTTACTCGACGACACGTGACAACCTGGCCAATTTTGTCAGAAGTTTTTTGCGTAATAATTCCCACACCACCTCGGTTCTGGCGACGGTACTCTGACATTTCGGCCCGCTTTCCATAGCCTCCTGCGGTTGCAATAAGAATGTTGGCGATGCCCTCTTTGGAAACCACTTCCATTCCCACCACATGGTCTTCTTTAGACAATGAAATCCCTCTTACGCCGCGAGCTGTTCGCCCCATGGGTCGCACATCTTCTTCGTCAAAACGAATGGACATACCTTCTTGCGTACAAATAAAAACGTCTTGCTTGCCATCGCTGAGGCGTGCCGCCAAAAGGTCGTCTTCGATATCAATCGTAAGAGCGATAATTCCCGACGGTCGCGGATTTGAAAACGCACTCAGCGGTGTTTTTTTAATCGTTCCTTTTTTAGTAAGCATGATGACGTATTTGTCGTCTTCGAATGCCTCCACCGGAAGAATCGCGCGCACCTGCTCTTGTGGGCCGATTTCTACAACATTGTTGATTGATTTACCTTTTGATGTGCGCGTTCCCTGTGGAAGGCGGTATACTTTTGTCCAATATATTTTTCCATTACTGGTAAACACAAGTAACGTGGTCTTTGTGTTCGCAACAAACAGGTTGGTGACAAAATCTTCCTCTTGCGTGTCGGCGCCCTTAACGCCCTTTCCGCCACGACGCTGGGTTTTGTATTGATCCACCGGAATGCGCTTGATGTATCCCGCCTTAGTAATGCTTACTACAACCTTTTCTTGGGCAATCAAGTCTTCGTCTTCGATCTCCTGATCACCCTCCACAATTTGTGTGCGGCGTGGGTTATTGAATTTGCGCTTAATCTCAACAAGCTCATCTTTAATAATTCCAAATATTTTGGTTTCATCTCCGAGAACATCTTTGAGCCAAGCAATCAGCTTCATAATTTCAGCGAGTTCATCGGCAATTTTTTGGCTTTCTAATCCCGTGAGACGAGCAAGACGCATATCTAAAATAGCTTGTGCTTGCTTATCTGAAAACTCAAACTTCTGCATAAGCGCAAGCTTTGCCACCGAAGTCTCTTTAGAGTTTTTAATCGTTGCGACCACCTCATCAATGTGATCGATGGCTTTTTTAAGACCTTGTAAAATGTGGGCTCGCGCCTCTGATTTTTTAAGATCAAACACACAACGCTTGATGACCACATCTTTACGGTGGTCAATAAATGCCTGTAGCGCTTCTTTTAAAGAAAAGACGCGCGGTCGGTTTTGTGCATCGAGCGCCAGCATGCGAATACCAAAGCTCACCTGCATTTGTGTGTATTTAAATAAACGGTTTAAAATAACGCTGGCGTTTTCGTTGCGCTTAAGTGTAATCACGATGCGCATTCCCTCGCGCGAAGATTCGTCGCGAATATCCGAGATGCCTTCAATTTTTTTATCTCGAACAAGGTCGGCAATGCTCTCAATTAAGCGCGCCTTGTTCACCTGGTAAGGAATTTCTGTGACGATGATTTCTTCGCGATCCTTATTGGGAACAATTTCTGCTACTGCTTTAATTGTGATAATCCCGTGACCTTTTTTATAGGCAGAAATAATTCCATTGCGGCCCGCGATCACCCCATGGGTGGGAAAGTCTGGGCCAGGAATAAGAGAAATAATTTCGTCATCCGTGGCTTGCGGATTATCAATGAGTGTTACACAGCCCTCGATCACTTCACCCAAGTTATGAGGTGGAATATTGGTGGCCATGCCCACCGCAATTCCCGAGCTTCCATTTACCAAAAGGTTGGGGAACTTTGCTGGCAAAATAGCCGGCACCAAAAGGGAGTCATCGTAGTTGGGAACAAAGGGTACCGTTTCTTTTTCGATATCGGCCAGAAGCTCTTCAGCAAGATGGGTCATGCGCACTTCGGTATAACGTTGTGCTGCTGGGCTATCTCCGTCGATGGAGCCGAAGTTCCCCTGGCCATCAATCAGTGGGTAGCGTAAAGAAAACTCCTGGGCCATGCGCACCATCGTATCGTACGCCGCCACATCTCCGTGTGGATGATATTTACCAATCACATCTCCCACTATGCGCGCCGATTTTTTATACGGTTTATCGTGCGTGTTGTTCAACTCGTGCATTGCGAAGAGTACCCGGCGATGCACGGGCTTAAGACCATCGCGCACATCGGGAAGGGCGCGGCCCACAATCACACTCATTGAGTATTGTAGGTAGGCCTCTTTCATTTCTTGGTTAATATCGACTTGAGTTATGCCTTTTTGTGGTTCATTGGTTTCCATGCACTTTGTCCTTACACATCAAGTTCTTTGGCGAGAAGCGCGTTCTCAGAAATAAAATTACGACGCGGCTCAACTTCTTCACCCATTAGGATGCTAAACGTTTCATCGGCCATCATCGCGTCATCGATAGTTACCTTTAATAAAGAGCGGTTGTCGGGATTTAATGTGGTTTCCCAAAGCTGTTCTGGGTTCATTTCCCCCAGGCCCTTGTAGCGCTGAATATAGGCTCCCTTTTTGCTCTCTTCCATGAAGCTATCGAAAAATTCCCTGTAAGATTTAAACTGTACCGGCTCTTTGCTCTCGGTAGACGCGACGATTGGAAGCGATACCACAGTGTTCATTGCTTTCCATGTTGTCAGTAAATTTTTCCACTGATTGATTTTCAGCTCTGCGTGGGCAAATCCATTCTTTCTTTGTTGGCCCAGCTTATTGGTTTTAACCTGTACTTTTTTATTTTGTTCATCGAATTCCGTTATCTCAACAGATAAGAGTGCCGCTTCTTCTTTGGAAATTTTTTCTTTAATTTTTTGTACTATGCTTTGGGCATAGTCTTTGGAAGAAACAAACTTTTCAATGTCGACATCATTTTCCACTAGAGCTCGCACCAGCTCCATTTCAAAATCAGCGAAGCGCGACTTCAACATGTCCTCAAACTTAAGAATGTCGAGAATAAAGGTGCGCATTTCATCTTCTGTTAAAGATTTTTTCTGATTATCAATTTGGAAGTTGGCAATACTTGTTTTTAATAAAAACTCGGTTAACGCCTTCTCGTCCTTAAGATAGATTTCGTCTTTTCCTTTTTTATACCGATAAAGTGGTGGTTGGGCGATATATACATGTCCTTGCTCGACCACGTCTTTCATTTGGCGATAGAAGAATGTAAGTAATAATGTACGAATGTGGGATCCATCCACATCGGCATCGGTCATAATGATAATTTTATGGTAACGAAGATCATTGATGTCGATATTTTCTTTACCAATCCCCACACCAATCGCCGAAATCATCATTTTGATCTCTTCATTGGAAAGCATTTTATCAAATCGCGCTTTTTCGACGTTTAAAATTTTTCCACGAAGAGGCAAAACGGCTTGCGTTTTGCGATCGCGGGCTTGTTTTGCCGAGCCGCCCGCCGAATCACCCTCGACCAAATAAATTTCGCACAAAGATGGATCTTTTTCCTGGCAGTCTGCCATTTTCCCAGGAAGCGAGTTGGAATCAAGGGCCGACTTTCGGCGCGTGAGTTCGCGTGCCTTACGTGCTGCGACTCGCGCCAAACATGCATCCACGCATTTTCCAACAATGGTTTTGGCCATTCCTGGGTTGCGATCGAGCCAGTCGGATAATTTCTCATTCACTAGGGATTCGACAATACCCTTTACTTCCGTGTTTCCTAGTTTTGTTTTTGTCTGTCCCTCAAACTGGGGCTCAGGAACTTTTACGCTTACGACTGCAGCCAAGCCTTCGCGGATATCATCTCCTTCGAGAGATTCGCCCTTTAAATCCTTAAGAAGATTTTTGGCATTAGCGTACGAGTTCATGGAGCGGGTTAGAGCTCCACGCAAACCGACGAGATGGGTTCCACCCTCGATGGTATTGATGTTATTACAATATGAGAAGATTGATTCTGTATACGAATCGTTCCACTGCATGGCGATTTCTACATCAACGCTTTCTTTGTTTCCCGAAAAATAAATAATATCGTTATGAAGCGCCTTACGAGACTGATTGATGTGTTCGATGAACTGTTTAATACCATCACTGAATTGGTAATCGCTCTTTTTTCCTGTGCGCTCATCATTAAGAACAAAATGGAGGCCAGCATTTAAAAATGCCAGCTCACGAAAACGTGCAGCAAGCGTATCAAAGTTATAAGTTAGGTCCTCTTGTTTAAAAATCTCTCGATCGGGCTGAAACGTTACCTTTGTTCCGGTTTTGGTGGTCGGCCCCAATTTTTGTAAGTCGGTTATTGGCTTCCCCTTTTCGAAAGATTGTTGCCAAACAAATCCTTCGCGTTGTACTTCCACCATACAATACGACGATAATGCATTCACAACCGAGGCGCCCACTCCGTGTAAACCACCAGACACTTTGTAGGTATCTTTATCGAATTTACCACCGGCATGAAGAACCGTGTATACCACTTCCAATGCTGATTTTCCTGACTTATGCATTCCTACAGGAATACCGCGGCCGTTATCTTCGACTGTAATTGAGTCATCTTTTTGAATGATAATAGAAATTTTTGTACAATAGCCGGCAAGCGCTTCATCAACTGCGTTATCGACAATTTCATAGACGAGATGGTGAAATCCGCGAACTCCGGTGTCACCAATGTACATCCCTGGGCGTTTACGAACGGCCTCAAGACCTTCTAAGACTTGGATCGAATCTGCACTATAATTTTTCTTCTGACTTTCCTGAGTGATCGAATTTTCTGACACTCACGCCCCCCTGCTCACTTTCGTACCTTTTAATGTTCCCGTACTCCACTTGAAATACACTTAAGTCTTTTTTACTCAAATGACTTAAAACCGTGTTTTCGGTGGATGTTAAAAATATCTGCGTTTCCAGCGTTTCCATATACTCGAGGAGTTTCACCCGCTTTTTCTCATCGATTTCGGACAACACATCATCGAGAAGAAGTACTGGATAAATGCCGTGAACGCCGTAGTGTACCTTGATCTGAGCCATTTTAAAAGCCAATATTAGCAATCTTTGCTGCCCCTGCGAGCAGTAGTACCGAGAATCTTTTCCGTTTAGCAGAATGCGAATATCGTGCTTATGGGAGCCAACGAGGCTATGTCCCACGGCCATCTCTGCCGAAGACAGTTGCAACCATCGGTTATACATCGCAGCATAGAGTATCTCCGCATCCAGCTCGTTGTAAACACGATCCGAAATCACATAATCGACAGAGATATCCACATTGCTTGAATCTGTTACATAACGAAAAGCAGCATGAAGATCGGGAGTTAAATCTTTGAGTGCTTTAATACGTAAAAGGGCCACCTGAGTGGCCGTCTTTAAAAAAGCGCTGGTCATGGTTTCAAAATACAAATAGTGCCGAACATCTTTGCTATCTATGGTTCCAAGACTGACATCTTTAAGCCACTTGTTTCTTTGGCGAAGAAGTTTTTTAAAATTACTTATGGTTTGTATATGTTCTGGGTACACCATAACAACTAAGTCATCCAAAAGATCTCGTCGTTCTTGATCACTATTTTTTATTACTGACAAACTTTCGGGACTAAATAAAACCGAGCAAAATTTTTTTTGTATTGCTGGAGCACTGGATCTTTTGTTGTCGACCACAAATTGTTTGCGCTCTTGGCTATTTTGCAAAATGACACGATGATTTAGACCTAAGCGCTCGATTTCGGCATCAATTAAAAAAGTATTGTTCTCTGATGATTCTTGAATAAGTTGTTTTGTGTCGTGCGTACGAAAACTTTTACCGTGAGTTAAAACAAAAATGGATTCTAAAAAACTGGTTTTTCCTTGAGCATTGTCCCCAAACAGAACATTTACGCGTGGGTTGGGCTCTAGAAAAAGATCCGTTATGTTTCTGAAATTTCTAAGTCGGATCTTTTCTATGCGCATGAGGTTCTAGTTAAATTCTCATAGGCATGACAACACACGTATAACTTTTGTCATTTTCTGGACGAATAAGCCCAGGAGAAAGCTGACTATCCAATGCCAACTCCAGAGAAGAATCTTCGAAAGAGTTAAGGATATCCATTATGTATTTAGCATTAAAACCGATCTTCAGATCTTCCCCAGAGTAATCCACATCGATTTCTTCTTTAGCATCTCCCAACTCTGGATTATTAGAAGATATTTCTAATTTTCCTTTTGTGAGATTGAAGGTAATCCCTTTGGATTTATGATTCGATAAAAGAGACACTCGACGAATACTTCCTAAAAAAGTTTCGCGGTTAATACTCGCATGTTTTTTCATTTGTTGTGGAATAAGTTGTTGATAGTTGGGATATTTTCCCTCAATCAAGCGCACCATAAGAACTGTTGATCCGCTTTTAATAATTAATTGCGATCCTTCAAATGCCATTTCCACATCTTCCATAGAAGTATCCAGAATTTTTTTAATTTCGTTGAGTCCTTTGCGTGGAATTATAACTCCCGCTGCCGGGATTAGGGACTCTTCCACACCTTTTTCCAGAGGTCGCTCGACTAAACTGAGTCTATGTCCATCTGTAGCAACCATACGAAATGAAATTTTGCTATTGTCTTTTTTCTTTTCAAAAAAAACACCATTGAGATGGTAGCGAGTTTCATCATTGGAAACACTGTAAATGGTTCTTTCGATCATTTCTGCAAATGTTTTAGAATTGATTTTAATAAAATCAGTAGTTTTGAAGGTAGGAAATACAGGATACTCTTCTGCACTTAAACCCACGAGATTAAACACAGATTTGTGTTGTTTAATTTCTAACCAATTGTTTTTCTTTTTTGTGAGTAAGATCGGTCCCTCATTCAACTCTTTAACAATATCAAACAAATTCCGTGCGCTGATTGCCAAAGTTCCTTCTTCTTTTATATTAGCCGGTGCCTCATCGGTTAAACTAACTTCGAGATCAGTAGCAAAGACTTTGAGTTTATTTTTTTTGGCTTCAAATAGCACGTTAACGAGGACGGGCATGGAATTTCGTTTTTCCACCACATTTTGCGTTTTGCTCAAAAGACTTACTAAATCTTTTTTTTCGATTTCGAGCTTCATTGATAACCTCGTTTTCTGGTTAAGCGAAAGATTCCCAAGATGGTCTATTACAGAATCAAAGGAAATCTATAAAGCCCTATGATTTTACTGTCAATTTTTGCTTAATTTTTAATAGGGTGCGTACTTATTTTTTGGTCTAAAAAAAACTATATGATCTTGGTGTTTATATATCTCTTATATATAATTAAATATCTAGTAGTGGTTGTAGGGGCGTTGAAAACGACTTTATCTATTTAAGTAATCAAAATAATTAAGTAAATTATGTGGAAGAAGTATTTAAAAAAGTTGTTATTTTCATCACCAAAAGTGTGAGTAAGTCTCTCCACAAAAAAGTTAATAGACTTTTCAACAGACTTTTCAACAAGAGGAATTCACACCCCGGTGATATTGTGGATACGGCCCTGTAACTCATCGAAATCTTTCTTTAAATCAGAATCTTCAAGAAGTTGAGAATCGATTCTACGCAGAGCGTTTAAAACTGTAGTGTGGTCTCGGCTTCCAAAGGCACGTCCGATATCAACAAGGGATTTATCGAGATGATTTTTAATAAAGTACATAGCCATTTGGCGCGCAACGACGATCGGTTTATTGCGAGATTTGGATTTTAGATCAACGATGCGAATTTTATAATGCTCCGCAACTAAGCGCTGAATTTCATCGATTGTAATCGTGGTGCTGTCATCATGAACGGCGAGAACTTTTTTAGTTAAATCTAAATTAATGGGTAAGCCCTGCAGTTCAGAGAACATTTTTACTTTATTGAGATTACCCTCTAGTTCACGAATCGAGCGCTTAGAGATTTTCGCAATATAATTAATGACATCATCAGGAAGGAGCATAGAACGTTTCTCTGCCTTATAACGCAAGATGGCCATACGTGTTTCTATATCAGGCATTTGAATGTCTGCGATTAAGCCCCACTCTAAACGCGTACGAATACGATCCTCTAAACCTTTAATATCTTTTGGGATACGGTCGCTGGCCACTACCACTTGACGACCCTTTTCGAAGAAATGATTTAATGTATGGAAAAACTCTTCTTGTACAGCCTCTCCTCGCCCTAAAACTTGAATATCATCCATTAATAAGAGGTCACAATTTTCGCGAAATCGTTGCTTGAATTTATCCATTTCGCCGCGGCGGATACTAGAAATACATTCATTTAAAAAACGCTCCGCAGATATATATAAAATACGGCTTTCAGGGTGAGTTTCGCGAATATAATTGCCCACGGCATGTAACAGATGGGTTTTACCCATACCTGTTGGTCCGCAGATAAACAAAGGGTTGTAGCCCTCAGAGCCGGGACGTTGAGCAATACGAAATGATGTGGCGTGAGCAAACTCATTATTTCTTCCCACTACAAAGGAAGAAAAAGAATATTCTGGGTTTAAATAATCTCCCGGCTTTCGCATCACAGGAGGAGCCACAATTGGAGCCATCATAGGAGCAACATCTTGGTGGCGCTCCGTTGCGCTCATGGCCTGGTGAAGTGCTCCAGGGCTTTCGGGATAGGTATTGATCGCTTTTCCGGTCACCACTAATTCCACCTCGAAAGGCTGCTTGTAAACAGATGATATTTCGGAACAAATTCGCTCAAAAAGATTTTCGGAAATCCAATATTTATGGAGCTCTGTGGGCACACCAAGACGGAACCGTCTGGCATTCATATTGTTTTCTACCGAAACAAGGTCGGTTGGTAAAAACCAAGTTTGCAAAAGACGATTCTCTGTATTTTTGGAAATCAAATTGCTCTTAACGACAGACCAGATATCATCATTTGAGTACTGCATCACATTCCTTTGAGATAGGGCATGTACTCACTCCACTAAAGTGAGGTCCCCAAGTTAATCCCAGCGCACCAGAACCGCAGCAAAAGGATGACTATATATATAGACGTTCCTTGGCCGGCAGAAAATGAAGGAAAAGCCCCCATGTAACTTCTGTTCATATGTGGATATCAGGACATGCGTATGAGTTCAACAACTTGACCTTTTTAACGCTTTATGGTTTAACCAGAAACCTTTGAAAACAGCATAATTTGACAATGAGGTTCCGATGAAGAGAACACTGCAGCCCAAGCGAAAACGTAAGAAAAAAACACACGGGTTCAGAAAAAGAATGTCCACCAGCGGCGGTAAGAAAGTTTTATCTCGCCGACGCGCAAAAGGAAGAAAGCGTTTAGCGGTTAAAAAACGCGGCAAATAATTGAAGTCTCTCAAAAGTCGTAAAGAGTTTGCAGACCTGCGTAAAACAGGAAAAAAGCTTCGACCTTCTTCGTGGTTGCTGATAAATTACGCAACCCATAGAGAGAGCGAAATTTATTTGGGAATAACTATTCCCGCCAATGTTGCAAGCGCTGCGATTCGAAATCGGCTCAAACGTTGGAGCAGAGATTATTTTAGGGGAATGAAAAAATCAGGCCTTGTTGCAAACTTGATTTTTTTAAAACAAAAAACGCCGGAATTTTTTAAACAGCTACGACGACATGAATTTGATGAAGCACTGGAAACATTTTTCAAAAAAATCCAATGAGCTTGTGAACACAATGGCTTGTTGGTCCATCAAATCTTACCAAGTGACTCTAGGCCCCTTCATCGGCGGAGGCTGTCGCTTCTATCCATCGTGCTCACACTACGCTCTGGATGCATATAAAAATCACGATTTTTTCGAAGCCACACGCTTTGTCTTTAAGCGACTTTCTCGTTGTCACCCGCTAGGCGGAGCAGGCTATGACCCCGTTCCTGAAAAGAGGACAAAATGAAATTCGAAGATGATGAACAGCCTTCAGGCGGTGGATTTTTTGATAAGAACACGCTTCTCGCCATAGCCCTTTCTTTTACAGTATTTTTTGGCTGGAACGCCTACTTGGCGAAGAAGTACCCCAATGCCAACAAAAACGAAGCAGCAACGGCCGCCCTTAAAAAAACAAATCAAACGAATGCTCCAGACGTAAAGCAAAACATGGACTCCACAGAAAGTGTGTCGGCACCAGCGGCCGTTTCCAAAGAAATGAAGAAAGAAACGATTGGGCCGCAAACGCTTACATACAATTCAGACAAGATCGAAATCGATTTTTCCAATGATGGCTTTGGAATTAAAAAACTACTTTTAAAAGATTATACAGATCGTGCCGGCAAAACGATTCAATATGATTATTCTGGTACGGATACAGTTCTCATGGGCACGGATATTAACGGTGCCGAAATGTATAACCTCAAACAAATCAGCGAAAATGAGTTTGAGGGAACACTTTCTCAAGAGGGGATGTTGGCGACAAAGAGAGTGGTTATCGACCCCAACCAATACCTGCTTAAAACAGATATCACGGTGCATTTTGATCAACACAAAAAGCTGGAACTTGCGAATACGATTATTGCCCCCATTGAGCACATCGAAAAAACATTTCTTCTCCCCGCCTACGAACATCAGGAAATTTTTGCTATTACCCCAGAGAAAACACAGCGCGAACTTTTGACTATAGATAAAGCGGTACGTGTTGATTTTGGAACAAGTAGTGTTGTTGCATGGAACGCGCCCTACTTTGCCCTTGCCAGCATCAACACGGCAGAGATGCAGCCGACAATTGCCGCCGCTTCAGATGGCAAGATGGCGAAAGTGAATATTCATTACAACTCACAAGAGGCAAAATCTGACTATAAAATTTCTTATAATTTTTATTTCGGCCCTAAAAAATCTGAACTCTTAGCCGCAGTCGATGAAAATCTAAAAGAACTTGTTGATTATGGAATGTTTGCGTTCATTGGCCGCCCGCTTTTGGCCTTTATGAAGATGATCTATTCCGTTATTCATAATTGGGGAATTGCGATTATCATTTTGACGATTTTAGTGAAGCTTGTGCTTTTCCCACTGCACATGTATTCGATAAAATCGATGAAAAAAATGCAGAACATTCAGCCCCGGCTTAAAGAAATTAAAGAAAAATATAAGAATGATCCGCAACGCATGAATCAAGAAACTATTCAGTTGATGCGCTCAGAGAAGGCCAACCCCGTAAGTGGTTGTTTGCCTGCGCTGCTGCAAATGCCGATCTTTTTTGCCCTTTACTCTATGTTGGGGAGAAGTTTTGAGCTTTATAAACAGCCCTTTGTTTTTTGGGTTCATGATCTAAGTGTTAAGGACCCCTATTTTGTGCTACCGGTTCTTGCCGGCCTGGTGTTTTTTATCCAGATGAAGGTTACGCCGCGCACGAGTGTAGATCCAGCACAAGAGAAGGTCATGATGTTTATGCCGATCATGATCATGGCGTTTACCTTAACGGTTCCCAGCGGCTTGGCCCTGTATATGTTTGTAAATGCGTTATTTAGTGTGTTTCAGCAACTTTTAGTAACAAGAGAAAGAACAACGTAAGTCTGTAAGCAGCAGAATGCTTTGAAGGAGGAAATATGAGTTTAATAGGTCGTTTATTTGGTGGAGGGGGAGATAAAAAAGCATACAAGTCTCCAAAGGCCTTAATCGAAGGGGTTTTGTCTCAACTTCTCGAGAAGAGTTCGCTTGAGCTGTCCTTTGATTTATCGCTAAACAAAGAGGAGGACGTCGAGTCCTATAAGGTTAATTTTTATGGAACCGATGAAGAAATGCTGATTGCTCGTGATGGCCAGCTGTTGGAGTCGCTACAACTTTTTATTAAAAGAGTTCTGCAGCATAATTTTCCAGACACACAAGTGAACATAGCGTGTGATTCTAATGGGTACCGTGAGAAAGAAACAAAGCAATTAGAGGCCATGATTGATAAATTAAAACAAAAGGTCCTCGACCAAGGCCGCCCTGTTTATGTAAAAGCTCTTCCACCGAAAGAGCGCCGCGTGGTCCATCAATTCCTGGCGCGCGATGAGCGAGTAAAAAGCAAATCTATTGGAGACGGACATTTTAAAAAAATTAAAATATTTGTCGCCAGTGGCCAGCGCGCGAGCGAGTAAAAACCTTTAGATGTCCCGCTATGTTGATTTAGTAGACGATACGATTTGCGCAATAATTACGGCACCGGGAAAAGCCGGAGTTTCTGTTCACAGAGTCTCCGGCCCAAGTGCATTAAAAATCAGTCAAAAAATCAGCCCAAAATTCCCCAAGGCCCCAGAGTCCCATAGAGCCTATTTTCTTCAGCTAATGGACCGTAACGGACATCCGATAGATGAGGCCCTTGTTACATATTTTTCCCAAGGAAAATCATTTACCGGCGATGAAACAGTTGAAATTTCCACACATGGTGGACCGGCAATTGCCAATAAGCTGTTGGCGGAGCTTGTTCACTTTGGGTGTCGACCCGCCGAAAGAGGAGAGTTTTCTTTTCGTGCATTCTATAATGGCAAGATCGATTTGGTTCAGGCGGAGGGGATATTAGGTCTCGTCAACAGCGAGACTGAAGCGGCCCGAAAAATGAGCCTGCGCCAACTTAAGGGACACTTATCGAGCACCCTCCATGTCATTGAGGAGACGATCATTCGTGTGTTAGCCCAACTTGAAGCCTCCATAGATTTTTCTACTGAAGACATAGAGCCTTTTTCTCTTCAGCAAATTCAAGAATTAATTGAAAAGGGAGTTTCTCTGGTCACCCCGCTCGTAGAGAGCTTTCAGCGGGGTCGAGTGATCAGCGAAGGGCTTCGCGTTGTTATTTGTGGCCCCCCCAATGCTGGTAAATCGAGCTTGTACAATGCTATTTTAGGAACGGACCGAGCCATTGTTTCGGCCACACCAGGTACAACCCGTGACTTTATTGAAACCACATACCGTGATTTTGGTCTGCCCATTAAAATTGTAGATACAGCTGGCCTTCGTGAAACACAGGATGAAATTGAGGAACAGGGTATCCAAAGGTCTGTGCGTCAAATTGAAGATGCCGACTTGGCGCTTATCATCTTGGACGGCAGTGACTATGCAAACAAGGTTGTTCGACTACCCACTCCCCTACCCAACCAGACTATCCTCGTTTTTAATAAGATGGATTTAGTGAGTAATGGGGAACAATTTAAAGAGCAAGTGCGTGATTATCCAAAAACCATGTTGGATATCCAGCAGGACACCCCCATATTTTTCTGTAGTATTAAAAAAGATGAGGGAATTAAGCAAATTACAAAAAAATTGGAAGAGCTTTGTTTAGTAGATGTGGATCAAAACGAAAGCTTGATTACCCAGTATCGGCAGGCGGATCATCTCGAAAAAGCTCTATTGGGTTTAAAAAAGGCCCACCAATTGATTACACAGACGACTAGCTATGACCTGATAGCCATAGATATGCAGGAAAGTTTGCATGCAATTTATGCAGTGCTTGGCAAGGAGTTTGATGATCAGGTATTAGATCGAGTATTCAAAGAGTTTTGCATAGGAAAATAACCCATGGGATCTAAGCATACGGACATCATAGTCGTTGGTGGAGGACACGCCGGCGTGGAAGCTGCCGCAGCGTCTGCTCGCCTGGGCTGTAATGTGATATTGGTGACCACGCGCAGAGATCGCCTGGGTTTTATGAGTTGCAATCCGTCGATAGGTGGCTTGGCCAAGGGCAATATCGTTCGTGAGGTCGATGTTCTTGGCGGCATTATGGGTATGGCTGCTGACCAAACCTGTGTCCAGTTTAAGCGACTCAATTCGCGCAAGGGGCCAGCAGTACGCGGATCGCGCGCGCAGTGTGATAAAGATTTATATTGTGACACCATTCGGGATGTTATTACAAAACACAATAATATTAGTATCGTAGAGTCCGAGGCAAAAAGTCTTGTTATCGAAAACGACATGGTTTGCGGCGTTGTTTTGGAAGATGGTAGCACGATTTCTTCCACGGTTGTTATTCTTACGACCGGCACCTTCATGCGAGGTGTGATGCACATCGGCACTAAGCGTATTGAGGGCGGCCGAGTTGGCGACAAGGCAACTGTTGGTATTTCCGACCAGTTGGCCGCCCAGGGTTTTAACGTCCTCCGACTAAAGACGGGAACGCCTCCGCGACTCAAGCGCGATTCCATAGATTGGTCTAAAACCACCCCGCAATTTGGTGATAAGGATTTTTTTCCCTTTAGCCAGCGCAGCCAAAAAGCGTTCTATCTTCCACAGGTGGCCTGTTATTTGAGTTATACCAACGAGAGAACTCACGACATCATCCGCGCCAACCTCCATCTTTCTCCCATGTTCACAGGCCAAATTGAGGGACAGGGGCCGCGGTACTGTCCAAGTATCGAAGACAAAGTCACGCGATTCGCCGAAAAAATTTCCCATCAAACATTTTTAGAGCCGGAAGGGGCGCGCACGGATTCAATTTACCTACAGGGTATTTCAACAAGCCTTCCAGAAGGGGTACAGGAACAGTTTTTACGAACGATTCCGGGATTAGAGAGCGTGGAAATTCTTCGTCATGGTTATGCTGTAGAGTATGATTGTATTGAGCCCACACAAATTTGGCCCACGCTTGAAGCCAGAGGACTAAATAATCTTTATTTAGCCGGGCAGATCAACGGCACCAGTGGTTACGAAGAGGCCGCTGGACAGGGGCTGGTTGCTGGTGTGAATGCCGCACACCGCGCTCAGGGAAAAGAACCACTTATTTTGGGCCGCGATGAGGCCTATATCGGCGTTCTTGTGGATGATCTTGTTACCAAGGGGACGCGCGAGCCCTATCGAATGTTTACCTCACGAGCGGAACACCGCCTTCATCTTCGCGAAGACAATACGATCGAGAGATTGTTTTCCAGAGCGGATCAGCTGGGCCTGTTGGATGATGAGTATAAAGAGAGGCTTTCCTATATTCTTGAGAGTAGAGAGAAGCTTCGTGAGCAACTTACCGCAAAAAAAATTAGTCCAACATATGAAACACAAAAAAAATTAGAGAAGATCGGAACACCAGGAATTTTAAAGCAAATTTCCTTGAAAGAACTTTTGCGCAGAAATGAAGTGGAGTTTCGTATGCTGCAAGAGTTTGGTGTGGATGTGGAGTTTGGTGAAGACGTCTTCGAGGCCGTTGAGGTTGATATAAAGTATGAAGGCTACATTGAAAGGCAAAACGAGCTCATTCGCATCGCACGAAAGCTAGAAAACGTTAAAATTCCTTCAGATGTTCCGTATCAAAGTATACGCGGGCTCTCTCGGGAGGAGGTAGAGAAGTTGACGAAGATTAAACCCCTATCAATAGGTCAGGCGCAGAGAATTAGTGGTGTTAATCCCTCGGCAATTCAGGCAATATTAGTTTACCTAAAACTTCACAAGGACGCGGCGCATGCAAACCGACATAGATAAGATTGAGAGCTATTTTGGCCAGCAACCCAAAGTAATCCGCGAAAAATTCACGAAATATTATGAAATTTTGCTCGTTTTTAATGCAAAAGTAAATTTAGTATCCACAGCCACAGCACCATTCGCCGCAAAACAGCATTTCTCAGATAGTGTTGGGGGCCTAGAAATTTGTTTTGCCCATAAAGAGGGCGGCCCGTTGGCCGGTGATGTCTATGATTTCGGCAGCGGAAACGGCTTTCCCGGATTGGTTGCGGCGATTTTGCGACCTGATTTAAAAATTCATCTCGTAGAGCGAGATTTGCGCAAGGCAGAGTTTATGAAGCACGTTGCGGGCGAGCTGGGATTAAAAAATGTCACCACACTCCCCACATCTATAGAGAAGCTACCAAAGGATTCTATTAGTTGTGGAATTACCCGAGCGCTTGGATCTTTGCCTACTCTGCTTATCCAAATGAATACTCTTTTTAAAAAAGACGGACGCCTATTTCATTTTAAATCAGATACTTGGACATCAGAACTGGCAAATTGCCCTACTCAAGTGTTTAACCACTGGGATATTCAACCCATTGGCCAGTATACTCTTCCTGAGAGCACAATAGATCGCTTTATTGTTTTGACCACAAAGATTCATTCATAAACTAAATGGACAATACAGGATTTTCTTTTGAGTAGTCAGGATATTCAGGCGAATGTTCCACGTGGAACATTCGCAGAAAAAAAGTATGAAACAGCTAGCTGGTTCACCGAATTTGCAAATATTTTTAATCAGTGGCAGATCGATAACGGCATTTAAGGCTCGAGAGGCAAAAAATACAGAGCATTTTGGATACACTGTATATAGGGGCTACTTCTCCTCCGGCGCCTTCTCTTTTTCTGGCGCTTCTTTTTTATATGGCTCAGGAAGGGGCATGTCCCTCCAGACATAATGCTTATTCAGGGCTTTTACAGAAAGCTCGTAGTCTTCGGCCTCGGCCTCCAGATCTTTTAATGTTAATTTATCAAGCCGAGAGCTTAAATCACGCTCGCGAAGGGATTTGCGGATTTTTAAATAGGAAATTTCTTGATCAATCTGTCGTGCAAGCTTGTCAAATTTAAAACGTTCCTTTCGAAACATATCGAGCGCTTTGGGGCGAAGGGCATTGTCCTCCATAGCAACCCTGGATCCATCTATGCGCGCCTCCATTTTTTTGAGATCTTCTTCAAGCGAGGCGATTTGCGTAGACATTTTTTTTAAAACGATATCGTCATCGAGGGTTGGTGGCGGCTCTTTTTTTTCACACCCAACAAGAGCCAGGGCCGCAAAAATAAACAAACAAGAAAAAGGAAGTAAAAAATTTTTTTTACGCATATTGTTCCACGTGGAACATCGGCAGATTTTATTGGAAAAATTAAAAGAATCGCGATATTTTTTATTCGATTGTTGTGTAAACAAGGAAGTTAGACCTTGGAACTGTTGATTTAAGGAGGAAGCATGAAAACAATATGCATTGTGAATCAAAAAGGGGGCGTTGGTAAGACGACGACATCTGTAAACCTGGCCTCAGCGCTGGCCTCTTTAGGAAGAAAAGTTCTGCTCGTTGATCTAGATCCGCAGGGCAACGCGTCGAGCGGACTTGGTGTTAAGCGTCACGAATATCAAGACAAAAATATATACCATGTTCTTATTGGTGCGGCCAAAGTCATGGAGTCTATATATAAGACAAAAAATGAAAATCTTTTTTTACTACCAGCCAATGCTGATCTTGTTGGCGCTGAAATTGAGCTCGTAGACGAAGCCAATCGAGAATACAAAATGAAGGCGGCACTGGCAGACGCAAGAAATCATTTCGATTACGTACTTATTGATTGTCCGCCATCCTTGAGTCTTTTAACCGTTAATGCACTCTCTGCGGCAGATAGTTTTTTAGTACCACTACAGTGCGAGTACTACGCACTAGAAGGCCTAAGCCAACTTTTGAATACGGCGGGCATAATAAAGAAAAAACTCAATCCAAACCTTAAAATTGAAGGCATCTTGCTGACAATGTTTGATACGCGAAACAACCTGAGCCACCAAGTGGTTCAGGAAATTCAAAACCATTTTCGCGATAAGGTTTTTTCCGCGGTTATTCCACGCAATGTGCGATTGAGTGAGGCGCCAAGCCATGGCGTTTCTATTTTTGAATATGATGATCGCTCCGTGGGGGCAAAAAAATATTATGAGCTTGCTGTAGAGCTTGATGAAAAAACACAGGCCGAGAAAGTCCAGGGGGGAATGGTCCATGCTTGAGAAGGATAACAAAAACACCAAAAAGAAATCAGGCTTGGGCCGTGGCCTAGGAAGCCTTTTCGGCGAAGAAATCAGTGACCCGAACACGGTGGCGAACATCACGGCCAATGCTCCTGCGGAGCTAACTAACACACCAGAAAGCGCGCAAAAACCATCGGCCACGCCCGTCCCAACGGCTCCTCCGCAACAGGCGACAGCTGAAACTGTACCGTTCAAGCAGCGCATCTGGAGCATTGATATTGCTAAGATTTCTTCAAACAAAGAGCAGCCGCGCAAAGATTTTGATGCCGAAAAAATCTCCGAGCTTGCCGCCTCTATAAAAGAGCAGGGTATTTTGCAGCCAATCGTGGCGCGCAAAATCGGCGAAGGAAATTATGAAATTATTGCCGGCGAAAGACGCTGGCGCGCGGCCCAAGTTGCCGGCCTAAAAGAGATTCCGGTGATCTTAAAAGAGGCGGATGACAAGCAAGTTCGCGAGTGGGCTTTAATCGAAAACATTCAGCGCGAAGACTTAAATCCCATCGAAGAAGCAGAGGCCTATAGCCAGCTTCTAGACCATCATGGATACACCCATCAGGGGCTAGCCGAACGTATGGGAAAAGATCGTGTGACTATTACCAATGCGCTCCGCTTGTTACTCCTTCCCAAGGATTTACGCGAACTTTTACGCGAACAAAAAATTTCTCCCGGACACGCAAAGGCCTTATTAGGCTTAGAAAATATAGAACTGCAAAGAGCCATCACCAAAGATATCTTAAAAAAAGGATTGAGTGTTCGCGCCGTGGAAAAAGAAGTGTCTAAGGCCAAAAAGGGCGGACTAAAGACGGAGGACCAAGGTCGAGAGGTGGAAGATCGCCTCGTAGACAGCATGGGCACAGATCTGCAAAAGCGCCTTGGGACAAGGGTCAAGATCGACTACTTTAAGGGTCGCGGAAAAATCGTTATCAATTTTTATAGCGATGATGAGCTGACCACTATTTGTGAAAAAATTAAGGGACAGCCATGATCACCAAACAAGACTCTGCAGTCACCATCGGTTATTTACAAAGCGGGACGGAATTTGAAGGCACCCTCACTTTTGATGGCACCCTAAAAATCGGCGGCACATTTCGTGGCGAAATCCACTCTGATGGCATATTGATCGTGGACGAGGGCGGTTCGGTCCAGGGAGACGTCCAGGTGGGAGAGCTTGTTTTGCGCGGAAAAGTGGAGGGCACGGTGCGCGCCGCTAGACGAGTGAGCATGCTCGCCCCAGGTTTTTTTAAGGGCTCTGTTTCGTCGCCGAACCTGAAGATAGAGGAGGGTGTGTCGTTCGAAGGCACCACCTCAACGGTTTTTTAATTTACCTCTTCTGGGCAATTCTAAAATCAAAAAATTCTGCGAGCGCGTGGGCACAAGCACTTGTTTTTCGGCTTGACCCCAATCGCCTCTAATACTACACACAAGAGCACATAAACTTTTCCAATTGGGTCGAATGAGCGCAATTATTAATATTCTTGTATCGCTGGGCGTCAACAAAACAGTCTTTTATCAATTGGCTATTTTTTTGGTCGCATTTCTTTATCTAAAACACTTTGTGTTTGGGCCATATCTGGCCGCCTATATTGAGCGCCGAAAAAAAACGGTGGGCCATAATGAGGTGGCAAAAGAAATGAGCGCTGAGCTTGAAAAGCTTGAGGCGGATTATTCTGCGGAAGCCAAAGCATTAAATGACAAAATGAGAGTGGTTTTTGCCGAAAAACGTGCCGAAGGGGCTAAAGAGGCCACGCGCATTATTGAGTCGGGTTTTGTTGAGGCGCAAAAAGCACTGGTCGAAGGCAAAAAAGAAATAGATGCCGAGTATGGCAAGGCGCGCGAAGAAATGAAGTCCTATGTGCCAAGTCTTGGCGACGCCATGGTGGAGAGGCTGGTGCAACAATGATGAGCCTTCTAGTTTTTTTAATGTCTGTACAAGCCTTTGCTGAGACCCATGGAGCTGAGCACGGAATTCCGGGCGACGTAAAGTGGCAAGCGGCGAACATCATAGTTTTTATCGGTATTCTTGTTTATTTTGGCGGCGCGAAGATCAAAAAAATGTTTAGTGAGCGCAACGAAACGTATCACCGCATTGCTCGAGAAACCGAAAAAGCGCGCAAAGATCTAGAAAATCAAAAAGCTGACCTCATTCGCCGAGCGAAGGCGCTCCATGAAACCTCCAGCCAAAGTCTGGCACAAGCAAAAGCAGATGCAGAAAAAGCAATGCAGGAGCAGGTGGGCCGGGCTAAAGACGAGGCCACAAGAATTGTCAGCGAGGCCCAATCCCAACTTAAGTCTGATTCAGCAAAGCTGGTGGAAAAACTGCGAATGGAAGCGGTGGAAATGTCGATGGCCGCTGCTACATCTAAACTCGAAAGCTTAAGTGCGGGCGAAGTTACAAAACTCAACGCTACCATTCCTAAGCGAGTTGAGGGAGCCACACTATGAGTTCACAGGTTGTTCAGTCCTATGCGTCCGCATTTTGTGAAATGGCTCAAGAGCAAGGTAAGGTAAATCGTTTTATCGAAGAGGTGCAGGGGATTATTCCTGTGTTTAAAGAAAAAGACGTGATGAGTTTTTTTAAATCTCCGCTTTTTTCCTCGAGCGAAAAAGAAGATGTGGTGACAAAGGCCCTTGGCTCCACGGCGATGGACCCAGTAATGGCCGATTTTATTAAGCTGCTTGCTAAAAACGGACGTCTTCATTTGTTCGCCCAAATTATCGAAGAGTTCCAGGGCTCTTGTGCTGGCCAGCGCGGCGCGCGCGGCGAGATCAGCATTAGCCAAGAGATGCCGGCGGCCGAAAAAGAGCAAATTCAAAAAGCCATCGAGAAAAAGCTCAGTATGCCTATCCAGGCAGAGTTTAAGGTCGATAAAAATTTGCATGGTGGCGTTGAGGCAAAAGTTGGTAGCTACATTATCGAAGACAGTCTTAGATCTAATCTACAAAAAATGGGTGAGACCCTAAAGAGGAGTTCAAACTAAATGGAAACGAAAATTCGTGCAGATGAAATCAGCCGCGTTTTAAAAGAGCAAATTAAAAACTATACCTCTAAGCTTGAGGTGCGCGAAACCGGAACCGTACTTTCTGTAGGTGATGGCGTGGCGCGCGTTTATGGTCTTGAAACCGCAATGGCGGGCGAGCTCGTTGAGTTTCCAGGAGATATTACGGGCATGGTGCTCAACCTCGAAAAAGATTCTGCCGGGATCGTGATCTTCGGAGAAGATAGAACAATTAAAGAGGGCGACACAGTTAAGCGCACAAAACGTATCGTGGAAGTTCCTGTTGGCGATGGTCTTTTGGGCCGCGTGGTGAACGTTCTTGGACAACCAATTGACGGTAAGGGCCCCATTGCCGCCACAGAAAAACGTGTGATCGACGTGAAGGCGCCCGGGATTGTAAAGCGTCAACCGGTTCATGAGCCGTTACAAACGGGCATTAAAGCAATCGACTCTATGATTCCGATTGGTCGCGGCCAGCGCGAGTTGATCATTGGTGACCGTCAAACTGGAAAAACGGCGATCGCGATCGATACGATCATCAATCAAAAAGGCAAAAACGTAAAATGCTTCTATGTGGCCATCGGACAAAAGCAATCGACAATTTCTCTTGTGGTGGAAAAGCTTCGCTCTTCTGGCGCTCTTGATTATACAACAGTGATTGCGGCGGGGGCGAGCGCTCCAGCGCCGCTTCAGTATTTAGCGCCTTATGCGGGAACAGCCATGGCAGAATATTATCGCGATAACGGCGGCCACGCTCTTATTATTTATGATGATTTAACTAAACAAGCACAGGCGTATCGTCAGCTATCACTTCTTCTTCGTCGTCCTCCGGGTCGCGAAGCGTTCCCGGGCGATGTGTTCTATGTTCACTCGCGCTTACTTGAGCGCGCGGCAAAAATGTCGAAAGAAGAGGGCGCAGGCTCCCTTACGGCCCTTCCGATTATTGAAACACAAGCGGGAGATATTTCGGCGTACATTCCAACCAACGTGATTTCGATTACAGATGGTCAAATTTTCCTTGAGTCGGATCTTTTCTATAAAGGGATTCGCCCGGCGATTTCTGTGGGTAAATCAGTATCGCGCGTGGGCGGCGCGGCGCAAACAAAGGCCATGAAGCAAGTGGCTGGAACCTTAAAGCTTTCTCTTGCCCAGTATCGTAACTTGGAGGCTTTTGCTGCGTTTGCATCGGATCTCGATCCTGCGTCTAAAGCGCAGCTCGCTCGCGGAGAGCGATTGGTTGAGCTATTAAAGCAAGGACAGTACTTACCATACGAAGTGGCAGATCAAGTCATTTCAATCTATGCCGTGTCTAATGGTTATGTGGATGGTTACGCCACAAAAGATGTGCGCCGCTATGAAGAAGAGCTACTCACGTTCTTAAAACAAAAATATTCGAATGTGGTGAGCACGATTGCATCAGAACAAAAAATTTCTGACGAAGCAAAAGCAAAGCTCGAGGATGCTCTTAAGGAATTCAAATCAATTTTTGAACCGAGCAAATAGTAGGAAAAAATGCCAAGTTTAAAAGATATACGCGCCCGCATTGATAGCACGAAGAACACTCAGCAAATTACGAGTGCTCTTAAATTAGTTTCGGCCTCCAAGCTGAAGCGTGCGCAAAATAATATTGTAAATCTTCGCCCTTATGCGCGTGGGTTAAAACAGCTTATCTATGATCTTGCGGCCACAGAAAGAGCAACACACCGCCTGCTTGCGCCACGACCAAATCCCAAAAATCTTTTGTTGGTGGTGGTGACGAGTGATCGCGGATTGTGCGGGGCTTTTAACTCCAACATTAATAAATTCGCGGTAAACTATTTAAAAGAGCAAAAAGCGAACTATGACAAAATTGATCTCATTTTTGTCGGCAAAAAGGCTCGCGATTTTTTTGCTCGCCGCGGAGCTCAGCCCAAACAAACAATCACCGATTTGGCCCGTGACATTTCCTATTCGATGGCAGCAGACATTGCTGAAACAGTTTTGGGTTACTATTTAAGTGGTGACTACGACGAGGTTCGTTTAGTTTACAACGAATTTAAGTCGGCCATTTCACAAGTGGTTTGTTGCGAGAAGCTTGTGCCAATTGATGCGTCTAAAGGTACGGGCCCAGTAGAGGAAACACGATTTTCTAAAGATATGATCATCGAGCCGCCGCCTGCGGAAATGATAGATCAGCTGGTAAAAAAATATTTCGCCGTAGAAGTGTACCGCTGCCTTTCTGAAAGTGTCGCGGCAGAGCATGGTGCGCGTATGAGCGCCATGGAAAATGCCACAAAAAATGCGGGCGAAATGATTAAATCAATGACTTTGACTTATAACAAATTGAGACAGGCTTCGATCACGAGTGAGCTGATTGAGATCACCACCGGTGCCGAAGCACTTAAAGGCTAGAGGAGAATAAAATGGAAGTAGGAATCATCAGACAGGTGATGGGACCAGTTGTGGACGTGGAGTTTAAATCAAAGAAACTTCCTCCAATTTTAACAGCGCTAAAAACAACCAACAAAGCGATTGATGATCGCAATGACAACCTTGTGCTAGAGGTAGCTCAGCATTTGGGTGATGGTTTGGTTCGTACCATTTCTATGGACTCCACCGAGGGTCTTGTGCGTGGACAAGAAGTAAAAGATACGGGCTCTATGATTTCTGCTCCTGTTGGAAAAGAAGTTTTAGGCCGCATCATTAACGTTGTTGGTGAGCCTGTAGATGGTGCTGGCAATGTGACATCTAAAGAATATTGGCCAATCCACCGCGAAGCTCCGAAGTTTGAAGATCAGTCGACAAAAGCGGAAATGCTGATGACGGGAATTAAAGTTGTGGATCTCTTAGCTCCTTACGCAAAGGGTGGAAAGATTGGTCTCTTCGGCGGTGCGGGTGTTGGTAAAACCGTATTGATTCAAGAACTTATTCGTAACATCGCAACCGAGCACGGCGGCTACTCTGTATTTGCCGGTGTGGGTGAGCGTACGCGCGAAGGTACAGATCTTTGGTTAGAAATGAAAGAGTCAGGCGTTATCGATAAAACAGCGCTTGTCTATGGACAGATGAACGAACCACCAGGTGCGCGCGCGCGTGTGGCCTTAACAGGATTAACGATCGCTGAATATTTCCGTGATCGCGAAGGGCAGGACGTTCTTTTCTTTGTCGATAACATTTTCCGTTTCACGCAAGCGGGCGCGGAAGTGTCGGCTCTCTTGGGCCGTATTCCTTCAGCGGTGGGTTATCAGCCAACACTGGGAACAGACATGGGCTCACTCCAAGAGCGTATTACATCGACAACAAAAGGTTCGGTAACATCTGTGCAGGCGGTTTACGTTCCTGCGGATGACTACACGGATCCAGCTCCCGCAACAACATTTACTCACTTAGATGCGACGACCAACTTAGATCGTGATATTTCAGCAATGGGTATTTACCCTGCAGTTCATCCGCTCACGTCCACATCGCGTCTTCTTCACCCGGATATCGTGGGCGAAGAGCACTACAGAACAGCTCGTGATGTGCAGGCTCTTTTACAACGCTATAAAGAGCTTCAAGATATTATCGCGATTTTGGGTATGGATGAATTGAGCGAAGACGATAAACTTGTTGTGGGTCGCGCGCGTAAAGTACAGCGCTTCCTCAGCCAGCCGTTCTTTGTGGCGGAAGTATTTACCGGATCTCCTGGAAAATATGTCGACATTAAAGATACCGTTAAAGGCTTTAGAGAAATTCTTGATGGTAAATATGACGATCTTCCTGAGCAAGCATTCTACATGGTGGGAACAATCGAAGACGCCATCGAGAAAGCCAAATCTATTTCATAAAGGACGACGATGTTCAGCTTAACGCTTGTGACGCCAGCAAAAAAAATTTTGGAAAAAGCAGCACTTAAAAAAGTGCTTGTTCCAGCTTATCGCGGAGAAATTGAAATTCTCCCAGGCCATGCGCCACTGATTACAACACTTTCTGCCGGCGTTTTAGCTTATCAACTGGAAGGTTCCAGCGAAGAGGCTAAGGTCTCTATTAGCTGGGGTTACTGTGAAGTGACACCTCTTGGTGAGGTGAGCGTTCTTGCTGAAACGGCAGAAGCCAAAAACGAAATTGATCTTGCGCGTGCCGAGAAGGCTCGCGAAACGGCGCTCAAACAGATGGGTACCACAACGTACGAAGCGTTTGAAAAAACCAAACGCAAGCTTGAAAGAGCCGAAGCGCGCATTAAAACAGTACGAGGATAATCACACCTATGTCGCAGGATAATTTGCGCTTTCGCTATTCTGCCTTTCTGCAAAATGTCGAAATCGAAATATCAAGCAAATCCCAAGGGGATGCTTATCATGTGGATTGCTTCGCAGATCTCAAGCTACCCATTTTAAAAAAACAATTTACCACGCAGACGACCTTCGCGGACAAAGGTTTGCGCTGGCTCAGCCATCAACCGGTCGCAGAAAAAGGGCAAACCCTACCACATGTAACACCAGATAAATACCCAGAAGGGGCCATCGACCCCATTGGCTTTTTTTTAAAATTGCATCGCCAAGAATGGCTTGGCGATTCCGTTTGTCTCGTGGTCGGTGGAAAAGCGGTCATGCTCGATGTGAAGCAATTACCAGATGGGTTTGAGGTGGCGCGCCCTGAGAAAAATCAAAAACTGATTGTGCGCACAGGAGTGAATGGCATCGAGCAACTTGAGGTGCCCCTTCCGGTTATTGGGGCCCTCAAAATTAAACGCATCGACTAATGGGCTACATAAAAGAACTAGTTAAAAAAATAGATATCCCGGTTTATTTGCGAATTTTATCGGTATTTTATTTTTTAGGATTCTTACTTCATTTGATGGATGTCTTTGGCTGGCGACTTGAGCTAACCAGGCTTCATCCCTTTTGGACCACGTGGGTGTGGTTTTTACTTGTCGCAGACCTGATCACCGCGCTTTTACTGATATGGGCACCCCTGCTTGGTGTGATAGGGTTTCATGTTGTCGCCCTTGCACAACTCTTCGCCTATATTATCTACCAGGAGTTCTTTGGTCGCCAAGATGCACTGGTACTGTTTCATGTGATCAGCCTTGTTTTCTATTGGAAACTCTATGCAAGAAAAAAGCGTGCCGAATTTGATGGATCGAAGGAAAAATCGCGGTAGAGGTATTTCGCCAAGATAAATACGCACACCCAGGGTGTCTGTAAAAAAAGTATTGTTAATAATACACCACCTCTTGAATGAACCCCAAAAGAGTTTGCTCTCTTTGCGGGGTTATGATCAGCTATAAAGAAGAAGGTGGGCTGTCGAAAGGGGCAGGTTCGCAGATGAGGCAGGGGGCAAATTTTACAAGGCGAGAAGAGGGAAATATGAAATTAAAAATATTATCTGCCGCGATGAGTGTTTTATTTGTAAATGTGTATGCATACGCACAAGAAATTGAGACTTATGCGAACCATGTCACGGATAAAACCTATGATTTCGAAATCAGAGTATCTCCCGTAAGCCTCTTGTTTGGTTGGTACGGCATGGAGCTTGCGTATCGTTTTAATGATCAACTAGATGTGGGAATTAACGGGACGTCTTATCAGAATTCGGTAGATAAGGGCGGCAACATGTTTATTCCAACATATGAAGGTCACTCCGTAGGATTGAACATGAACTATTATTTTTCGAGTGCGACAAATGGTGTCCCCACCTGGTACGCGAGTTTCAAATTAAATCAAGATGATTTCGACAGCATTGGTCATGCCAGCAGTACAATTACGAAGAAGCGCGGAATGAGTTCATCGGGCCTTCTTGGTTACCGAGCGCCAATCCAAATTTTATCAAAACAGTTTAGCTTTTTAGTGGCTGGTGGGATGCAAACGACATTTTATTCTATTGAAGAGCGTAATAAAGAGGCGCCACAAAGAATCACTCAAAAAACAGCGCAGAATAACGTTGTTCCTTACGTAGAACTAAAAATAGCATATCAGTTTTAGAGAAATATACAGAGAAGCTTAGCGCCCCTCTAGATCGGCGCAGGCATCAGGATTGAGTTCGCCCCCCTCATCAAAATAAGGGAAATCCCATTTGCGAAAACGATCCTCGCTTTGTGTGTAAAGAAGAACACGAAGAGCGTAATGGTCTGATGCTAAGTCGGACTCCATCTTATCTCCTACCGAAAGCCACTCGAAGTAGAGATGTTTATCCCCAATGGGAATCAAGCGCATTGTAAAATCGTAATTAAATAGCAGGGAGCGCCCATCTATCGTTTTAATTGACGAAAGCTGACCCTTAAGCTGACAGCGCCAAACACCAGTTTCTTGTTTAAAGTTTTTAAGTGGGCAGCGGTAAATGATTTCGGGAGCACCATAATCGGCCCGCAAAAGAACAACATCTTCCTTATCTCCAAAACGGTAGTGCGCCTGTCTCTCGAATTGAAAAAAAATACGATTGCGCGCAGGAGAATTATCTGAAAGGAGCGGATCTTTGTTTTGCGTGCCCTCTTCTTTGCGAGCATCAATAAATGAGTTTTCTCCATCCAGCTTTTTAACATCAGACGAGAGTTCTTTAGCAGAGGGAGAATAGGGGTAATATTTTACAATGGGATGAGATCCAGCAACACTTTGTCTAAAAAACTCGGGCATTTTTAAATAATGGGATTTTCGCAAATCTTCCTGTTTATCTACACACTGTTGATAAGTGGGAGCAGTAGATTCATCCTTGTCTGTGTGCGCGCAACGAACAAACGCAAGAAAAGAAAAAAGGCAAACAGCAAAGTGAAATAAAAAATTTAAATTAAAAATAAACATGTACTGAGTATCAGATGAAAGGGAAGAGCTGTCTAGAGATTCTCCAGCTTTGACATACTGCCGAGGGCACACCGTTCGGCCCGCGCAAGAGTATTAATGAGAAAAAGATCACCAGGACAAAAGCGAAACACTTGTTTTGGAGCGATTAATGGCATCTGCAGCATAGGCCCCGAGTCGCGGATGATAGGAGTAGAGTTCGATAATTTCTAAAAAAGCATTGCGATCGTCAAAACGAAAGTTGGGAAGAGAACTAATGACGAGAGTTTGCCGCTTCATTTCTTCGGGCAGGGCGCGCGCAATGGAGAGAGTTTTGTAATTTGAAACATGAAACACCAAAAGCTCATTGTTTTGTAACTGAGGTATACCGGAGCGTTTGAAAGAGCGAAGACCGCTGGCCTTTATGTTCTTTGCAAAACTCGCCGAGAAAGATCGATACCAAGAGAAAACAGCAAATTTACTAAACTGGCTTGCTCTTGTTGCCAAGCCGGGGAGGGTTTTAAAATAATGAGCAAAAACCTCCGAGTAAGCTTGAGAATAGGGTATGTTTTTTAAATCAGCTTTTAGGGAAGTAAGGGCAGCCAACGAGCGCGTTTGTGGTGCCGCTACTTTATTTTTTATAGCGAGTATTTTGGAGACGCTGTGATTAAGACGATCCATAGAAATTTTTCCGCGCTTTACGGCGCGAATGATCGCATTGCGAGCACGCAATTGGGCGCGCTGATTCCAGCCGAACATAATAAGATCATTGCCGGCAAGAATCGCGGCAACAGCGCGATCTTCCAGCTTAGGGATATGTGCGGCGCCACCCATTTCCACATCATCAGTAACAATGAGACCATTATAATGAAGCTGATCTTGCAGCACACTGGTAACAAGAGTTTTAGAAAACGTTGCTGGCACACTCGTTGTATCAATTAAGGGGTAGGCAATGTGGGCCACCATAATTCCCGAAGAAAAAGAAGCCGCCGCGAACTGCGTAAACGGAATAAGATCAGCACCAAGAAGTTCATTTAATGAAACATTTCTTGTCGGCGTCATGTGATGTGAATCTAAAGAAATAGGTCCGTGGCCAGGGAAGTGTTTAGCTACAGGAAGAATGTGCCCCTCTGATAGGCCCTGGGCAAAAGCCACACCCATGTTTCCCGACTGATGCGGAGATTCCGAAAAACTGCGTGGCCCAATAAAAGACTGAAGTTTATTATCGGTCACATCCAAGACGGGCGCGAGGTTCATGTTAAAACCCAACAGAGAGAGAAGCTCTCCGGTCGCTTTTCCTGCTTGGAAGGCAATCGTGGGATCATTTGTCTGCCCAATCGTATACGCACTCGGAAGTGCTGGAGAAGTATGGATGCGCGCCACGCCCCCACCCTCTTGATCAACCGCAATCAACAACGGGACTTTTGTGTGCGCTAGGGATTGACGTTGAAGATCGCTGTTGAGGTGTGAGATTTGTTTCAATGTTTTGATGTTGCGACCAAAAATAATGACAGCGCCGGGCTTAATTGTTTGTAGATGCTTTTTAAATTTTGGAGAAAGAGCTTTGCCAGTAAAGCCCACCATAAACATCTGACCGACTTTTTGCTCAAGTGTCATTTTATCTAGAGGAGATTCTGTGGGGAGATCAACCTCTGTTGCCCAAAGGGGGTTAGAAAAGAAAAAACAAAAAACAACGAGAGAGATTTGTCGCATCTCTATAGAGTAACAAGAGGAGGTGCGGAGAGAGAAATTTTTTTTAATGAGAGCGCCTTAGGTCTAATCTAGTCGCCACAGACGGAGGGCGAGTCTCAACACGAGAATTGCTATTCGTTGTGTCGGCCGTTAGGGGTGCCTCGAGGATGGAGAATATGCTTGCGGTCACGGGCTCGTCCCCAGGCCAGCGAAGCTATACAGCTTCGCCAAGGGGCCTGCTCCGGATCGCGTCATCTACGATGCCGCAACCCGGATACGCCCCGTGCGCTCGCAGAATTCTCCATCCTCGAGGCACCCCTAACGGCCTCTCTCCGAATATCGGGGACAGACAGGGACGGACTTTAGTTTAAGCGCAGAGACTAAATAAATTTAAGTAAATAATTAAGCTCGTCAAAGACATTTTGCCAGCTGATGGCGTTCATGCGCACCTTGAGACGATTGTCGGGGGTGAGGGCGTATTTTTTGTTGGGAAGAGCAGTGAGCTCTACAATTTTTTGTACGGGCATGCGCGTTTGTTCGGTAAACGCGAGGCTAATGGCTTGCGCGCCAGCGGAGACATCGCGAATGCCCAGCTCTTTGCATTGATGGCGGATCATCATAATACCAAAAAGATTAAGCACCTCTTCGGGTGGATGGCCGAATTGATCGTTAACCGCACGTTCGATGCGGTCCACCTCGTCGATGGAGTGAATGCTCGAAAGCGCCTTATAATAGGAGAGGCGTACGCGGATGTCTGGCATATAGCTGTGGGGGATAAGAGCTTTAATGCGCAAGTTGATCTCAGGTTCGATTTCAGGAACCACGGCTTCGCCGCGCGCTTCGTGGATCGCTTGCTCAAGAAGATCCATGTAGAGCTCATAACCGACGGCATCTGCACTCCCCGATTGTTCTTCGCCGAGGAGGGTGCCGGCGCCGCGCAGCTCGAGATCAAACTGTGCGATCTGAATGCCACTTCCCAGAGCTGTGTTCTGCTGAAGAATGCGCAAGCGTTCTTTGGCGACGGTGTCGAGTTGTCCTGAGCGCGGAACGAGTAAATAACAGAAAGCGCGTTGCTTGCCGCGCCCCACGCGACCACGCAACTGATAGAGTTGACTAAGGCCTAAGGCCTGCGCCTGATCGATAAAGATAGTGTTGACACTTGGGATATCAACGCCCGACTCAATGATCGTGGTACAAAGTAAAAGATCCAGATCTTTTTTTAGAAAAGACACCATTGTTTTTTCAAGAGCGTCTTCTTCCATCTGACCGTGGGCGACACCCAAGCGTATTCCTGGTAGGTGCGAACGGAGCTCATCGGCGAGCCCATAAATGCTCTGTACACGATTGTGTAAAAAGAAAATTTGTCCACCGCGCTTGATCTCGGCATCGACAGATTTTTTAATGGTTGTGAAATCAAATTTAGAAACAAAAGTGCGTGTCGGCAAGCGGTCCACTGGCGGGGTGTTGATAAGGCTCAAATCGCGAATGCCCAAAAGGCTCATGTTGAGTGTGCGCGGAATGGGGGTCGCTGACATGGCAAGAGTGTCGACATTGTTTTTAAGTAAACGAATTTTTTCTTTGTGCTTAACACCAAATTTTTGTTCTTCATCGACAACAAGAAGGCCGAGATTTTTAAATTGTACATCCTGGCTTAAAAGACGATGCGTGCCGATCAGAATATCTATTTTTCCTTCGCGGGTTTTTTGTAAAATTTCTGAGGCCTCTGCATTTGCGACAAAACGATTGAGAACGGCGATATTGAGCGGCCAACTCTTAAAACGTTTTTGAAAAGTTTCATAGTGTTGCAGGGTGAGAATCGTGGTCGGCGCCAGTATGGCCACTTGGCGCTTTTGCGAAGCGACAATAAAAGCAGTGCGCATGGCGACCTCAGTTTTGCCAAAGCCCACATCCCCACAAATCAGGCGATCCATGGGACGATCCTTTAGCAGATCATTTTTAATATCATTGATCGCGCGCAATTGATCGGGCGTTTCCTCATAAGGAAAAGCATCCTCAAAGGAATGCACCGACTCATCGTCCACAGCGTAGGGGTCGCGATGAATTTGTTGGCGCTTAGCATAGAGCTGTACGAGTTCGTTTGCGACTTCGCGCAAACGGGTTTGTACTTTGGTTTTAGTTTTTTCCCACTGCTTGCCCCCGAGCTTGTCGAGGATGGGATTGGAGCCCGCGCCTAAATATTTATTAACTTGATTGAGACGATAAATGGGAAGAAACAGTTTCTCTTTGTCGCGAAAACGGAGCTCGAGAAACTCAGCCTCCACGCCACCGATGTTCATCACCTGAAGACCGACGTAAATTGCAACACCATGCTGAACATGCACGACGGGGTCACCCTCGTTGAGTTCGGAAAAACTCAGCGCTTGCGCTTGATCCATAGCCTCTTGCACTTGCGTGGGGCGACGATCGGATTTTTTTAAAAAATACTCGCTGCCAACAAACACACAGTTTTCGCCCAGGAAATGAAACCCTCCACTGAGGCGTCCCTGAATAAAAGACACGGCCGAGTTGGATTGGGTAAGTTCATTGACCACGTCAAAAACCTTTAAAGGAATTTGTGCTTTTTCAAACGCTGGTGACAGTCGTTTTAACTGCATTTCCGACACGCCAAAAATAAAAATGCGCGAGCCAAGCTTTCGCCACTCATGGCAGCGGGAGATAAGATCATCCATGCGCTCCGTCAGGGTTGCTGCAGGAGAGGGTGCAAGTTTGCGCGAGGGAAACTCAACGGCGGCCATCTCTTCACCCTCACTTAAAAGGAGGCGCTCTATCGAGAGAGATGGCCGAGAAGACGAAGCCTTTATCGCATCAATATTAGAGTACAGTATATTTGGTGCGGGCACGTGGGTGGGCTCTTGTGCAAACTCTTCTTGGAGGTGCGAGATATCCGCTAAAAAATGAGCTTCGCTATCAACTGCATCCAGCCACCACATTAAGGGAGATGATAAAAAAAACTGTGTGGGTAGGGCGCGTTTTTCATAAAAATAAGGCAATAAAAAATCGATGCCATCAAAATATGTCGAAGAACGAATCATGCTCTTGAGGCTAGAGGTATCATGAGCGCTATCTTGTTTATCGATGAGGGTGCACGCGCGCAGCATAGAATTATCGGTAAATAAAATTTCGTGGGCGGGGGCGATCACAAAAGAAGAAAGGGGTGAGTCAATAGAGGCCTGCGTGTTGGCATCAAAAAAGCGTAGTGACTCTACGATGTCGCCAAAAAGCTCAATGCGTACAGGAAAATCATGAGCCGGTGAGAAAATATCAACGATACCCCCGCGGATAGCGTATGAACCAGCATCTTCCACCATGGGTACGGCCTGATAACCTAGGGAGTTCAAAAAATCAGCAAACTCATGGGGGAGTTCATCCCCCCTTTTGTACTCCGTGCAACTGCTTAAAAAATCATCTGGAGTAATAGTGAACTGGCTGAGTGCCTTGAGGGGGGCGACAAAAATATTTTCATCCGGATTATTGAGCGCATGATAAAGCCAAGAAATTTTTTCGAGTTGCGCCTTCCGCGAAGTATAGAGGCCCGAGTAAGGAGAAATATCATGGGACGGAAGTGTGCGAATTTTCTTATGTGATACAGAGAAGTGCTCAGAAAAAAGGCGAAAGTGTTCACAAAAAATTTCCGCCTCATGTGGATCTTTGGTGATCACAATATGTGGTCCAGCCTTTGCGGTAGATTGAAACGTGCTTAACGCCAGAGCAGCAGAGAACAAAGGGTCCGCAGTGGTGATGCATAGATGGGAAAAATCTTTTCGCGCGAGCCAAGAGTTTAATACCGAATCGAACTTAAACGAGACCATCGACATCTCATCTCACACAATAAACATAAAGGAAATTCAGAACGATAGCGCTGTGCGCAGACGATCTGGTTGTTGGAAAAAAGAGCCCTCAAATGTATACCAATAAGATAAGCAACGAAACAAATATCGGTGAATACAAGGAGGAGAACCGTGATTCTTCCAGTGATTGTTCTTACGTTGATTGTCGGCACCTTCGGTGCGCTGTTGGTTTTTGTGGCGTCTCTGTTGGGGCCCAAAAAGAAAAAAACAGCGGCCAAATATATGCCCTACGAGTGTGGTCTTCCCGGACAGGAGACAACCAAGTCCAATGTGTCCGTTCGTTTTTACCTTACTGCGATTTTGTTTATTATGTTCGATATCGAAATTCTGTTTCTTTATCCGTGGGCCATTTCCTATCAAGAGTTTATCGACGCGGGCTACGGTGCCTACATGCTTGGAGCAATGCTTGTGTTTATTGGCCTGTTTATTTTTGGACTTCTTTGGGAAATTAAATCAAAAGCTCTGGAGTGGGATTAATCTATGGGAAGCGACGGATTTGAAATTACAATTAATATTATAAAAATGCTCGTCATCTTTTTGATGATGGTTCAAATGGTTCCCGTTTTGGTGTGGGTGGAGCGTCGAGGATCGGCGTTTATTCAAAATCGCTTTGGCCCCAATCGCGTAGGCCCCCTGGGACTAACACAACTGCTTGCCGACGCAGTAAAGTTTTTGTTTAAAGAAGAGTTTGTACCGCCGGCAAGCCACAAGTGGCTTTATTATGCCGCGCCAGTTTTGGCGCTTATTCCTGGTGCCCTTGCATTTGAAAGCATTCCTCTTTCTATGCCCATCCATGTGAACACCGAATCTGGTGCGCATACGTTTTTATTTCAGGGTTATGATGTGGGAGTGGGAATTGTCTTTGTCCTCGCCGTATCGTCTTTGGGTGCCTATGCCCTTTTGCTTGCGGGCTGGGGATCACACAATAAATATTCTTTGTTCGGTGCTCTTCGTGCCAGCGCCCAGATGATCAGCTATGAGTTGGCCATGGGCCTTTCGCTCGTTGGAATTCTCATGCTGTTTCAAACTTTTGATTTTCAAAGGATGGTCGAGATCCAAAGAGGCACGCTCCATTTTTGGCTTTTTGGAAAAGAAATATCCCTCGGGTTTTTACCCAACTGGGGTATTTTTTTTCAACCTCTTGGTTTTGTTCTTTTTGCCACAGCGACCTTTGCCGAAACCAACCGCACGCCTTTTGATCTTCCTGAGGCCGAGGCGGAGTTGGTTGCCGGCTATCACACAGAGTATGGCGGCTTAAAAATGCTGATGTTTTATATCGGCGAGTATGGCCACATGATGGTGGCCTCTGCCTTGATGGTTACATTTTATTTTGGTGGCTATGAGCTTCCGTTCTATTCATCGCAGTCTTTAGTGGAAGCTCTGAGCCAATCGATGTCGTCCAATGCCGCGAGCATTGTCGGAGCACTTCTCTTGCACGTGGTGTTTATGGCCAAAGTGTTGTTCTTTTTGTGGGTTTTTATTTGGGTTCGTTGGACACTGCCGCGCTTTCGTTACGATCAGCTAATGGATTTGGGTTGGAAAACCATGTTGCCATGGGCGCTAGCGAACGTATTAATTACGGCATTCTTTGTATTGATGGCTCACGGGTAGGAGAGAAACCATGACCGATATCATTCTTTTTTATTTTCTTGCGACAATGACCGTTCTCACCGGTGTGGGTGTGGTCATGTCAGAAAACCCTTTGTTTAGTGCCCTCTATCTTGTGTTGTCGATGACGGGAGTTGCGGGGTTGTTCTTTTTATTGCAAGCGCCGTTTGTGGGTGCCGTACAGATTCTCGTCTATGCAGGCGCAGTGATGGTGCTGTTCGTTTTGGTGATCATGCTGATCGATATCAATAAGAGTGGCGAAAAATACATTGGTGGAAATGCCGCGGCTCTATTTAAGGGACTGGCCATTGGTATTTTCTCGGGTCTGGTGAGCGCGGTTGTGTTGCGCTCGCCGATTGTAGCCAAACCGGCTTTATCGAACGGAAGCTACACCGTTTTAGAAATCGCGAAGGTTTTATTTACCAAATATGTTTTGGCCTTTGAGTTGTTGGGGATCATTCTCCTTGTCATCCCAATTGGTGTGGTGGCGCTTTCTCGTATTAAAGGAGGAACGCATGAGCGTTGATGTTTTAACTGCCGGGCATTATCTTATTTTGTCGGCCATTTTATTTTGCCTAGGTCTGACCGGGGTTTTATTGCGCCGAAATATTATCGTGATGCTAATGTCCATCGAACTTATGCTCAATGCGGTGAACCTCGCGTTTGTGACCTTTTCTTATTTTAACCAAAACATCGACGGACAAATTATGGTGCTTTTCGTAATGGCCGTTGCCGCCGCAGAAGCAGCCGTCGGTTTAGCAATTGCTGTGTCACTCTACAAAAAATTTAAAGATCTAAACATCAGCTTGTTTGAGCATTTGCGCGGGTAGGAGAAAGTATGCAATCAGAATCGATAGTGCTTGCCGTCTTATTGTTAGCCCCAGTGGTTGGTTTTTTATTTAATGGTTTGCGTTTTCGCAGTCACAATGCAACCCTTGCGGGAATCGTGGCAACGGGGATGGTGGCCATCTCTTTTGTGTGTGGGTTGATTTTATTTAATCAACTTCTTGGCATGGAGGGACCCGAGCGGGTTTTGCGCATCAGTTATTTTAGCTGGTTGAGCCTTGGCAATTTAGATTTGCCTGTCGCCTTTGTGGTGGACCCGCTATCTATATTAATGGTGCTCATTATTACCGGCGTGGGCTCGTTGATTCATTTATTCAGCGTGGGCTACATGTCCCACGATGCCACACCAGCGAAATATTTTGCCTACTTGAACTTCTTTATCTTTAACATGCTTCTTCTCGTGTTGGGCGCGAACTTAATTCTTATGTTTGTCGGCTGGGAAGGCGTGGGGCTTTGCTCTTATCTTTTAATTGGTTATTGGTTCACCGATAAAGAAAAAGCCACCGCAGGCATGAAGGCGTTTATTACCAACCGTATTGGTGATGCGGGCTTCTTATTGGGAATCTTTACGCTCTTTTTTACCTTTAATACCATCGACTTTGCTCAACTGATAAGTGCTCTTCCGAGCACGGCAGAAATCGGGTGGACGGGACCGATGACGTTGGCGTGTCTCTTTTTATTTATTGGCGCGACAGGAAAATCGGCACAAATTCCTTTGTATGTGTGGCTTCCTGATGCGATGGCAGGCCCAACGCCGGTCTCAGCCCTCATCCATGCCGCGACGATGGTGACAGCCGGTGTGTATATGATCATTCGCTTAAATCCTTTATTTTTACTTTCACCTAATGCGATGGCGGTTGTTGCTGCCGTTGGTGCGGCGACCGCCCTTTTTGCGGCGACGATGGGCTTGGCGCAAAACGACATTAAAAAAGTTCTCGCCTATTCCACCGTATCCCAGTTGGGATATATGTTTTTAGCGGTGGGCGTCGGTGCTTTTACCGCAGGGTTTTTTCACTTAATGACCCACGCCTTTTTTAAAGCGCTGATGTTCTTGGGCTCAGGAAGCGTGATCCATGCGATGCACGAAGAGCAGGACATGCTCAAAATGGGTGGGCTTAAAAAATATTTACCCATTACCCACGCGACGTTTGTTTGTGGATGGCTTGCGATTATCGGTTTTCCGCTTTTCTCGGGATTTTTTAGTAAAGATGAGATTCTTTGGATGTCGTTTCATAGCCCTTTAGGCGGAAAAATTCTCTGGGCCGTGGGCGCGATCGCCGCACTTTTTACCGCGTTTTACATGACGCGCTTAATGGCCATGACGTTTTGGGGAAAATCGCGTGTTCCTAAAGATGTGCACCCCCACGAATCACCGTTGGCAATGACCATTCCTCTCATGGTGCTTGCGGTACTTTCTGTGTTTGCTGGATGGGTGGGAGTTCCCCATGGTTTGGCGACGATTCTTCCGGGACACCCACATAATATTTTAGAGCATTGGTTCGAGGGAGTGGTTCATCCTATTCCGAATATGGAGCATGGGGATATCAGTTTAGAAATGACATTGATGACCGTGACCACACTCCTGGGCTTGGGCACGGCGGCCCTTGCTTACATGCTTTATGTGATGAAGCCCGCGATTGTGTCGAACTTTGTGTCCACATTCCGCGGCCTTTATCAACTTGTTTACAATAAATATTGGGTCGACGAAATTTATTCGGCAGGAATTTTAAAACCGCTTGTTTCCTTTTCTCGCGGTCTTTGGAGCTATGCCGATGTGGGCGCGATCGATAAGGTTACATATCTTGTTACCGACTTTGTACGTAGCGCCGGCGATGGCTTGCGGGCAATTCAAAATGGACAGATTCAATCGTATGCATTGGTTTTACTCATCGGTGTGGTCGCATCGGTATTGATGCTGATTATGTGAGGTAGAGATGATTTTAACGTTATTAATAGTACTCCCGCTTTTAGCCGCCTTGATGCTGCTACCGATGAAAAACGAAAAGGGCATCCGCGTTTTCTCGTTGGTGTCGTCAGGCTTGATGTTTATTTTAAGTCTGTGCGCTCTTTCGCAGTTTGATAAAACCAGTGCCGACTTTCAGCTGACTCTTTATCGAGAATGGATTCCGCAGTTTGGAATTTCTTATTTTGTCGGCGTTGATGGCTTTTCTATTTTGTTGGTGGTGTTAACCGCACTTCTAACGCCCATCGTGATTGCCGCCAGCTGGACGTCGATCACTGATCGAGTTAAAGGTTTTCACATTGCGCTGTTTGTTTTGCAAGCGGCAGTGATAGGTTCATTTGTTTCCATCGACACAGTGCTGTTTTATTTATTCTTCGAGCTTTCTTTGGTGCCGATGTATTTTATCGTGGGCATTTGGGGTGGAGAAAATCGCATTTATGCCACCTATAAGTTCTTCATTTATACAATGGCAGGTTCGGTGTTTATGCTTGCGGGCATCGCCTATCTTATGATTCAGGCCAAGGCGCAACTTGGTTATTACACCGCTGATGTGATGGATCTTTATAAGGTGTCTATCCCATTCGTTGACGGAGAGTTTTTTACACCGCAAACACTTTTATTTTTTGCTTTTGCAGTGGCGTTTGCCATTAAGGTTCCAGTGTTTCCCGTTCACACCTGGCTTCCCGATGCTCACGTGCAAGCGCCGACAGCGGGCTCTGTTATCCTTGCCGGTGTGATGCTCAAAATGGGAACCTATGGTTTTCTACGTTTTGTTCTCCCCATGTTTCCGGAAGCGGTTCAGGTGTGGGGCAGTGTCTTTTTAGTTTTAGGTGTGATCGGTATTGTGTATGGCGCTCTTGTGGCCATGGTACAAGTCGACGTAAAAAAGCTCGTGGCCTACTCTTCGGTATCTCACATGGGCTATGTGATGTTGGGGCTTTTTGTATTAAATGTTTATGGCCTCAATGGTGGATTGTTCCAAATGCTCGCTCACGGCGTGAGTACGGGTGGACTGTTCTTAATGGTGGGTATGGTGTATGAAAGAACCCACTCGCGCGAAATTGCCAAATATGGAGGCCTCGCCAAGGCCATGCCAGTGTTTACCATTTTCTTTTTAATTATTACGTTTTCGAGCATAGCGGTTCCCATGACCAATGGTTTTGTCGGCGAGTTTTTAATTCTTTTAGGAACTTTTGGTTTTAGTTCTAAATTGGGCGCCATTGCTGTTACGGGCGTTGTCCTTGGGGCGGCCTATATGCTGTGGATGGTGAAGAAAGTTTTCTTTGGCCCTGCCGGTGAGCTTGTTGATGGCAGTCATGGAGAGTTAAAAGATTTAAACTGTCGTGAAATTGCCGCACTCATTCCCATTGTTGTGCTTATCTTCTGGATGGGCGTCATGCCGCGAAGCTTTTTAGATTATAGCCAAGCTTCAGTGAATCATCTTGTTGAGAACAAAGATAACTACGAACTGAAAATTTATCCACAACCCGAAGCTGTTGCGGAAAAGGAATAAATGATGGAAGCGATGAACCTAACCGAACTTTTAGTGATCACGCCCTTGGTGGCGCTCTTTATTGGCAGCATCATTCCCATTTCGGTTAAAGCCTTTACTGGTCGAGAGATGGGAGCTTTTGCGAGTCTCTTTTCCGCCATTGTGGCGGTGGTGGCCGCGGCGGGATTAAATATCACTTTTGTAAATGGATTCTGGAAGCTCTCAGGCGTGAATTTCATGACCGCCTTTTCTGAGAACCTTATTGTCGATGGGATTTCGGTGTGGGCCTCGTATGTTATTTATATAGTCACGGGCTTTGTGCTCATGCTCACATACGAAAACAAAGCCACGCGCGGCCACCAGCTCGCCGAGCACATCTTTCTTATTCTGAATGCGGCCATCGGCATGGTACTCGTCACCATGGCGAACAACCTGATCATTTTGTTTCTGGTGATTGAACTTATGTCCTTGAGTATTTATCTCCTCATTGCCCTAAGCCGCGAAGGTGTGTTTTCTAAAGAAGCCGCCCTTAAGTATTTTATTTTAGGTAGCGTGGGCTCGGCGATTTTACTTTACGGTATCGCCTTCATTTACGGCTCTGCGGGCTCAACTGTTTTACAAACAGTTGGTGAAGCAGCGGCTACTATTTTTGCGAACGACAAAATTTTTGCCATTGGTCTTGCTCTCGTGATTGCCGGAATGGCCTTTAAGGTGGCCCTTGTGCCGTTTCACTCGTGGGCGCCGGACGTGTATCAAGGAAGCGCCACTCCGGTAACCACATTCATGGCCACCGGAGTGAAACTTGCAAGCTTTATTGCTTTCTTGCGATTGTTTATCTACTCCCAATCTCTCGACGCGAGCGCCATCTCCACACTGCTTCAGTGGCTGACGGTGATCACCATGCTGACAGGAAGTATCGCGGCTCTTCGCCAAGAAAATATTAAACGTATGCTCGCCTATTCGAGCATTGCCCACTCCGGTTATGCGATGATGGGTTTTTTATCAGCATCGATGGGCTCAGCCGGCGAAGGCACAACGAGCATGCTCTTTTATCTACTCATTTACTCATTAATGACCATCGGCTCCTTTGCCGTCGTATCGGCAATGGAAGCTAAAGAGGACTCGATGCTTCTTATCGACGACCTTAGAGGAATCGCCAAACGTCAACCGATGTTAGCATTTACCTTCGCGATCATTTTACTTTCCCTCGCAGGCATTCCACCAACCGTGGGCTTCTTCGGTAAGTTGTACCTCATTCTTTCTGTAATCGACCAAGGTTACGTGTGGGTTGCACTCATGGCGATGGTGAGCTCCGCTGTTGGCGTGTACTTCTATCTTCGCCCCATCGTGGTAATGTACATGACAGAGGGTGCATTTACCCAGATCAACCGCAACAGTTATCTCACCCAATCCGTTGCGTTGGTGATGGCTCTTGCCATGGTCGCGTTAGGCATTATGGCCTCACCGCTTTACAACTTCGTAAAGAACTCTGTTTTTCCATCGCTGTAGTAGGAGTCAGATTTTTTTATTTTCGGGAATTTTATGGAAACGTCCATCCAGGACGCAAAGGGCCCCTCTGCCCCTTGAATCCCGTTTCGCTCGATCATCGTGATGGAGTGATCATTATTTTCTCTTAAAAAAATCAAATGTCTCTGATTAAAGGCCTCCTGTTCACGATGACCAGGAGGCACCAGCACAGTATGTTCACAATATTCGCATGCTCAGATCTGGCTGAATATCAAAATACAAACGCATATTGTAAACCCGGTCACTACGTATTTAAACAAGTAAGATAGCTATGCACATCCCACAAAAAGAACAAAGAAGGTAGACGTCAGATTTTAACTTCTTAGTAGAGTAAAAAATACACCAAATAGATTAGTTGTATCCCCTCAATGCACATTCTACTACATTCGCGTAACACTTAATTTAAGGGGTTAATATGCAAAAAATATTGAACTTGGTGTTATTTGTTGTAGCGTGTTTTCCTATGACCTCGCTTGCCACAGAGTTTTGCGCAAAATATGAGGCCTACGCGGTTCCCTCAAAAACATTTGTGGGTAAACAAAATATATTTCCAGTGCGCGGGACAGGCAATACTCCAGGGGAAGCAATGACTGATGCTATCGCAGAGTGTTCTTTTCGTTATGGGGTTTCGAAATCTCTATGCTTCCCATACGGAAAAGCAAAACACTACCATGGACCTGCAGTCAAAATCTTTAGCTCTTGCGAAGATGCTTGGGGAGAAGATCCCGAAGAAGAAAATTAAAAAATTTTGCAGTAAATTAATCGAATTTGTTCTCAGGAGTTGTCCCGCGAAGAGCGCACCGCTCGCAAACTCACCCGAGCACATATCCCGAAACTAAATGTCCCATTTGCGAAGCGCATTGATCGCCGCTTTAAATCCACCCCACACAGTTGCTTTAAGACGTTGCGGGTTTAAGCTAAAGTGGTCAGCAAAAAATAAATTATAATCCTGAGGATCTGGATGAATATAAATGTAATCGGTTGTGGGGACATAACCCGTGCGCTCAGAAATAATCGACAGCAATTTTTGGCGTTGTTCGTCGGCAAGATTGATTTGCTTTAAATAACCATCGACGGCTTTGTAGGCGGCTTCTACTGATTTGCGCGCTTTAATGTAGTATTCGATTTTTTGTTCGATCACTTGGTAGAGCGCCTGATTGAGAATCACTGGTATTCCATACTCATGAAGACTTCCCATGACCGGGCTAAAATTATACGGCTGGATCGAGTAGCTGGCGATGACAAGATCGGAGCCGTGATCAGCGGCGACGTGAGTGGACATGGTATCGCGAATTTCGCCATCAAAGAAAAACATTTCTTCACCTGAGCGATTTTTAATCGCGTAGGGAGAAAATACCGGAGGAAGGGCTGCAGAGCCCGCAATAGCCTCGCTAATGGTGGCATAGTTTGAGTACACAACGCTTTTATCTTTAGAAAGAGCATCCTCTTTACCAAAAATTACTTTACGGCTTTGATTGAGTTGGGTGGCAACAATATAAAGATCTACGCCAAGGCTTTGAAACGTATTGGTTGGCCAAACCTCTTCACGAAAATAGCGCTCCAAGCCTTTCGTCGAGAAAAGACCATTGAGCTTAAAGCCATTCTTAATGAGTACCTCGAGACCACCATTAACGATAGAGTCGCCGCGACTTTTAAAAAATGAAGGAATGAGCTGAAGCATTTCCTTGCCATTAATCGAAAAAATATCCCGATAAGAAATGGGTCGTAAGTCCTCGTCAAAGGTCGGGGTGCTTAATAGAGATTCACTGAGTTCGCTCGAACCCTGTTCGAAGGCGTGAATGATGGCATTGAGAGAAAAACCAGCGGCTAAAAAAGTGCTTATTACAGAGCCAGCGCTTGATCCCACATAGGTACGAAAGGTGAGAGGAGCATTTTCATCATGATGGGCAGCCACTTCTTCTTTTGTGCCGCCGGCAAAACGAAATCCTTTTTCTTTAAGAGCCAAGCAAACACCAATGTGGAAGGCGGCGGCTTTAATTCCACCCCCACTAAGGACGAGGGCGATATTTTTTTTCTCAGAGAGCTTCATTCCCCTAGGCTATCAAGCAAAAACGAGTGAAATCAAGCACTTGTTCAGAGAGTAGTCAGTGACTAGGCGCTTAGAAAAAGATCAGGCTGGGAAAATAAGCATTTACATTGATCTGAGCTATGCTACGCTTGCATAAGCAAGACGAATATGCAGAATAGGCAAATTCGTTTCAGCTAAAGGGGAGAAGGCTTTGGAGACATGGTTACCACTTAATGATTATGCAAACCGCTACCAGCTCAGTGTTTCAACTGTGCGTCGCCGGATCAAATCAAAGAAGGTGAAATTCAAATTGGATGAAGGGAAATACTACATTTTGGATAGTATGACTGGCCAAGAAAAAAGCGTGAATACTCAGCCACGTGCGGCCACCCAGACCAACCCTACTATCGTGTCGAGTGCAATAAACCACGAGGCGAGTGCGCTACCGATGAAATTATTACTGGATGAATTAAAGCGCGCGTATCTCGACTCGCTACAAAGCAAAGAAGATCAGATTTTACATTTGAAACAGCAAGTATCAGATCTCAAAACACTCGTCATGTGTCTAGAGAAGGAAAATAGTCGAGCGAAAGGGTTGCTATAGAGTTTAGTTTTCGAAATCTCATTGCCCGTCCCAACGAAAAGGTGAGAAGCGATAAACTGTAGTAATCCAAAAAGTTGAAGCTGAATAAAGGCCACTAGGAAGTGGCCTTTATGTTTTTTAGAGCATGTGGAGGATATTTTCTCCAGAGATCCTTCGACTAACGCCTCAGGATGACGAGCGTATTGTCTCAATTTACGCCGCAGCCTCTTTACCCTTGGGCTTTCTGCGAGAAGTTTTGTTGTTGCTACTGCCACCCGTGTTGGTAAGAGCAATTTGCAAAACCTCATCGAGATGTTCCACGGCAATAAACTTCAGTTGGTTACGAATTTCCTCAGGAATATCAACAAGATCTTTCTTGTTCGCCATAGGTATGATTACCGTTTTAATTCCGTGACTGAATGCTGCGAGGGCTTTTTCTTTTAAGCCACCGATTGGAAGTACGCGTCCCGTGAGAGTCACTTCACCCGTCATTGCCACATCTTTACTTGTTGGTGCACCAGTAATGAGACCGATAATAGCCGTAGCCATTGTGATTCCCGCTGACGGGCCATCTTTAGGAATAGCACCAGCAGGTAAGTGGATGTGAATATGATTATTTTCAAACCAATCGGGCGCAATACCTAATTGCTCTGCATGGGCGCGCGCATAAGATAGGGCGGCAGTGGCAGACTCTTTCATCACATCGCCCATCTGCCCGGTAAGTGTGACACCACCCTTACCCTTCATGGAAATGGCTTCGACATAGAGAACATCTCCACCAGCTTGTGTCCAAGCAAGGCCGGTGACAACACCGATCATGTCTTCGTCGAGACGATCCTCTTTCATGAAGCGTGATGGCCCGAGATAATCGCCGATGGACTCTTTAGTAATAGTGACGGATTTCACCTCACCAAGCACAAATTGTTTGGCAATTTTGCGGCACACAGAGCCCACTTCGCGCTCGAGATTTCTCAATCCCGCTTCGCGCGTGTAGAGTCCAATGATGCTAAGAAGAGCATCGTCAGTAAAACGCACTTGATCTTCAGTTAAGCCGTTGCCTTCGATTTGTTTGCGCACAACGTGTTTTTTGGCAATTTGTAATTTGTCGTTTTCGGTATAGCCAGAAAGTTGGATGACTTCCATACGATCGCGAAGAGCCGACGGAATATTTTCTAAAACGTTGGCCGTTGCGATAAACAGGACATTGCTCAAATCAAAATCCACATTGAGATAGTTATCACGGAATGTGGCGTTTTGTTCAGGGTCTAAAACCTCAAGCATCGCGGCACTCGGATCTCCGCGGAAATCACTGCCGAGCTTGTCGATTTCATCGAGAACAAATACGGGATTGTTCGATCCACATTGTTTTAGGGCTTGAACGACTTTTCCGGGCATAGCACCCACATAGGTGCGGCGGTGACCACGAATTTCGGCCTCATCTTTTACGCCACCAAGTGCGACGCGGAAATAATGTCTGCCCATGGCTTTTGCGATGCTCTTACCAAGAGAGGTTTTGCCTACACCTGGAGGTCCGCAGAAGCAAAGAATCGGTCCTTTTAGATTATCTTTTTTAAGTTTTCGTACCGCTAAGAATTCGAGAATGCGATCTTTTGCCTTTTCTAAACCATGATGATCAGTTTCTAACACTTGTTTTGCAAGCTTGAGATCAATGACATCTTCAGTAGATTTACTCCATGGAAGATCCACCATCCAGTCTAAGTAGGTGCGAATCATGGAAGCTTCGCTGGCATCAGGATGCATTCTCTCTAAGCGATTGAGCTGCTTTACGGCTTCTTTTTCTACTTCGGGCGGCATTTTTGCCGAAGCGATTTTTTTACGAACGTCTTCGAGATCGTCTGATTTTGAATCAGCCTCGCCGAGTTCATTTTTTATTGCCTTCATCTGTTCGCGCAAAAAATATTCACGCTGAGATTTTGTCATTTCATCTTTTGCGGTGGTACGAATTTTGGCTTGCATCTGCAAAACATCTAGCTCACTTGCAAGAATCGTATTGATAAGCTTTAGGCGCTCAATGTGATCGTGAGTTTCTAAAACTTTTTGTGCATCAGAAACTTTTACCGCAAGATTACTGGCGATCAAATCTGCGATGCGACCGGGTTCTTGGATATCATCTAATACGAGTAATAAATCGGGGGAAAGCATTTTGCCAAGGGCAATGATTTTCTCGAGCTGCTCTTTAGCAGTTTTAACAAGGTTAGCTACCTCGGCATTGTTTTCCTCAGTAGAAGTATAAGTATCATTGATTTTATCAACAGCCACAGAAAAGAAAGGCTCATGTTGAGTGTAGTTTTTTACAACCGCTTTACAAACGCCTTGAATGAGGATTTTCACGCGTCCGTCGGCCAGTTTGCGCATGCGCATAATCATGGCCACAGTTCCAGTTGTATAAATAGATTCTGGCGTTGGCGCCTCTTCGTTGAATTCTTTTTGTGAAGCCAAGAAGATCAGTCTATTTTTACTCAAACTTTCTTCTACGGCCTGGATGGACGCATCTCTTCCAACAAACAGGGGAATAATCATGTAAGGGAAAATCACAATATCTCTTACAGGCAACATCGGAAGCGATTCAGGTATAACTACATTCGTTTGATTCATTCAGTCCTCCGAATCCACGGCCTCAAGGCAGCAAATTCAACGTTGTTTTCATGGAGTAAGATCCTCATCTCACTCAAGTCTTTTTCGGCGTAAAAGGAAACGGCCTTTACAAAAAAGAAGGGGGTTGCGGTCTGGTTTTGCGATAATCTTAGGTGGAGTCAAAACTCTGACAGGGGCTCTAGTAGCGGAAAATAGCGAATTGAGAACCGATGGTCGAGTTCCTTAAGTTAAACATAAGCGACGCTGCGACATTTTTTTGAGTATATCAAGAATAGGAAGAAGGTTCGTTATCGAACAAAAGGGAATAGAAGTCTATGTTTATATCATCAATTATGGGCGGAAATATTCAGCCAGATCTGAGTAAGAATACGTGTGAACATCCTGTATGGGCGCCTCCTGGTCATCGTGACCAGGAGGACTTTAATCAAAGACAATTTAATAGCCTTAGTAATTATATACCCGTCCGGAGGTTACTCTAAAATAATAACTTGTCCCTTGCGAGAAGACAGCGGCAGAAGTTGGCGGTCCACTTCATGATCTTCCAATACCGACAAGGGCCCTACGGCGCCGGGAATTTTTTTAAGCGAAGAGAGGGACTGTAGATATTCCACGCGGTTGTGCGGATTGAGCTTAAGTGCATTGAGCGTTAAGATTCCAGCATCATAGCCTGTAACAGCAAAAGAACCGGGGCGCTCATTATAAAGACCTTTATAGTTTTTTACGAAAGGCGAGTTGGCAAAGGTTTCTGATGAGGCAAGATGAGAATCAACAAAGATCGCTTTCTCGGCAAAGCTTTGTGCACGCTTTTCGAACTCTGGAGAATCCCACAGGTTTGTTCCAAGTAAAGTGACATCATTCACATCATTAAAGGCGAGCATAGGAGCAATTTGTCCAAGGGCTTTTAAGTCGTCGGGGATAAAAAGCACATCAAAATCTACGACGGGTGGAAGTAAGGTTTCGGGAGGGGTTTTGCGTGAGCTTTTATTATTTTTTTTCCAGTCTTGCAAAAGTTGCGAGTACTCATCTTGACGATCTTCCAGATAATAAGTGCCCACCATTTTTTTGATGTGGGTTTTAAAATCCGTCTCGCCAGGAGAATAGGCTTGGGCGACGGTCAGGCGACCACCGCGCCGTAAAACTTCGTCCCAATAAAGGTTGGCAAATTCGACGCCGTAACGATCGTTAGGAAATAAAACAGCAAAACGTTTAAACCCTAAGCGATCCATAGCGTAAGAGACGAGATATTCGACCTGTAGTTTTGGTGTGATGGAGCCATTAAAAATAAAAGGACCAATTTTTGTTAGCTCAGGTTTTTGTGAGAGCGCAAAGAAGGGCACACCGAGATCTTGAGCCTTGGTGGCTTCGGCAACCACATTTTTTGCCGAAAGACCACCAACAATAGCAATCACATGCTCTTTAAGTACGAGATCTTCAATGGCGCGAGCCGCATCTTCAGCGGTACCCTTGGAATCTTCTATGATAAGGCGAATACCATTTTGACTTTGTGTTCCCGAAATTCCGAGTGCAAGCTTTAGTCCCTTCAGTGTTTGCTCTCCAATGGGAGCATAGGGCCCAGAAAGTGGTAAAATAACACCGACGGATTTGGTTTCAACGTAGGCACGCGCCTCCAGTTGCTTGATCATATTTGCTGATTGTTTGCCAAGATATGTATTGGGGGCCATGGAAGAGACGCGGCCAAAGTAATACTTAGCCTGATCGAGCTTATCTTCGTGCACAAGACCCATTGCGAGCTTAAACATGGCTTCTGCACGCAAGTCGCCAAGACCATCCTCTTCCGCTAAACTTTTAAGCTCATCTGGCGTTAAGTGCGAATCGATAAATTCTTGTGCCAGAGATTTGAAGCGTTCACGCGAACTGCTATTCGGGTGATGTTGAGATAAATAGGCAAGAGCCTCGAAGGTTTCCACCTGAGAACCCTTTTTTAGAAGCAAAGGGAGATGAGCCTCCAAGAGATAAGCACGTTCTTTGGGCTCCAGGTTCATTTTTAAGGAATCACGAATTAAAGTATCCGCCTGTGATTCTTTATTTAAAGCAATTAAACTTTGTGCACCAAGAATGCGCGCCTCTGCATCGCGCGGACTTAAGTGGGGACCAGCGAAGACACTTTGAAAGTGATTGTAGGCCGCGGCATATTGTTTTTTACGAAACTCCATGCGCCCAAGTAAAATATGGGCATCATCTGCCACATCGGAAGCGGGATCAGTTTTAAGTAAGGCCGTAAGTTTTTTTTCTGCAACAGATTCCTTCTGGTTATCGAAGGCAGTCTGCGCCTCTTGATAAAGTTTACGAGAAGCGGGGCTTGCGGCGGGAGCCATTGTGCGTTGTCGCGAGGGCGCGGTGGACACACAGGAAACAAAGAGAAACGATAAGTAAATCAGGTTAAGAACGTTCTTTTTCATATTGTTTTACAAACTCCTCAAAATTTTTTTCCTCTGCACTCTTAGGTAAAAGCGCACTTACTCGCCGCAGTTCCGCGCGCAGAGAATCACTAATGACCGGAGGCGGCAGGATGTTTAATCTTACATAAAGATCGCCAAAGGATGAAGCCCCATCTTTCAACGGGAGTCCTGCGCCATCAATTTTTATGACCGTTTGGCCGAATTCATCAGCAGGCATCGCAACAACCTCGCGCAAGCCATGCAGAGTCGGTACCACGATGGGGTCACCCAACATTACTTTAAGAGGAGAAACCGGAATCGTAATCACCAAGTCGTTACTATCTACTTGAAAAAAAGGGTGTGGTACATAATGCACGTGGACCACGAGATCTCCAGCAATTTGTTGTGACGAGACAGATTCGCCGGCCCCGCGCACGCGTAATTTCTGCCCATCGCGCACGCCAGCGGGCACCAGCACGGGAATAGAAGAGTTTTGTCGTTTCCCATTTACAGTACGCATGTAGGAAATATTTTTTGTGACGCCAGCGAAAACATCTTCGAGAGAAACATTTAAATGATAAACCAGATGGCGTCCGGTGCTCATCGGCTTTGTAGGAGCTGTGCGCTTCGGCGGAGTAGATTGGCGCGCACCAGGAGTTGGCCGTGACTTGGTTGGTGGGGCCTGTGGTGGGGGTGTGTTTAACGAGGCATCATAGGTAAAGCGTGATTCGGGACTTATCAAAACCTTATAAGCTTCGGTTAATTCTTTAAAAATCTCTGCAGATTGTCCTTGATTGGTATCGGGGTGATACTTGAGTGCTAATTTTCGATAAGCTTTTTTAATTTCTTCCGGCGAAGCCATTGTGGAGACGCCAAGAAGATCATAGTAATTTTTCTTCAAGACCACTCCTTACACGATAGAAAGCTCTAATCCTTTGCTCGCGCCACAACAACCTGTCCATTGCGCAAAATTTTATCGTGGTATTTATAGGTTTTTTTAAACACTTTGGTGATGTGTCCCGGGGGTGTGGCATCTGTTGGCTCACTGGCTAAAGCCTCATGTAAAGTGGGGTCAAAAGCTTTTCCCTCACTAGGAACCTCTCGAATTTCATATTTTTCGAGAGTTGATTTCAATTGCTGAGCCGTTAAACGTATGCCATCGACAAAGGTTTTATAATTTTCTTCTGTGACCTCACTCGAAAGAGCTGTATCGAAAATATCGAGAGTTTCCAAAAGATCTTTTGCCAAGCGCTCACCACCATACTTTAAAAGCTCAGCGCGCTCACGGATCGAATGTTTGCGAAAATTATCAAACTCAGCACGTAGATAAAGTTGATCGTTAGCCGCTTTTTGCAATTGTGATCGAAGGTCGTCCACATCAATTTGTGCGGCATTTTCTTTGGCAGAGGATTTTTTTGCTTCAGGAGCAGGAGAGTGTATCTCTGTCGCCTCATCGTCATGAATCACGTCGAAGGCCTCATGGTCTGCCGAATTTGTAGGCTTTTTGTCTTTCATAAAGTCGTCCTTTAATGAGAATAAAGTATGTCCCTACAATATGGAACTTCCGGACCAAAAGTCAAACGGACCGCTTTGTTAAAAACGGGGAAGTCTAAATTCTACCATTAATTATCGAGGAGAAGCCGCTCGAAGACAAGATTACTTATTAACCGCCCCTGTTCGGTGAGTATCCAGGAATTATTTTTTGTTTCGAGCAAACGACTTTTGACAAGTGCATTAAGCCGGTCAGTGAGCGCTTCGGTGAGGGCGGGGGAGAAGGCGGGAACATTTTCGAATGAAAACCCTTCTGCGAGGCGAAGGGCGGTATGCGCATAATCAAAAAGAGCGGCGGATTCACTGAGTCTTTCGCCTAAATTCTTTTGATGGTGGACGTTGAGAGCGTTCTCTGGGGTGAGTTGTTGGACAAAGTCCGCATACCCCTCGACCGTGGAAGGATTCCAAAAGCGTTCGCCCCAAGGAGAAAGATGCGCGAGATACGAGTGGGCGCTGAGTCCCAAACTTAAATAAGGTTTTTGTCGCCAATAAAGAAGATTATGTTGCGACTCATATTGAGGACGAGAAAAGTTGGAAATTTCGTAGCGATGAAGACCGATGTTGAGGAGAGCGTTTTCGATATCGTTAAACATGGAGGCCTGTTCGTCATCAAGTGCGCGATTTTTCGACATAGGGTGACCGTTAGGTACAGTGAGGCAATAGGCACTGAGGTGTGGGGGCTTTAGATCTGAGATAATTTTTAAATCATTTGCCAGGCGCGCGCGGCCCTGTTCGGGAAGAGCAAACAAGAGGTCAAAAGAGTAATTGACGTTTTGCTTTTGTAAGAGCGCCAGAGTATCGAAGGTGTCTTGAGCGGAGTGTTTACGCCCAGCTAGCCTCAGTAGATCCTCGTCGAATGTCTGTGCTCCCACTGAAAAGCGATTTACTCCAGCAGCGATTAAGGCCAGAATTTTTTCCGTATATAATGTGGCAGGGTTAATCTCTAGGGTGATTTCTGTTTTTGGCGAAATGATAAAGTCATTCTTTGCAATAGCATCTAAAATCGATACAATAAGATTTGGCTCTAAAAGACTTGGAGTGCCACCACCAAAGTAAATAGACGTGAGTTCTTTTTGTGGTGCGAGATGGCTTTTCGCCGCAAGCTCGCGCAAAAGAAGATTCACGTAGTCTTGGGGTGGCAGGATTTGGTCGTAAACAAACGTGGCAAAGTCGCAGTACGAACAGCGCTGCAGACAGTACGGAATGTGTACGTAAATGCCAAACATGCGGAAAGGACTACCACAATGATTCATGAGTTTACAACAGCAAATGGCCTAAAGGTGATCGGCATCGAAAGCCATAAGTCTCCCGTGGTTTCCGTACAGATTTGGGTGCGCAATGGTAGCGCCGACGAGCGCCCCGGCGAAGAGGGTATTAGTCACTTCATCGAACACCTTTTGTTTAAAGGCACTAAAAAGTTTAAGGTTGGCGAGATCGCCAGCATGGTCGAAGCCTGCGGCGGCGAGATCAATGCCTACACCTCTTATGATCAAACCGTTTATTATATTACGATTTCCAAAAACTTTTTCCCGAACGCCATGGATGCGATCTACGAGATGGTGGCCCACCCCCTTTTTGATCCTGAAGAGATCGACAAAGAGCGTGAAGTGGTGATCGAAGAAATCAAACGTAGCCATGATAGTCTGTCACGCCGGGCGAGCCGCCTGTTGTTTTCGTCGATGTATGTGGATTATCCTTATCAAATTCCCGTTATTGGTTACGATGAAGTTGTAAAATCAGTAACGCCCGAACATATCCGCACTTTTTTTAAAGAACGATACTCGACAGAAAATATGTTTCTGGTGGTGTCGGGAGATTTTTCGAAAGGGGACTTGGAAAAACAAACAGAAAAAACGTTCGCGCAGATAGCGCCAACGAAATTGCAAGAAAGACCGCGCAAAGAAATTCATCTTATTGATAAAAAAACAGTGCGGGTTGAACACGCACCGTTTGAAGACTCCATTTTATATATGGCCTGGCCGGGAACCAATGTTCTCGACGACGATGTGGCGGCGATAGAGTGCTTGGCACTTATTTTGGGTCAAGGGACGAGTTCACGTCTTGTTCGACGTTTACGCCTGGATGAGCCACTGGTGAAGTCGATCGGCTCTGGTGCGTGGACACCGACAACGCGGGGATTTTTCTCGATATCTTCGAGTTTCAATCCCGACATGCTCGAGCGCGTGCTTAGCGGTATTCGTGCCGTACTGGAATCCTTTTTTGAACATGGCGCCACGGCAGAAGAACTCTATAAGGCCAAGGTCAATTTTTTAAGTGATGAGGCGTATTCGCTAGAAACTGTCGGGGGCTTAGCGCAAAAGTTTGGCGGTAACTACGATGTGGCTCATGATATTTATTTTCATAAAAAGTTTTATGCGCAGTTAGAGAGCGTAAAACTATCGGATCTTCAGCGGGTGGCTCGTAAATATTTAGATCCGAACAAAATGCTTTTAACGTTTGTAACACCACAAGACACAGCGCCAGCCGAAAAACTTTTACAAGAGTGGAATTTTAAGCAGCCTAAGCTACAGAGCGAATATCAAAAAGAACTGGTTGTGCATTTTCAGAGCCCGTCAGTTTCTTCGCAAGATGTGGCACCAGTTAAAGCCGAAACATATAAAAGCGGCTTAAGAGCTTTTTATCGTACAAGTTCCGTAGCGCCTGTTTTTAATTTTCGTCTTGCCGCATTGGGTGGGAGTCGTGTGGTGGGTGCGGAACAGGCTGGCCTCACCGAGCTGGTGTCGCGTGTTTGGGCATCGCAAACGAAGACATATTCCGAGAACGAGTATCGCGAAAAGCTCGATCGCTTGGCGAGTTCGGTGTATGCCTTCTCAGGAAAAAATACTTTTGGTCTGGTTGTGGATGGACTTAAAGAAAGCGAAACAGAACTTGCGCACTTTTTTAGCGATACGATCTTTAATTTTTCCATCGATCCGCGCATTGTTGAGCGCGAAAAGCATATGGTGCGTGAATCAGTGCGCGCGCGTAAAGATTCGCCAGCGCAAGTGGCGATCCTTAATTTTAATAAGCTCATGTTTGCTGGACATCCCTATGGGATTGATTCGCTTTGTGAGGGAAATTCACTGGATCATATCGGCGCCCAAGATATCGAAAAATATATTTCGAACTATTTAAGCAGCGCCAACATGGTCGGTGTTTTAAGTGGCGATTTTGATTTTTCAATTTGGCATAAGCAGATGCAAGAGGTGTCAGAAAAATTCTCAAAGAAAACCTCAGAAATCAAAATGTTACCCTTGGCACCCTTGGGAAAAAATGAATGGCGCTATGAGAAGGCCGATAAAGAGCAAACCCATATCGTTTACGGATTTCGCGGAGTTACCATCACATCACAAGAGCGCTATGCCTTACAAGTTATGGAGGCCATCCTTGCAGGCCAGGGTGGGCGTTTATTTTTAGAGCTTCGCGATAAGGCGTCGCTCGCCTACAGTGTGTCTCCGTTACGTCTTGAGGGAATGGACACGGGGTATTTTGCCACATACATTGGCTGTTCACCCGATAAGGCGGACACGGCTCTTAAGATGATGAAAGAAGAACTCATGAAGCTTGTCGATGCGACAGTGGGAGAGGCGGAGCTCGAGCGCGCCAAAAATTATCTTATAGGTGGTCACGATATTGGATTGCAACGAAATGCCTCACTGGCGTCAGCCATTGCCTTTAATGAAATCTACGGCATTAAAGCTAGTGAAGTGTTTGATTATGCCCAGTATATTTCCAAGGTAACTTCTGAGGATGTGCAAAAAGCAGCTCGCCAGTTATTCACACAAAAACATGTTGTCTCGGTTGTGGGAGCGAAAGAGCCGTCGCCGGCTCCGTGGTTATAAGAACGACCACTAGGCGCAACATTAGTAACAAAGAGGTGCATGGGGATCCTTAGAGCAGATCCAAGATTTAATAGCAGAATTCTCGTTTTTGATTTTTTCGAGTTCACTGCTTTTTCGGAGGCTTTCTTTTCTTAGTTGAGCGTTCTCAGATTTTAACTTCATAAGATCTACCACATTGGCTTTTGAAGCTAGCTCCCGATGGATGGTTTGGCTATCGCTAAACCAGCGATGGTATAAATCCTTAACGGCGTTAATGAGCACATAAGTAAACGCCGTGTAGTTGACCTGTTTTACTTCTGTGGCCTGCGTATCCTCAGGATGTAGTTTCACTTCAGTTGTGGTGATCAGCTCTGGTGCTGATTTTTCTACCTCTTGTGCGATCACTCCAAGCTCTGGTGTTTCGCTCGCAGGATGTTCACCTAAACCATTGTATTTAAAATAGTGCGGTTGGACTTTTAAAAGTACATCAAGCCCTAAATCAAAAGAGCGCACATCTGTTTTTAAGCGTGCATCGGAGACACAACTTCCACTTGCCACCCCAGCGCTCGAGCGCAAACATCCTGAGGCTGCGATATCTCCAACAACATCTAGTTTGTAGCCAGGACTTGTGCTGCCGACCCCGATGTTACCAGAAGAATCTATGCGGAACTTTTCTGTACCATTTGAGGCAACCACCAGTGGGATTACAGTGGTGGGGCCAGTGGTCGCATTGATATAGGCTCCATAAGATTTTGATGCATACACAGTGGAGTTTGTAATGTAAGCACCATATGTTGTTGCGCTTAAAGAAGTTCCAGATGTTGATGCATCACCATATAGGCCTGCTGCGAAACCATTGACTGCTGCAGAATTGTAGATGGCCTTTCCAGATATACCAATTGAGTTCACCCAACTTGAACCAACGGTTGCTTCTCCGTAGACGCCGGTATTTGAACCCGTACCGCTTGCGCTCACGGTCGAATAAATTCCGTACCCTCCAGTTGAGCTATTATTGGGAACAACGCTAAAATAGCCACCATAGAAGGGACCAGCCTGGCCACCGGCAACGCCCGAGGAGCTCACCTCGAAAATTTTGTCATTGGTAGCACCGTTACTAAAAATTTTCATACGAGATGTTGTTGAGGTTGTTGTTCCAACGAGAATGTTCTGAGAAGAATCTATTGTCATGGCAGTTGCAGCTGTGGAATCTGTTGTACCCGTAGAACCGGCGGAATTTGTTTTAAAAGTGATCTTGCTTGATCCAGTCCCCGTTGCGATCCCAGATTGAAGGACGAGATCTCCTCCGTTTTTATCAGTTGCTCCGGAGGTGGCGCCACCAGCAAGTAGTGTAAGAGAGTTTCCGGCAGTGTTTGCCGTACTATGTCGTTCCACACCAATCGTCCTTGCGCTGTTACCGCCTAGTGCGAGCAAGTAACTGGGTGAGGTAGTTCCCAACCCAATGTTGCCTGACGCTTTTGCTACAAGTGTAGCACCCGAAAGAGTTGAATTGGATATGGGACCAAGACCAACGTCGCCTGAAGCATTTGAGCTGATAACGTATTTGCCAAGCGTTGAGTCAAAGACACCGAAACCAGCTCCAAGCGTCGCCGCACCAGACGCCGAGAAGAACAAAAGACTGTGTCCACCATTGTTTGAAGAATCTAGCTGGAGGGCAGCACCATTGTCGTTTGTATTCTGCTTTAGGTAGAGCATGGCGTTGGTTCCCGCCCCGTTTACCCCTTGACCAACAATTTGCAGCGGCACGGAAGGCGAAGTCGTTCCTATTCCCACGTTACCGCTAGCGTCGATACGCACCCGCTCAGAGCCTCCTGTTGCCGCAGCCAGTGCGTTTGCACTAGGAGAGAACCAGCCTGTATCGCTATCGTCTGAGAAACTATAGTTTGGAGCAGAAGCACTACCCGCGGCAGTTGTAACTAAGCTTCCACCGGCGGCTGGAGATACTAATCCTCCCACCGAGAAATTAAAAATATTTGTGCCACCAGCAGTGACGCCGATAGCACTAGCTAGGGGACTATAGAAACCTGTGCTTGTGTCTCCGGTAAACGTAATGCTCGGAGCTAAGGCGGATCCACTTCCAGAAGATACTGTACTATAGCTACCAGTAGCGTTGATCATATTGACCCAGGCACCATTTTCATAGGCCTCGAATTTATTGTTTGTGGTATTGTAGCGAAGCATACCATTGCCTGGTGATGCTGGTTGTTGTGCTGTTGTTCCAGAGGGAAGGTGGAGGGCATCGGTTTTTGCACTAATATCAAGAGATACGGATGGTGAAATCGTACCAACTCCCACGTTTCCTGAGGTGGCGAGGGCGAGTTGACCTTGATTACTGTTTGTTTGTAGTTCCAGGTTACCACTGGCAATTATGCGATAACCGTTACCCATAGAACCATCGTCGATAGCAAAATAAGGGCCTGCTAAGTTAGTATCTGTTAGGCGAAGCAATGGTGTTCCGGACCCCGCATTTCCATTGGCTCCGGAGATGTGTAATCGAGCGGTGGGAGCCGAGGTTCCCACCCCAATATTGCCGGAGATCGTCGATCCAGCACCTGTAACGCCAGTTCCAAAAAGAATATTACCAATGTTTAATTGACCAGTTGCTGTCGGATCGGCAAGGGCGGCTTGGTTCCCAATAATTATATTGCTACTTCCTGTTGTCGCTCCCGTGTTGTTATATCCGAGATCGATATTGTAGCTGCCCGTGGTCGTTGCTGCACCAGCAAAGGCACCCATCGAGGTATTGAAATCTCCAGTTGTATTTATGAAAAGGGAGCGGAAGCCGACAGCCGTACTTCTGCTACCAATAGTGTTTGATTGAAGAGCGCTGGTTCCTACTGCCGTATTGTCTATACCTGTTGAATTTGCATTTAATGTTGCTCGCCCTAGACCTGTATTATAATAACCCGTGGTATTGTTTTGTAGAGACTGGTAGCCTAAGGCCACATTGGAATAACCAGTTGTGTTTGAAATAAATGTCGTCGACACATCGCCAATAATTGTATTAGAAATGCTATTGCCTAACCCACGCCCCACCAGGATTCCATTGATTTGTGCATCACCAGCCACATCTAATTTATAAAGAGGATTCGTGGTGCCGATGCCAACATTTCCTGAAGAGTCAATGCGCACTTTCTCACTGCCACCAGTTGCCGCAGCCAGTGCGTTTGCACCAGGGGAGAACCAGCCCGTATCACTATCGCCGGAGAAACTATAGTTTGGAGCAGAAGCACTACCAGCACTGGTGGCCACAAGGGGTCCGCTAGCGTTCGGTGATTCTAATCCCGTGCTGTTAAATTCAAAAGTCTGAGTTCCACCGGAGCTCACGCCGACAGCGTTGAGGTTTGAGTTGTAAAACCCAGTGTCGCCCTCGGAAACAAAGCTGATGCTAGGTGCAGCCGCAGATCCTGTGTTGGCATTCACATTACTTGAAGCACCGGACGCATCCATAACTTGCTGAGCCGTCGTTCCATCCCAATACATGAGTTTATTGGTTGTCGAGTTATACCATGTGGTTCCCGCCTGTCCTGCAGTTAAAGGAGTACCCACCAATGATGCTTGTTGAGCATTATCATAAAGTCCAAAACGAAACGAGCGCTGAGCACTCATGGCTATGTGTCCCGTGCTTAAAAGGTCAAAGCTAGCAAAATCCGTAGCGGCACCCATAGTGATGGAGCCGGTCATTGTACCACCGGCCAAAGGTAACTTGCTACTATCCGTGCCTGATGGCACAACCCCGGCAGGTAAAGTTCCTGTCGTGATCTTCGAAGCATCGATACCACTGGCTAACATGCTGTCGGTCACACCACCCGTAGCAATGCTAATGGTACCACTTGTGCTAATTGGCCCGCCTGTTAACCCAGAACCGGCTGCCACACTGGTAACTGTTCCAGTACCCGCTCCTGAACCACCGAGCACCAAGTTGGAAGAGCCATCATAGAACTTCACTTGATTGGTATTGGAATCAAACCACACTGCCCCAGCTTGAGGTGTTGCCGGGTCAACAGCAAGACTTGGAAGGTTGGCACCATTGGTTCCAGCACTCATGTACAAAGGACTTGTTCCTGCTAGCAAAGAGAGAAGTCCTGTATAGTTTGTCCCACCTAAAAGATTCTCTAAATTGGTCTGCGTTAGATTTTGTGAAGCATTTATTTGTACAAAATCTGTAGACGTTTTCCCCTGAAGACTATCCGCATACCATGCAAACGGTGTCGACTGCATATGAAAGTCCTGCGACAACGTCACAGTTCCCGATCCATCATTATAACTAATACGCATTTTGCGCGTATGACCCGATAGTGCATTATAAGACGTTCCCGATGTACAATGCGTAATGCCCGTATAATTTTGGCCGTTCTTAAAAATATTAGTAAGAACCGACGTATCTTCATAATCAGTACCCGAACGAATCCCCGCACCTATATTTAAACTAAAAACTCCAGAAGATCCCGTCATATTGATCGAGTGTTGCTCCTCATAAAGAACACAATCATTGGTCTGCGATAAAATCTGTACCGTAAACACCACCGGATTCGCCTCTAGCGGCGCACTTCCATTTTTAAGAATTTGCCCTTGATATACAAAACTTCCAGGCACCTGAGCTGAAGCGGAAAAGCTAAATAACGATACCAGCGCCATGCCCCCTAATAAAAACCACCACGGAGAAATAAAACAAACACCACTCTTACGATGATGGCTCAACCCAAAAAACCTCATCAAGTAAATCTGACATTTTAAAAAATAAGACCGCTTAAAAAAATAAAAAGAAATAAATTGATAAATACCAATCTTGAAAAAATTCAAAAAATTTGTAACTCCTAAAAAATCAAAATCTTTGAAGAGCCGACTTCCTGTTTTTCTCATATATACTGAATACTTATCGGAAACACGCAGACTTTATTAAGTTATTCTCATTTTGAGAATGATTTATTTTTCACAATTTTACTTTATTTTAGGACGTACTTACTGTCTGGAAAATTCGGACCAAATTCAGTCGATAAGACCTTTGAATAAAACAATACGATCTTCGTCGCAGGCATCAATAGCTTTAAAAAATTATGTTACAAATGGAGATTCTTTTATATTTTCTGGTGGTTTTTTAAAGCACACTCACTAATAAATAACACTGACTTCTGACCTTAATGTTGAGCTTGATTGCTCTATCAATGGTTTATCAACTTTTCTTCCCGCTACACCCCATACGGTGTCTGCACCAGCAGAGACAACAGAATGACCACCGCCAACAATATCAAACAATGAAGCCGATGCATCAAAGCTTCTAGTAAACTCTACCTGTACGATTTGATTTTTTCCCGTTACGCTCAAATCTTTAATTCCATCGCGATGGGCGCGAATTTTACATATAGAAATACCATTTACATCAGTGACCGTACAAACAAGACTATTGATACCGGATTCTACCGTTTTATCTAGTAAAACATTGGTGTTTACTGCCGGGTTACCCACATGATCCTGAACTTTTAAGGTTAGCGTCAGCTCGGAAAAACCATCGGCAATGGCTGTCGTTTTAGAGACCACGGCAACTTCAAGGCCGGGGTTATTCGAATCATCAGGATTAGCTCTGTCTGTCCAATCCGTCTTGATATCTGTACATCCCGCCAGCAAGGCAAATAGACACATGACTATACATTTACTATACGAAAATCGAGATACCATATAGACCTATCGACAGTTATTTTAAATAATTAATACTTCATAATGAGACACGACACAAAACGATACTTTTTTTCTTAGTTTCTCTGAAATCATCACTCATTTGATTTTGATCCCTGCACTTAGAGAAATCCGCACTCGCTCTAAAACGAATCTGTATCATGAACCTCTACTTCTTCCTGCTCTATTTGCTCCGAGTGCACTTTTCTTTCTGATTGTGGGGAACGATCATTCTCTTTTTGAGACGCCAGTGCCACCTGTTTTGGACTTTTCTTTTTTGCGACATCCAATGCCTCGCTAATAGATGTGCTCATAAAAAGATCCTCTGGTTTTTGCCCCTGAAACGGATCATGCGGTGTAAAATTTTGAAACATTAAACCCACTGTCCCTAAAATTATTGTAATGATGAGAACACTTGCTGTTTTTTTACGATTGTTTTTATTACTCATAACCCATCCTTCGTCTTAAGAGTTATCGGACGAAGGGCTTGATAAAGAGAGTCCTTTTCTAAATTTTTGAACAAACTCCATTTATTTTTAAAAAGACTCTCTCATTTAATTATTTATATATGATATGTACAAAAAAATTGAAAAATGTTTTTATCGGGCGAGCACTCGATTTGAATCTAGCTATTATATCATAATTATACAATAAACATTAAATATTAGGCTGAATACTGCTCTAATAGCAGTTTACTAGGGCCTATCAAAATGCAAAAATTATTTTGCGCTTTTTGTAGATGGTGGCTTTCCACCACTATTAATATCGCCATCAGAAATGCATGTATTTTTTAAATATTCCCTGATATTGGAGTGACACATAAGCACATCTTCGAAATGTGTTTTTCCCCCATTCTGATGGTCACCATCGTTCCCCTTACTGCCACAAATATATCCCTTTTTTATCAGCTCATTAATAGCACCACCGTGCGTATATGCGGTATCTTCCACTGATTTTAGCGTTCCTATAAAACCAATTAAATCATAACTAAACGATTTGAATTCCGTATAGTACTCTCTAGTACGCTCGCTATCATCTAAATATTTTTCACCCATGTCATCAACATCAACTGGACATTTAATTTGTAAGTTGGGCTTCTTTTTAAGTGCTGCCTTCCACTCTTTAGTTTGGGTAATTTGTTTTACATTAAACTTAAAATCTCTTTCTAAATCTTTTATTTGTCGTTGGTGCCTCTTACATGTAGCAATGATCTCTTTAAGACGATCACAAGCCGTCTGAACATCTGAATTAATCCAATAAGCGAGACCGAGAGTGCCTAAAATTTTTGCTAAAGTTAGACGGCTTATATTAATAAACCTTTCCTTATTATTTACTCCCACCTTCCATGCTATCTCTCCACCCTTCTTAACTAGCTTCGCCCCCTCGATGGCAAGCTGAACTTTGCTTGCATAGGCTCGTGAAATAAAAAGCTCCTCCAACCATGATGTATTGGTATTTTCCATGTCCGTAAATTTTTCGTAAATCTCTTGGTAATCGGGGTTTTGTGTTATTTTTTTTTCGATTCCATTAATTTTTATTTGGCGGGAACTTATATCAACATAAAAAGTTACAACTGTTCCCTGAAAATCAAGCCAGATGGTATCTTTAATTACTTTGGCCTTGGGCCAAAGAAACAATGGGACATCTTTTATTTTTTCATCAATAAATTTTTTAGTCTCAAAGTCTATCTGAAGATGCCTATCATTAAAAAAATCTTTTGCAGAAGTATGTTTATTAATCAATTCAACATACTGGTGCTTGATATCCGCATTAGCGCCCAAAGCCAACTGAATAAAGAAGATCATAATCTGAGCAAACATAATCTTTTATATCGGAAATATCACAATAGAACATAAGACATCTATGCGATATCACAATGAGACACCAACCTAAAATTTCATGCCTTCCATTTATACCACTAAGATTACTATGCTTTCTGCTACGAACATCCACCAACAATCCTCGCTACCGCGTGCGCGGCATACTACCTGGAAGAGTGGTTATGATTCTGATAATTCCACGAAACACCGAAACTGATAAAACTTTGCGTGACACCTCGGTTGTGCCCCCAGCCGCCATAGAGATCCAGCTGAAAAGACTTTGTCAGCAGATAGGCTAGACCTATGTCTCCATAGGTCGTGCCGTAGGAGTTTTCCAAATATCCATAAATCTCAGCAAAACCATTTAAATTATCGGCGATGGGAAAACCAAAATTTGCGGTGTACCCGTATTTCGGTATCGACGAATTGCCATTATAAATCACCAACCCGTTCGTTGATAAACTCATACCCTTGCCCAAATCATTTTGCGTGGTCACAATAACCAGTGGTGCTAAATTTTTGCTACGGTAAATAGAAGAAACTGTGGTTAACTGAAAACGCGTCTGTACCGCTAGAGCCGGTCGCCAGCCTTTCGATTCGGAAAAAATATTAAAACGAAATCCCGGCCGCACAGCACTGATCCCCTCGTGATTGTTCATTGGTGAATGAGAAAATGTATCTCTCTGCCAATCAAACATGGCATTGATCTCAAAATTCTCGCTCACACCGTAGCGAAGTTGATTACTGATGAGGTTCACATCGTGTTGAATGTCATTTTTTTCGCGGCTTTGTTGCCAACCGGATTCCATCTGAAAAACACCAGCTCCGACCACATACGGAGAAATACTTTGACTGGGACGATCTGGGCGAATCACCGTAGAGCTTTGTGCCTGGGCAAAAGAATTAAACAAAAGAGTAATAAAAACAATCTGCACAGTTTGTAGCATTAAAAAATCACTCTAAAAAATTGGGTCGTGCAATATGCGCTTGGTTTAAACTCTCGTTTCCACGAATCAAGATATCTGTTTGTAGTGCTTTTTCAAAACGTACGTCAATCACATAACATTTCACGCGGATTTGCATGGCGGGGCGTTCGGCAAAATTCACTTCACTAAAAACAATGGTCACCGGTTTTTTTAAAAATACATAGCGACTGGTTACCGCCGTTTCGTAAAGCAATTGTTTGGCAAGTTTAAGATCGGCCTGCAAATCGAGATGAAAATTAATCTCCACCATCATATCCAATGCGCCAAAATTACCAGAAGACACTTTATCGGTGATAAATTTACTGTTTGGAATAGTTACCACGGAGTCATCCAATGTTACCAAGCGCACTGCACGCAGACCTATTGCAATAATTTCTCCATAGGCATTTTCAAAGGTTATACGATCCCCCACCTGAAACGGTCGATCAAACAAAAGAATAACCCCAGCCACAACCGAAGCAATGAGATCCTTAAGTGATAACCCAAGCGCAACGGCTAAAGTTCCACTCACCGCAAGTAACAGTGTTTTTGGCGGCTGAATGATTCCATAAAAGAGATACCCACCGCCAAGAATATAAATCGCAAAAGAAATCATCGTGACAATTTGTGCGATCAATAAACGACGAGAAGGGATTCGTTTATGCAGGCGACCACCAATAGTAGTAATAAACTTGACTGCCAAGCCCAAGATGACCAACCCCACCAGGAGTAGAAACACCTTTGTGAAACTTAAAACATCTAGAATACTACCTATATTCCCAACGTCTTGCTCATTCATATAAAAAATTCTTTCCTATTAAAAAATAATCCACAACATACTGTGCACGAGATGAAATACGAATACGCTCTTCCTTATCACTCCACACCAAATTTTTATCATGTGCTTCTTTAATACACTTGCGAATCACATTGTCTGGTATTCCGGTGATTTCCTGTAGCTCCTCATGCGTTAAACTATCATGACGAGCAATGGCCGCTAAAATAAACAAGGCGTCATCGCTCATAGTAGATACCGCACTCGAACTTACAAAAGAGGGAACCCCCACATGAATATGCTGACGCGACGGGGAAGACACCGCCGACACCCAGTACATCAATGCCGAACGTGGATTACCCCGCGACTGTCCCCACAACAAGCGAAAAAACTGTGCTTCCGCTTGCTGACCCACCGATTCCCCAGCGCCATAGGCACGAATGGAATCATCAAAAGTACGTTGGTAGTGAGTCCTACTATGGCGAGCCAAAATCAGTCGCTGAATTTCATAATCACGCCATGGCTTGAGTTCCACCACCCGACCATAAAAATGCTCTTGTCCGAAAATACCGCGCAAAAAAGCCCACGATTGAGAATTAACTGTTAAACACCAAAAGACATTTTGGGTTCTAAGGCTAATCACATCGATAAATGTTTCATAGGCGGAAAATCCACTAATTTTTCCAATAAATAAATTTTGGATATCATCGATAAAGAATATTTTCCTTTGTGTGAGATTTTTATCCCAATTTTTAAAATCTTGCACAGAGGTGATCGAGGTCCCAGTGATTTCCGACAACCATACGTACAAATGTTTTTGTGATAAAATTTTTGGTTTCACTCTCTCAAATAGCGCATCGGTTCCTGGCGGCAGATCTCCATAAATGCGATTTAACGTTGTGGTTTTGCCCATGCCACGGTTCCCGACAATCACCACTAAATCATCAGTCGGTTTATGATTCAACCAAGCTATAAGAGAATCATGAATAGTATGGGCAATCGAAATATCCCGATCAACGAAAAATTCTTTTTTAGCTGGCATATAATAGTCAAAATAATCGAGATACTCCTGTGGTGGCTCTACCTTGCTCACCCCGTCTTCGGATTCCAGACGGCGTCGCAAGACTTCAGAAAGAACCCTTTTTACCATATCTAAACGCAGTAGATGGGAGGATACAAAACGAAAGGCATCGTGAATGACAATCCCACCAAACAACAACGGTAAAAATAAAAATACAACTGATGAAGAATCCAACCCCTGGAGTCGTTGGCTTAATGCGGGAAATCGATAAGCAAAAGAGCTTTTTATTTCTTGGCGCCATTTGTTCGTCTCGTAGAAAATGAAAAATACATTGAGCCAAAAAATAAATTCTTGTACCAAATTATAAATGAGCGCCCGTCGAACTGTGTCCTCAATAAAATGCAAAAGGGCATACTCGATAAAAATCAGGCGCGAGATGCTCCGCGCTGATTTTTCAATGCGTAGTTTCTGCTCTTTTATTTTATCTACAGAGTCTGTAGAAAAAACCACTTCTAAAAAAATTTTTAATAAAATTCGGAAAGTTTTATAAATAAAATAAATCTGCGCATAAAATAATAAACTGGAAAACTCTTTTAGATCGGTCGTCTCAAGTAACGAACGAGCGACCATCACCGCTATAACCATCCCCACCGAAGGTAGGAATGGGTTTAATCGCGCAATCCACACAGCAAATTGAGTCCGCCGGCGGTAGTCGAGCATAGAGCGTGATAATAAGTTTTTACGAAACGTATCGATACTTTGCGAAGACCAATTTAAAAGTTTAATCAAAAAAAAGGGAATTAAAAATAAAACAATGAGGATGAGAGACTGGCGGGAAATATCCAGCCAACCTTCAACACCCGAAACAAATTTGGCTTTAATCTCAAGCCATTTACTTAAGCCCCCAGCCATGTATCTTAAAGGTAAAACTTTTATCTCTCGTGCAATATTTTCGATGTTGGCATTGGTCAAACCACGGGCGCGTTCACAGCCAACCATTCTATCGCATCTTGATAACAAAGCGGCCCGCATACTGCCCACGTCGCTCAGAAGTTTAAAATTTTGTGCTTTCAGTTGATTCAATAAATCCGATTTGTGCTGAGAAAGCTGTGTGGTGCGATCACGCGCTTTTTTATATTTTGTAACATACTCCTCATAGTTTTTTTGCTCATCATCGCTGTCTGCACCACTAAAGCCTAGCGGTTCAGGTATCTGGTAGTTCGTTTTTAAATCCACATGCGAAAACACCTGAAAGATACTATCAACCGCTTCCTCCCATAATGTGTTGACTTGCTGAAACTGCCCACTGACCTCTGGCGCTGTTTGCCCTTGAACTTCCGTTGCCAAAGCCGACACACGCTGCTGTAGATTATTAAGTCTGTCTTTTTTTTCTTTTAGTTGATGAATGTAAAAAATGTATTCGGATTCAATGTCGACCAGATACTTCTCCACAGCGGAACGTGCGATGAGGATGTCTTCATTGTGAACTGTCGTACCTTGCGCCGATTGAACCTCCGAGCTCAGAAGATCTTTTTGTGCTTTTTCCAGTGCTATTTGACTCTTTTGCAACTCCAAGGAAAATTGACTATCGGACTCCCCCTTCCGTCGTGATGCTTCGTAGCTATTCGCATAGTCTTTACGCTTCTCCCCATCTAAGTTAAAAAAATCCAACTTCTTGTGGTTCACTTCCAAAAAGACACTGATCACCTCATCAACAGCTGTCTTTAAAGGCACACTTTTCGCACATGCAATCCACGCTGAAAATTCTGGCAATTTTTTTATAGCCTCGGGATTTTCATATGTAGACAGTTCTGTTTTGCGCTTGGCAACCTGGTCTGCATTGGTAAAATCCACCTGAAACAAAACAGACAAGGGCACTTCTTGCGCACCTGTGCCTCCTAAGAGGGCATTTAGACTTTGTAAAAAAGTAGTCAGATGTTGCTTGCGAAGCTCAACCTCTTGATGAATATTTGTGCATGAATCGCTAGGTGCTGAATGAACCACCGAAAAAAAAAGAAAGGTAAGGAGAAACAACTGGCTATAGAACTTCATACCTATCTATTATCACTATCCTGGCATTACTCAATTGTTTTTACCCCATTATCCCCATTACAAATGCATCGTAGTAAGAGCCCGTCTAAGAAAAACCCCAGGGACCTACATCCATCTATTGTCTCGCACCGATGATTTTGATATCTTGGACAGACTATGACTTACAAAAAATTGTTACTCTTTTGCCTCTCGTTGACTCTAATGACCACTGGTTGTTCCACCCTCAATGGCCCCAGCGAAGCAGAGATCAATGCGGAAGCCGCGAAAGCTTATAACGAAGTTAAAAGCAAATCGAAAATCTCTCATAATCCCGAATGGAATGCGATGGTGCAACGAGTAGCAAAACGAATTGCCGCCTCCTCCGGTGAAAATTTTAATTGGGAATACATCCTTATTGAAAGCCCTGAGGTCAACGCCTGGTGCATGCCTGGTGGTAAAATCGCCGTCTACACGGGAATTATGCCTGTACTTAAAACGGAAGGTGCTCTAGCTGCTGTTCTTGGCCATGAAGTGGCCCACGCCACACTCCGCCACGGTAAGGCTGGATATCAACGCGCCATCAAAGGCAACATGGCTGGAATGCTTATTGGTGGTGCGGCCGTTATTGGCGGACAGTTACTTTGCAAAAATAGCACGTGTCGTACACTTACTGGACTCGGCGGTGCAGCCGCAGGCCTTGCTGTTACGTTCTTTCAACGCAAATATGGTCGCGACGACGAAACACAGGCTGATAAATATGGTCAGATCTACATGGCACGGGCTGGCTACGACCCGGCAGAGGCCATTGTGCTTTGGGATCGCATGAGTGCGGGTAAACAAGGAGCCGCCCCACCTGAGTTTATGTCCACTCATCCCTCGGATACGCAGCGCAAAGCGAATTTACGTGGGTGGCTTTCCGAGGCCGAACAGGTTTACCAACAAGCTCCGCAAAAATACGGAACCGGGGAAAAAATTTAGACTCTATTGGGAGCACTCTTGGGCTAATTTAAAATATGTATTGCGCTCTTTCCAACTCCCCTGACTCCCCTTCACACACTGAGTTGTGCAACGACTGATGATCTCATCATTGTCCATTTTTCTACGATCCTTGGGACAAAAAGAAGATGTGGTTTTTTGTGGATTTTTTAAAATGGACTCAATCCCCTCTCCACAACGCCCTTTCCAATAGGCCATAGCTATATCCATCATGAATTTTTCACCCGTGATGTCTTGTTCCAGTTTTTTATCATGTAAAGTGGCGCCCGCCCAACCGAGACGCATCGGATCCTCTAGGGCATCATAAAGATTGAGCGACATTTTATGCTGCGAGTTTTTCTCATAAATTTCCATGATTTTATTTAATTGGGCATCCGAGCACACATGCCCAACCTGAGTCTCTTTTGGTGGTTGTTTTTCTTCGCTAGCATACCAGTAGGGCTGCCAATACGGCTTCTGGTTTCTGTATTTTAGATTGAGATAATGAAGCGCCGACAAATAATTATCACAACCTGTGAGCTGAATCATACCTCGCCCACGATACTGTCCAAACTGTGACGAGTGTTTGGCACCTGCTTTTGCCTTTCCCGCAAGAAGATCGCCATTAGCTGCCTTAGCAAGGACATCCATTGCCAGCTGCAGTGTTGTTCTATTTTCACTTCCACCTTTATCTGCCGTAAGCTTTTTTGTTTCCGAAAAATGCGTAAATCCTCCCGACTCCACAATCGCTTGCGATAAGAACAGTGCTCTCTCTTTTTTACTCATTTTTTCTCGCTCAAAAGCCAGTTCTAAAAATGGGGCCAATAACTGCACATTTCGCTTTGCCTCTTCGGACTTAAAAAGAGCCTTGCCATCGAATTTTTTTTGCATACACGTAAGAACTTTATAAATAGGCGTTTGCTGATTTTCTGGAAAAAATTTTGCTGTGATGGCCGCACTTACTTCGGACATGTCTGTTTGCAGTTTAATTTCATCCGCAGAACCAAGCATGTACCACAACACAGGCAGCACTATAAAACTCAAAAAAACAATTCTCCTCATTTTGCTATCCCTTGATTTAAACGTAAACGCACATACTCGATAGACTGCTGCAGGGAAAATACCATAACAAACATCATACTCGCAGCGCAGGCAAAGTTCCACCAGATACCTAAAGCAAGCTCTTGTTTGGCATCGTCAAACATAAATCCCCACGACGGATAGCCAGGTTCCACACCAAGGCCTAAAAAACTTAAAATCACTTCTGCCTTCACAGCAAATAAAAAGATAAGGCCAAATTGTACAATCAATACCGGAGCCACATTTGGAAGAATATGATAAAATAAAATCCGTTTCGTGCTTGCCCCCAAAGCCTCCGCTGCCATCACATACTCCATCTGACGATGGCGCATGACTTCTGTACGCACCAATCGGCAGACGAGAACCCAGCTTGTCATACCAAGCGCCAGGCACACATTGTACACCCCCTGGCCAAAGAGAAACGCGAAAGCACTTAATAAAAGAATATATGGAATGGATTCGAGTACGGTAAACAACCACACTACAAGTGCATCTATCTTTCCACCAAAGAATCCAGCACAAGCGCCAAGGCAAGCACCAATTACTGTAGCCAGTGTTGCCGAACAAAAGCCGACAAGTAATGCGGTAAAAGCAGCATGCCATCCCCTTGCCAAAACATTGCGACCAAAGATATCAAGACCAAACCAGTATGTACTATTGGGAGCCTGATAGCTTAACGACGGCATCACTTGATTGTAATCTGTGGCAATCCATCCAAGTCGTGCACAAACAGCTGTTACGGAAAAAAGTAAAAACACAACAAGACTTAATTTTAACAATGTCTGTGTCTTCACTTGGACTCCAATCGCGGGTCCAAAATAAAAATCAACACGTCGCCAATAAATACGCACACAATGTAAATAATTGATCCCATAACGGTAAGGGCTTTGACCACAGGAAAATCACTGGCTTGTATAGAGTTTAATAATAAATTTCCCAGTCCTGGAATACCAAAAAAAGCTTCTAACAGGAGAGAGCCGGTGAGCAAAGCAGGCACTTGCGCCCACATCATCGTAAAAACTCCCGGAAGGATATTTTTAAGCACATGGGAAAAGTAGATAGTATGAGTAAATACGCCCTTAGCTCTAGCAGTGAGAACATACTTTTTTTCTATCTCTTCCGCAATGAGCGAGCGTATCACTAAAACCTTAGCCGGGAAGGTTGCCAAAGTAAAAATCGCAATAGGCAGTGCCGCATAAGACCAACGCTTAAAAATATCATGGTCCCAACCATAAACAGGGAACCAAGCGAGATCATAGGCAAAGATTTTTTGACAAAATAATATCAAAACCACAAAACTAACACTCATTAAAAAGGAGACAATAAATTGTAACAATGTATCCGGCCAGCGCTCAAAATAATGAACTGCTAAAAAAGCAAGTAGCAATGCTAGGAAATAAGCAATCAAAAATCCTGGAAGGGTAATCGTCAGCGATGGCCCCAATCCCTCACCAATGCGCTTAAGAACCGACCCATGACTCACCCAACTGGTTCCCCAGTCCCATAAAAATGTTTCTCTCGTAAATCGAACATATTGTTGCAAAAGAGAACCGGAAAAACCCAAATCTTGGCGTAACTGAGCAATGGTAGCCGCGTCGGCATTTTTCCCCGCAAAAGTCAGTACGGGATCACCACCGACAAAATGAAAAAGCACAAATAAAAGCGTTGAAGTGCCAAGCACAATCGTTAGAGCATAAAAAAATCGACCGATAATTCGAGGAAAAATATTTACCTCTCCTTATCTTTTTGGCGCTGCTTATCATCTACGCGATAATATTTAAAAGTATCCATAATCATCGTGTCGTACTTAAAATTATAAAACCACGGCTGTTCAACAAAAACGAATACTCTATGAAAATTAAAAATCCATGGGACCTCTTCCATAACAAGATCTTCCATTTTATAAATCAAATCCTTGCGCTTAGCTCCGGACAGAGTATGTTTCATCTCTTCAAATAATTTATCAAATTCTGGACTAGAAAAATTCGTACTATTCGGCCCAGGAGAAATATTTTTGCTGTAAAACAACTGTAGAAAATTTTCCGCATCGGGATAATCCCCATTCCAAGCCATATCAAAAATATCCGCTTTTTTCGTCTTTAGTTTTTCGTTAAACTGGGGCCAGGTATTGGTTTGCAATTTCACCTGAATACCTAGCTGCGCCATTTGTTGTTTAAAAAATTCTGCCATCTGACGAGCCGTTGTATGCATAGATGCCATTTCAAAAACAAAGGGGGGAAGGCCCTTTCCCCCTGGATAGCCGGCCTCTGACAAATACTTCTTAGCTTCTGCCAAATTATACTGCTGATATTTATTTTTAATATTTTTACGATAACCCTCAACATTTGGTGGAATAGGTCCATGGGCAGAAATCACCAAAGCATTATAAAACCGCTTTGCTAGCAAAGCTTGATCGTAGGCCATAGCCATAGCTTGGCGTATTTTTTTGTTTTTTAAAAATTTGTTCTCGGTATTAAAACCGATGTAAGTTACATCTGTCGAAACGGGTAAACTCATTTTTATTCCGCGCACCGCAAAGCTTTTTGCCAAATGGTCGCCGTCTAAAATTTGTGGTTGGTAGTCTTTGGTCGCCTGCCACAAATCCAAATCCCCTCTATTAAATAAAAGCCATTGCGGCTGTTCTTCGCTAATTTCATGGACAACCACTTTATGCGCAAAGGGTAACTTTTCTCCGGCATTTTTTAGCAGTCCTAAAGAAGCATCTCCCGCGGCCCCTTCTTTGGGATAAAAATCGTCGTGATAATTTTCATTTTTGACTAAAGTAATTTTAGAATTTTTATCCCAAGATGCTAAACGAAAAGCCCCAGTTCCCACAGGATGCTCTGAAAACTCTTCGCCATAATGTTCTACGGCCTCATGGGGAACAACAGTTGTGGCCGCATGAGTAAACAAATACAGTAGTTCGTACTGGCGCTCTTTAAGCTCAACCACCAAAGTGTATTTGTCTGGCGCACGAATACCTGCAATCGGCGTATCATACGTGGCTTTACCTTCTGACAAATGCTTGCGCCACTCATCATAACCCACAATTTTATCGCGAAAAATCCAGTAGCTCTCGCTTTTATTTTTACTATCAGCAAGCCGCTTCCACGAATAGACAAAATCTGCCGCTGTTAACTCACGCCCTTTACCATTGGAGAAGCAGGGGTCGTCCGCGAAAAAAATAGAATGTTTAATTTTGATCGTTATAGTTTTTCCATCCGCTGACATCTGTGGCATGCCGTCGGCGAGCAATGGCTCCAGCTCTACAGGACGCTTGAGATAATTAAAATGCAATAATCCCTCATATATCTGTAAAACCATGCGCTGTGAGTATATGTCTTTTGCAAGAACCGGATCGAAAGAACGTAATTGTTCCCGCAGATGAAGAAAAAGCGTTTGCTCCTTATCCTGATTTTTGGGTGTGCAGGCCGCCCCAAAAAAAATAAGCAAAGGAAACATGAGAATAGAACTTAGACGAGGTGCTTTCACAGTATATTCAGTATTACGAGCCTGTTCTCGAAAGGCAATCTCGAGCCTGTCCGCAAATGCAAATATATTCCATTTGGACACCTTTCGGCACCTTGCATTATTCATACTCTTTGCCCCCACCCAAAGATCGTCCTAGTATCGGTCCCGTCATTTAAAAGGGGGAAACCAAAATGATTTTAAAAACATTACTATCCGTATGTACACTCTTCGTTTCCGCGTCTGTTTTTGCCCAGGCTTTACCTGTGCAAGGGGGCACACCGGAAATTCTCAAAGCTATCGCTGAACATAACGTTCAACAAGCCAAACTCGATCAAGAGCAAAAATTGCTCGGCCCTATTGGTGGCGCACGCTCTACTGATGTGCTCGCACCGTTTTATGAATATGACAAAACAGGTTATGTTGTATTTAGCGATGATGATTTCTATGGCATCGCGCGCGACATGAAAATGACAATTGCCAAAAATTTACCTGCGGAAACGCATCTTATCGTTTACACACAATCTACTAATAAAAGTTATCACAAACAGCTTGTTGGCGAGTACAGTCAATACATCGATTCTTCACGCTTGCATGTTTTGCAAATTCCACAAAGTGGTTCCAATGATTTCTGGTCGCGCGACAATCTTCCGCTTCCGATTTGGAAAAATGGAAAACTCGCTTTAGCAGATGCCCGTTACTATTATAATTTCGAACCTGATGCTTTCTTTGGCCAGCTTTTTGGCGTCGACGTTATGAAACACAATTACTTCTACGAAGGCGGAAACTTTATGGCCAACGGCCGTGGCGACTGTCTTGCAGTTATGCGTAAAAAGGCCTATCCCGGCGGTGTTTCAGATACGGCTGCCATTCCCGACGATGTATTTAAAAACATCTACGGCTGTAAAACTTTAACTCGCTTAAAACATCTTAAAGGTATTGGACACGCTGACGAGGTGGTTAAATTCATGTCCGATACGGTTGTTGTTACTGATACTCAGGAATATGTGGCAACCTTAGAAAAAGCCGGTTTTACAGTTTACATGCTTCCAGAAGCAAAAGTCGATTACGAAACCTACGCCAATTCGCTGATCGTAAACGATGTGGTCTTTGTCCCTACTTTTAGTGAAAGTGGCGATCAAAAAGCCGTCGACCTTTACACCAAGCTTGGCTTTAAAGTTGTGACGATTCCGACTGGAGAGCTTGCAGTACAAGGACAAGGTGGAATTCATTGTATCACAATGAACTACCCGCCTATCCCGTTCCAAAATATTGTTAGCGCCATGAACGCTAAAGTTATTCAGTAATCAAAAACTTCGACCGCACGTTCCACCAAAAAGGTACATTGCTACTTTACGGTGGGACGCGCGTGCAGTGCACGCACTCACCTCGAAGCAAATTATTTGTTTTTCGTCGAACTCTTTTACAGATCTATAGTCTAGTTTTTTCTAAGCATTTAATCCACAAAACACGTCTCGTTTTAGAGCACCCATTCGCTTAACTCTTATTCTTAGCCCGTGAACGCCGAAACAATGCAAAGCCACAAGCCAGGAGGGATGTTCATGAAGAATTTGGCAACCGTCATCATTGGTGTATCGATGTTTGCATGTGCACACGGTGAGAAATCTGGAGATAATAGTTCTTACAGCAAAAAGGAAGACTCTTTTGAACTGAAACCTGTAGACAAAGGCCCCTCCTATAGTTTGAGCGGTACACTGTCGACGGTACCCGATGAGTCCTCCGCTGACCTTGCCTATGTAGCTCCTGGTGGAAAATATATTGGTGTTTATGAAGAGACCCAGCTCCGCTCTCCACAACGGGGAGTCATTGCAACACTCAAAATATATGACATCTCAGAAAATATTTTACTCTTCGACAAGAGCGTTGTGCACTACTCTAAAGATGATGATCTGGATTTTACCTCAGCCTCCGATAAAGCAAAAAATGATCTGGAAACTCTCGCCGATAAACGCATTAAAGAGCTCGGTTTATTACGCTTGGCCTCCAACCCGCGATTTGCAGAAAAAAATGTTGAGCTCATAAAAAAATACGATGATTACTACAGTAGCGAGGGTAGTTCCCGTCACGATTCTATTTTCTGGAATGATGGAACTTATGAATTCACCATTGGCAACCCTAAGGCGCCAATTGTAGGAACAACGGAAATATGTAAAAACACCAACAACCCAGATTATCAAATTACCATAAATGGCAAAACCATTTCCGATGATGGACGCCACCCCTCATCAACAACATGTCCTTCCACTCTCGGGCTTCATCAAATTTACAGTATTCGTGGACGATTGCTGTTTATTCTTAAAAATTTATCCCCTGCGGTCTCGATGCATGAACAACGCAGTTACGCCATTCCCATTTGGGATATGAACACCGTCGCGCCAAAAAAAGAGTAGACAGGTCTCTCAGGTGCTTAGCGCATTGCGGCACGCGATGATTGTGCGATCCTTATTCTCTCACAAAAAATCAAATGTCTTTGATTAAAGTCCTTCTGGTGGTCACGATGACCAGGAGGTGCCCATATAGGAGGTTCACGCGTTCTCCTACTCAGCTCTGGCTGAATGCCCCATCAAAAGAATATTGTTAGTGCACTCAATACGTACTCAGTGAAATGGCCTCTAATTACCCACATCCTAGCAAAAGAATAAATTGCAAATACAATGTCAATTTGCGGAAACACCCTGGTTTTTTTTACATCTCATTTATTTAAATTTGAAAATTTACTCTAAACCCGTATGATCCCCCTGTCTGTTTGCATCTGTTGTCGTAGAACGCTCCACCAGAGCAGGCTATAGAGCCGTTCTACTAAAAAACATACGCTTTTATAGACATAAACATTTTGTGAGTTGTTTTTATGGGAAAAATAACCACATGAGTAAAAATGGGATGCCTATGTCTCGCGAAGTAGGCTCCACAAAGAAGGGAGATCTTTATGATCAGAAAAATATCTTTAGCAATCGCTATGTTGGGGTTAGCGGGCTTTGTTTCCACAGCGCAAGCACATGTTGCAGGACCTGTATGGACTTGCTCTATCGATGCACCTAGTGTTTCCGGTATGAACATTGGTCTTGGCCTGAGCGTTGGTGGCCTCGGAACAGACAATGCCACAATTACATGTGAGCAACCTGGAAAAGAACCTGTTATAAAAAAAGCAGGCCTTGTTATTTCCGGTATTGGTGTAGGACTTGGCTTATCCGTTTATGAAAGCTTTACAATGAACTCAATCATTTTTGGTTTCGCAAGCCCCAATGATCTTTTTGGTGATTACCGCATTGGCGTTAAAGCGGGCGTGAATTTACTAAATGTAGAAGGTGGCGCTCTTGCTACAGCCACATTAGATAATGGCGTGGATATTCAGTTTGGACTTTACGGCGCAAAAGCCTATGGTCTAGCAGCAACAGCACAAGCAATCATTATGCAAGTAATGACTCCAGAGGAGTATGCGAAATTCGAAGCAGCACAGCAAAATCAACCCGAAGGAAATGGGTCGGTTGCTAGCCCCTAATTGATCATTCCTCAATGGAATGAGTTTAAGATACATACGCAAAGCCGGTGATTTCACCGGCTTTTTACTTCAGCATCGTGCCAATTACTACAAATCTTTCGACTGCATAATTCCACGGCGACGGAACCAAAGAAAAATCCCCACGGTGGTAAGCACCATCACAAGGATGGCAAACCAAAAACCCCATGGTTCACCAGCAAAAGGCATCCATGAAAAGTTCATTCCATAAACGCTGGCGACAAAATTAATAGGTAAAAAGAAGATCGAGAAAATAGTTAAGACACGCATCACTTCGTTTGCACGATGGGATGCCTCATTCGTTTGCTGCGAGGCTATGGCTAACTGTAATGATAAAAGTGCTACTAAGTTATCGTGTACCACATCCACCTGGTATACGAGTTTATCGACATACTCTTTCGTATTTTTAAATTCTAAGCGTGTTTTCGCTGGAGCTGAGTTCATCAGACCCACAATAGGGTCCTTCATTAAAAGAAGTACGCGCTTAATAATATCGATACGTCGCTTCAGCAAATAACTTTGCACCATTCGTACTTTTTTGTTTTTGTTAAAAACGTCTTGCTCGAGAGCCTCAAACAACTCATAAATCCCATGCACCACCGGCTCATAAGATCGAACCATTTTAAACATAATATCGTTTGCCAAAAGATATGTGGAAAAAATTGTGTCTGGCTGATCACTATTCATTTTATCAAACAGATCCTTAATAAAAATTTGCTCTTGTCGATGTATAGTAATTAAAAAGTCACTCGAAAAAAACATGGCCACTTTATTGGTGACAGTCTGAATTTTGTCCGATTTTTTGCTCGATTCATGATCATACGATCGCAAAATAATAAATGTGGTATTATCAACGATTTCGAATTTAGGTAGATGCTCGGGCTCCATGCAATCATAAATAGTGGTGAGATCAAGTTTATACTCCTCGCCTATTTTTTTTAAATCGGCAATGGATGGATTAAAAATATCAATCCAAATAAAACCAGGACGACGAATCTCGCGCATTTCCATACATGATTATTATGAGCTGAGTTCCATGAAATGTGCAACCCTCTAGGGTGCATTCTCACTTTGCAGCCGCTTTTTCCTGAAAACACACAAGATCTTCCATGAAAAATAAAAAGGAAGCTTACATTTGCCTTAAATGTGGGCAAGCAAGCTTCCTGATTTTTTTTGCCAGAATAGGCAAATTTAAAATAGCTCTTTAAACTATTTCTTCTTCGCTTTGATCATCTTTTTCTTTTTCTTAAGACGACTGGCATGAAGTTTGTTTGTTTTTTTTATTTTCTTTTTCTTAGCCATGTTGAATTCCTCCATTGTTTTGCTTTTGCTTTTGCTTTTGCTTTTGCTTTTGCTTTTGCTTTTGCTTTTGCTTATTGCAGTATAGGCGTTAAAATCTGGAGGATTCAACCTCTGCGCACCGCAAGAGACCTCTACAAATAATCTAAAATTTCGTCCCCAAATGCTTTAAAAAAGTACATAATCAGAAAATGGTTTATCGAACCATTGCGATTGCGTTTTTGTTTATATACTTTGTGGCTTTGGAGCGGTGGCGCCCTTACCAAAAGCGACCTGTATCTTCACTTAAAGAAAATCTCATTTTAGGGTTTACCAGTTTCTTATTTACCTTCGCGATTTTTAAGGTTCTCGCAGTTACTTTGGATTTTCCCAAACTACAACTGGACACCCCTCTCTTGCTACCCACGCTCGCGACCATTCCATTACTCGACTTCGTCAGTTATATATGGCACCGCTCAACCCATTATTTTAATTTTCTTTGGCGTCTGCACCGTGTTCACCACAGTGATCACACCTTGGAAACCTCTAGCTCTGTTCGTTTTCATTTTATAGAAACATCCCTTTCACTGATACCACGATGGGGCTGTATTCTCTTTTGCGAACTACCTCTATCTTCCGTGTTCATCTTTGAAGCCGTTTTTCAGGCAAGCAACTTCTTTCAGCATGCCAATATCCAACTTCCGGGACGTCTGGAAAAAATCCTTAGCCTTGTGCTTGTGACTCCTTCTATGCACCGTAAACACCACTCCTTAATCATCAATGAGCAAAACTCTAATTTTTCCACAATTTTTAGCATTTGGGATCGTATTTTTCGAACCTATCGTGATAACTTTGCAGAAACAGTGCAAACATTTGGTCTAAGCGAAATGAATACTCGCTTGAATTGGCGCCAACTTTTGCTGTTACCAATAAAAGATCCCTCCTTAGAGGACTATCAATAATTTTTTTTGACGGACTCTAAATGCAGGAATCGACTTTGACTTCTTGGCTGTTACATTCTTTTCCCGAAACGCGAGTGGGAAGTTTCCATTGACCGCCAACTGAACATGTAAAACGCATGCACTGCGTGGTTTCGCTGTTTTCGCAATTCCTACCTTTACCCCCAAAGCATTTCCACGCACATTGATTTGCCTGTCCCGAGGGATATACACACCCTTCTAATGGTGAACTTGGCCCGCTAGACGCCAGTGTTCTCTCACCCGTTTTAGCGAGTGGACCGGAGGTTGGTTTCTCAAATAAAAATTCCACCTCTGGCTGGCGAGGAGAATCCTTTGCTGCGTAAGTAATTCCATATTGTTTCGAAACAATAAATTCCATTGGCACCTTAATGGTTTGACTCGGAGCCAGCAATTGATCACGCCGAACATATATAGCTCCAGACGTGTTATGAACGCGCACATCTTCATCCTTCAAAGACACTTGTACGCCGCCGCTGATTTTACCAAAACGCCAATCTCCCACATCGATGACAAGCATTTCGCTAGCCGAAATGGAAACGATAGAAAAACTGCCGGTTTGTGGATACAAAACCAAATAGCCCCACTCTTTTTTCATTTTCAATGAAGACTGTTTGGGCACATACAGCCGTGCCTTGGTTTTTCCGTATTCAATATCCACCGTTTGATTGGCAAGACTTTGCAAAATAACTTCGTTTTCCTTCACGGTTTTTTTTCTGCCACTGACTTTTTTGTTGTCTAACATTAATCCGCTTTTAATCCCTTTAATCATCAACGCCATCTCCTGGTCTTGCTCTCCAGAAGGAACAACCGGATTTGACTTCACTGCACCCATCATCGACGACACAGAAGTGCTTGTTTGGTTTTTTGTATCGCCATTAACGGTCGCCAACCCACGACGTAATGCCTTACCTGGCACCTCATCCGGCGAAACCTTTTCCTCAATGGCATGATTAAAATGCTTAAACTCTTGCTCTGGCCCATTGTTTTTTGGATCTGCGATAATTGGAAAATTAGGTACAGTTAATCGCTCTTCGATATCCTGTTCCGGTGGTAAATATAATGGATTAGCCCCTGCAACACACTGAAAATAATTATCGACGTTTTCACACACGACATTTTGGCACATCACTGATTTGTCTTCTGTACATTGTTTTTTTTGCGAATCCACGACAATGCGCCTCTGACACGGATCACACTGAACCACTGGACAGCTGCAACTCTCTGCCAAACTGAATGGAAGATTAAAAAGTTGTACCCATAACAACACCGAAAGCATATTTGCTTTTCGGCAAAATCCGTTAAAGAGTTAATCTCTCGTCTTGTCAGACGTTCCATTTAACAATACAATTGTCTAGAGTTTATGAATGAGGAGGTTTCATGCGCCTAATGTTGCTCTTTACAGTGTTGGTTTTCTCTATGTCCAAAAGTTATGCTTACATGAGCTTGATGACAACAGGGGATATTCTCAAACAAAACCAGGTCCAAGGTATGGGTTACCTCGAATTTTGGCGAGGCACCAATGCCAACGCACGCGCGAGCATGGGAATTAATGATTCCTTACAGGGTGATGTAGAAATCGGCTCTGGTGATGTGAGCTTTATGATGAGCGCTATGGTGAAGTGGGTTCCCATCCCTGATTACGAAAAACAACCGGCAATGGGCATTCGCGGCGGATTAACCTATGTCAACACCCACGATTATTCTCAGACCAGTGTTGTCGCTATGCCGTTTTTAAGTAAAGCCTTTCAATCTCCGCACGGTAAATTTTCTCCATATGCGAGTATTCCCCTGGCCGTTAACTCTAATAAAGATCATTCTTTTTTTTCTGCACGTCTTGTGGTGGGTGTCGAGTGGACACCACTTGAGCAAAACAATTTTCACGTAATTGGTGAAGCGGGCGCCCACATTTCTAAATCTTTTAGCAGTCTTAACGTCGGCGCCTCTTACGATTTCTAAAAACAAAAAACCACCAGCAATCAACCGGTGGTTTTTATTGTTTTAAAAAAGTCTTGCGGGCGTACCTTACACGAGTGCGCCCATTACTTTTTAGTTCACGTCTTTAAAATCCGTATCGATCACTTCTCCATTATTTGAACCGGATCCACCTTCAGTAGAACCTGTGGATTCAGAAGCTTGCGAAGCATTTGCATCCGCTGCGCTTCCACTGGTTTGCTGCTTATAAAGTTCCGTGCTCATTTTCTGAGTGATGGCTTGCAACTTTTCGCTGGTGGACTTTAACTCATCCAGTGAAGCGTCGATCCCTTTAGCAACCAATTTTTTTGCTTCATCGATCAACTCACGAGCAGATTTTACATCCTCGGCGTTAAACTTGCTTTCGTTCTCTTTGATCATCTTCTCAGTTTGATAAGCGATACTATCAAGTTCGTTACGAATGGTGATTTGCTCTTTTTTGCGTTTATCACTATCCGCATTGAGCTCTGCATCTTTCACCATGTTTTTGATTTCATCTTCGCTCAAACCAGAACGGGCTTTGATCTGAATTTGTTGCGTTTTTCCCGTACCCAAATCTTTTGCCGACACGTTTAAGATACCATTGGCATCGATGTCAAATGTCACTTCGATTTGCGGCACTCCACGCGGTGCCGGTGGTAAACCGACAAGCTCAAAGCGACCGAGAGATTTGTTGTCTGTCGCCATATCGCGCTCCCCTTGCAGAACATGCACTTCCACGCTGGTTTGGCTATCCGCCGCGGTAGAGAACACTTGCGATTTTTTTACCGGAATCGTTGTGTTGCGCTCAATTAAACGCGTCATCACACCACCAAGAGTTTCTAAACCAAGAGATAGCGGCGTTACATCTAAAAGAAGTACGTCTTTTACATCTCCGGCGAGCACACCACCCTGAATCGCCGCACCCATAGCCACCACTTCATCGGGGTTCACGGATTTACTAGGCTCTTTACCAAAAAGTTCTTTTACCGCTTTTTGCACAGCTGGAATACGCGTCGATCCGCCGACAAGAACCACTTCGTCGATGTCCTTTACTGACCATCCCGCATCGCTTAAAGCTTTACGGCAAGGCTCTAACGTACGTGCTACAAGTTTTTCGGTTAGCTGATCAAACTTCGCCCGTGAAAGCTTCATAAGTAAATGTTTTGGTCCACCGGCATCAGCGGTAATAAAAGGCAGATTGATTTCAGTTTCTTGTGCTGAGCTCAATTCAATTTTTGCTTTCTCTGCTCCCTCTTTTAAACGCTGAAGAGCCATTTTATCATTCTTAAGGTCAACACCTTGATCTTTTTTGAAGCCATCGATCATCCAATCCAAAATGGCGTCATCGAAGTTATCACCACCCAGATGCGTATCTCCATTGGTTGCTTTTACTTCCACAACACTATCACCCACTTCGAGGACAGAAATATCAAACGTACCACCACCCAAATCGTAAACGGCGATTTTCTGCTCTTGTTTTTTATCAAAACCATAGGCAAGGGCCGCCGCCGTAGGTTCGTTAATAATACGTTTTACCTCAAGGCCGGCAATGCGACCGGCATCTTTCGTCGCCTGTCTTTGCGCATCGTTAAAGTATGCAGGCACCGTGATCACAGCCTCTGTCACTTCTTGTCCGAGATAATCTTCTGCCACTTTTTTGAGTTTAGCGAGAACCGCTGCCCCGATCTCTTCGGGAGAGGCTGTTTTTTCTTGGCCTTTTTCCATGATCTTAAAAGCGCAGTCATTGCCCTTTTGCACCACAGTGTACGGCGCTTTTTTAATCTCCTCTTGAATTTCATCAAAACGACGACCGATAAATCTTTTAGCTGAATAAATTGTATTTGTCGGGTTAGTCACTGCTTGGCGCTTGGCTGTTTGCCCGACAAGACGTTCACCATCTTTAAATGCAACGATCGAAGGAGTTGTTCTGTTTCCCTCTTCGTTCACAATCACTTTAGGCTCTCCACCTTCCATCACGGCAACACAGGAGTTCGTTGTTCCTAAGTCTATACCAATAATTTTTCCCATTGTTTATCTCCTTCTTGCGAATCCACCTCGTGAATTCCTTCGCTAACTTTTAGGGTCTATCGTGACCCTTTCACTTTCTAAATAAGTTTGTGTTCCACTATTAGCGTGTCAAGATTACAAGCTAAAAAAACCTTTTTTATCGAGCACCACTTCTCCTCGGGTCGTTGCAATCTCACGCAGTAACTTTTCCTCTTCTTTGGTCAGTTTCTTAGGGATATTGAGTTGTACGTGCAAGCACAAATCACCGCGCTGCCCTGTACGCATATTGGGTAAGCCCAAACCGCGCATTTTTAAAATATGATTAGGCGCAGTCCCATTGGGCACTACCATTTTTTTCTTACCATCAATGGTGTCCACTTCTACTTCTGAGCCCAAAAGCGCCTGCACGTAGGAAATTTCTACTTTGCCATGCAGATCATCTCCTTGACGTTCAAATCGTGCATCATCGCGCACACGAATCTCAACATAAAGATCACCGCGGCCGCCGCCTAAGTAACCATCTTCTCCCTCACCGGCAACACGCAGACGTGTCCCCGTGGAAACCCCTTTAGGAATCGTCACACGGATTTTTTTCTCCTCGAGGGTGCGGCCTTTGCCTTTACAGGTTTTACAAGGATAGCGAATCAACTGACCTGTTCCGCGACAGGCGGGACAGTTCGTGGCCACCGAAAAAAAACCTTGGCTTGACACCACTTGCCCTGCTCCACCGCAAGTGGCACAGCGCTCGGGTTGCTTACCAGGCTCTGATCCAGAACCGGAACATGTTTTACAATTTTTTTCGGTTTCGAATTCTAAATCTTTTTCGACGCCATCAAGAACATCTTTAAGTGACACTTCAAGCATGTAGCGTAAGTCCGCACCACGACGAGGACGATTCCCCGCGCGACGACCACCGCCCATTCCACCACCAAAAAAATCGCCAAAAATATCTGAGAAACTAGAAAAAATATCCTCGATATTATCAAACCCAGGGTGGGCACCGGCACCCCCCATATTTTGATAACTGGCATGTCCAAATCGGTCGTATTTTGCGCGCTTATCCGTGTCACTTAAAACACTATACGCCTCAGAAGCTTCTTTAAATTTATCTTCAGCGGCTTTGTCTCCTGGATTTTTATCAGGATGGAATTTCATCGCTAACTTACGATACGCTTTTTTAATCTCATCCTGCGAAGCAGTTTTTTCCACTCCTAGAATTTCGTAATAATCCCTTGCCATGAGACATTTCTCCCAACATCACTCGTTTTTGGCCCGCTGATGTCATGCTATACGAATAGGCACACGCATGCGGTTCCCTCAACTGTAAACTCTCCGACTAATGTGGTACGTAAACCTTTTTGGTCAAGGTGTTTTAATGATTTTCTTTTAGAATCTTTTCCGCTTGTTCAAGTCTCAATTTGATGCGCTCTTTTTCCTTCTCCGACATGGGGTAATTCAGAGCATTTTGTAAAATCGTTTTAGCAATCTGGACCCGACCTGTTTTAGAATAGAGAGCTGCAGATAACGCAGTTACCCATTTAGGAGCTCCATTTTCTGCTGCTTTATCGAAAAGTTCAGCCGCACGACTCGGGTTCTGGATTTCCCATAAATAATGATACCCTGCCATATAATTAAGCTGCCAATCCTTTGGATACTGAGTTAAACCTTTTTCAAAAATACGTCGGGCCCCTTCGCGGTCATCAACGGCCACACTTAAAAACAAACCGCCAACATCGTAGGCGATCTTAAAATGCGGTTGAATATCTGAGATCACATCCGTCATGGAATAAACCCAACCCAAGTTGCATTTTGATGGTTTTATTGTTCTTTCCAGAATCCCATCAATGCGATCTTTATTTTTTGTCGGTTCAACATAAAGATCTCCTGTATATTGCCCCTCTTCGCAGTATTCGAGATTTTGCACTAAACGAATCCACAACACACTGGCCAAAAAATCATTGTAACCAAAGGTAAAGTATTTAATCGCTGCGGGTGGGCGGAGAAATTTTTTATCCACCTTTATAACAGGCTTATGTTTTTGTAACTCCACCGCACACGCCCCGACCAAAGTCGCTAAAATAAGAAATACAAATGTTCTCACGCAGCATCTCCAAACAGTGACCTAACGGCTCGTTCATATAGAGCAAGACACAAACAACCTCACTCTACTGGAAACCATTATACGAGGTGTTTTGACTCTCGTATAGGGTAGGCGCACCCTAGATTAAAGAACTCTTCTTTTCTCGGGTAAATTCAACATTTATATGTGGTCAAGGTAGGAAACAGACTTGAGACGGTTGCCAATCCTGTACTGCAACCTGTATATCTGATCTATGAGTTCAGATTCCGACAGTAAACATGGCTTAAAAACCCTCGACCGCACAAAAACCCAGGAGCCGACGAGCTATAAAGTTCTTCTTCTTAATGATGACTATACGCCAATGGATTTTGTCACCCATATACTTCAAAAATTTTTCCACAAAAGTAGAGAAGAGGCAGAAACTATTATGTTACAAGTCCATCACGATGGTCGCGGTATTGCCGGCATCTTTAATTATGAAACCGCCGAAACCAAAGTGCATTTGGTAAATACATATTCTGATCAACAAAAACATCCACTTCAGTGTATAATGGAACAAGCTTAAGTGCCCAACCTTGCTATTTAAGTAAATAGACACAAACTTGAGTTGTGTCCTATATAGAGAGGGGTTTGTATGTTGAGTCCACAAGTTGAAAATGTTTTAAATACAGCAATACTCGCTTCACAAAAATACAACAATGAATATGTTTCTTTAGAGCACATCCTGCTGGCGCTGTTAGATCAGCCGATGATCCAAAATATTTTAACCCATTTTAAAGTACCCATCGAATCTATGCGCACAGACGTGGTGGATTTTTTAGAAAATTCTCTGTCAAAGAGTCCTGTCCCTAAAAAGAATCCAGAGTTTACCCTCGCCTCTCATCGCCTGCTTCAACGCTGCATCATACAAGTGCAGAGTGCAGGACGCTCGGCTGTGCAAAGTGAAAATCTCTTAATTGCTCTTTTTGAAGAACCGCAGTCACACGCTGCCTATTTTTTAAAAAAATACGGCTTGGAACAACTCTCTATTATCCGTTTGGTCTCGCATGGTATGGGAAAATCACTTGCCGTTACCAATAATAATGGCGCCAATCAGCAAAACGCGCCTTCTGGAGAATCGGCATTAGAGCAGTTTGCCATTAATTTAAATAAATTGGCAAAAGACGGACGCATTGACCCTCTCATTGGCCGCGAAGATGTGCTCGAGAGAGTGATGCAAACCTTGTGTCGCCGCACTAAAAATAACCCGCTCCTCATTGGTGAGCCCGGAGTAGGTAAAACAGCTATTGCCGATGGTTTAGCATTAAAAATCGTCGAAGAAAAAGTTCCCAATCCACTCAAAGGCTCGATTGTGTACAATCTCGACATGGGCGCACTTCTCGCGGGAGCAAAGTACCGTGGCGACTTCGAAGAAAGACTTAAAGCCCTACTGCAAGAGCTCGACAAAATCCCCAAGGCCATTTTATTTATCGATGAAATTCATTCCATTGTCGGCGCCGGTTCCACAAGTGGCCACTCGCTGGATGCTGCCAACCTTTTAAAGCCTTATTTAGCAAAAGGACGACTCCGCTGTATTGGGGCAACGACATATAAAGAATACACTCAACATTTCGAAAAAGATCGCGCATTATCGCGACGATTCCAAAGCATCGATATTAAAGAGCCCACACAAGAACAAACCATCGAAATTCTTATGGGCCTTAAGAAAAACTACGAAGGACACCATAACGTCACCTATTCTAACTCTGTGCTTGAGTTGATTACTAAATTATCGATTAAGCATTTACATAACCGTCATCTTCCAGATAAAGCCATCGATGTTATGGATGAAGCGGGTGCTTCTCTACGTCTTTACGCAACAGACGATAAAAAAATGGAAGTCACACCTGAGGTGGTCGAGAAAATCATCTCACGTATGGCACAAGTTCCGATGCAATCCGTCTCCTCCGATGAAAACGAGAAACTGCGTACCCTTGAGCTACGCCTTAAATCGCTTATTTTTGGTCAAGACAGTGCCATTCATGCTCTGGTGGCCGCTCTCAAAAATAGTCGTGTCGGATTGGGAAGAAAAAATAAACCGATTGGTTCTTTTCTTTTTGCTGGTCCTACCGGTGTTGGGAAAACAGAAATATGCAATCAATTGGCCCACCACTTAGGCGTTCCCCTCATTCGTTTTGATATGAGTGAATACATGGAGAAACATGCTATCGCACGCCTGATCGGCGCCCCTCCCGGATACGTGGGCTTTGAAGAGGGGGGACTTCTCACCTCTTCCGTAACAAAATCACCCTACAGTGTTGTCCTTCTCGATGAAATAGAAAAAGCCCATCCAGACTTGATCAATGTTCTCTTACAAGTGCTCGACAATGGTGCGCTCACAGATCCCCACGGCCGAGTGGCTCATTTCGAAAATACAATTATTATCATGACCACAAATTGTGGAGTTAAAGATGCACAGAAATCATCTATTGGTATTGCTAAATCCCTCAGCGCCAGTATCTCTATGGATGCGATCAAACAGCATTTTGCTCCCGAGTTTTTGAATCGCTTGGATGATGTGATTGTTTTTAGTGGCCTTAACCAAGAAATTATTCACCAAATTGTCGAGAAATTTCTTTTCGAACTTAAAGAGCAACTCAAGGAAAAAAATATTTCTATTCAGGTTGACGATGCGGTTAAAAATTATCTGGCAGAGGTTGGGTTTGATTCACTCTATGGAGCTCGCCCGATGGTACGTGCGATTCAAAAAAATCTGAAAAATAAACTCACAGAAGAGATCCTTTTCGGACAACTTAAAAATGGTGGTCATGTGCATTTTTATAAAACCCCAGAGAAAGATATTGAGATGACTATTCGTCAAAGTTTAAAAAGTGGTTCCGAATCCACTAACACCGATAAGCCTGAAAAAGTCCGCTAATGAGTAACTCTTACAGCGGTATACCGCTACTCGAAGCGATGGAGTCAGCCGAAAATTATAATAACTCCATCGCCGACCTCATCTGCCATTATTGCTTAGCACCCACCTTGGTTGACTTTGGCGCCGGCACAGGAACTTTTGCCCGTATCTTAAAAGGCCGCGGAAAAACTGTTCTTTGTGTCGAGCAAGATGTCACATTACGCGAACAATTGGCCGCAAAGGGATATACGACTTTCTCCTCTTTGCAAGAAATGCCAAAAGAACAGAACGCCATATATTCCATCAATGTTTTAGAACATATCGAAAACGATCAAGAGATTCTACAAAAACTCTACACTCAACTTGCACCTGGTGGCGTGTTGTTTGTCTACGTTCCCGCGTTTATGCTGTTGTATTCAAGTGTTGATAAAAAAATTGGACACTTTCGGCGTTACACAAAAAAAAGTTTAAAAGATGTTTGCAAAAATTTGCCGGTGAAGGCTTGCCACTATTCCGATAGTTTGGGTTTTTTTGCAGGTCTTACTTTTAAACTTCTCGATAGTGGAAAAGGTGACCTGTCCCCTGGCTCTATCCGCTTCTATGATAAAGTCGTCTACCCCTTGAGTCGTCTGCTCGATAAAATCACGCACCCCTTTTTTGGCAAAAATGTTCTTATCATTATCCAAAAGAATTAACGCTCTCCCATGAATCTATCTAAGAGTTCGTCCAAAAACTCATTTGTATCTTGTCAAATGGAGAATATGCCCTAGAATAAATTAAATGCTCAACCAAATATCCGACCCCGACTATTACTATCATGTTGCACTCTCCAAAGAAATCGTGGCCCACGGTTTCCCTGAAACTTTACCACAAGCCCAGGGCATTGGGTGGGATGTTCTTTTTACCGATAAAGAGTTTCTCTTTCATGTGATTACGTCACAGATGTACAACTTCTTTGGAGAAATGGGTATTCGCGTAGCTCCTGTCATCATCTCTGCCATCACATTTCTGACTCTTGCTCTACGTTCTTGGCGCGAAGTCGGCTTTCGCCTTTTTTGGATTCCGCTTATTGTTATCGCGGCAGATCCTTATTTTCTTCGTCGCGCCATCATGGTGCGCCCTCACGTCTTAGCTATTCTCTTTTTTACTTTTTTACTTATTGGCTTTATCCGCCGGCGAAAATATTTAACCTTAATCTCAGCTGCCTTATTTGCCTTAAGCTATCATGGCCTCCAGGTACCACTTTTAGCTATTTTTTCTTCTTTTTTTACCGCGCTGATCATCTTTCCCCGTCATGCTAAATATGGACTTTTTGCAATCTTTGGCCTGATCATTGGTGTTTTACTGAATCCTTATTTCCCAGGCAACATTGCCATGCTATCGCAAATCACCCAGATTGTGCTGGATGCTCCCAATGCCAAATTGAACTACGGCGGCGAACTTTATCCATGGACAACGGTGAATATGCTACGCTTCTCACTATTAAGTCTATTTCCCATTGCTTTTGGTTTTCTTTGTATTGGCCGTGCGTCTTACGAGAGTGACGTCAGCGCTCCCGAAAAAGGTCAACTGGTTTTTCTCACTGTGCTTGCCACTTTATTTTTTGCCGTCAATATGATTACGCCACGCGGGCACGACTATCTTGTCGTAACAAGCACACTCCTCGCTATTGAGATTTTTCGTCATGTCCCGGTATCAGCCTCTGCGCTCATATTACTTCTCACAATACCTCAGGTGGTTCTCTCCCATTCTGAATATAGAAGCATCATCGATGAGACCCCGGATGTTAAATACGAACCCACCCAAAAAGCTTTAGCTAACATCCCTGAGAATGAAAAAGCCCATATCCTCAATTGTAACTGGTCGCAAAGTCCCTATATTTATTATCTCCGCCCACAGCTCAGTTTTGTGGATATTCTTGACCCATCTTATTTGCTACTGCATACACCGGCCCTTCACGAAGCCCGCTCTGATCTCGCTGCAGGAAAAACACCTGATTTGCGCTACATGGTGAAAGATGTTTTTCATGCACAATATTTTTTGTGTGATGGCTATGATATAAATAAACTTTTTGATGAAGATCCCCACTTTGAACGCGTTTATCCCGAAACGACTCTTACCGAAAAAAACACCCTCGGTGGTTTTTTTCGACTCAAACACCCAGAGCTCCTTAAAAATTATGTGCAACACTACGAATATCGCGTTCATGGTCAGCCTGAAAATGCCGCCGCTACAATTACTCTACAAGCCCCGGGTCCAAATGGTCAGCTTGTCACAACAAGCTACTTTGATATTTTAAGAACACTAGATAAATCCCTACTCACCCACCATAACGAGGACAACTCTGTGGATGTTAACTGTCTTTTTCTCTCTCCGACAGCTGACGAAATAAAAACCGCTGTCGGCGCCGATTATATTGGACTCGGTGGTGGTCCTAATATTCGTCTCTGGGTGAATAGTAAACCTCTGTTTGAAACCTTAGGAGAATATGGCCACAACACATCCCTACTTGCCCTTGTTCCCCTCAAAGCACCGTTAAAAGAATCTGATAACATCAAAGTCATGGTTTGCCCGGGAATCAGCGAAAAATATTTTGGCCTCACCATGTCTTTTTGGACACGGCCAGAGATTAATGAAATTTGCACGAACAAAGAGCCGTCTCACGCATTATCAACGACCACTGAAAAGTGGGAATATAAAGGCACTAAAAATAAATTTTGTCTTGGTTCGTTGGCTGCCAAAAAACATGACTATACTCAGTAGAGGCTAACAGAGATGGCTCACCATCCTCTCCCATTAACCCTGCCTATCCTGCGCCAAGTCGAAATTTTTACCCCTGCCCCGTTTGAGATCCCGTCTGCACTCTGGACAAACTAAAGATCATCACCATATTCTAGGAAATCCATTTCGATGGGATACAGGAGATAATATGCAATTTCTACGTAATGCCTTCTTTTTTGGTTTGGTTAATATTCTTGTTCTTGCTTCCGTAAGCGTCGTTGCTTCAATTATAAGCATTGCGCTCACAGGGCAGCCGTTTGCCCTGAGTGGTTCTACACTTGGCCTACTGATCATGTGTGCTCTATTTGGCTCGATAGGTTCCTTTGTTTCCTTGATGATCTCAAAATGGATGGCCAAGCGCACATTTGGTATTCAAATTATTAATCCGCAAACGGCCACCGGGGAAACAAGAACTCTCATTGATATGGTCCACCGCCTGGCACGAAGTGCAAATCTTCCCGAAATGCCCGAGGTCGGCATTTACCAAAGTGCTGAGGTCAATGCTTTCGCCACGGGGCCTTCAAAAAGTAATTCTCTCGTCGCGGTTTCCACTGGCCTACTCAATGCGATGAATTGGGAAGAAGTAGAAGGTGTCTTAGGTCATGAAATTTCTCACGTTGCCAATGGCGATATGGTGGCTCTTGCCCTGATTCAAGGAGTTGTAAATACCTTTGTTCTTTTCTTTTCCCGCATTCTTGCCTCAATCATTGCTGGAAATGGTGAGAATCGTCGATCATCAGGAATGGAATTTTTACTCAGCATGGCACTGCAAATGGTGTTTGGCCTTTTAGGTAATATGGTGGTGTTTTATTTCTCTCGTCGCCGCGAATTTCGTGCTGATCGCGGATCCGCAAACATTGCCGGTAAAGGAAAAATGATTTCCGCATTGCAGGCGTTACAACAACAAACCAATCATGTGATGCCCGCACGTCAAAATGAACAATTTGCCAGTTTTAAAATTAGTGCGGGACCGGTGATGAGCAAATTATTCAGCACACATCCGCCCTTAGCGGAGCGCATTGCTGCTCTACAAAATATTTAAAAGGGTGTGTCCTCACCCCCTAGCAAGATTCAAAATAGGAATGGCAGGGTTTTTAGACTCTCCCCTGCCGTAGATAGGAGTCGTGAGTGTCCGCGCAGCATCACTTGCTTCTTCTTTCAGACACCATAGAATGAGTGTTATGAAATGTTTTAAAGCCAGTGCGCTCTTATCTATTTTTCTTTTTTCCTGCTCTTCGCAGTCCAAGATTTCTCCCGAAACCAATACGTTCGTTGACTACATGACAGCCAAAAATAATGAAGAAAAAGACCCCGCCACCGCCTGCGCACAATTTATTGCATTATCTAACCAAGAAAAATTTATTCTACGTGATGTGGCCTATATCCATGCTGCAAAAAATTGCCTTAATACTCCTCAATCCATCGATTGGTCGCGAGCTGTTCCCAGCTGGCTTGATACGGACAAAAAACGCCTTTATTTTGAAACTCTCGACAGCGATACCAAAAAAGCGCTTTATGCGAAAGACAATACGTCTCTCTTTCGCACACCAGATCGAATTGCTTTTTACCAGAAAGCTTTGCAAAGCAAAGAGCTCACAAAACCCGAACGCACATCACTGCAATCGGCGCTTTATTCTCTATCACCACGCTTTATGGATAAACCAAAAGAATCAGATTATTTAAAAATTGCCAAAGATTTTCGTTCTGTTCGTCTTTTTCCACGGGCATATGAGTATTTAAATAAAATTATTGGCGGGGCGCATTTTTCTAAAGAAGAAAAGATGGCGGCGCTCAAAGATTTTTTCTACACCCATAAGCTTAATCGCTTAAAAGATAAATCTGGCTATCTACATGCGACAAAAAAATGGGCTAATTATCTTCATGACAAAGATCTACAAAACCCAATACTCATGACCCTTTACTATGAAGCGCAAATTAATCTTGTTCGTGTCTTATGGACAGAACAGGGACCAACAGAAGCTTTATCCGCATTAACAAAACTAGAAAAAACCATCAACAAACGCCACAGTCCATTTGATATTCACTGGCTACGCGGTCGTATCTTTGAAGAACAAAAAAAACCATCTGAAGCTTTAAGTGAGTTGGAAAAAGCGGCACAAAGTGAAACTCCCAATTGGCGCGAAAAAGAAAAAATACTGTGGTCTCTTGCCTGGTCTTATTTTAAAAATAAAAATTATAAATCGGCGATCGAGCACCTTGATACAATGATCAACTCAACGGAAGTCAGTGCCTACGCACGCTTTAAGTACCAATACTGGAAAGCGGAAGCCTTCCAGCGCCAATCCCTGGAAACGGAAGCGAAAGCTACATGGGGTAGCCTCACCTTGGATGATCCCTATGGATATTACGGACTTCTCGCCCACCATCAATTGGACAAGCCACTTATAACACTCACAACAGGAACTTTTACTCAGCCCGTGGTCTTATCTTCTGATGACATAGAAATTTTTAATGCTCTCGTTAAAGTGGGTGAACTGGATTTTGCTCAAAAACTTTTAAACGAAAAACTCACATCGAAAAGTGAATTGGCAAAGATGTCGGCGGACGATATTTGCGCCATCTTTCAACGACTTGCACAGGTAAATAGCTACAGCACTGTTTTTTATTATTTCACTCAGCTCACACCCGAAATGCAACGTGATGTGTTTTTAAAAATTCCCAGTGTTCTTTTTCCTAAACCTTTTTATGATCTCGTTAGCAAAGCCGCACAGGAAGCGACTATAGAACCTGAATTGGTGTATTCGATTATGCGTCAAGAGTCGGCATTTAATCCAATGGCGAGAAGTCCCATGGATGCCTTTGGTCTTCTACAAGTTCTGCCAGAAGTCGCCTCACGCATGGCTAAAAAACATAATGTTCCCTACACCACGTACGAAGATCTTTATAAACCGGAAATCAATATCCCCATTGGCTCATACTTGCTCAGAAACCAAAGCAATGCGTTTGATAATAAATTTGTGCTAATGGTTGCTTCCTACAACGCCTCCGCGGGGGCTGTGCGCAATTGGTACAAGCGTTATGACGGCGATGACTTAATGTTTATTGAAGACATCCCCTACGAAGAAACAAAAACCTATGTAAAGCTCATTACACGCAATCTTGTGCTTTATAAAAAACTTCTCTATGGTGATGAATTTCGCGCCTTCCCCCGCCATATCCTTGAACTTTAAATGACGTCCTCATTTACCTGGATATCGTGATCAAAATAAAAAAGGCAACCTCCAAACGAGATTGCCTTTTTGCACATACTGACCTTACGAATGCCTATTATTTATCTACAAACATACGCAAGCCCAATCGCATTACGACATTGTGACTCTATCGGCGAGCAGGAAATACCCGCGATATCTGGTGAGAATGTCGAACACATCGGTAACCAAATATTAAAGCCGATCCACGACCACTTACCTGGTGGTAAACACTGTCCTTGATAGAGAGTGAGTCCCATATTACACGATGTCAATTGACAACTACCCCATGTACCATCAGCAACACACTGTTGAAAACCTGCTCCTGTGGGTGTCTCACAGGCTCTTGCCAACTGTCCCGAGCAGGATGTCGTCACCGTAGCAGGTACTCCCGGCGGCACGTATCCCACAATACCTTCTAATTTATAACTATGCCTATCAATGAATTCCACCGAAGGATTCGTTGTATAAAGGTGATCTTTTAAGATATCTGTATAGTAGCGCGACAGTGGTTTTGTTTTTGGCCACTGAGTCGTTGCGACATAACCATATAATCCTTCGTTCTGATAACCTTCACACTTTATGTCCGTAGAAATAAAATGCATTGGGCGACTACCAACATCCATAATTATTCCTGTGCCCCCGCCGCCTATATCGTTTAAAGTCCCACCGGAGTAGACTTGTGTCGTTACTGTCCCATTACCCGTATTCCATGAACATCTATAAATCGCCTTTGTGCCAGGAGCATTGCTTGAGTAAACATAAAACCCAATGCCTTCATATTTATAGCCAGCTCGCGTCCCCTCTGCAGTGGTCAGAGTATAAAAATGTTCCTGTGTGGTTTGATGATAAAAACGGTAGACGGGAACCGTCTCTAAAGCCACGCACTGCCCCCCAGAGGCACTGTAGCCCAAATCACAACTGGTTGCCATGCATGAACCGTAACCGCTGCCATCGGCTAAACACATCTCCTGTCCTTGACCATTCATAACATTACACGATACGGACGTGCCAGGCGCGCATGCCTGATTGATCCACGTGATGGATCGCGCTGTGCTATTTCCTGATTTATCCACTGCACGTATGATCAAAGTATGGGAACCATAAGGCAGATGTAAATTCAGCGGCGAGGAACACGCGGAAGCAACCTGTTGATCCAACTGACATGTCACCGAAGACAAACCGCTGCCTTGATCGGAAACCGAAAATTGTATGGAAACATCCTGACCAATGGTTGGATTCATCGGTGGTGTAACCACTAAGCTCGGTTTCGTGTTATCTACACATTCATTACCCGAAACAGAATAACCTGGACCACACTGTAACGAAGCACATTGGCCATTTTCGATTTTGTATCCTGAGTTACAAGACACGGCAACGCAATCTCCATAAAGACCCGTGGCCTGGCAAGATTGAGCACCTTGACCATTCATGATCGTACATTGCACAGAGGTTCCCATCGTACACACATCATTCTCCCAATCAAGAGAGGCTGTGGATTGGTTACCATCTTCATCTATCGCCATAATTGTAAAGTGATGGCTACCATCGGCTAAACCATCCAATATTATTGGACTCTGGCAAGGCGAATAGGCACTACCATCTAATAAACATGAAATCGTCTTAACTCCCGACTCATTATCTATGACAGCAAAACCAATGGTTACTTTTGGCCCAGCAGTCGGATTGCTCGGCACATTACTAAAACTAATTCGTGGAGGCATTTTATCCAAACACTGTGAAGTTTTTGGATCTAAAGTGTATCCATCTCGACACGATGTGATTGTACAAGGACCACTATGGAGTCCATCAATACATACCTTGTAGCCATAACTCACCCCAGAAGAACATGAACTAATGGAACCCACTTCACACACAGGTGTCACACATTGATTCGACCCATTGGGAACAAAACCATCATCACACTTGCTAATTTGGCACGTGTTCCATACACCGTTCGTGCTACAAAATTGTGTGCCGGCTCCAGATCCTTCTCTACAAGATTGACTTGATCCAGGCTGACAAGCTGTTGCTTTACAAATACCAGCTTGCGAATCCAGAATGTAACCACTGAAGCAACCTGTCGCCATACAATCGCTATAGCTTGTGCCTGATGAATCACATTTTTGTGTCCCGATACCGCCAGTAACAGCACACAAACGCTCATCATTGGCTTTACATAGAGTACCATTATCTCGCTTTGGAAAATCTCTACAAATCAACACACCATTACTAACCCCAACAGCATAAGTACCCACTGGGCATATGCCCGCAAGATGTCTATTGCGAAGAGTTCGACAAATCGGTGCACCATTGTTAAGCCCGACTACAAATTGGCCTGCAGGACATAAAGTTGTTCCATTTGTAACAGCTTGGCATTTTAGAACGCCGCCCAAAACACCTACTAAGACAGAATCTGGACCACATACATTGGAAAGATCTGGCTCTGGAGGCTGCACACAGACTGCCTTGTTGTTATCGTAAGACACGAGCACTTGACCTTTAGGACACTGGGCATTTGCTGTTGGTGCATTAAAATCGAAACGACGACACACCAGTTGTTTATTTTTAACCGACCATCCCATGGCAAAAAAGCCATCTGGACAGGTTTGATCCGCTATATTGGTCCACGGTAAATCCACGCAAACTTTTTTATTTTTGATTATATCTTGCAAATATTGATTTGGCGAACAGACCAAATCGGATTGATGTCTGTTTCTCGAAAATTTCGCACAGACGGGCTGGTTGTTGACAATGCCTCTCAAGAATTCCCCATCAGGGCATGTGATATCCGGCAACGTTGTTACGTTTGATCCACCAAAAGGCAACGTCGTACACTGCATGGCCCCCGCACCTGTGTAACTAATAAGGTATTGGCCTACAGGACAGAGAGAACCTGTTTGATCCCACAGTGCATTGGGTGTGCAAAGAAGCCCAGTGCTGGTTACTTGATATAAAGAACTGTCGTTACCACACATTTTATCTGTAGTTAACGTTGTGTTCGCACAGATAAGTTTTTTATCAGATGTCAGACCTATAGCCGCTTGTCCTGTCGGACAGGAATTCCTCGTTACACCAACAGAGTCCGCATTGTTAGCACTATCGCTAGTTGCACCCACTGATGATCCGACAAATGCCTTACGTCCACAATTGCTATACATGGACAAAATTAAGAGCGGAACAATTAGCATGATGCTGATTTTAGTGTACAGAATGAACGACTTTTTTTTCATAAACATGGCTCCTCACCAATTTCTCATGATGACGTGTAGTTTTTTTTCTAAACATCTATATATTAATGTTTAATAGGAAAAATGTTAACGACGTTCCTATGATAAGCATCAAAGTAGGCTCTAGGTCCAGAGTCTACTTTTTGCCATAGTTTGAATCTCTGATTTTAGAGTGCCTACGCACTCTACTTCTTAAAATAAATTTTTAAATCCACTCGACGATTGGCTGTTCTTCCCTGTTCCGTGGCATTGGTTGCGATCGGTCGCTCTTCTCCAAAACCAATGGCCTCGACCTGTTCCGTACCCAGATCCAGAGCTTTTTGTAAAATGTTTTTGACGCGATCGGCTCGCGACTGACTCAACTCCAAGTTATATTGATTCGAACCCTTCGAATCTGTGTGCCCCTCCACAACAATTTTGCGAATTCTAAATTCACGCAACGTACTTACAATTGTATCTATATTTTTCTTCGATGAAGGCGTCAGCTTATCCGTATTAAAGATGAAGTGAAGATTTTTTAGGCGAATCTTTTTATCTTCTTTTGGAATTTTTTTGGTGATCACCATAGCTTCTGCTGTTTCACCGTTTGCATCTGTGACCAAAACTGTTGTTTCACCCTCATTAAGAGCTGCACGGAACTCTCCCGTATCAGATTGCACTGTTCCATCACCACTTATAATTTCATATCTATAAGGTAATGTTCCTCCCTTGGCCTGAAACTGCAAGCGACTTCCCTCATACACGGTGGCCGTTCCAGGTTTTAACGATATTTTTGCTGCTGTGAGAGGAATCTCCTCTACTTTTTCCTGTGGAGTTTCTAAAAAAACCGTTTTTTCTTCTTTGGGCTCCGTAGTACCTGATTCCTGCCCGGCTCCAAAAAGATTTAAATACATAGTTAAACCCGCAAAAACTCTATAGCTAGGAGATAGTGTTTTCACAAAAGGCTCCACTGTAGCCCCCGCATTGATTAACATATTTTTACTTAGATTATGATTCACTGCCAATAGCAAATCCAAAGAGGAGGCATCCACGGCATCTTTATACTCCCCTTTTTGAAGAGGGTAGCTACCGATAATTTCAAAAATCCATCGCGTATTATCAGAAAAGTGATCTGTCGCTCCATAAGAAACCGTGAGCTGATCATCTAGCGGATACATACGCGCGTCTATTGGTCGTTCCGTGGGAGTTCTAATTCGATATCCCAAATTGAACGCATGCAAAATTCCACCCTGACCACCAAAATTTTTTGCAAATTCTAAATTATATATAGGTTTACTATCCACTCCCGTATAAGGATCATTATGAACATGCATAAAATCCACAGATCCAATGAATGCCATTCTCCAGTCCTCAGAAAAGGTCCACTTAATTCCCGGGCGATTCACATTCATTCCTCGCGTTATATCCACTTTGAACGTGTCTACCCGATCAGATTGCTGCCATATCAAAAAATTGGTGTATAAGAAAAGTTGCAAGTTTTCGGTAAGGCCATACGATATGGATAAATCAACATCCGATAATTGATCTGCGTAATCTATCATATTTTGATTCGCAATGGGATCACTGTACACCAACAAATGATTTTTGGCGTATGTGATATGTGTGTTGAGTCCTAAATAACCCTTTTGTAAAGGGCGTGCCGAATGAACGGTGATAAAATCTAAACCATCTGTATTAGAAGAAAATGTCTGCATATCGCCAAGGACATTGGCCTGAGCAAGGTATGAATAAGTAAGAACTACAAAACTGAAACATAACTGACGAAACACACTTTTCTCCTTAAAGAATATTCACTAAAATCTTTTTTAATTCTCAGCAAGCAACCACCCCAAAAAAACCATTTGAAAAATCTCAAATTATTTTTCTTGTTGATATCATTCTCCCCGAGTTTTCTTTTATTAAACCGTCTCCTCGTACAGAAGTCACTCCTCCCCACTAGTGGAGGTCTAGGGGGTAAGAACGGCCTCTTCAAAGTGTGTTTTTTTGAGATAGAAATCCCCCCTCTGTTTAGTTCCTTTACACCCCCCTAAAAAGTGATCAAAATACCCCCATGTCTCACTTAAAGAACCTAATAAAATCATATAGTTATGATGGTTTTCCGACGGCATCTGATTTGCTTATTTAATAGGATATCGGGGGTGCTATGGATTTCAATAAAATGTTATCGGCAGGATTAGCGGTTGTTGGATTTGCTTTAATCGGCTGGGGCATGCTGAACAACACTCCAGCACAAGCGTATCACAAACCTGCCGCCATTGATCCGCTTCCTAACCATGGCCCTTTTTTTCCGGAAAAACTTTCTGCCAACAAAAATAAAAAAAACGACAAACCCTCTGTTTTGTTAAATGATCCTGATATTTCTAAAAATTGGGGTTTAAAAATTTCTGATGCCTTAAAAGCACGAGGAATTACCGAAGGTAGCAAGGATGTTATCGTGGCTGTTATCGATACCGGAATCGACACAAATCATCGTGATCTGCGCAACAATCTTTGGATTAACGCCGGCGAATCGGGAAAAGATAGTTTAGGGCGCGACAAAGCTACTAATGGCATCGATGATGACGGCAATGGTTTTATTGATGATGTTCACGGGTGGAACTTTGTAAACAATTCCAATCGTGTGGATGATAATCATGGTCACGGTACGCATATCGCTGGCATTATTGGTGCTGAAGGTGGAAACAATTTTGGAATCACTGGTATTGCATCCAAAGTAAGTCTTATGGTTCTTAAGTATTACGATCCACGCTTTCCCAGTAACAATTTAGAAAACACGATTAAAGCGATTAATTATGCCACAAAAATGCATGCGCAGATTATTAACTACTCTGGCGGCGGTGTAGATTATAGCCAACCAGAATTCGAAGCAATCCGTAAAGCCCGCAGCGCTGGTATTTTGTTCGTGGCAGCAGCTGGTAACGAACGCAGTAATTCCGATAAACAAAAATATTACCCAGCAAATTATGATCTAGATAATATCATTTCTGTAACCGCCATTGATCCTAAACTACAAGTTCTCTCCTCTAGTAATTACGGCGTACAAACTGTTCATGTCGCTGCTCCCGGCGAAGACATTTACTCCACTCTTCCGGGAAATGCCTTTGGCTCTTTAACTGGTACATCACAAGCAACTGCTTTTGCCACCGGACTTGCCGTTTTAATTAAAGCAAACAATCCTGAGTTTAAATATAGTGCGGTAAAAGATTACATTCTGAAAACTGGCGATGAGTATCCGTGGTTACGTTCAAAAACAGGTACATCTAAAAAACTAAATGTCTATAAAGCTTTGACGACACTTGATCGCAATGTTTCTGCCTCAGGTGCATTAGCGACCAATACAATTGGTCTTCAGGAAAATACATTTGCCGCAGATCCACAGACAACTGTTGATCCAATGCAATCCAATGCCTTTGTAGAGTTTGGAAAAACACTGATGCAAAATATGGAAGCTTCGCGCGTTCGCAATATTAATAATAATTAATGGCTTGATCTGCCTGGATGTAAACACTACGAATTTGTTAACAATCGGCGCATATAAATATAAATAAAAGAACTCACGATCACGATTCCGCCGCCAAAAGCTAAGTAATAACTGGGAGTCGACGTCAGCATTCCGGCAAACAAGGCTAAAATTCCCACTACCCACCCCAATATACTCAGAGCAATAAGCCAACGCCACAGTGTGCTCGACCCCAGCACATAAGAAACAGGTTTTTCAGGAGCAAACCATTCCCTCACAAGCGTCATCACCTTTTCCAATTGATATCGCGCCAAATCATCCTCAGGAGACTTACGAAGCTGCTGTTGATATTTAAAGGCAGCAAATGGCAAACTCTTTAACGCCAAACAGCGATGAATAAAACGATTATGGAGATCTTGATCTAGATACGCATTTTCAATTTTAGTCCATAACATCTCAAGACCATCTATATCCTCAATCGAAAGATGATAAAGACCACCAATGGTGTGTTTCGTTCGTTTCTCCCTTGCCCATTTCGTATACTGGGAAAAGATCACTCCGCACTGGCAGCACTCAATGTCTGTTGATTTTCTCGGCGCAAAACACGCTGGACACAGCAAATTTTCATCAGTGAGGACTCCATCCACTTTATTAGACACATGGGACAAAGAATCGGGCATATTTTTCATTGTTACTCCTCGCTCATCTACCATATACTTCTCTTACAATGATAAAAACTATTCTGAAACGAACTCAGCGCCTGAAAACTTACTGGCTTCCAATTGTATCAGGAATATGTATCGGCACAACTTATATTCCCTTTTTTCCTTGGGCCCTTGCATTTTGCTTAGTCCCCTTGTGGTTTTTTTGGGTGCAAAACCAGCATTCCCTAAGACGTCTTTGGATGGGAAGTTGGTTAACACAATTTATACTCAATCTTATTGGTTTTCACTGGGTCGCCCATACATCAATCGAATTCGGTGGTTTTCCTAAACCTGTTGGGTATGTTATTTTATTGCTGTTTGCTTGCGCGGCTCACCTGTATTACCCTATTGCCGCCATTCTGTGGGGTCTTGTTAGTCGTCGTATGGATCGACGATTTGCTTGGCTATTAATTCCATTTATTTTTTCTCTGTGCGAGCTTTTAAACCCCACCATATTTTTTTGGCATTTGGGCTATCCTTGGCTATGGATAAATCTTCCCGCTATCCACACCACCCAATGGATCGGATTTTACGGTCTTAATCTTTTTACTCTCTTTGTAAATTTAGCTTTACTCATTACTCTGCTCACGCGTCGCTACCGCTATCTCATAACCGCTGTTATTGCCAGTGTCGCCATCAATGTGATAGGCCAATCCCTTAAAGCCCATCCTTTCTCATACGACAAAGAACTGAAAGTTCTTATTGTGCAAGCGAATATCGGTAACGCCATCAAAGCGGAACAAGATAAGGGCGTGTATTTTCACGACTATATTTTACGCAAATATTTAGAGATCACTGATAAAGGTTTACGCGAGCACCCCGACACCGACCTTATTATCTGGCCCGAAACAGCTTTTCCTGGACGCGTAACACGCGGATTTCCGCGCGATCTTTTTCAAAATAAACTGCGTTATTCCATCAACACGCTATCCACCCCGCTACTTTCCGGTGCCTACGAAGAAGACACTGAAAAAAATATTTATAACTCCCTTGTCCTCTTTGATAAAAAAGGTCTTGTGGTCGATAGCTACCGTAAAACCTTTCTGCTTGCCTTTGGAGAATTCTTTCCCGGTGCTGAATACTACCCACAACTGAAAGATTGGTTTCCAATGGTTTCTGATTTTGGCCGTGGAAAAGGTCCTCAAACAATGGACTTTGAAGGTATTCGTATGGGCGCACAGATTTGTTACGAATCTCTGTTCGATGATTTTTCAAAAAAACTCGTCCAGCAAGGAGCACAAATTATAGTGAACGTGACCAATGATTCATGGTTTGGTACTACGGCTGAACCTTATCAGCATGGCTACATGACCTTGGCGCGAGCCCTTGAGTTTAAGGTACCCTTAGTGCGCTCGACCAATACGGGAATCTCCACCGTGATTACCGCAGAGGGTGTGATCGGAGAAAAATCACCGCTCCATCAAGAGTGGTTTGGCCATTATGTTGTCCCCTACTCGTCTCATCCTGAACGCACTCTTTATTCCTATTATGCTGGTTTTTGGCCTTATATTATTTCATTTTTCACATTGATCGTGATTATCGGAGGTTTAGTTGTCAAAACTCGAAAATCTTGATTGGCCACGCATTGTAAAACATCTCTCCTCTTTTGCCACCAGTGGCGAAGGCAAAGATGCTCTTCTGGAAACTGCACCGCTGGCAACTGCGAACGATGCCCAGATCCTGTTTCGCATAACAGGGCAGGCCACAGAAGTTTTAGAGCGTGGAGAGCGACCCTTCATGGAAAGTTTGGATCTGTTCCCAAGTTGGTTCATACGTTTGGAGAAGCAATCCCAGCTCAAAGCTTTAGAACTTAAAGATGCACGTCTATTTTTTATCGAAGCTCTCACATTACAAAAAATTTTAAAAGGTGTTTCTAACTCCTGGGCCCAAGAACAACTCACCAAACTCTTCGAAGTCAAAGAACCCCTTTCTGCTATCGATCAACTTATTACACCCAGTGCTGAAATTCGCGTCGATGCCAGCGAAAAACTTTACAACCTCCACAACGAAAAGAAAAATTTAACCCAAAAAATTCAATCCAGCCTCAATGCTTTAGTAAAATCTCACGACAACGAAAATATTTTACAGGATAAATTTGTCACTAATCGCGAAGGCCGCTGGGTCATCCCGGTAAAAAGTGGCATGCGCCACGATCTTCCTGGAATTATCCATGCGACCAGTGCCTCCAAGCAAACGGTCTTTATGGAGCCGCAAGCGATTGTTCCTCTCAACAATCAACTCAAACAAGTCGAAGCGGAAATCGACGACGAAATCGATCGTTTGCTCAACGAGATTTCCCAGTACTTATTTACTCTGCTCCACAAAATCCAAACTGCGAAGAATGTTCTTTTGGAAAGCGACATCTGTTTTGCGCGTGCGCAATTTGCCATCACCCTTGATGCAAAACCGATTGAGTTTTCAGAAAAAGACATTGAACTGAACAACGTCAAGCATCCTTTAATGCTTATCAATGGCGAAAAGGTCATTCCCAATTCTGTGCGTCTTACCCCCACGGAGCGTATTTTATTATTGTCGGGCCCCAATGCTGGTGGAAAAACTGTACTCCTTAAATGTATAGGGCTTGCCGCGCAAATGGCCCGCTGCGGATTACTTGTCTGCACTGAGAAATCGTCGCGATTGCCTTTTTTTAAAAATATTATTGTTGCTGTCGGTGACTCACAAAGCGTCGATAGCCAACTGAGCACCTTCGTAGGCCACCTGCAAGCCCTCAATCAGGCTTGTCTTGTCGGCGGCCCCGATTCTCTAGTGCTTATCGACGAGATCTGTGGCTCCACAGATCCCGAAGAGGGCTCCGCCCTCGCCCGTGGGTTTATTAATTATTATGCTAAGATGGGACTTTATGGAATTATCACCTCACATTTAGGCCCCCTTAAGAGTGGTTGGACGGAAGACTCTGGTGTCATCAATGGTTCTATGGAATATAATCGTGAAACGGGCACCTCCACTTATCATTTTATTCGCGGCATTCCTGGACAATCCTTGGCTTTTAGCACCGCGAAACGCATCGGAGTTATTCCCGAAGTGTTTCACGATGCACAAAATTTCCTAAGCCCCGAAACACGCAAACGCTTTGAGACTCTCGATGAAATCGAAAAAGCCAAGGAACAAATTTTAATTCTACGCAAAGAATTAAAAGAAAAAATTTCTGCCACCGAAGCCGAAAAGTTGGTCTTGAAGAAAAAATTAACCGAGTTTGAAAAAGACCGCGACAAGCGCCTCGAAGAAGAAGTTCGCAAAATTAAAGCCCGCCTTGAGGAGGAAACCCAAAAGGGTAATGTGGATAAAATATTCTCCGATCATGAACGTCGCTCAAGCATCGTCACTGATTTTCCGGAAATTGTAAAAGCCCCCAAGGAGGAAGATTATACCTTAGATCGCTTTGCGCGTGCGTTCCCCCCGGGGTCCGTCGTTTATGTCCCCACATTACAGCGCGACGCCATTGTGCAAGGACAACCGAGCAAACAAGGTGAAGTGCCTATTCTCGCAGGCTCCATGCGCCTTGTTCTACAGTGGGATCAGCTTAAACCGCCGAAAAAAGCTACCAACCCACTCAGCAAGCGCACCTTTCAAACACAAATGTATGTGGACACTATCGATAAAGGTGACACCCTTGATGTACGGGGCAAAAACGTTAACCAGGCCATAGAGGAACTTGAAAAATTTATTGATCGCGCCCTCACTCAACGCATCGATCGCATACGTATTATCCATGGTCATGGCTCCGAAGCTTTAAAAAAATCCATTCGTAGTCATCTTTCGCGAAGTACTTATGTGAACCGCTGGAGCTCTTCACAAGAAACAACCGGTGATGACGGCATCACTTTAGCTTATATTGCCTTGGAGTAACTATCGATGTTGATCTGACTTAGAGGATTCTTGATCGTCGGGCGCGACAAAAGCGGACGTGGTATTCACTAGCACAAAAAGACAGATCGCGAAGACTGCTGTGTAGGACATAATGCCTCCTAAAAATAGTTGAGCCTATTTTAAAAATTTCCGCCACTACTTTTTTTCGAACGCGACCGAGTGGTTCCATTTTGTCTCTGGACTTCACGCCGAACTGTGGGCACCCAGCCCTATAGAAATATTTTTCGATGAGTTTTACTGTAAGCTCTAGCTGAAAATGCCAAACCCCTTCTTAGGGGCTGTGACAAAGAGAAACCCGTCTTTATATTCTTTTTGAACCTGCTTATGATCGACAGGACTACCGAGGGCAAACTCTTGCTTGATTGTTTGGAAATTATTGGTCGCAAGTTTCTCGCCTTTAAACTTAAGCTCTTCTTCATGGCGACGCGCTCCCGCAACCATGATAGAGTCTTCCTTTACATGCACTTTAAAATTCTTTAACTCATGCTCTGGCACTTTTAAACGCACCTCGTAGTGAGACCCTTTATCCTCCATCTTGGCTCCAAGATCCTGTACGCGATAAAAAGGGTCTTCTTTAAAAGTTTTATATTCTTCGAGATCTTGTAAATACTGATAACGTTCCTGATCATAATGCCCAGCGTATTTTTGCTGCTGGTCCGCAAGGGCTAACTGGTAGCTCAAATCTCGTTTATTCATTTCGACATCATAATTACGATCAAGATCATGCATTTGATCTTTAAAAAACTGCCGCTCGGTTTTAATCTCATCGCCGTAGTGATCCCGCTGGCGCGTGCGGGCGTCTTCAAATTGCTGCTGCTCTTCCGTCATTACCGCGCGATGTTCATCCTTTTGCATTTGCTCTTGAGCTTTTTGATTGTCTTGCATCTCACGCATATAAGCCTTGTAGGCATCCTGGGAAGCTTTTGCCTCCTCCTGCTTGCGTTGTTCAAAGTTCTTCCCCTGTTCATTATAAGCCTGACGCTTTTCTTCTAGTTGTGCCTGCTGCTGGCGAAGCTCCGCCTCATGCCGCGAACGCACGTCCGCGGTTTTGCGATAATTTTCCTCTGCCATCTTTTGATTATTTTGTTTAATACGTTCTCGGGTATTTTTTTCTTTACGAATTTCCGCTGTATGACGATCTTGCATTTTAGAAACACGCTCAGCATGTTGTGCCCTCAGATCATCGATCTCTTCTTTTTGCTGCTCTTTAATGTGTTGCTTTTTGGAATTATGCGCACGCTCCATACGCTTTTCATCATTGGCTGCGCCATTGGCAGCATCCGATCTATTTTTTGCATCACCTACAATCGCCATGCTTAAAATAGTATCACTAATTTGATATTCGCGGTAAACCCGTAAACGTCTACTCTTGAGATCCCGTCTTTTGGCTTTGCGGAAGACTCGTCGAAGGTCGAGTGCATGGTTTTTTAAACCCGTCGGAACGTTCCCAACACATCCAATGATCGAGAATTTCCACCATCTCTGTCGAGCGTATCGGGTAATACACGATATACGCCGCAGGCATCAGAGGAGATAAAACTTCGCGGGATTTTTTGGATTGAACGTCGGTAATTTTAAGTTGGTATACCCGGTATTCTGCCGGACTTAAAAAAGATAAAAAAAGAAGAAGGGAAGCAAACTGCACCTCTTCCCTATCGGTTTTTCCATTTTAAGACTTAATGCTTCTCCACCAGCTTATTGAGTATGCTGTTATCGACGATTTTAAAATAGGCACGGATCAATAGTGCGTATTCGTGCGTGTTCAAATCTTGTAAAAAGGCTTTCTTTTCGTCGATCTCTTTAAGACGGATAAACTTATACAAAAGATCCTGTACAAGTTTTAATTTTTCGATCGTATTTTCTTCAAGCTTTGGATCTTCATCAGTAATAGCACGAACAATATCAGACTTTTCGAATAGTATATGAATTCCACGGGTTGATTGATAGATAAGCTGATCCATGCGCTCTAAACAATCATGAGTAAGATCTGTCACTCACGCCTCCTTGCGTAGCTTGTTGGGAGACATTCCAATCTCCTAAAAATATTTTGTGGATCTCTCGCGAAACTATCAAGAAAAAGTTATCAGAGAGGCGCAGATTGACATATTAAGTCAACAACCCTATGCTCGAATCAGCGAGGAGTGCTTCACGTGGCAAAAAAAAATGATTCTTCCTATGCCGAAAAAATTATCATCGACGAAAAAAACAAGCTGGTCTTTAAGTCAGAAGACGAGGTTCTTAAGTACTTTGATAAGCATATTCAAAAGTTCGAGAGTGAATTCCTCAACTTAAGGCCTAAAAATGACTTTTCAGACGAAGAAGCTGCTCGCTTAGAGTCCTTTTTGGAAAACACACTGGAATCACCAGATGAAGTATGGGTCGATTCCTCCGTCAAGGGACTCCCTTTACATATCTATATCAAAAAAATCGAAAGCCCCGATGAAGAGTTCTACTATATAGCACTCACATATGTAGCGGATTCTATCCCCACCTTCGTTTTCCTCCACTTTCCCACAAAAAGCACCGCCCTTGTCGATAAGTACCGTCGCGGTGAACCCAATTTGGATCGCTACGCCAGCGAGGTCGAAAACGGTTGTATCGAGGGCGATGCCCTTTCAGAAGGCGATGATCTCGCCATCGGACTTTTTAAAGCTATGATGGTCCTGCGTCAGGATGATGATATCGGTAGCGATGAATTTCGCGACTACGCGGACCTACGCGAAGGCACCATTGAAGAACCTGATGAAATTTGGCGCAACAACGGTTTAGACGGCAACACCTTGGTGAACTTTATAAAAGATTTCTCTGTATCCGGCGAAAACCTTTATTACGTGGTCGTTACCCTAGAGGATACCAGCTCCAATAGTCATGCTCTGCTTTTTTCCTTCCCATCGGAAGATGAATCTCTCGTAGAACGTTATCGACATGGCGAAAATCTTCATGCCGAAGAAGTGGTCCAAGAATCGAGCCACTGATTATGTAAAGCGTCTGACACTTAAGAGCGTCGATATGGCTAACTATCTTGATTTAATCAGCACGATTGAAAGACGAAAATAAACCCTAGGCAACAACTTCCAATGATAAAGACACCGCAAACACCACTGTAAAGCTGATAATTATAAATAACTTCATCACATCCCCCAACTGATTCTAAAATTTATGTCTCAAAAAACCCCAGAGTGCATACTCGTACGCGCTCTATACCATCGGCCTGTTTTAAAAAAGCTTTAATAGATTCTCAAATCAAGACAGATTCTGAATCTTTTTAATACAAAAAAAACAAAAGGCCTGCGCACAAACGCAAGCCTTAAATATATTCACCAATAATCAAATAAATTTTTAATTATTTTGCACTTGCATCAAGATAAATGTCTTCAACTTGGCAAGTCGCTTGAGGTCCTTTACGAACAACAACAATCCAGTTAGTCCTACTAGGAATGCCGATTTGGCCTTTTGGAGCACCTGATTGTACAGAGTACACTGCAACAGAAGAAAAATCTTTTTTTCTAGTTTAGCGTCTCCATCAACAACTTCATTTGTATTTGGATCTGCGTGTAACATCTGAGCAACTGAGATAGAAATTGTCGTTGCACATCCGATTTGTGAAGCGTTTGCACCTACGCTAAATAATGAAACGATTGAAAATAAAACTTTTAAGCATAAAGCCTCCTTTATTATGTAGGCATGTGCTTACATGATACTCCCTGTAGACCTACAAGCACCTCCTCTTTAAAGTAGACATTACATTCGATAAACACCCCCCCCTGTAAAAAGTAACCTCTTTATTTGTGGGATGTGGCTAACCTAGGCACCAGCTCTTTTTTAAATTAAAAAAGCCACTCTCTGGTGGCTTTTTGTTAATAAACTTAATGTAAAATGATCGTCGATACGGCGATGATCCACCATTCTCGACTAGTGTTTTTTCTTTACTAAAACCGTAGAAAGTTCTTGCAGAACAAATTGAAAGCGTGAGTTTAACTCTTCGAGGCTTTGCATATTAAAACGAAACTGCTCAATAACGTCCACCTCTGGTTTTGTGTCCACCACAGGGGTCTCATTCCACATCATATAGGGTGTCTCACCTGATGAAAAATAGGTCTTTTTGAGTTCTTCGAAATCGCGGTGAGTTTTAGATAATCCCATCTTTGAGCCTTTCTGTTCTTCTAAGGTTATGATTAGGTCAATTTCCTGTTCAACTTAAATTCCCTTAAATTTTAAAAAAATCCTTATATTGAATTTTCTTCAATATTCGCACCTGAGCGCGTCAAGCTCCAAATTGCCGGGTTCGCGCCGTTTATTGGTACCGCGCTCCAGCTCAGGAGCCATTACCGTGTACTGAGAGGTCTTTATATGTAACAAACCCAGTACATGACCTAACTCATGCACAAAAAGCGCCACCAAATCGATAGTTCCCGACTTGACAGTCGAACTTGTTGAAAAAGGTTTTTCCCCATTAAGACGAATATCTGAGTCGACAACTGTACTACCATTCCAATGTAAAGAGGTTTCCGCTTGCTCCAGGGGCTTACCTGTCCATCTAGAGGCCACACTAATAACAGAGTGCCCATCCTCAGCAAAGGGGGCTCCTTTATACGATTCATCAGCTATTTCAAAAAAACCCGTGCTCACTCCCCACTCTTTCATGTGGGTCTCATTCCAAATCTTGACGGCGTCCTGTAGTGCCTGCAGCTGGTCACTGGATAACGACACATGGGCCGCCAATTTGATTGGTAGGTGCCCCGCCCACGACACACGTTGATAATAACTGTTCTGTTGAAAATGGCAGGCCTCTTCGGGACTTGGTTTTTTACCACAGGCTTGCGTGAACAGTAACGTCAGCAGAAATAATACGGAAATGAGGTTTTTCATACCCTCTTCCCCTACGCAAGAATCTGGCTCAACCAATAGCCGCTAAGCTATTGAAAAATCTAGCGCACACATCCCACTAAAAACTGATCAGCTGTTCAGCGTCTTCGTCTCAACTTGAGACAGTCTCCAGTCAAACAGCTAAATAGTTAAAATAAATAATGTTTTTAAATGTCTAAAAATGAGACACTGTAACGACATATACTGGCTCTATTTTTGATTTAAAAACGTTTTAGGTGATACTTGAGCAAATCAGTGTGTGCCTAATGAAGCTTGCGCAGTCTTTGATAAATGGCTTTTAAATCGTCCATAACCACAACATAACGACGTCCGCACATTTCACACTTCACCTGCACCATTTCATTTTTGGCGATCATATCTTTTACATCCACTTCACCAAGAAGCTCAATCGAAGAAGTTACCTTATCACGATTACAAGAGCAGGAAATTTGCAGCGCATGGGGATGTTCCCAGATTTGCCCCTTCACACCAAGAAAAAACATACGCAAAATATCTTCTCCGGTGGGTTGGTTGGCAAGCACATCTGAAATAGAACCCATCGCTTTCAGACAACGTTCGACAAGAGCAATATGATCTTCTGTGTGACCGGGAAGCATCTCCACCATCAAACCACCAGCACTGGTCACCACACCTTCGGTCCCTAGCAAAATCCCCGATGTGATAAGACAGGGTACCTGCAAAGAGGTTCGTAAATAATGAGCTAAATCTTCGGTGATCTCTCCCGTTTGTAAAGCCACGCGACTTATTTGTGGTTGCGCCGAACCTTTGATATATGTGGACACTGTCAGCGTGCCCTCACCGACATGGGGAGCTAAAAATAAATTCCCACGATCAACCGACATCGGCAAGTGCGGCTCTCCAACGAATGCACGCACCCCGCATTCGTAAGAAGACTGGGCAAACACCATAGCCATAGATCCTTCGCATTGTATCTGAATAGCCACAGCTTGCTCATCTTTTAATCTTGAAGAAAGCAATATAGCGCCCACAAGCGTACGGCCAAGAGCCATGGTGGATACCGGTGATGTCTCCTGCAGTTCGCGCAGTTCATTGAGCACATCCGTATAAACAACACAGGATGCACGAATAAAACCATCTTCTGATAAAAATTTAAATAATTTTGAATTACTCATCGAATAACACTAGTGTAACAAACGAATCTATGCCAGCCTATAAAAAATCTGAAGGCTTGTATGAAATTAATTTTTTTGCGACATGGTGATCGAAATGCAGGGTTTGGCGACGTGCCACTATCGACACGAGGGCACCAACAAGCTGAGGAACTGAGCCAAACGCCTGAGCTCCATAAAGTGGATCACATTTACTGCTCACCAAAGAGGCGCGCACGGGAGACCGTAGAACCTCTGGCTCAAACTCTTGGGCAAAATATCGATATCGTAACCGATCTTGATCAGATGAAACAAATTGAAAATCCCAACGATTTTTCACGACGTATACATCACTTTCTCAGCGCCCTTCCTGTGACCGAAGGCAAAACGATTCTTGTTTGTAGTCATTCGGACTGGTTACAGGCGGCCACCTTATTATTGGGAGGCGAAGAGTTTATTCCCCATGCTTTTTTTAGCTGTGCAGAATATAAAATTTTTGAAAATAAAGAGGGCACTTGGAAAGCTCTCACACCTTAGCGAGTTTATAATTGAGCTACTCATGCTACCGAGTCGCTCAATTATGCACTCACTAGAAAATCTTCCCAAAAATATTTGGTGCGTCGGTCGCAATTACGCCCTACACGCTAAAGAACTCAATAACCCCATCCCCCAAACGCCGCTTATTTTTTTAAAGGCTGGTTCCACCATCAACATCGATAAAACCATCCACCTCCCATCATGGACATCTGACATCCACCATGAATGCGAACTGGCGATCCAAGTGGATAAGAACGGAACTCCAAAAAAATTTGGTCTCGCCTTAGATCTTACCGCCCGCAGCGTACAAAATGAGCTTAAAAAACAGCAGGCCCCATGGACTCTGGCAAAGTCTTTTACCGGCGCCTGCCCCGTAAGCTCTTTTGTCGACTGGGTCTCCTTTGCAGACTTTTGTACATTGCAATTTCGTTTTTATAGAAACGGTACTTTGCTGCAATCAGGCAGTCCTCAAGATATGATTTTTAGCGCACAAGAACTTTTAAATTACATTTCCTTACATTTTCCCATGGAGACCGACGACTTGGTCCTGACTGGTACCCCGGCAGGTGTGGGCCCGCTCACCCCAGGAGATCACCTGGTAGGTGAAATCCTCTCTCGCGAAGGTTTTTCCCTTTTACACGTGACTTGGGATGTCATGTAAAAACTCCCCCATCCTCTCCTTTTCTTTTGCTCCAACTTGTATGATATTTCGCTCCATAGAAACCCAAACTCGTGGATAGACCAAAACAGAACTGGTCGCCTGACGTTGTGCTCGAGGAGGATAGAATGGATCTTCAACCGCAAATTGAAGCCAAAGGAAAAGAGATTTTTAATTCACTTGGTGGTGGCGATGGCCAGTCGATTTTTAATAAAGACTGGTGGTACGGAAAAATCATGGACTGGAGCATGCAAAACCCGGCGTTCAAAACGCAAATGTTTCGTTTCGTCGATGTGCTGCCCACTTTACAATCCAGCGGCGAAGTGGCGAAGCACCTCAAAGAATATTTTGCTGAAGGTGGCGAGCAACTTCCTTCCGTCTTTAACTTCGGCCTTGGCTTAGGCTCTCTGGCACCGGGGCTTATGGCTGGTGCAATTAAAAAGAACGTCACGCAAATGGCCAAAATGTTTATCACCGGCGAATCGCCCAAAGATGCCATCGATGTTTTAAAAAAATCACGCAAACAAAAAATGACCTTCACCATCGACATCTTGGGCGAAGCGTGCTTAAGCGAGACGGAAGCCCTTGATTATCAAAACCGCTATTTAGAACTTATCGACTGGCTGAACAAAGAAACCAAAAATTGGGATTTTGATCCACAGCTCGACACCGATGCCTATGGTAATATCCCGCGTGTGAATGTATCGGTCAAAATCACCGCGCTGTATTCACAAATTCACCCGGAATCCTGGCAACACAGCATCGACATGGTGAAAGAACGTTTGCGTCCTGTTCTTAAAAAAGCGATGGACAACAATACTTTTATCAATATCGATATGGAAAAATTCGCCATTAAAGATTTAACCATCGAAACCTTTAAACAACTGTTAATGGAAGATTCCTTTAAAAACTACCCCCATTTTGGAATCGTCATCCAAGCGTATTTGCGTGACTCTTTCCAAGACGTAAAAGATTTAACCGCATTTGCCAAACAACGTCGCACGCCGTTTTCTATTCGTTTGGTAAAAGGGGCCTATTGGGATTACGAAACCGTCGGCGCGCAACAAAAAGATTGGCCCATTCCGGTGTACACACGCAAACCCGAATCCGACATCAACTACGAAGAGTGTACTAAATATCTTTTAGATAATACCGACTTCATTCGTTTGGCTATTGGCTCCCACAATGTGCGCTCCATCGCCTTTGCCATGGCCTATGCTGAGCAAAAGGGCCTTCCTAAAAATGCCTTCGAACTGCAAATGCTCTATGGCATGGCTGAGCCTTTTAAAAAAGCAATTGTCTCTAAAGGCTATCGCTTACGTGAGTACTGCCCGGTGGGTGAAATGTTACCTGGTATGTCCTATTTGGTTCGTCGTCTTTTGGAAAACACATCCAATGATTCTTTCTTAAAATCCAAATTTGCCGACAACACATCGGATGCAGATCTGCTCGCCGACCCACGTAAAACTTTGCAAAATGTAAAAGACATAAATATCAAAGAGCGCTTCTTTACCAATGAATCGCCAATGGATTTTTCCAAAAAAACGGATCGCGAAAAAGTAACCACGGCACTTAAACAATTTAAAACGTCTCAACTCAATAAAAAATGGCCCGCCTATATCAGCGGCGAATGGGTTGCAACGAATGAATATCTCGAAAGCCACAACCCCTCCACTGAGGAGACCTTGGGTCACATCGCTATGTGCACAAGTGACATGGCCGAATCCGCAATGAATGCCGCGAATTCTGCCTTCCCTGCTTGGTGTAAAACACCAGCTCCCGAACGCGCCGGCTACTTGGATAAAGCGGCTGATATTTTAGAGCGCGATCGCGATCAAATCATTGCCTGTCAAATTCTCGAAGCCGGAAAAACCTGGAAAGAGGCCGATGGGGATGTGGCCGAGGCCATCGATTTTCTTCGCTATTACGCAAAACAAATGCGCTTAATGGATAAACCACGCCGCGTGGGTGGCGTTCCCGGCGAAGTGAGCCTTTACACCTATCAAGGACGCGGTGTGAACGTGGTGATTGCACCATGGAATTTCCCTCTGGCTATTCTCACTGGTATGGTTGGCGCCTCTCTGGTTACAGGTAACACTGTGGTGATGAAGCCGGCAGAGCAAACATCGATGACCGCCACTTTCTTAATGAAAGCCTTTATCGAAGCGGGCTTACCTAAAAATGTTCTTCATATGGTACTTGGCAAAGGCGAAGTGGTCGGTGAACATTTGGTGTCCCACGCCTACACGGCGATGATTTGTTTTACAGGCTCTAAAGATGTGGGCTTGCGCATTTTGCAAAAAGCCAGCATCCCACAACTTGGACAAAAACACATTAAGCGTACTATTACCGAGCTCGGTGGAAAAAATGCGATCATTGTCGACTCCGATGCAGACCTCGATGAGGCCGTTACCGGTGTTCTTTACTCCGCATTTGGTTTTCAAGGGCAAAAATGTTCGGCTTGTAGCCGCGTGATTGTTCTTGAAGACACCTACGATCGCTTCTTAGAACGCCTTATTGAATCCGCGCGCTCCATTGCTATGGGCCATTCAGAAGATCCTCATACTTTTATGGGACCAGTGATCGATAAAGATGCGAAAGAAAAAATCTTAAAATACGTCGAGATCGGTAAAGGCGAAGGCGCCACCCTGGCCTTCCAAGGTATTGTGAATGAATCGCGCGGATACTTTGTGCCACCGACTATTTTTACCGATGTGGAACCACGTTCACGCCTGGCACAAGAGGAAATCTTTGGACCGGTGCTTGCCGTCATTAAAGCCAAAACACTAGCCGATGCTTTAGCCATTGCCAATGACACGGATTTTGCCCTTACCGGTGCATTTTATTCACGAAGCCCGGCGAACATTGAAGTGGTTAAAAAAGAATTCAACGTCGGAAATCTTTATATCAACCGCGGCTCCACAGGTGCCTTGGTGGATCGCCATCCTTTTGGTGGCTTTAAACTTTCCGGCGGTGGCAGCAAAACCGGTGGCCCTGATTACTTGATTCAGTTTATGGATCCTAAAGTGACATCCGAGAACACCATGCGCCGCGGATTTGCCCCTGAGGAATAGATTTGGCGTGCCCCACAAAGCCACATTCTTTTTTTTGTCGTAGGCATTTTTAAGACCATTGAACCAGCATTCACCAATGCTGGTTTTTCTTTATTAAGGACTACCCGTTTTTTTAATCATACTTATTATTAAAAATATAAAAGAGAGCACCGTTTTTGATATTGGCAATAACCCCTTTTATGTTGGCATCAGCCACGGCAGGGCACCCAAAACTTCTTCCCATCTTGCTCAACGATGGATTCACATAACTGGCACCATGTACAACAATCGCACGCGCACGCACGTTGCTGTTACGTGATTCCAGTCCATCCAGTTTTAGAGATTCACCATGCTTACCAATGTATGTTTCAGCGGTCACCATAAAACCCAATGAAGATTTATTAGATCCAGAAACGTTAGAGAAGTCAGACGCGTAGCCATCGTTATCTGCATCCGAATTTTTTCCATGCGCTGTATGCATAGTCGTGACCGCACCCGTTTTGAGATTGATCATATAAAAACGTTTTTTACCAGAATGTTGGCCAATATCGAAAATAACCATGTAGTTTTTATTTTTGATTTTGCTTTGATTATTATTAAAATAATTAAAGGCATTATCCACAGCTTTTGCCGAAACGTCCGAATTATTTAAAATTGCTTCGCGCAAAGACACCATCGAACCCTGGTCGCCAGAAGCTGTGTCCGCTGGAGGGATCGATGCCGGATCGCGGTTATCGTCTGCTGTCGACGTATCTGTAGATGTATCCACCGAAAGATCTTCTTCGGGAGCACCTGCTGGCACCATCACTGTATCTAAATTTACTTTTTGACTCTTACCGCAGGCAACGAATGTAAGACCTATCATCACTGCGAAGACGAAATTTTTTAGAAATGCCATACCCTACTCCTCGACCAATAAAAAAACTATCGGTCGAGGATTTTAAATGCGTAAACTTTCACAGGAAAACTTTTGCGAGACACTGGTTAAATCAATATGATGCGAAATCTTCTAAAAGTTAGACATTTTTTAGATTTTTTGAAAAAATTCTTAGAACTAGAGCACACAAGAACCCATATCTATCGGTTCGTAAATTAAAAAAGAGCTTAGATTCGCTAAGCTCTTTTTGGTTTTAAATTTTATAAAATTTAGAAGATTTTGTTTATCTTACAGTCACTGCCATCAAACCGTTGTTGCGATCTAATTGGAACTCTATAGCCTTCTCATCTGAAGCAGTTTTTAGCGTGTATGTCTCTTTAATGCCCCCAGGAAGAACTTCGCGCTTGGAACCGCTAATACCAACGTATTGGGGAACTAATACATCAGCATATTGTTTTATAAACTGTGCACCATTGAGCATTTTCTGTGGCTGCCCTTGTCCATCGTGACTATACTGAATATTGGTAACCAATCCTTTTTCCACATTAAAAGAATAATTCCCTTGCAGGTAGCCATAAGTAAGACTCTCGAGTGTCGACGGGCGATGCCCCTTGTAGCGAATATTTTGAGAACCTAACTGCGATAAACTTTTTGTCCACTGAGGGTCCATACTTTTATGGATACTGGCTAATCCCCGCTGAGACACATTGCCACCAGCAAGCTCTTGGTTGTTGGTCTCAAATATCTGAAAGTTAAAACCCACCATCAAAAGTAAAATAAACGCGAGTGTCCCCGTGGCCGCTGCACGCAGATCATTGGGCGTTGTTTTTATAACTTGTTTTTTGAATTTACTATTTATTGGAATAACCTTGCGATCATCACTCATTGTTTCCCCCATGCCCATTTATGCGTGCGAACATCATACCAACCCAACTCGTATTAAATCCCATTTCGATGTAAAATCTGTATCAATAACTAACACCCTGTCGTTAGTTTAGTCGCTTGCCGCTTATTTCCCTAGATCTTTGATGTCTCAATGTGAGACATTTGCCTAAAGTCCAGTTCTGTTTTGAAGTTCCGACGGACCCTCAGGATTCAATGCGCGTAAACATCAGGCGACTGCTAAATTATGCAGGTAAAAAAATGAGGATTGTTGACCTTTTAAAAGTTCTGTTTTGAAGTTGAGGGATCTCTATCACATAAAGCTGCTGGGGTTTTTATATGACAATACTACTACTTTTTATTTCAAATATTTTTATGACCTTTGCTTGGTATGGTCATCTTAAAAATTTAAAAAATTCTCCCCTCATTTATGCCATTCTTATTTCTTGGGGCATTGCCCTTTTCGAATATATGTTTCAAGTACCTGCCAATCGTATTGGCGCTCAGCAATACAGCTTGGGGCAATTAAAAGTCATTCAAGAAGTCATCACCATGATTGTCTTTGCCGGTTTTGCTTACTTGTATATGAAACAACCTTTGCGTCTTGATTATCTATGGGCTGGCCTGTGCCTCGTGGGCGCTGCTTACTTTATGTTTCGCGCCGCCTAGAAAAATGAGCATTTAGAAAACCAAAGATAGCCCAGAACTATCGAACAAGAAAAACAATACAATCCAAATGGCACCAATGCTTTCTTATGCATTTTAATAGCGCGCTTAATTTTATACCTATCAATTCGCGAATACTTTTGCAGGCGTGGCCCCTCATATGACTCATAAACCTTGAGAAAAAAATAGTCCAACACAAAAGCCATAATGGGCATGGAACTTACGAGCACAAACATCAACATCTTAGATTTAAAAAGAGATCCTAAAAAAACTATTGAAAAAATGGAGACTGTAATAAAAAGAGCACCTAACCTAACCCAATCCATTTCATTGCATAGAGAAATTCTTTGAGACTTTCCCGCTTCAGATAAAAGTAATAGAGTTTTTTATATTTATAAGTCATCCATATTCTCTATCGGACTTTGGTGCCTGAACCTGAAGCTTGTGATTTAATAAGGTCGATTCGTATCAAAATCGTACGCTGATATATAAGATTATTATATTTAACCTTGACGCTCCCTGTAACGAGCGGGTGCCGGGCACCTAAGGACCGTGCTAGAATAAGCAAATGGAAAAACAACTTTATATTGTCCGGCATGCCATTGCAGAAGAAAGAGAAGAGTTTCGCAAAACCCGTCAGCCGGATGAGCTTCGCCCGCTCACGGTTAAAGGAAGAAAGAAATTTGAAAAAACGTCCATGTGGATGGCTCATACCATAGACGAGGTGGATTGGCTTCTTTATAGTCCCCTCACCCGTGCGCAACAAACAGCAGAAATATTGGCAAAGCATCTTAACTTTAAGCAATCTTCCGAGACAAGCACGCTCAAGCCCATGGAGCACCCAAAAAAACTCTGTCAAAAATTAGATCGCGAAAAAAATTGGACGACCGCTATGGTGATTGGTCATGAACCCTTTCTTTCCCACTTGGTTTGTTATCTTTTAGGAATTGGAATGAAGCACTCTGAGCAATTTCTTATGAAAAAAGGTGGCGTCGCACTTTTTCGCTTCCATGCCCCCCTGTCAGAGCAAAAAGGTAAATTGCATTGGTGGACTACTCCGCGCTTGACGTCTCTCGCATAATAAAAACCGAACCCGACTCTATTGGCTCTGCACATAAAGAATATTTGCCATCGATAATATGCATCAGAATACGGGCATTGGACCATTCATGACAGTTGCGTTGTGCTGACTTTTCCACCTTGTGAAAAAGGGCACCCACATCATTTTCTAAATCAGAAAATTTAGAAAATAATCGATCACGACCACGGCCATCTGCATAAGATTGTAAAATAGCATCTTTATCGGCGAGGGTCTGATGGGCTAAACCACGGGTCTCTGATGGAGTAAGTCCTTGGTAGGGCGGTGCCAGTAATTGTAAATAGCGAACAAGAATTCTCGATTGAAATGCACCTACATAATTTTTCCATTCACTCAAAATATTAAGATTCGCATTAAGTTCAAATTCTGCGGTTAATACATCTGATAGTGACGCAGAGATCATTTTACTTTTTAGATGAAATTCTTTTTGAATAAATCGCACAAAAGCCAATTCATCTTTTAAAGTTTTTCCTTTCCAAGCAGTTAAAATGTGCGAAAAATCCTGTTCATTTTTTAATCGCAACACAGCCGTACGTGCCACACCACGCTTCAACCAGCCTTGAGACCCGCTCAGTCTATGACGTTGGATGCGCTGCCCATCATATTCTAAAAGAGACAGCTCCTCATCTTCCCCACGCAGGACAACTGCAACGCTTGTCCACTCGTCACCAAGTGGAGCTGTTTCTGGCCGGATAGAATCCAGATGAAACATCAGAATAATATCGCCAGAGCGCAGATCGGTAAGACTGGTAACCTCATCTGTTGTCTTGGAGTTTGATAGCAACTGATGAAAGGAATCGGTAAACACCGGTTGTACAGAAAATTTTAGGACATCTGCATGCTCTATTATTTTTTGATTATACCCCCAAGTTTCTTCTCCCTTACGCAACTCACTATAGAGGTGACTCACGCTATAACTACAAGCTGGATCTACATCTAAACTTGTAAACTTCTCTTTTAATAAAAGACGTAGATCAAAAAAATCTTTATGCATCTCATTGGCGCGCATTTTCTGTAAATTTAATGTCTGCAAGTAAACAAGCGCACTTTCACTGGCTGTTACGCAATTTTGTGTGGTTAGGGCCTGTAGTTTTTGCTCTAAATTGTTAACGGCTGGATCCTGAACTCTATCACCACTCGATGATACTTTTTGGCTCGAACAAGCTGTAACTAAACTACAAATAAAAATATTAAAAAAAATGTATCGCATGAGTTACTTTTCGGAACGAAAGATATGAAAATCGAGATTTTTGTTCCTCATTATATACAGATCAAGACGTTGAAGCGGAGACAAAAGCCAAGCCGCAGAGACAACAAAGGCCGTACACCAATCAACAAAAGAAAAAAGTCGGCGCACTAGCACCGACTTTTCAAAAATATCATTATTAGGGTTAGATTAAGCTGCGCGACGTTTGCGCGCTTGGGATGGATCTATATTATACAATTTTACTTTTCTATAAAGTGTCGCTCGGCCAATACCTAAAGCTTTTGCCGCTTCCGTCAAATTTCCGCGGAAACTGATAATGGCTTTTTCAATCGCTTGCGCTTCCAAATCATTTATAGTTGCAACTCCACTATTGGATACATTTCCTGGGAATTGCACAACGTTATTACTTGTCACCGGCACATTGTTAATCGGGCTTGAGCCAGATGTTAATGTCGGAGCTGCACTCAATGAATAACTCGGCGATTGCACTTCGCACGGAATTCCCATTGTTTGCGCAAACTCTTGACCCCGGTGAATGACAACTGAATCATCACTCACGATAATTAGTTTTGAGTAGGGCATTTCTAACCTCCATAATATGATATGAAAACGCTCATTCTGTTCAAAATATGTATCGGAAGTGTCTTTAAATAAGATGAGGAAAAAATTTCCCACTTTAGTACTTTTTTTATAAGTGCTCTAATTTATTAAATTTTATCAAATGTTTTAAAACGACAAAGTGTCTCACAATACCTTTGGTCAAGTCGCCATCAAGCTTTTTGCAAAAACGTTGCAAAAAGCTATAAAACCCCCTATTTTGAGGGGGATGATGACCTGGAAACACAAATGGACCCATTATATTGGAATCACCTCTTCTCTGCTTTGCCTTGTACATTGCTTGGCTCTGCCACTTCTCTTACTGGTGTTTCCGACGCTGGCTATTATTGATTTTTCGACTCTCGATTCGTTTTGGGAATATGTCTTTGTTGCCATGTCGGTAACCAGTGTTCTCACCATCATTAATGCACATAAAGTCCATCAACAATTCTCCTCAGCACTTATTATTGCTTTTTTAGGTGTGGTACTCCTGACCGTCTCTCTTTATATGCCCCATAGTAAATCCATGTATTTTCTCACGACGGGAAGTTTATTTATCCTTATTGCCCATGTATTAAATCTGCGCATGTGCCATATAAATAAGAAATGCTGCAATCACACTCACCATCACTGTAGTACAGCCACCCAATCCATGATCAATTCGAACATTCCGTAGGGTGATCTAAAGAGTGGCGTATCCGCACCCCTTGTGCCTCAGGTATCCCTTAAAATAACCGCAATAACACGATGCTCATAGTCCCTGTGGACAAAATTAGTGCCATTTTGTAACTTAGCCGAAGCCTATGAGTCTATTTTTAAAAAAATAACTAGGGGCTATTGATATTTCAGCTAGCCAATTGGAGTTTATATGTGGCCAAAAAATGTGCTGATGGTGAATCCCAAGTACTTTGATGTCGCCTATGCTATCAATCCACATATGATGGATGAACAGGGAAAACTCAAACAGATTGATCATCACCTGGCGAGTGAACAGTGGTTAGCTATCAAAAATAAATTTTCTGAACTCGGTGTTCGGGTTTGTGCATTTGACGGCATCGAAAATCTTCCCGATATGGTTTTCTGCGCCAATCCTCTTCTGCCTTTTTTAAAAAATGGTCGCACGCACTTTATCGCAAGCAACATGTCTTCAACCTTTCGAACGGCTGAAGTGGATCACGCCTGTGAGTGGGCGACACAAAATAATTTTGAAATCTATAAACTGCCACAGTCCATTCGTTTTGAAGGTATGGGCGATGCTCTGTGGAATTATGATACATTAGAACTTTTCGGAGGCTACGGCTTTCGCACTGATAAAGCGGCCTACGACTATGTCGAAGATATCATCGAACGCCCCGTAATTCGCTTGCAGTTAATTAACGAAAATTTTTATCATCTCGATACGGCTTTATGCATTGTAGATCGTAATACAGCACTTGTTGTACGCTCCGCCCTGTCTGAGGAGTCTCTCGACAAACTCCACATGAAATTTAAAAACCTTATTTTTGTGGAACCTTCTGAGGCAAAGGACTATCTTGCCGCCAATGCAGTGTCTGTCGATGGTCGCCATGTTTTAGTCGAAAAAAATGCCGTTTCACTACAAAAACAACTGCAGATGTGTGGCTATACAGTGCACCCCATGGATACATCGGAGTTTATTAAATCTGGTGGTTCTATTTTTTGTATGAAGCTTCTCTTGTGGGATGAGTTACGAAATATAACTGCTGCTTCTGCTTTTGCTCCCGTGTTTACAACTGAGTTTTTTTACTAGCTAGAACTCTATCAACCACCGATCGGAGAAAGTTCACTACGCACGGTGGGGAGCATTCTTTTCGACCATCTTAAAAATTTCGTCGACAATTTCTGGATTCACTAAAGTCGATGTATCACCCAAAGTTTTTTTATCCTGCTCAACTGCTTTACGTAATACTCGGCGCATAATTTTTCCTGAACGTGTTTTCGGAAGTCCACTCACCAAATAAAGTTGTTCCAGCTTCGCAATCGGCCCAATCGATTCTGCAATAAACGCATTTACTTTTTGTAACAATTCCTCTGCTGTCTTGCCATGAGCTGACTGTGTGGCAATAGCAAAAGCCACGAGACACTGCCCCTTAATATCGTGGGGAGCACCAATCACCGCAGACTCTACCAAGCAGTCGTGCTGATTGATGGCATCTTCTACTTCAGCCGTGCCTATGCGATGCCCAGAAACATTTACCACATCATCGATACGACCAATAATACGATAATTACCGTCCCTATCACGACGAGCCCCATCTCCAGTAAAATATTTTCCTTTATATGTAGAGAAATAAGTTTGTTCATAGCGGGCATGATCTTTATAAATGGTTCTCGCCATTCCCGGCCATGGCTGCGTGATACAAAGCGGCCCTTCGGCCTCTGTATTGGTTAACTCATTTCCATCCTGTGACATCAACGCAGGAAAAACTCCTGGGAAAGGTTTGGTCGCATACGTAGGAATACTTGCAGTCACTCCCGCAAGAGACGAAATCATAATGCCACCGGTCTCTGTTTGCCACCATGTATCGACAATAGGGCATCGCCCATGGCCGACATTTTTATTGTACCACTGCCAGGCCTCCTCATTGATAGGCTCTCCAACTGAACCTAAAACTTTAAGTGACGAAAGATCGTTCCCCTGGACATAGGCTTCCCCTGCGGCCTCGAGCGCACGAATCGCGGTTGGTGCCGTATAAAAATGAGTGACTTTATGTTTATCGATCACTTGCCAAAAACGACGACTATCAGGCCAATTAGGCAAACCTTCATACATCACTTGCGTGGCTCCATTCAGCAAAGGACCATACACCATATAAGAATGTCCTGTAATCCAACCAATATCGGCAGTACACCAAAAAATATCTCCCTCCTTGTACTGAAAAATATTTTTAAATGTTTCCCCTACCCACACCATATAGCCGCCACTGGTATGCAGAAGTCCTTTGGGTTTTCCAGTAGAACCAGAAGTGTACAAAATAAACAATGGGTCTTCGGCTCCAATATGCACAGGCGCACAGATCGGCACAGCCTTATTGAGCAACTCTAAAAGATTTTGTTCGCCTTTCCCAAGTGATATATTTTGATCACGACTAAAAACTAAAACTGATTTTACCAACGGGCATTGTTCTATCGCCTCATCCACTACTTTTTTAAGAGGAATCGCTTTAGCGCCCCGCTCCCCCACATCGCAAGTAACCACTACCGTGGCTGCACAATCCTGAATACGATTGGCCAGTGCTGCTGCAGAAAAACCGCCAAATACCACACTATGAACCGCACCAATACGCGCACAGGCCAAGACTCCCACTAAGAGTTCGGGAACCATAGACATATAAAAACAAACGGTATCCCCTTTTTTAATATTATGATCTTTAAGAACATTGGCAAATCGCGAGACACGTTCCAGAAGTTCTTTATAGGTGATTTTTAAAGAGTCTTCGTTAGGGTCATTGTCCTCATAAATAATAGCCACTTTATTCGGTGTCTGCCGTGCGTGGCGATCCAAACAGTTCTCAGTGATATTGAGCACGCCATCAGAAAACCATTTAACGGGTAACTCCGCAAAAGAACCTTCGAGCGCTTGAGTGGGAAATGTTTTCCACTCATAATTTTTGCACTCTTTTAACCAAAAATCCTTCAATTGGTTTTGACTTGCTTGATAGTTTTCTAAAAATTCTTTGGAGGTAGAAATATTCATGTTCACTCCTCGTTGCGTTATGCCCAGACCGATGGATCAACTGCAGTTTCCCGAGAGGGTGTAGTAAATGTCAATTTTTTTTACACCATTCTACATCGCATACACAAACAACTGGTCAACCCTGCTTATTTTCTTTGCCCCTGGCCCCCAAATTGCATTTTCTTAAAACATTGGGGGCTCACATGAAGTTCATCATAAGGAATATTAAAACTCTCGCAAAGCATCTTATTTCTGCAAATCCAACCACAAAAAGTTTCCTCAAGCAGTGCCTGGTGCTCAGTAGCATCACGCTGGCCAGTGTCGACCTTGGAAGTACAGCCCAAGCGGCCTATGATCAAAATACCTTTGTTGATACCGGTGATGGAGAAGACGCTGGAGAAGTTGTACAGACTCCCAGAACCCGTCCTGTGAGACGCATAACGCCGGCGGCATTACCTTCTCAATTTAATGTGGAATCAGGATCTGTTCTTGGACGCGGGCGCGGCGGGGATCGCCTTGTCCACGTACCATCGAACAATACGCTCTCTTTCTTTCCAAGAAATCTGGTTTTATCCGAAAATTTAGTTGGCGCCATAAACAAAGATTTAGGTAGATGTGTGCAAAATGCGATACACGCAGGTGGTGTTGCAGGAAATGTAGAAAGCATCAATGTTTCGCAAATGGGTGGTTGGCAAGATCGTCGTATTAATAATGGATCAGCCAGTTCCTATCGCCCATGGAGTCTTCACTCTACAGGTCGCGCGTTAGATATTGGTCGCATTGATGTAACTGTCAATGGCAGAGTGTATCGAATTCCTATGACGAAAGCTTCTAGTGATGGGCGCAATGGACGCATCGAACGTGCCTTTTACAAAGGATTCGTCGACTGTTGGAGTAAAAGCACACGCACCTGTTATGGAGGAAAAACCGTCTTAGATTGTAAATACAATCACCTCCACCACGATCACGTTCATATTGCGTTACCATTTTGCCCGCGTAAACCAGGCATAGCCTCAACATAAGGGAGTACTATGAAGTTTCTACTGGCGCTACTTACGCATATAACTATCCTTCCTATTTATGCACAATCAAAAGATCTTTCATTAGAGCAACGTCAGCATCAGGCAAATAATGATAAGGTTCTACCAACCTATACGCAAATTGATAATTCTGAGGAAAAAACTCTTCCCTTCTCTTGGGGAAATCTCTATTACCGTTCTGTTACCGACAACAACGAAGAAGATGATCATTCAAAAAAAGATATGACCCAACTTACCCTTCGTTACACTTGTAAAAATAAAAAACAGAAACCTGCAAAAATAAAACATTTTGAGTTTTGTGGCTATGCCGTTTCTAAAGTAGATACCAAACAAAAACAATATATCCTTAACGAATTAAAGAAAATGAACGAACATAAGAAAAAAACAGATGCTGAGCTGGAACAGCTCTACAATGCAGAATACAATGATCGCGTCGTCAATCCTGAATGGAGTATTGCGGAAAAGAAAACGGCAAATTCTATTGAAATAGAAATCTCTGTGCGCAATAAAAAGGCTGCCCTTGGCTCTTGTGAAGACAAGGTCTCTCTCCTTAAATTCCCTATTAACTGCAAATAAAGCCAGGCACTGAAGCGAAAGATACCATCTTCGTTGTTGCCTTTAGCCGCTCGCTCATATAAATCTTTTCTATGCCTTCGAGCTCTCCGCTGAAACGCTTATTTTCCTATAGCCGACGCCACCGCTCACAAGTTATTTTGGCTTCACTATTTTCTTTCTTAAATAAATGCTTTGATATTGCTCCCGAGATTCTCATTGGTATTGCCATTGATGTGGTTGCTCAAAAGGAGCAATCCTTCCTGGCTCGCTTTGGTTTTCTCACCCCATGGTCGCAAATCTTAGCTCTTTCAGTTCTCACTTTTTGTATATGGGTCTGTGAGTCCATCTTTGAATATCTACACTTAATTACATGGCGTAACCTTGCCCAGTCCATTCAACACGAATTGCGCATTGACTCTTACTCACATATTCAAAATCTCGATGTGCAATATTTCGAAGACCGTAGCACTGGCAATTTAGTTTCTATCCTCAATGATGACATCAACCAACTGGAGCGTTTCCTAGATGGTGGCGCTAATCAACTGATTCAAACAGCCACGGCGGTATTGGGTGTAGGCATCGTCTTTTTTATTTTATCTCCGCAAATCGCTATCGTCGCCTTTCTTCCCGTCCCGGTTATTATTATTGGTGCTTTTTTCTTTCAGAAACGAGCGATTCCTTTATACGCTTCCGTCCGCGAGAAAGTGGGGCTCCTCAGTCAGCGACTCAACAACAATATTACGGGTATCCTGACGATTAAAAGCTATACGCGAGAAAACTATGAGGCCGACCTCCTACAAAAAGACAGTTACGCCTATTTGCAATCCAACCGTCGCGCCATTGCCTTTAGCTCTGCATTTATTCCCGTTATTCGCATGGCCATTCTCTGTGGATTTATTGCCACATTTTTATGGGGTGGTTACAAAGTAATCCATGGAGAGCTCAATGTTGGCTCCTATGGTGTGCTGGTATTTCTTACCCAACGCCTTTTGTGGCCCCTCACCACCTTGGCCACAACCATGGATTTGTATGAGCGTGCGATGGCCTCCACCCGTCGCATTTTAGATCTGCTGCAAACACCAATAGTTACTGTATCTGGGAAATTGCCTTTAATAAAAACGGAAGGACATTTTCTCTTTCAGGATGTTTGTTTTAAATATCAAACCGGCCCCCTTGTCCTCAAAAATATCGATCTGGAAATCAAACCCCACAAAACCACAGCTATCGTCGGCTCTACAGGGTCCGGCAAAAGCTCTCTGCTTAAACTTTTGTTTCGCTTTTATGAGCCAACGAGTGGTCAAATTATGCTTGATGGTATTTTACTCAAAAACTTCGATATTTCTCAGCTGCGCGAAAGAATTGCCTACGTTAGCCAAGATGTTTTTCTGTTTCACGGCACAGTTCGTGAAAATATTCTTTATGGCAACCTGAACGCAACCGATGCACAAATTCTTGATGCTGCTAAACTCGCCGAAGCCCATGAGTTTATCTCTCGTTTGCCACAAGGCTACGACACCATGATCGGCGAGCGAGGACAAAAGCTTTCCGGCGGACAACGCCAAAGGCTATCCTTAGCCCGCGCAATTATTAAAAATCCAGATATCTTAGTACTCGATGAAGCCACCTCCGCCGTCGACAACGAAACCGAAGCTGCCATCCAAAGATCGCTTACCAAAGTGACAAAAGATAGAACAACGATTATCATCGCCCATCGACTATCGACCATTGTCCATGCCGATACGATCTATGTGTTAGAGCAAGGTCATCTGGTTGAAAAGGGAACCCACACTGAGCTTTTAAAAAATAGGCAGCAATATCATCATTTTTGGAATGTACAAACCGGCCAACAAATGGATGGGTTCTCTTAGCGTGGCTCTTAGGCTATACACCAGATATTGTCTTGAATAATAGTCGACATAGTAAATTTCCCTCTTTAGTATGAATTTACTATGTCTATCAAATCTATTTTTATTACTGCCTACTTACTATTAACCTCACACGCCCATGCCTTTAGCTTAGATAACGACACACTTTTTGCCCAAACACATCACAAGTTTGGACTGAGTCTTGATTCGTGGAAATATGAAGAACCTGGTATCATGCAAGACAGTGGGTTCCTCAGCGGCGCTGAATATAACTTCAGAGCTGCCTTACCCCCACTCATTTATGTCGAAGCAGCTGCGGAGTTCTTATATGGACAAACTACTTACAAAGGATCATCTCTCGTTGGTAATATCCCCCTTTCTTTTCCTTCAACAAGCATCATTGGCATGGGACAACTATATGTTGGGTGGATCGTACCGCTTCCGTCAGGCGTTACTTTTATTCCTAAGGTTGGTGCTCTTTATAGACTGCTGATCGATTTCAATGACCCTTCCACATCTGACTATCAGCGCGATCAAAGTTACTTTTCTATACCCATCGGTGGTGATGTGCTTGTTTCCCTCGATAGTGGTTACATGAGCGCAGGTGCTGTTTTCACAACATCATTTAGCGGAAAAAATAAAACACACCTGAGTCAAGTCGGTGGCAATAAAGATTTAAACCTGACACAAAATAGTGGGCGCGGTTTACTTGCCAATATTAGCTACTTTTACACACAAGCACGATTTCCGTGGTACATTTCCATAGTCTATAACGAATGGCATATTGAGCCGTCATCAACAGAAGTTGCAACTATTCCAAATGTAGGAACAAAAACATTTATTGAACCCAAAAACCAAACTCATGCCTTTGGCGTACGCGTTGGAATGACTCTGTAAATATGCACCATACATGTGTTTCAATCTGAAGCTAAACTATTAATTTTTCGTCTCATTTTAATCAAGTGAGAGAAAAAAAATTTTTATTATTTCTAATACAATTTAAACTAGTTTGTGATGCAAGGACGGATTAAAAAGTACGGCAACGTAGCATTTCTCCTTTTTATACAAACCACATTTTGTGCTTGTGCAGGCCCCACAAGTCCGTTCGGCGCTATTCATCAACTCACTCCGATACAAAAAATACGGTCCGATTTTTCAATCACAGATTCCTCCAAAAAAGAAGATTATAAAATTTCTTTTTTTCCCAAAAAACATATTTATCATAAAAATGAAAATCTTGTTGTCACCATCAAAGGCAATGAACATATACCTGACATGAACAATATTAGGCTTATTTATAATTCGACCGATCTTACCGATGTTTTTTTAAAAAATAGTGAAATTAAAACATTCCCCGAAGAGAAAATAATTAAGATGGAGTTTACCAATTTAAAACTTTCAGCGCGAAAACAAAATAAAATTAATTTTCTGTATTTTGATAACAAAAACTATCTCTCTTTTCCCTACACCAGCCCATCGTGTCCTCTCGCCCATATGTCCTTTACAAAAAGCTTACATGGATTTGATACTCCAAATGAATTTGTCGGATTTATAAATCTCTCGGGACGCTCGGAAAAAATCAACCCAAGCCTTCTTGCAGGCCTTGTGGCCATGGAGTCCGGCTTTAACCCCCATGCCGTGAGCTCCGCAAAAGCTCTTGGCTTAACACAAATTACCGATATAGCGGTTGAGCAAATTCGTAATAAAACAGAAAAGTGGCCACGTCGCGATTTAAGCTCTCTCTCGTACAGAGACATTAAAACGGAAATCAACTCTGGAAACATGACACAAGAAGATGATTGGCGTTTGGAGCCCATGCTCTCTCTGCGCGGTGGCGCCAATTACTTAAAATATATTGTTTCTTTTTGGCAACTCCCAGAGCAGAAAAAGCTTTTACAAGAAAACCACCTTACAACAGATGAAGCACTTACAGATATCGTGCTCGCTAGCTATAATAGCGGACCCGAGAGAATTCGCCGCACCATTATTAATAGTAAAAAAAATTGGCTCAATGACCCGACTATGTCCAATGTACGTTATTACGTAAATATGATCTATAGCTATTGTCATTATTTTTCTGAAGGACCTCACACATGAATAAAAAACCCTTATGTTTATATATAATTCCAGCAATTCTTGTAGGACTTGCTTTTTCGTTTTACGCACAGGTTTCCTATTTACTGGATTTGCACTGGCTGGAGCTACAGCAAGTTGTCACCCACATTCCTCTGATCAACTGGATGACTATGGGACTTCTTGTTACCTCAGCTTACCTCATTTATAAAGCCAATCGCTATGCAAAACTTTTTGTTCCGTTAACCATTACCTGCGTGGGATGGAACAACTATCTCGTCGGCAGCTATCAAGAAAACTATTCTGCCTTTGAAGCCCTTTGGTCCGCGTCACTCTTTCCTTTTCTTTTCACACCGCTGTTGAGTAAAAAGATTCGCGATATTTTTCAAAATAAACAAACTCAATGGTGGCAAACAGCCCCGAGAAAACCTATAAGCGCCCATGTGGCCGTAAATCCTTTTGTAAGCACATCGTTTAATTCGAAAACATACGATATTTCCAAGACAGGACTTTTTATAAACTTAAAGGATCTGCCCTGGGAAAACTTGCCAAAGCTAGGCGAGCGCGTGAACATGAACATAACTCTCGACACTCTCAGAAAGGTTCGCGTAGAGGCCATTATTGTACGCTTAGATGAGGCCAAAGGCTCATACCCGCGCGGCATGGGCCTTCGTTTTACCGATATCTCCAAAGAAAATAGAAAAATACTCGATAATTTTTTAATTCACTAAAACAGTTCGGGAAAATTGCAATATGACATAGTGCTAGTTTTCTTCGACATCCTCGCCATCGCCGGCATCGCCAGAGCAGCCCGATTCTGGTATCGTTTCACCATTAGGCCACAGAAATGTCGTAAAGTGCTTATCAAACTCTTCGGCGATTTGTAAACTTGTGTCGTTTCGTGATAAAGCCATTAAATTTTCGTCGTTCTTATCGTTTCCGCTGTTGCTCCAATTTTGTGAACCAAAAATAATCGCTTGTGCTTTACCATCACGCAATAAGACACCGATTTTTTGATGATTCTGTTTCCATGTATTTCCCTTGGACTTATTGTTCTTTTTAATGGCAACCTTTGCAGAGGCTTTAAATGGATTCTCTTCCAAAAGAGTGGCATCTCCGGTAAGTCCTGCCCAAGAGCCAGGACCACAAGCAGTTGGCGAATCAACGATGACTTCTACCTTAACTCCACGCGAAGCAGCTAATTGTAAAGCGCGCACATACTCAATCCCTGCTGCGCCGAACATGGAAATACGTAAAGTATCTCCAGCGCGAGCATCTAAAAGAAGAGGGAGAATGGCTCTATGCTCGGCATCATCGGTAGGAGAAAAGTAAACACGTGCTGTGGTTTTATCTTTTTCAAAATAAAAATAACGTTTGGTATTTGGTCGCTTATTACCATGAAATCTTCCGTAGGGAAAATCTTTCGATTTCATACCAACAAAATCATTACCTGTGTTTTTTGGAGTAGGATCTTGAAACTCATACATTTCATTAAATTCATCGATATAGGATTGAGCAATTTCGTTGTTTTTAATAAATACGCTCATGTTGGAATTGCGTTCTGTCCCCATGCACGTGCGCGAAATATTTGCAGTCCCCGTCCAAACGCTATACTGTTTACCATTTTGAAATACAAAAAATTTATTATGCATAATCCCATCATTCTTCCATTCGATGCGCCCGGTAGCTTCTTCATCCGTACTTGCATTTAAGGCCAATGCCTGAATGAGGCCTTGTGTCCCTTCGCTGTATTGAAAAGCTAATTTGGTGCGCGTGTCATCTTTAGGGTCATTAGCTGATGAAAGAATCCATTTTTCACGTTTTTTTGCATCATTCGGCTCTACATAAGTAAATAAGAGAGGTTTCGTAACTCCCTTTGCAAAGCCCTTTTCGTCAAAAACCGCACGTACATCAACCCCCTCGTTGATTTGATCGATCAGGGCATTGTAAACACCATTCAAACTACCTAAAGATTTTCTCTTGTTATCAGCAGTCACATCATCCATTCCATACATGGCTGTGTAAATGGCCGTTTTGCCCTCGTTTTTAATTTTATCCATAAGAACATTGGCGACTGTCTGCTTAATATCGATCTTATCCTCTGGAATCATAATTTTGGTATTAAAATACCATTCAATATTTCCATCCAGACTGTCTTTAATATCTACGCGCTCTCCCAAGTGCAAAGATGCATCCTCTTGACGACTTTCAGAGGATGGCTCCACAATTGGCGTCTTTTCCAAACAAGCATAATCAGTTACGTCTTCACAAAGGATAAATTGGGTTGAAGATTTAAATAGTCGATCGAGGGAATTTTTAACAACCTTGTCGTAAAGTTTGGCCTTTTCTGCTTTTGTTCCACCATCGTTAGCGTGAATTTTTTCGTAATTGTAAAGAAGATAACCCATATACTTAGCTATTCTCTCAACAATGATCTGTTGCTGTTTCTCGTTTGCAGATGATCCCTTAACACTTCGCTTTACTTTTGCTGCAACCATTTGGATAAAGGGCTTCTCATCACCAGGTAGCTTTTGTAGCCAATCTCCATCATTCGTACTGGTAATCGTTCTTGGCTCAGAAAAATCGCCGGAACTATTTGTTGGCCATTGATGACTACACTGAATGGAGCTCGTAAAGATCGAAAAAACAAAACATATACGTAATATTTTCGCCATTTTATTTTCTCCTCATATCTGTACTCACAGTAGATATGACAATGAATTCCTAGAGCGCATGGATAATTGACTCATAAATATATCGGATTTTTTTATTAATTGATAAAACACTGCCTCTGCCTAGACCTCGACCAATGTATAGAGCATAAAAACACATTTTGGTTAAATTAAGAATATGATAGTCTTTGTCTATCTTAGAAATTGATTAAAAAGTGCTATGAAACAAGCGAAAAGGAATTGTATGTCTTTAAAACGACTTGGAATTTTGATCTGTCTTCTCACCTTTGCGTCGCCGTCTCATGGTAAAGACATGTATGGAACATTTATGATCGTGAAAGGTCAGGTTCACGTAGAGCACGATGGTAAAAAGGGTGAAGCAAAAGTCAATATGAAAGTCTACCCAGGTGATACCATAACCTCAGGTCCTGTATCTCGAGCAAAAATTACGATGTCCGATAGAAATATTCTCCATATCTCGCCCTCATCAGTAGTCAAAATAGCTTCCTATGAAAATTCGGAATCTAAAAAAAATGTAGAATTGGAACTGTCCCAAGGAAAACTGCGCTCGGAAGTAATTCAAAGCTACAAAGATAAAGACAAATACATTATCAAAACACCTACGGCAGTGGCAGGCGTACGCGGAACCGATTTTCTAGTCAGTCATGATATCAAAAATAACTTTACCGAGGTTTTTACATTCAGAGGCTCCGTAGAGTTCTCCGCCCTACAAAAGGACTCTACTCTGGGAGCTCCGATTATTCTTAAACAAAATGAGATGTCTTCAGCTCAGCCGAATCAAGACCCAGCGCCCCCACAAGCCGTTCCGCAAGAGAATATGCGACAAATTCGCAATGACTCTTCGGCACAAGCGCCTTCGACATCATCGCCCTCTTCTGGCACACCATTGAATGGCAATTCTTCACAAAGCACAAATGGTACGCAACCACGATCCCGCATTGGAAATACCGCAGATACAGCACCTAGTAGCTTTGATAAACTTCCACAGAATCCCCAGGGCGCAGGCCCCATGGCCCCACCTCCTCCGATTAGCAATATTTTACCCAAGCAGCCAGACACACGAACGAATGATGCTATTCGCAACAAAACCGATAAAACAAACGTAACTATAAAACCTGAGTAGGCCATGTCGCGAAAATTCACCATACATACTTTTTGTATATTATTGTTGAGTTGCGCCTCATCTTCTGGCGAAGAGCTAAATCAGCGTGAACACATTGAATTTAATGAGTACGAGGGGCATCCTGAAAATATCGATGAACTTCCGACAATGACTCTCCTAGAAACAGAGCGTCTCAATCGTTTTAAAACAAATTTTGATCATCTAAATTCTGACAAACAAACTCTTCATGTTAAAAAAGCAAAATTATACTTTAAAAAGGGTCAAACTATACTACAAAAAGGCGACAATAATATTGCTCGTCGCTATTATGAAAAAGCGATCTATCTCGATCCAAATAATCCACTTTATAACTACGCACGTGCCATTGCTCTTTATCACCAAGGATTTCATGTACGTTCGTTGGCCCTACTGGAGATTTCTCACGATTCCACTATTGATGAATCTGAATTGAATTACTATGAGGCGCTCAACTATATGAAGTTGGGCGATACGACCAGTTCCATAAAGCTCTTTGACTATGTGGTTGCAGATAAAGATCCGCAACTTTCACCATCAGCTGCCATGTATGCCGGACTGCTTTTACGTCAAGAAAATGAATTAAGCCAAGCTAAGGAACGCTTTCAATATGTTTTAGATACGACTAAAAACGCCGAACTCGATAAACGGGCTGAAAAACAAATTGAGGAACTTATTGCTATTGAAAAATTTCAAGAAGAAAGCAAAAAAAAGTTCTCGGTCTCAGCTTACACCGGGCTTATGTATGATAGTAACGTTTTAAATATTGCGCAAAATAATGCTTCCCTGAATGTTGCTGCCTATCGCTTGATGTATGGAGGGTCGGTAGACTATAAAGCTCTCTATACCCCTCGGCACACCCTTGCCCCTCGTCTTAGTTTTTCGGATATTTATAGTGTAGACAAATCATTTAAAAGTAACTCCACTATACAAAGCGCTGACCCCTTGCAAGCAGAGTTTGCCCTTCCCTATACGTACAGTTTTTTTCTATTTGATAAAAGCTCCACTGTGAGTTTTTATCCAGCTTATTCGCAAATATATATGAGTCTTGACGAAAGCGGTCGCGATCTTATTTATAGCTCATATGCACTGGCGAGCACACTCACTACAAGTCACTTTGAAAAATGGATTAGCAGTTACCGTTTGGATCTGACAAATGACACCTTTCACCCGAACACCACTCCAGACAATGACCAGACCGCCTCTAAAGTAGGGTTAAGCATAAATAATACGCGCTTATTTGATTCCACAGGAACAAAATCTCTCGCCCTGAACATGCTCTTTCTCCAAAACAATGCCAAGGGAAAAAATAGTTTCTATGATCGTTACATGCTCTCTATCGTTGGCAGCTATCCAATGAGTGAAAGCCTGCTCTCTTATGCCAAGATAGATTATCTAACCCAAAATTATAGCAAGTCGGAAACTCAACGTTTAGATCATGGACTTATTTTTACAGCAGGATCCGTCTACTCATTAAAAAAGAATTTAAGCCTCAATTTTTCAGCACAATACAATAGCAACTCTTCGAATGTACAATTATACGATTATAATAAATTTACAGTTATGACGATGCTTTCTTACAATAGCGGTTTCTTTTAAAAAATGGACTAGAACCCATCTCATAAATAGGAGCGTAACGAGAAGGTTTTATAAAGTTTAAATCGAGGCACGACGCGAAAGCCTAGTAGAGCTAGGCTGACAAGGAGTAACGAAGAATTAAACTTTATAAAAGAATCGCAGTAGCTCCTATTTATGAGATGGGTTCTATTAATAAAACTGAATTTTAAAAGAATCTGAAAAATCCTCCGCAGTGTCATTTTTATAGGATTGAAATTTAAACTCCCGCTCTCCACCAACAGAACCTGTATTGCGAATGTAAAATGTTGCAAAAGATTCATTTAAATTAATGTTAAGCGGATTACTTGTCGCACTTACCTTGCCACTGAGAGTTGCACAACTTGTGTAATCTGGATAAACCTCAACATCATTTAGCTGTGCGGCATTGGTTAAATAAATATTACGTACAACCCCTTCCGCATTTGTATTGAGAACATCGGCCCCGTAATGATCCTGAAGTCGCACTACATATGGACCATGACAAGTAGATGTTGTTCCTGATTGAATACGTTGCCCATATGCCTTTATTTTATAAAGATCCGAAGCTGCCGATAAAGAGCTCACTCTATATTTTGATCCGACATTGCCACTTTTATCGAGTTTTAAATAATAAGCGCCGTCCTCAGGAAACTTAGCATAGAAGGAGGACGCGCTGGTAGACATACTGAGACTGGTTAAAGCCGTCCCACAAGCGCTATCACTAAAAATCAAGGAGTTCGTCCCTCCCACGGTTGCCTTGACCACCTCACTGCCATTTTCTTTTTTAAGTACGTCAAATGTGTCAATGCTACCAGTGGTTCCAGTACCTACACTGCCGCTAAATGTTTTTGATTCAACTGTGTATTTATAACATTGATTTTTAACAGCCACATTCGGCCCCATTACAAGAAGTCCGCTGGAGGAAATGCTTGTTGCTAAAGCATAGCGAACGACTTCACCCGCACTAAGTTGTTGGGCGCTAGCATAAATAAACATATGATCATTTGCCGAAGGTCCTGCAGCGCTTCTCACCCAACGGTATACCTGGCTATCTCCTGCATTTATACCAAATGATGTCATGCCACTTGTGCCTCCTGAGTCCGCAATACATTCAGCAGCATAGGCGTAACTAGGTAACACATTCGATGGCAAATTGACTCCATCATAGCAATCACTCCCGTTTCCAGCACAATACTTCATTTGCACCGTCTGTAATGATGTCGAAGATGCACGCTTTCCACCATCATTCACTAAAGAAATAACCAATGGAACACAACTCCCTCCGACTATGCCTGGAAAAAAATCAAATGGTTTGTTCAGTGCAACTTTTGTCGGCACCTTGTCTTGTTCCTTGAGAGAATCTTTAAATTTGCAATCATCAAACCATTGATTTGGATCAAATGTACGCGTGACTTTGATTTCGATATCTTTACCTGGATCTAACAACACATGCCCCACTTCTCCGAGGATATGTGGCTTTGACAACATCCCTTGCTGCGGTTCGCGCACTTTAAAATCGCTACATGCCTCAGGTGTAAGAGCATAAAACCCAATCAAGCGAATCACGCGATCTTTACCCGAAGGAATTTCTAATTTAACTCGCCCCTCGTTAACTCCTGCATAAACAGCGCCGGCCCAAGGACCAAAGCTAAACATTTTGTCCATGGTTCCATCACTCTTCGATCGGCCACAATAATTTTCGCTAAAATTCGCTTCTGGTCCCCCAACCATTACCGCATAACAATTAATCGGCGCGCCCCCGCTTGCTTCCAGCCCTGTTGGAGCCACCAAGGACCAACCGCCACCGCCATTGCCCTCGTCATCACCAGCATCACCTTGCACATCCGTTGCAGAAGAAATACTAACAGCTTTAGATTCCACAGATGGTACAACAAAAGTAACACTGGAGACTTCATTTTTGGCACGGTTGCATGCCATACAAGAAAAAATCAAAGTAACACCAGCTAAAAGTAGATATTTAAGTTTCATGAAAACTCCCAAAAATCTTATCGTCTCAGTTCGTAAAAAAATGACCTTTGTCGCAAATTGATACACATTCATTTTACAAATCCTCACATTTATCTAGGATAGATACATCTACCCAAATTAATCCCAATATCACAAATAGGCGTCATTTACTTTGATTTCATTTCATAAACTCCATCCCAACTGTCTTCCGGCGGCGACTGAATAAACTCAATACATCTTTTTTTATAAATTCTTATTAATAAATCATTCGGGTATTCTTGCTCTAATATGGTATAAAGCTTCAATGCTCCAGTAAAATTTCTCTGCAAATACGCACTATATGCTTGCTGGTATTTTTCGACATACTCCTTGTCAGTAGATTTTTTATGCTCAGAAAGTAATTCAAAAGCGCCAACCGGCTGCTGCTTGCCTTTAACACGAACACGATCGACTTCGCGGAATAAAAAGAAATTTTTTGTCGCTTCATATGTCGCTTCGCTCACTAAAATGCGTGCACCATATTGCTTTGTGGCTCCTTCAAGGCGTGATCCTAAATTGACCGCATCTCCGATAACTGTATAACTTTGAACAATCTGAGAGCCCATGTTTCCCACGCTCATAATTCCAGTGTTAATGCCAATACCTATTTCGATATTCGGCCAATTTCTTTTTGCAAAATCCACTTTTAGTTGTTGAAGCTTATCTATACTCTCTAATGCGGATTTACAGGCATAATAGGCATGTTCATTAAAGGCCACTGGGGCTCCGAAGAAGGCCATCAAACCATCTCCCATATACTTATCTAAAGTTCCTTTATTATTAAAAATAATCTCCGTCATTGGTGTTAAATAATTATTTAAAAATTGTGATAAATCCTCTGGATCCATTTTCTCTGAAAATTCTGTAAAACCTCTGACGTCAGAGAAAAATACCGACATTTCTTGCTTACGACCGCCGAGCTTTAAGTTTTCTTCTTTTTTAAGAATTTCTTCGACAACTGCTGGAGAAACATATTTAGAAAATGTTTTTTTAAGCTCGCGTTTTTTTCGCTCTTCGGAAAAATATTTGTATACAATCATTACAAAATGAATACAGAAAATAAGCGAAAAAATCATAAAACTAGACATCAAAATATGTTTGGTAGAAAATAAATAAAAATCTACAGCGCTTCCAAACCCTAAACAAAGTACGAAGCTAGCAAGCGAAGTGAGAGAACCCATAAAGGAAAGGGCAAAGCTCAGCAGAAGACCCGTGATAAAAATTATCGCTGGGATTTTTATCTCTTCGCCCGTAAGTTGATAATAAAATTTTCCATCAAAAAGATTGGCTAGCATGGTTAAATGAAGTTCCGGGCCAGGATAATTTGCTTCTATCGGAGTGTTTCGTAAATCATAAATACCATTTGATGTGGCGCCAATAAGCACTGCTTTATTTTTAAAAAATTCTTTTTTACTCACCCGTGTTTCTCTGATCTCTATATTTTTGCTATGTGCATTTTGTACGCGAACCATAACACCTACTGTATCATTTTCGTTGAGGAGATCTTTTGCCGACACATAAGATAATGTGTTCTGAGGACCGTAATAATGAAGCAACATCTGCCCCTGCGCATCGATAGGCAAGTCATGAACTATTTTCTCTGGATCTTGAGCAGCATCGACAATCTTAAATTGTGTGATCGCTTTATAACCGTTAGGTTTACTGAGCGTCACATCAGCACGGTAATGCGTTGCTTGTAAGTACATCTGTAAGGCAAGCGACGGGATGTAACTTGTTCCTAATTTGTTACCAGAACGATAAAACAGAGGATAGCGCCTAACATAACCATCAACATCCAATTGCGCAACGAAACTCGCTGTAAATTCAGCCGGCTCTTGCAATAGAGAAATGTTGGACACCCACTCTCCATACTGAGGCGTTGGATGAAGAGCGCTACTTTGTTTAAACTGCTTAAGTTTTGCCCTGATATCTGATCCCAATTCAGGAAATTTTTCTTTAAGAATTTTAGCATAACGGCGCTGCAACTCACGATCTTTACCGTAACGGTCATGATCGGTTAGCCATTCTGTGCAATATGCGAACTGTGCCGTTTGTAATAGAGCCATCATACGATTTTTTTGATACTTATTAAGTTCTGAATCTGATTTTTTTCCCAAATAATTTAAATAATTTTGTTTTTCATTTCTTATGATATCGGCAAATACTATCGAAAAAACTTGATCCCATTGCACATCTTCAAAGAGATCCAGTTCATCATCAACGACAAGGGATGGATTAATTTTTACGAGCTGGTCACCTCCTGTAGCAAGAAAAGCCTCGGTAACACAGTAATCTTGATAGGGAAGCAGATCGACTTTATTATTACTAAAAGTTCCTAAAATGATTTTCTCTTTGTGCGCATTTATAATTTTTCCCAAACGCTGATCATTAACCCCTTCGCCAAGCTCTGGCTCTGAAAAAATAATATCTAATCCAACAGTGGCTACATCGTAACGAAGAAGTTCATCAAATAAATTGGCTATGACATCACGTCCCCACGGCCACCGCCCTACTTCTTGAACCGAGGCATCATCAATGGCCACTAATACGACCGGGGCCTTGGTTACTGTAGCGTTCTGCCATCGATACTTTACATCATTAAAACGATGATCCATAGTTTCGACGAAATCATAAACCGGGTGGATAGTTTGTTGATCAAGACGGTATTTTTTATGCTTTAAATAGGCCCAAGAAAATGCAGATATAGCAAGCGTTGTTGCGACTCCAAGCAGTAAGCCAAAATACTTTGATACCATCAGTAAAGTATCGGATTTTTTTATCTTTTATTTTAGCGTAGAACTCATCTCAAACTCACAAATCCCTTGCCTTCGTCCAGTTTCATTTGTATCTAAAGATATATTTTCGGGGAGGATCTATGAGTATGAAACCACCAATAATTTTTTCCGCAGCATTATTGCTTACTGCGGTATCTCAAGCCAAAAGTACTAAAACATTTTTAGAAGAGGCCAATAAGGATCTTGGTAAAGATATCATCTCCGTTCAGCGTGCCGAGTGGGTGCAAAATAATTTTATCACTATGGACACAACCATTTTAGCATCCGAAGCCAATGCCCGTTTTGGAACTCTCGGCACGGATTACGCTCTTCAATCTAAAAAATACCGTGGATCGAGCGAAGATGAAAAACGCCAACTTTATCTACTTATGGGTTTTTTAAATCTTCCCTCGCCAAAAAACTCTAGCGAAAACGAAAAAATGACCCAACTCAAAGCGGAGCTAGAGAGTGCTTACGGCAGCGGCAAATACTGCAAAAATAATAAATGTCGTGATCTACAAACACTAGAAAACGTGCTTGCGGAATCACGCAAACCTGAAGAACTTAAAGATGCCTGGGAAGGATGGAAGTCCATCTCCATTCCCATGAAACCCAAATATCAAAAGGTCGTTGAGTATGCCAATGTTGGCGCCAAAGAACTGGGCTATAAACATCTCGCCGATTTTTGGAAATCCAAATACGACATGAGTGAAACCGCTTTTGAGAAAGAATTGGATCGTCTGTGGAGCGATGTAAAGCCGTTCTACGAACAACTTCACTGTTATGTGCGTACCCAGCTTAACAAGAAATATGGCGACAAAGTGGCGCCGAAAACAGGACCTATTCCAGCCCAGCTTATGGGTAATATGTGGGGACAATCTTGGGAAAATATTCGCGACATCGTTGGTGTTGACCCCAAAAAATCTCTCGACATTACAAGTTTACTTAAAAAAGCCAAGTACGACTCTCGTAAAATGACAAAAACAGCCGAGAATTTTTTTGTTTCTCTCGGAATGCCTACCTTACCTGCTACTTTTTATGAAAGATCACTACTAGATAAGCCCCGGGATCGCGATGTTGTTTGCCACGCCAGCGCCTGGGATATTGATCTCAAAGACGATGTGCGCATTAAAATGTGTATTCAAATTGACGAAGACAACTTTCGTACCATTCACCACGAGCTCGGACACATCTACTACTACCTCGCATATAAAGATCAGCCAGTGCTCTTCCAAGGCGCAGCTAACGATGGCTTTCATGAGGCGATTGGTGATACCATTCAACTTTCTATTACCCGCCAATATTTACAAGACATTGGTCTTCTCAAATCCAATAAAGCACCGAAGGATGCAGATATTCACTATCTTCTGCAAATGGCCCTGCAAAAAATTGCATTTTTACCCTTTGGCTTGATGATCGATAAGTACCGTTGGCAAATTTTTGATGGACGTATTCCTTATGATCAATACAACACGGCATGGTGGGATATGGTCGAAAAATACCAAGGCCTCAAGCCACCAGAGCCTCGCCCACAAGATGCCTTTGATGCTGGCTCCAAGTATCATGTTCCAAGTTTTGTTCCTTATTCGCGATATTTTATTGCACACATCCTTCAATTCCAATTCCACCGCGCTCTTTGTGAAACGGCTGGCTTTAAAGGACCACTGCATGAATGTTCTATTTATAACAACCGTCAAGCTGGCGACAAACTATGGAAGATGTTGCAAATGGGAGCGAGTAAACCGTGGCCCGAAGCCCTTGCTGTGGTAACTGGAAAAAAAGAAATGGATGCAACAGCTATTCGTGAATACTTCGCCCCCCTAGAAACTTGGTTAAAAGAAAAAAATAAAGGGCAATCCTGCGGTTGGTAAAACCACGATTCAAACGCATACATACTATGAGATAATTTAAAAAAAGGTCAGCTGGGAAAACTGACCTCTAACCCTACTCTAGGTACTACCAAGAACCCTTTGTGTCTTATTTATTAAGCATCCGTACTTCACGTTGAGGAAACGGAATGGTAATCCCCTGCGCCTCAAATGTTTCTTTGACTTTACGGTACATATCAAAACGTACCGGCCAATAATCTTCTGTTTTGCACCAAATCCGATATGTCAAATCCACAGAGCTGTCACCAAACCCTACTATTCCCACCATGGGCTCTGGATCTGCGAGAATGCGTGGATCATTTTTTGCCAACACAAGTAACATCTGCTCCACTTTAGCCACATTGTCGCCATAACTTACACCTACAGAAACATCCACGCGACGAATACTTTCGGAACTATAGTTGGTAATTACATTACCTATAAGTGGACCATTAGGAATAATCACTTTACGATTGTCGGCGCGCAATAACGTCGTATTAAAAATATCTATCGCCTGCACCGTCCCCTCTTCACCCTGTGTCTGTATATAATCACCGATACGAAAAGGACGTAAAATAAGAATGAGTAACCCACCTGCAAGGTTCGATAAACTCCCCTGCAAAGCTAAACCAATGGCTAAACCAGCAGCGCCCAAAAGAGCAACAAAAGATGTGGTCTGCACGCCAACCATACCAGCAGCCGTAATTACCACCATAACTTTAAATCCAACCGCAGATACACGCTCCAGATACGCTCGGATAGTAATATCAAATCCTTTTTTATCTAGGGCACGCGTTAGCAAACTGGCTAAGCGGTTGGATAGCCAAAATCCTACCATGATAACAACAATGGCACCCAAAACCTTTAGGCCATAGTCCACAACATACTCAAAAAGTTTTGCGTAGATCAATTCACTGGTTACAGCTATCTTGCCAGCTTCTTGCTGAACATCGTTCATAGGAACTCTCCTTAGTGATTAGAAATGTTTCTCTACCTCAAAAAACTAACGTGCCTTCAAGGGAATGTCTACCCCCACACGACGGATGGCCTAGTGCTTTTTAGCATGTATGACAATTAAACTTTCTAGTCCTGAGAATAGAACACACTCGAACCGCGCCCAAAATAAGCACGCCGTGAAATGGCACTTGTCGAAATCTTATCCATACCCAAGAGCCCCTTTTCTCGATGGCCCCCCAATCTATAGCTCTAATCATTGGATTTACTTTATCTTTTAGGACTCACCTACTGCATCACAATACACATTTTGTGGCATTTTTTTTGCGAATGAGGAGATGTTTCAGAAATAAGGAGCGTTCCTATGCACGTATTACTGTTTGTGCTCGTTATATTTATCACAAGCAGCGGTTTTGCCGCTGGTATTGAAGCGATTCAATTGGATCATGTGCCCATCGACGCCTCACTGCGCTGTGATCGCATTTTTTTTAAAAGCACCCAACACTTCAAAGGAACTATCTATGCACTCCCACGCATAATGACAGACACCAATGAGATTAAAGAAGATATCGTTTCTCTTACCAAGAATCCTAAGAATAATGCCGAGAAGCCTTATCAACTCAGTTTTAAAGTTTATTTCCCTGGTGATGACGAAGAGATAAAAGAAAAAACGGCAATGGATGAAGCCCCCTCCTTTAAATCCTGCAGTTTCGAAGCGGTTAAATTGTATTTAAACAAAACTCATCCCGAAAACCCTGTCCATACTATTGCGTCTATGCCATTAACGTCTTTTGACGTATCACTACCAGATTTTTTAACCACCGCAAAAAGAGTCGGTCGCAATGCAGATGACGGAGATGCAGATATTATTGATTACTTGGGGAAATCCTTTCGTATTACCTATGAGGTGAGTGAGTCCGAACACAAAGCTCTTCTCGATGCGATTCAGTCGGGAGAGGGGTTACAAGCTCGAGTGCGTTTTTTATTTCAAGCACGTAAACGTGATGGTTCTTTATCGATTAAAATTGATACAAAAAAACTGGCCGCTAATTTCGAAGCCAGTGCAAAAGGAAGTTACGGAAAAATAATCAAAGCAGATATTGCCGCGGCCTTACAACTGGCACTTGAAAACACCAAGCTCGAAATTAACTCACAAGTCAGTTCATCTGAAGAATTCAATAAGATTTCTGAGAAAATTATCGATAAGGTCCTCAGCGAAGTCGATTTAGCTATTAAAAGCGAATCTCCATCTAATAGTAAACCAGAGTCTGCAGAAGAACCTAATGAGGGTATCAGTATTAAAGCTGTGGCGAATATTATTCGTACACGAGTAAACCAAAACATAGAATATAATAACGTAAAATCCGCGGAAACAGCATCTGCAGAAACTGTCATACAGCTTGATGCTAACGCCACTGATCCCAACATCCACCAGTTACGTATCGCTTCGGGTGAGGGTGATGCGAGCCTAACTGAACCAATTTATGCAGGGCAGACTATAAAAATAAGTCCTGCTTATTACATGCAGATTATCTTACGATATAAAGAGAAAATTTCTTATCTCACTATTGAACAAATGAAAAGCGATTCCTACAGTGATATTTTTCAACAAAAACTCTCAGACGGCACATGGATATTTACAACAATATCGCCTAATGGAACTCCAATGGCTGCTGCACAGCGCAGCTTCTTAGCTGCGCCTAGCGAATATAATCTTGTAAACTATTTCTGGCGTCGTGTAGAGAGACACCCGGTTATTGTCCGAAACCCGCGTGTTACTATGGGAACCAGTTTAGACGAATTCGATCGCTTCCCCATTACGGTTGCTTTTACAAACGTCGGCAATCAAAGACGTCGTTTTACTTTTGCCGATTTATTGCAGGACAGCGAATACTGGAAAGCGACCTATAGTGCAACTGAAGGCGCCATCACACTCACCGCTAAAAAAGATCTTGGTCTTTTGGTTCTTAAACAAAGATTTCTTTTGTCAAAAAATAAAAATAACGATGCCCTTGCCGATGACGACGAGAAAAATGAACCCGACTGGCAACGTGAAAGAATTGCAACAGAAACTATCGTAATGGAGCGACGTAATATCTATACAAGTTCTATTGAAGACAAAGACGTAAAAGATGTTCGCGTGAATAGTAAAGCCACCACTCGTAAACGAGTTGTTTTCTTTAATATTAGTCGCCCGCAAAATTTGCAAAACAATACTGAAAAAGAGAAAGAAAATAATTAGACTATGTGGCGGAGCCGAGGAGAACTCGGCTCTCATTCCCCGCAGACTTTTTGTACAAAGATGCGCGTACCGGAAACTTCATAGAGAAAAATGGGCACTCCAACTGTCGCCGACGCATAAGCTCTAGAGACGTGCCTTTACGAGCCCCATCAAAGTCCTTCTCCTCCCATTCCCCCTGATGAATCACCAGCACATATCCATTTGATTTTAGATTTCTTACAAAGCTTTCAACCCACTTTCGAGCACTGGCATATTTCGCTGGAATTCCCCAAGCCAAAGCCGGTTCGCACGAAACAAAGGGATAAAAGCACAAAATCAAGTCCGCACAATCCTGATATTGAAAAAAATCAGTAGCAATTATTTCTGCCTTTCCACTATCCAAAGAAATGTAGTACTGCGCATGATCCCATAAGGAATAAAAATCCCTCAGCGGTACATAGGCATCAAGCTCAATGCCGATAAATGTGGATTCTGGTGCATGTTTTTTAAAATAAGAACGAAACGCAGGTAAGCGAGAAAAATCTTGTGTGCCCGGCTCTAATACACGCATTGGTTTTGTCCACCGCAATCCATCAAGCATTTGTTCCATATACCAAAGAGTCGCTAAATTGCGGTGCCAATGGCGTGGTGCCAATCGTTTTCCTATATCGGAAAATTGATACCGATCGTTGATTTCCTGCGATGCCGGAGAAAACACGGGTGTTACTCGCGTGGCCTCACTATACCCACGTCGGCTATAGCGCAACAAAGAACGTATTTTTAGCCAAAAGCCATTCGATACAGAGCGCCCTCTTTGCCATACAGACATTGAGGTCTTCTCTTTGTTTTTCATATGATTCTGCAAAAATACACCTTTACATCATTTTTATTTGCGCCGCACTGGAACTGATAGATTACAAACATCGATATGCCCCACAGAATAATGAAACCAATCTTCTTGACGATTCCGTCGTGCCTCTAACCATGCATTAAAAGTTTTTGTATCCGTACGTAATACCTCTAGTGCGATTTTTTCTTTCTCAGAAACATCGCTTGCCAAACGCATTGAACGAATCGGAATACGTTCCTTTTCTTTCTCATAAAAACCCATAGGACCAGTACCGCGAGGAAGTGTGCTTAGCAGATCCATTCCCTCGAGCACACGCCCCACTAAAGTAACATTGCGGTCAAGGTGGCGCGGCGCTTGCCCAATCACCACGTAAAGCTCGGTCCCTCCCCCACTATCAGGAGGATTGTTACGACCGGCACCCACCATGCCATAACAATGGGTCATCCACATTTTTCCTGCTTTGGAATCGTAGGCTATAGGAAAGCCTTGATAAAAACCTGTCTGAGTGGCATAGGTATCCCTATCAGGAATTTTCGCAAATAATAATTTATTATTCAGCGGCACTTCAAATTCAGCGGCTAATGTTGGTGCCGCACTCTTAATAGCTTTTTTATTTTTGATATCTTCGGAATTTGGATCTCCCCACTGAACCACATAGTTGTCTTGTGTGCGCACAATAGCAAGACCGTCCCAATATTTTTCCTGCGCAAGCTTCTGAATATTAACTACATGTCGAGGTGCAAATTCAGGATTTAACTCGATGATCACGCGTCCGTTGGGGATTTCCATGTACAATACATTTTTATTATCAACGGCTCGCCAATCTTTAGAGTTTGAGTTTTTTAAAATTTCACTCGCGGAAAGGCCTCCTTTGGCATAAGTACTCATTGTACAAAACAACAAACACAAGAAAATAAAATTTGGCATTTTCACCTCAGAAGTACTACTTTAAATGGGTGCGTACGCAGAATAGAAAAATAGTTTTTTCGGCCCTTATTAAAACTCGGCAAAACATCAACGGAGACTAATTTTTCTTAGCTAGCTCTTTCATTTTTTCTATCTTATTTTGCACATATTCAGGCACATGCAGTCCACTACTACCCGAATAACCCACCTCAACACTGTCCTCATAAGCATCGGCACAGGACATGGCAATCGAAGAATGGGGTTTCATATTGATGCATAGAATGTAATATTTTTCGCTTAAGTCGGAAAAGCTCAATTCATTGGTCACCTCATAAGAGCGGCCCAAAATATACAGTGCTTCAGATGCATTGGGACTGTTAGGGTATTTTTTTAACAACTGATGCATCAGTTCTGTGGCTCGCAAGTAGCGCACTTCCCCATTGGTAATCACTTGGTAGGGACCAGCTCCGTTAAGACCAACAAGCGCTTTCCCCTTGGCAATGAGCTCTTTATCGCTAGAAAATTTTTCTCCAGACTCTTTCTGCCACGTACGAATATCTTTGTCCCAGGCTGCAGCTTTTTCTTTTAGCGCTGTACTGGCATTATCTGATTTTTTAATTTTTTGCGTGATAAGCAAGGCTTGTTCAGGACTTTGCTTGACTCTAACCGCAATGGTTAGCGCAATATTAATCACCGATTCCAGAGCCATTTTATTTGTTTTTAAAAGGAGTGGTTCATCAATCATACGCATGGCATCTGCGTAAGCGGAGTCAAACTTACGCATGACCACTTCAAACTTCACTCTTTCACCCCATGATGCCTTTTTGAGCGGTTCTGACAACACTGTGACTAATGGAAACTGAGGTCCACTATCGTCGCGAGTATGGCAAGCAATACAATAACTCATTGAAGATTTTAGACGACTTTTAGCATAGGCATAAGATCCTCGCTCTGTGCTTTTATACGCATTTTCTAACTCTTCACGAAATAGTCCTGATAGAAAAACCAGCGTAGGATCACTATCGGGTGCTTTTGTTCCATGCTTCTTAGCTAAATTTAGGCCCTGAGAAGTCTTATACAGTGCGGTAACTTTTTTCTTAAATTCTGCGATTTCTTCTGGTGTTTGTGGCCCCGAATCAAAGAGATCAGGAACAAGCGCTTGCATATCTGTTGAGAGCGCCCGCATTTGTAAATTCCATTGCGGCGGCGCCTTAGTTTCGTCACTAGCTTGAATTCCTGGAGAGAATGAAAAAACTAGGGTTAAAATGATGCTGCTTCTCATAATCGTTCCCTTCACCGGCACTTGCTTTTGCACCTAAAGTAATCAGTGTCATGATTTTTTTACCTCTGAATTATAAGCTTTTTTTTTATAAGAAAGTAAACAATTTCTTTTTTAATTTCCCTTTACAAGGTATGAAACACCTACATTATTGTTGTACAGAAAAGGAGATTCTTATGGTGAAGTATGTAACTGGAGATATTTTATTAACACAAGCCAATGCGATTGCTCACGGCGTAGCACCTAATGATAGCTTTGCTCAAGGGCTAGCCCTTTCTCTACGCGAAAGCTGGCCGGCGATGTATAAAGATTTTCGTCACTATAGTCATACTCATCACCCTAAAGAAGGGGATTTGTGGAGTTGGAAAGGTGCAGACGGCCCAGTGATGATCAGCCTGTTTACCCAAGAGCATGCCAGCTCTCACAACGAGCATCCGGGAAAAGCTTCTGAATCCTACGTCAACCATGCCCTTAAGCACCTGGCAAAAGAAATTCAAAAATTAGAGATAAAAAGTATTGCCTTACCAAAATTAGCCACAGGCGTGGGCGGCCTTTCCTGGGAAACTGTAAAACCGCTGATCGAAAAACACCTTGGTGATACCGGCGCCCAAGTCATCGTGTACGAAAACTTCCAGAAAGGACAAAAAGCTCAGGAGGGATTATGATTTCAAGAAAAATCAGTGACCACATGACTCAACTCCCCCACACCATTGGTGAGGGAGCCACTTTAAAAAAAGCACGTGAAATGATGATGGAGTTTTCGACCCATCATCTTCCCGTCCTTAGCGGCGGTGCTGTGGTTGGTATGTTATCAGATCGCGATATGCAAATGATTAAAAATCTCAGCGACGAAGAGCACGTTTTAGTGCGTGAGATTATGACAGACGAACCCTTTATGGTAGACCATAGTGCAGATCTTAAAGACGTTCTGACGGAAATGCACAAACGCGGTTATCACAGCGCTATCGTGAAAGGTACCTCCCACGATAGCTGGGGTATTTTTACCGCCTCAGATGCGGTAAAACTTTTAGCACAAACTCTGTAACGGAGCACGCCCGGGATCCCTCTTCATAGGGATGCTGGGCAAGTCTTTTAGCTGGCATCTCGACATTATTTGCATTCTGTCTCAATATGCCTCTTAATGTCTCCTAAGAGCAGACCTCTTTCTAATAAGACGGCAATAATAATCCCCGCCCTACTGGCCATGCACACCTAAAAAAACGTCCAGCTAGTCCACAACCCAATTCTCCTCTATTACAGAAATAGGTATTATAAGAATATGCGGTATTCTCTGAGTTTCATTACTGTTCTATGCTGTCTTTTCTACCCAAACGCCTTTTCTGAAAATGCCTCAACCGAATGGAAAAAACCTACTCCCGCTCAACTGGAACAATTGAGTCAGGCCTCACTGGATGCCTATATTTATTTTTTTAATAAAAATATTCAATCTGGCCGTAATTTTGTAGACGTATTCTATAGAAAATCTAAAACTACTAATAAAAAAGAGGCTGAAGAACTCTTTGATAACCTTGGCAGTGCGCCAACGTTATCACGCGAAAAGAATCACCTCATTTTTACTTTTTCGCAGGGAAAATTTCAGTTGAATGGCCTGATCTTACTAAAAATCAGGTATTTATTGAGGAATAAGTTGGACTGTGGACCCCTCAGCTCCTCTTAAATTGCAGATTAATAGCCTTCTCAAAAATTACATCACGCTACACAACAAAGCGCCTCGTTACTGGATTCACTTATCCTACCAGAGGCACATGCAGGCAAATTAGCAATTTTAAAAATTATTTGTAACAAAAGTGCATCTGTGTGGGTGGATCGGAGCTGCTGTAGTAGGTGCCATTGCTACAGGTACCGCCGGTGACATCAAAATGGCCTAAGTAATGGCGGCTGTGCACTTGTAGCAAAAAGCCGGATGGAAACCTTGGGATGCTGGGGACCAGGCTGGTGCCGCTCGTGGAAGCTTGCAGATCTGGAATGGATCAAAAAAATGCAGACAACGGAAGATGCAAAAAAAAAGATCCTGATGTGGCCTGGATCCTAATGATATTAAATGCTCCCAAAAAGATGATGCCAGGAACATGATCTTTGATTCTAAAATTTATAAATCAGTTGCAAGTTTCAAAGGGCAACTGGCAGACAAACACATATGGGTATCATGCGCTTGCAAAAGTAAAAAGACAACAAGATTACTACTCTTTACTTATTTGACAATACACAATCGGCATCTCTTGAAAAAAATGCGGAGCCGAAAATTAAATTAAATTATGTCACTACAAGGCGACTCCACCAACGCAACCCCCACCTTAGAATCTATAGATTTTCTGAAGAAAATCCTACCGGACTTGAGAATAAATATGCCAATGTAGCAACAACAGATGAATCCTCACAAACACCACCGATTTTCGCAATGATGTGCCTGATATCAAATCTATGTCTGTATCTCTTGTGAAATTCATTAATGCCTGTAGCACAATAAAAGAAGTTGCCAAAATTGCTCCGGCTGCCGCTGCTGCCGCCGCACAAACGATTCAAGATCAAACGCCCAACCTGCAGCCAAATAATAAGTACATCGTGCTTTAGATTTTTCACACGTGTTACTGATGTTGCCACTTCATACCTTGCTATACCTCTTTTCATCCAAACGCCTACCTGACTTTATTCTAAGTACATCTCTCAATGTTTCTCTATCAGTTTTATTGACAATCTCTGTGGCTCAGTCTACCAACAAATCTTAATACACAAAGGAACTTTAAAATGAAAAATCTCCTTTTTAATTATTCTACTCCTCGCATTCAACACTGTCATGCAAAGCTGCGCCTCTCACCCCTCTCCGCAAAAAACAACCTTAAAAATTGGTCCTTGGAAAAAATTAAACACCGTCGAGTTTAAAGGAAAACAAGATGATATCTACTTTGTAAATGCCAATATCGGCTGGTATGGAAACGGAAAAGGTTACCTCTATAAAACCGTTGATGGCGGCGACACGTGGAAAGAAATCCTACACAAACCCGGAACATTTGTTCGCGCCTTAGGCTTTGTTGATGAAAACCTTGGGTTTGCCGGCAACATCGGTCCCGATTATTTCCCTGGTGTAACCGACAGCAAGCCTCTTTACAAAACTACTGATGGTGGAACAACATGGAAGGCCATTCACACCCTCAGTGGAAAAAACCTTAAAGGCGTTTGTGCGATCGACGTATTAAAAGCTAAATTCATCAACTCTGGAGTATTGGATCACCGAGTAACGGTTCGCGCCGCTGGGCGCGTGGGTGGCCCCGCAAAGATGGCCACCTCAAGAGATGGTGGGAACACCTGGAAAACCGAAGACCTTTCTCCTCTAGCAGAGATGATCCTTGATGTTAAATTCTTAAATGAAACCACTGGTTTTATATGTGCCTCAAGCAGCGCCGACATGGAAAAAACAAAAGGTCGCATTTTGAAAACTACTGATGGTGGTACCACATGGAAGGTGGTTTACGAATCGAAAGGCGCCAATGAGCTCATGTGGAAATGTTCTTTTCCTACTGATCGGGTAGGATACGGCACCCTACAAAGCTACGATGAAGATCCCAAAAACACACAACGATATGTGGTTAAAACTGTTGATGGTGGCGACACATGGAAAGAAATCTCTCTCGTGAATGATCATAATGTGCGAGAGTTTGGCATAGGTTTTATCAATGCAGATGTGGGCTGGGTTGGTGATGTCAACGGCGCCTACTTTACTGAGGATGGCGGACACACTTGGATACATCAAAATATCGGCCGCGCAGTTAACAAATTTCGTATTATCGAAACCGACGATAAGTACATCGTCTTTGCCATCGGTAGCGAAGTATACCGCTTAGAGGTTGCAAAGAAATAATCAGCTCAATGCCCCTCAATCCATTTTCTTATAAAGATAGTAAATTCATATTAATTTGATTTAAATTGAATATAAACCCAATTTACCCATGTAATTATTACAAAAATACGCATTAATGTAAATTTACTATTGATTATCTCCATACTTGTGCTGTATAAATAAGCAAGTTTTAAAGGAGAGAAAAATGAAAAACACACTTTTAAAAAGCTTCGTATTGGCACTATCGATGGCGGCACTTACCGCCTGCGATAGAGGAACCATCGATTCAAACCTTATCGCAAAAGATTCTAGCGGAAATAACAACATCTACCGCGACTATAACGTCGACTATAACGAAGTGACGAATGCAAGCATGGCTACCGCCACATTCTCATTAGGAAGTTCATGGGGCACAACCGTAAGACTTGTACCCCCAGCCTCGCTCACTATCAACGGCCTATCTCCAAAAGAAAACACCGATAAATTTGACGGAGGGGAGGTTGCCGCATTTTACGCAGGTTTTTTATTCCCTCCCGCCTGGCTCTTTGCTGGAGCAACAGGAACCACATATCATCAAACAATTTCAGGAAACCCAGGAAATATTTCTTTTGAGTTTATCGATAACTCCGGCTCCTACTTCCATGAAACAGCTCACATCCCCACTTTATCTCTCAATGTACCTCCCACTACCTCATCCAGTGGCTTTAATATCGATGTTTTAGGTAATAGCCTCGGTGGCAATACCTCTGTTAGACTATCACAAGGTGATAACTATAAAAGCGTGTCGGGATATGGTTCACAAATACGAATTTTATCCACTGACCTCAGCGCATTCGCACCAGGAAACATCCAAGTGCATGTCGAGGTCAGTTTAAGTACACGCATGAACCCTGATGGCAACAGTATAGGTGGATACATAAACACAACGTATTCGTTTGCAAAACGTACAATTGAACTTAGGTAGGCACATGAAGATTTCGAAAAAGCAAAGAAAAGAAAATATTGAAGCTGTCTTTAAGGCCGTTATCAAGTTATCAAAAGATCGCGGCTTTGATTCTCTAACCATGAAGTCCATTGCTAAAGAGGCCGGCATCGGTGAGGCGACCATTTATAATTACTTCCCCAAAAAAGAAACTCTAATCTCAGGATACTTTGACTGGTCTATCGAAGAAGCTATCAACAGAACTCAGAAAGAGCCTTTAAAGGAAATGAGCTTTACCGATATTTTTCACACCCTTATAGAAAATCACTTGGAAGTTCTCACTCCGGCAAAATCTTTTTTTGCAGACTCCGTTCAATCGTTATTTACTAGTCCCATTTCCTTAGCAAATACGTCTCTCGCGTCCATAAAAAATAAGCACTCCTTATTTCTCGCAGATGAGTTTTCCAAATCTGTTGCAAAAGGCGACTTCCCACAGCCGCCCTTTAAAGATTTCTTAGTCTCTTTAATGTGGGATTATCATATTGGGGTTCTTTATTATTGGCTCAAAGACAGCAGCAAATCCTCTCTAAGAACCACCGAATTTATTGCTCTTAGCATGAAAGTATTCGAAGAGCTCCTGGGCAGTGATCTTTTTAATAAAATTTATGCTGTTGCTCATTTTTTATTTAAAGAACACGTCCTCAATAAATTACTTAATCCGAAAGGTATCCCCCTTGAAGAGTAAAAGAATTCTAGATCTTGGCACCATAACAACTCAAATCGCCGTCAAAGAACTTGAAAATTTGACTTCTCAATTATTTTTGTCGAAAGAAAAACGCGAAAAACAAACTATCGCCACCCAACAACAAATCGCTGAAATTATTTTTTCAAAACTAAGTCAACTCAAGGGAGCCGGACTTAAACTCCTACAAGTGATGTCTCTTGATGAGGAGCTACTTCCCAAACCTTACATAGAAAAATTTGAATCTGCCTATG